>JAFKKM010000169.1 GCA_017305555.1 Hyphomicrobiales bacterium | reverse complement strand
GGATGCGGCCGTCCTGCGACCAAACGTCCCGCCAAGCGGAATGACACGCCGGCAACAAAAAAGGCCGGGAAACCCCGGCCTTTTTCCTGCGCCATTACGAGGTGGCGAAAACGTTTACTTCGACGCGGTCGGCAGCGGCGCCGGCTTGTCCGAGAGCGAATTGAGGTAGGCGATCACGTCGGCGCGCTCGCTGTCCTTGCTGAGGCCGGCGAAGCCCATCGCGGTGCCGGGGACGAAGCCCTTCGGGCTCTTCAGGAACTGGTTGAGATCATCGAAGGTCCAGGTGCCGCCCTTGGCCTTCATCGCGGCCGAGAAGTTGAAGCCGCCACGGCCCTCGCCCTTGTGGTCGTTGACAACGCCATAAAGGTTCGGACCGACGCGGTTCGGACCGCCCTTCTCGAAGGTGTGGCAGGCGGCGCACTTCTTGGCGGCGGTCGCGCCCTTCTCTACCGAAGCGGTCTGTAGCAGCTTCTCGATCGGCTCGGACTTCTCCGGCGCGGCAGCCTTGTCACCGCCGGTGGCTTCCTTCACGGCAATTTCAAAGCCCGGCTTCGCCGGTACGACCGGCGCGAAAACCGCCTGCGCGGCAAAGCTGGTGACGAGAACGACAAGGCAGGTGGCGAGGATCGCCCCGAGAATCTTATTCAGCTCAAAGGAGTCCATTGCGGATCAGGCTCCAGACCGGAAGGTCAACTTGTAGGCCGAACGAAGGCGGCCAAGGATTTTGCGCCCGGAATCAATCTAAAAAGGCGGGGCGATGGCGATGAGATACCGGTTTGCCCCGCCTCTGGCAACCCGTATAAACAGACCGTCACGGGAAAAAAGCCCCGCCATTCCGGCGCAACTCGCGCCCCGCGCCAGACAGCTAAACCGACGATGTCACAGCCGCTTATCCTGATCCCCGCGCGCATGGCCGCGACCCGCCTGCCCGGCAAGCCGCTCGCCGATATCGGCGGCGTCACGATGATCGTCCAGGTGCTGCGCCGTGCCAACGAGGCCGCACTCGGCCGCGTCGCGGTGGCGACCGAATCCCCGGAGATCGCCGCCGCCGTCACCGCCCATGGCGGCGAGGTTGTGATGACCCGCGCCGACCACCCCTCCGGCTCCGACCGCATCTTCGAGGCGATGGAAAAGCTCGATGGGGCGGCTGCCCACCCGGTCGTCATCAATCTCCAGGGCGATTTTCCGACCATCAGGCCCGGCCACATTCGCGCCGTGCTGTCGCCACTGGATGACCCCAA
>JAFKKM010000156.1 GCA_017305555.1 Hyphomicrobiales bacterium | reverse complement strand
CCATCCCGGGCCACACCGGACGGGCCGAGCCCATAGCTCAAACCTGAGGATGGAGATTGACATGTCGAACGAAACCAATTCCGTGCTGAACAGCGTGCAAGCAGCTTTTGCTCCGATTTCCGATGCCTTCAAGAACCTCCAGAACGTGGAAGTTCCCGAAGCCGCTCGCGATTTCGTCAAGCGCGCCGCCGGCACCGCCAAGGACCGCGCCGCCGACCTGCACACCGGCTCCGAGAAGGTGACCGCTGCGATCGAAGCCGCCGCGAATAACTCGGTCAGCGAAGCCGCCAAGATCAGCCGCAGCATCCAGCAGGCGATCTATCAGGACGCGGAAGCGTTCTTCAACGGCATCGACAAGCTGGCCTCGGCCAAGTCGATCACCGAAGCTTTCCAGATCCAGTCGGACCTAGTTCGCGCCCACGGCGAGACCCTCGTTGCTCGCGCCAAGTCGACCAGCGAGTACGTCGGCAAGCTGGTGACCGAAGGTGCGAAGTCGGCTCAGGAGAATTTCTCCAAGGTCGCGGCGTCCTACAACAAGGCTGCCTGATCTCTCACGTTTCGACTGACCGTCGACGTTCCTCCCCGTCGGCGATCATCAACTCGGAAGGCCCGCGTCGCGGGCCTTCTTTTTGTCTGGCGGTTACGGCTCCTCTAACTCCGGTGGCGGGCATATGCCGGTCTCATCGGTTATAGTGAGCAGAGTTATTCGAACGCCGCAGGATCATGATGACGCGTGACGCTCAGTTTGCATTGACGTCAACAGGTGGCGACGCCGCGCGTGCCGCCGAATTGAAGCGCATCAAATTCCTGGCGACGCTGGTGCTGGTGGGGTGCCTTGCGGTGTTCATCACCGCGAAGCTGCTGTTGCCCTATCATCCGGCGTTCGGCTTCGTCGCCGCCTTTGCGGAAGCCGCAACCGTGGGCGGGCTCGCGGACTGGTACGCGGTGGTGGCGCTGTTTCGCCGGCCGCTCGGTCTGCCGATTCCGCACACCGCGATCATCCAGAACAATCAAGCGCGGATCGCCGACAAGCTCGGTGAGTTCATCGAAACCAATTTTCTCGACGCGGCGCCGGTCGACGCCAAGCTGCGCCAGATCGATTTTGCCTCCTTCATTGCCGACTGGATGAGCGACCGCAAGCGCAGCACTGACCTCGCGCGCTTCGTGCTGCGGCTGTTGCCGGAAGCGTTCGACGCGACCGAGACCTCCGGGCTCACGCAATACGTCTCTCGGCGAGTGATGGCGCAGTTGCAATCGATCGATCTCGCGCCGCTCGCTACCAGCACCTTGCGCACCTTCGTTGCGGAAGGGCGGCACAACGCGCTGCTCGACGATCTGTTGATCGCGATTCACGGCGCGCTCAGCCAGCCGGAGACGATGACGGCGTTTCGCGCCAAGCTGCGCGATGAACTGCCGTCGCTGCTGAATTTCTATCGCGCCGACGCATTTCTGGTGAAGCGCATCCTCGCTTCGGCGTCGGCCTTCTTCGACGAGGTGCGCGCCGACCCACAGCATCCGTTCCGCGGCGAATTCGACCGCATGGTGCTGGCTTTCGTTGACAGGATCGGCAGCGATCCGACCTACGCAGCGCATCTCGACGAGTTGAAGCGCAGCTTACTGGCACGGCCTGAACTGGGCGGACTGGCGCAGAGCGTGTGGGCGCAGGCCAAGGCGTTTCTGGAGAAAAGCGCGTCCGGTGAATCGAGCGTGCTGCAACACCACCTCGCCAACGTGTTCGTCGAGGCGGGAAGGGCGCTCGCCGCCGACGGCGAAATGCGGGGTGAGATCAATCAGGGCATCGTCGTCGTGCTGCGCAGTTTCATCGCCGATCAGAAGAGCGGCGTCTCCACTTTCATCGCCGATCAGGTGAAGGGCTGGGACATGGCGCAACTCATCACCTTGATCGAAACCAATGTCGGCAAGGATCTTCAGTATATCCGTTTCAACGGCACGCTGATTGGCGGACTCGTCGGACTGGTGCTCCACACCATCGAGGTTTTGCTGCGATTGCCCTGACGAATCGCCCCGTCATTGAGCGCCAGGGTGTTGCCGGAGGGTAACACCCCGGTTCCCCGCTACCAAAGGCTGCTTGTATTCGTCGAAATCGGCTCATAGCTTTGTTTGTGACGACATTGTGTCGCCGAATCGGAACGAGGTTCTGGCTTTAGCGAAACGGTAATTTGCTCAACTGATCTGGTGCTCGATGCGCGCGTCGGGCGGGAAAGGATACTCGATGGCTGCTGCTGCTCAATCGTTAGCCCCTCCCTCCAAGCTGCTGGTCCTTCTGGAAGGACGAGCGCTTTCCGAACTCGGCGCGTTTCTCGGTGCATTGCCGCTGCTCAGCCTCGCCCCGCGTGGCGATGGCCATCCTGTGCTGGTACTTCCGGGACTGATGGCGAGTGATGCCTCGACGCGGCCGCTGCGCAGCTTCCTTACCAGTCGCGGTTACGCCGTCAGCGGTTGGGGCCTTGGACGCAACTACGGCCTGCGGCCCGGCGTGCAGGATTCCGTGGTCGATCTGGTCAAGCGTATCAACGATACCCACGGCCGCAAGGTCAGTCTCGTCGGCTGGAGCCTCGGTGGGCTCTATTCGCGCCAGCTCGCCAAGATGATGCCGGATCGTGTGCGCTCGGTCATTACGCTCGGCAGCCCGTTCGCCGGCGATCCGAAATCGACCAACGCCTGGCGCGTCTATGAACTGGCGAGCGGCCAGCGCGCGGAAGAAGCGAGCGAACATTTCGGCGGTCCGCTGTCGGAAGCGCCGCCGATGCCGACCACCGCGATCTACAGCCGCACCGACGGCATCTGCGCCTGGCAAGGCTGCATGGAAAAGACGTCGTCGCTCACCGAGAATATCGAGGTGGAGAGCAGCCATTGCGGCATGGGATTCCATCCGGCCGCGGTTTATGCCGTCGCCGATCGTCTGTCGCAGGCCGAAGGCGCGTGGAAGCCGTTCGACCGCAGCGGCTGGCGCAGCCTGGTGTATCCGGATCCCAACCGGTAAGGTGTTGTGATCAGTTAAACAGGATTTGCGATGCCCGGACTTGCTCCGGGCATTTGCTTATGTTGAAGCGCCACCGATGCGCGAACGATGAGTTGATATTTGGTTTGTGCGACGCCGTCGTTCTGGATCTGCCCCAAAAGAAGCGTTGCAGAACTTGGCGTTGAGACTCAACTCGTCATGGCCGGATTTATTCCGGCCATCCACGTCTTCTCGGTTGAGCAAAAAAGAGAGACGTGGATGGCCGGGACATAGGCGAGCGGAGCGACGCCGTTCTTCGAACGGCTATGCCCGGCCATGACGAACGGGAGCGTTAGGGTCGCGCCTTCTCGGCCTTCTTTTTCATGATGACAGACTTGGCAGACGTCGACGCTTTCGACGATGCTACTGGCGCGCCCGCCGCACGGATCGCGTCTTCGGCGCCGGCGAGAACGAGGTTCGCCGCCATCAACGCATAGGCTTCGCGGGTCATCCCCCTGCCGTCGCGAAACCACAGGTAATGCCAGTTCAACATGCCGAACAGCGACATCGTCAGCGGCTTGAGCGCATCGGGTTGTTTCGCGGTCGAAGGAAGCGACGCGGCGATGGCTTCGGAAAAGATCGTCACCAGCCGGCGTTCGAGTTCTTTCAGCACGTCCTGCTGCGCGCGGGGCAACAGTTTCAGGCTGGATATCTGCACCTGATGTTCGGCGTCGGCGCCGCGATAGGCGTCGAGCAGGGCGGTGCAGATCGCGACCAGACGCCGGCGACCGTCGCTTTCGGTGGCCGCTGCCGCTTCCACCAGGGCGACGAGATGCTTGAGGTGATCCGCAAGCACGTCGAACAACACGTCGTCCTTGGAATTGTAGTAGTGGTACATCAGCGCCTTGGACACGCCGCACGCTTCCGCGATCATGGTGATCGACGTGCCGGTGAATCCGTGTTGCGCGAACAGCCGTGCGGACTGGCTGAGGATACCCAGACGCTTCTGGTCGTAGTCGGTTGCCCGGGTGCGAGCCATAAAGTCCGGTGTCCTTGAGGTCGTGCCGGCGGAGTGCCGACGTTTGCCGCCTCTTCGGCCGGGCGGCTCGCCGGGCAACTTCGCATTGACCGTCCAATTGGTCAATTATAATCCGGCCGAGCCATCATGGCGCGGGACGTACCGCCCGAGGAAATCGCCGCATTGCTGGGAGCGGTGGTCTGTACCGACGAAACACGCTATGCCGGATTTCGATGCCTCAACCGCTTGCCCGCATTCTCGACCAGTTGAAGCGCGAACCCTCGCGCACCGGCTCCATCGTCGTCACGCTGTTCGGCGACGCCATCGTGCCGCGCGGCGGCTCGGTGGGGCTCGGCACCCTGCTGGCGTTCTTCGCCATGCTCGATATCGAGGGTGGTGTGGTGCGCACCGCGATGTCGCGGCTGGCGTCCGATGGCTGGTTCGAGCGCGAGCGGGTGGGGCGCAACAGCTTCTATCGGCTGGCGGACAAGGGCCGCGAGACGTTCGATACGGCGGTGCGCCACGTCTACAATCCGCAACCATCCGACTGGACCGGCCGCTTTGAATTGCTGCTGCTCGGCAATGGTAGCAACCGCGATTCCGCACGCGAGGCGCTACGCGCCGCCGGCTTCGGCAGTCCGCTTGCCGGCGTCTGGGTGGCGCCGTCGGGCGTGCGAGTGCCGGTGGAAGCGACGGGCGCCATTCGGCTGGAAGTCTCCGCCGAGGACGACAGTGGCCGACGGTTGCTCAGCGAGAGCTGGCCGCTGCATCTCACCGCGGGAGCCTATCAGCGCTTCATGAAAACCTTTGCGCCGCTGCGCGATTGGCTTGAGCGCGACGAAGCGCTGTCGGACGCCGATGCCTTCACCGCACGCATCCTGCTGATCCACCATTACCGCCGCGTCGTGCTACGCGATCCACTGCTGCCGGGAAGCCTGCTGCCGTCAGATTGGCCGGGGACGCCCGCGCGCCAGCTTTGCGCGGATCTTTATCGCCGCCTGATTCCGGCCTCCGAACAATGGCTTGACCGGAATGGTGTGAGTACGGTTGGGGCGTTGCCGCCTGCCAGTGCGGAACTCGGACTGCGGTTCGATGATCGGTGTTAATATGTTACAGAAAATTATTGCTTAGAATTATTTTTGTTATATATTTGGGTCAATCAAATTCGGGAGGCGGCCCATGTATACGCAGGCGCTCAATACGTCGGACGGCGAAGACCGTTTCGTTGAGGACGCAACGCTCGCGGCATCGTTTCAGGCGCGCATCGATGTCGACGACCGCATCGAGCCGAACGACTGGATGCCCGCCGCATACCGCAAGACACTGACGCGGCAGATTTCCCAACACGCGCACTCCGAGATCGTCGGCATGTTGCCCGAAGGCAATTGGCTGACCCGCGCGCCGAGCCTACGGCGCAAGGCGGCACTGCTCGCCAAGGTGCAGGACGAGTGCGGCCACGGCCTCTATCTTTATGCTGCTGCCGAAACGCTCGGCACCTCGCGTGAGGAACTGGTCGACGCGATGCTGGCGGGGAAGGCGAAGTATTCCTCCATCTTCAATTATCCGACACTGACCTGGGCCGATATCGGCGCCATCGGCTGGTTGGTGGACGGCGCGGCGATCATGAATCAGATTCCGCTGTGCCGCTGCTCGTATGGTCCTTACGCGCGCGCGATGATCCGCGTCTGCAAGGAAGAATCGTTCCATCAGCGGCAGGGTTTCGAGATCATGCTGACGCTGTCGCGCGGCACCGCTGAGCAAAAAGCAATGGCGCAAGGCGCGCTGGATCGCTGGTGGTGGCCGGTGCTGATGATGTTCGGTCCGCCGGATCAGGCGAGCCAGCACAGCGACACATCGACCAAGTGGAAAATCAAGCGCTTCTCCAACGACGAACTGCGCCAGAAATTCGTCGACGCGACGATTCCGCAGGCGCAGTTTCTTGGCCTCACTGTTCCCGATCCCGGTATGACGCAGGACGCAGACGGACACTGGCGCTACAGCGAGATCGACTGGACCGAATTCAAGCAGGTGCTCGCCGGCAACGGCCCGTG
The DNA here is from genome assembly GCA_017305555.1 of Hyphomicrobiales bacterium. Classification (GTDB taxonomy): domain Bacteria; phylum Pseudomonadota; class Alphaproteobacteria; order Rhizobiales; family Xanthobacteraceae; genus 62-47. The sequence continues at coordinate 2,801 of JAFKKM010000156.1, read as the reverse complement.
CAATCGCGATCGTCTCGCGGCGCGCCGCAAGGCGCATGACGAGGGCGCGTGGGTGCGCGAGGCGGCGGCCGCCTATGCCGAGAAGCGTGCCGGTCGATCCATGGTTCAGGCAGCCGAGTAATAGACGGAGGAAACGATGGCGACACCGAACACGCCGCTTTGGGAAGTTTTCATCCGCAGCCGCAACGGTCTTGCGCATAAGCACGTCGGCTCGCTGCACGCCGCCGACGCCACGCTGGCGTTGCAGGCCGCGCGTGACATCTACACCCGGCGCGGCGAGGGGCTTTCGATCTGGGTCGTGCCGTCCAGCGCGATCACCGCATCCGATCCCGCCGAGAAGGGCATGATGTTCGAGCCGGCGGAAACCAAGATCTACCGGCATCCGACGTTTTACGACGTGCCGGAAGAAGTCGGGCATATGTAGTTCGTCCCTCGGGCGAGACAAAAACATTTCGTCATTGCGAGGAGCGTAGCGACGAAGCAATCCAGTCCTTGCTTCGTGGTTTTCTGGATTGCTTCGCTTCGCTCGCAATGACGGCGTCCAAAATGGATTGCCACAACAAGGTGCGCTGATGACCGCAGCTTCAATTACCGTTTCCGAAACCCCGCTGGTGCTCTACGCGTTGCGCCGTGCCGACGATGCGCTGATCCTCGGCCATCGCCTTTCGGAATGGTGCGGCCATGCGCCGATGCTGGAAGAGGACATGGCGCTCGCCAACATGGGCCTCGACCTGCTCGGGCAGGCGCGCGAGCTTTACGCTTACGCCGCCAAAGTCGAGGGCAAGAACAACACTGAGGATACCTTCGCCTATCTGCGCGACGTGCGACAGTATCGCAACCTGCTGCTGGTCGAGCAGAAGAACGGCGACTTCGCCCGCACCATGGTGCGGCAGTTCTTCTATTCCGCCTTCGCCGATCTCTACTGGCGCGCAATGATGACGTCACGGGACGCGACGCTGGCCGCGATTGCCGCGAAGTCCGAGAAGGAAAGCGCCTATCACCTGCGCCATTCGTCCGAGTGGATGATGCGGCTCGGCGACGGCACCGAGGAGAGCCATCGTCGCGCGCAGGCCGCCATCGACGACCTTTGGGCTTTCACCGGCGAGATGTTTACGGTCGATGCTAGTGAGCGCGGCTTGATCGACGCCGGTATCGCGATCGATCCGGAGACGCTGCGTCTGCAGTGGCTCAAGATCGTATCGGGCGTGCTCGGCGAATCCACGCTGGCGCGGCCCGCAAACGACTGGATGCAGAAGGGCGGCCGCATCGGCCACCACACCGAGCATCTCGGCCATCTGCTCAGCGAATTGCAATCGATGCAGCGTAGCTTTCCGGGAGCGACATGGTGAATCACGTGACCCGCGATATGGAGTTGCGTCAGCGCGCATGGGACGCCGCCGCACAAGTGGTCGATCCGGAAATTCCGGTCTTGACCATCGCCGATCTCGGCGTGCTGCGCGACATTTCCGTGCATGACGGTGAAATTGAGGTCGCAATCACGCCGACCTATTCCGGCTGCCCGGCGATGAACATGATCGCGGTCGAAATCGAAGTCGCGCTGGAGCGCGCCGGTTTTCGCAAGCCGACGGTGCGCACCGTGCTGTCACCGGCCTGGACCACCGATTGGATGAGCGATGACGGCCGCCGCAAGCTGAAGGAGTACGGCATCGCGCCGCCGCAGGCTGGCCGCGGCCGCCGCGCGCTGTTCGGCGTCGAAGAGGTGGCGTGCCCGCAATGCGGCTCGACCGATACCGAGACTCTGTCCGAATTCGGCTCGACCTCCTGCAAGGCGCTGTGGCGTTGCAAGAGCTGCCGCGAGCCATTCGATTACTTCAAGTGTCACTGAGTTGAATATCTGGATGATTTAACTGGCGCCTTTTTCCTTCTCCCCTTGTGGGAGAAGGTGCCTTCGCAAAGCGAAGGCGGATGAGGGGCGCCACACGAAAACCCTCACCCGGATCGCCTGCGGCGATCCACCCTCTCCCACAAGGGGGGAGGGGAAGAAGGCACTTATGATGGCCACGCCACGTTTCCACCGTCTCTTCGTCGATGATTTGCGCCGCGAGGCGAATGATGCGATTTCGCTGACCTTCGCGATCCCGAACGAATTGGCGGATGAATACGCCTTCGCGCCGGGGCAGTATCTGACGCTGCGCACCACGATGGATGGCGAGGAAGTACGGCGTTCCTATTCGATCTGTTCGGGACCGGAAGACGGCGAACTGCGGATCGCGGTGAAGAAGGTCGAGGGCGGCGCGTTCTCGAGCTGGGCTGCTGACGAACTCAATGTTGGCGACGCCCTCGACGTGATGACGCCGACCGGCCGCTTTGGCGTTGCCTTCTCGCCGGCCGATGCGCGCATCCATGTCGGCTTTGCTGCTGGCTCCGGCATCACACCGATCCTCTCGATTATTCGCGGCGTGCTGGCGCGTGAGCCGCACAGCCGCTTCTTTCTGTTCTACGGCAACCGTGCGACCGACGGCATCATTTTTCGCGAGGCATTGGAAGAACTGAAGGACCGCTATATGGAGCGGCTCTCGGTGTTCCACGTCATTTCGCAGGAAGAGCAGGACATCCCGATCCTCCACGGTCGCCTCGACGCCGAGAAGGTGAAAGTGTTGCTGCGTTCGCTGGTGCCGGCTGCGAGCGTCGATCACGTTTTCATCTGCGGACCGACCGGCATGAGCGAGGATATTGAGGCGACGTGCCGCGAGATCGGGATCGCCAACGAGCGCATTCACGTCGAGCGTTTTGTTTCGGAGTTCGGCGGCAAGGCGCGGCCGAAGCCGGTGGTAGACGAA
>JAFKKM010000016.1 GCA_017305555.1 Hyphomicrobiales bacterium | reverse complement strand
GCCAGCGGATGATCGCCCGCCACGGCCGCGTCAACGCGCTGTCGCAAACGCTGCTGAAGCTGACGATGCCGGGCGTGCCCGACACCTACCAGGGGACGGAGATCTGGGACTTCAGCCTCGTCGACCCGGACAACCGCCGGCCCGTCGACTACGAACGAAGATCGGCGATGCTCGACGACCTGGCCCGCCGCGGCGAGGCCGCGAGCGACGACCCGCTCACAAACGGACTGAGGATAATCACCATGATCAGGCCGCCGAGCTGGGCAGCCACGAACGTCCCGAAGAACGAGGAAACGATGTTGACGATCCAGCCGAGCACGCCTCGCCTTTTCGTCCATGCCTCGTGGATTGCGACGCCGAGCGCCGCAGCAAAGAAAGCCAGCGCGATCACCATCGGCCCGCCGACACTCGACAGCGGAATCGCACCGCTGACGTAAAGTAACAAGACGCCGACGACGGCGATGAGCAAGACGTATGGCATGACGTTCGGTCCGAGCGACTTGAAGTGAATGTATATGAATGTCCACATAGGTCTGCCGACCGGCGTTTCGGTTCAGCCAACAACCGGGCGATTGGATGGGATTTGGGTAATTTCTTTCACAAGCGACTTCTGAAATTTAGTCGACCTACCCGTCCAATACTCAAAGAAAAAGAAGGCCAAAACACCGCTACAGGCACGGCCGCAATGCCGAATTCTGCCAACGCACTAACATCCATGCGCACCAACCACAGTACATGCTCATAGTGTGCCCGCACTTCAAAAGCTATACAGGATCGTACTGCGGATTATCCAAAAATCGCGACGCATTGTCGTCGAAATAAGACGCAACAGGCGCATCGCCGTGCGATGCATCGCGCGCGACGAAGACTGCTCACGCCGGCAGCGCGCTCGCCTCAGTCTTCCACTGACGTCGCAGCACGTAGAGATCGCTCGCGGTCTTCAGCGCCACCAGCAGCGTGAGAAACGCGAAGTTGTTGCCGAACATGGAGACCAGAAATGCGCCGAGCAGAATCGAGACGTGCATGATCATCACGCGCTTGTAAGGGCCGAACATGATGTTGCCGGCGCTACCGGCATCGGCTTCCTCGCGCAGCGGCCGGCCCTGCCAGCGGCGGCGCAGCCACGGCAGCAGAAAGCCGAACAGGAAGCCGAGGCCGTGGCTGATGGCGAGCCCGATCAGCGCCACCCAAAGCCCCTCCGCGACAATCATGTCGTGCAGCCGCGCCGGAATCGCCGAGAGGCTTCCGCCGGACCTGTCGCCGAACATCATGTTCAGGAACACGAAATGGCCGGCCATGAAGCCGCCGAAGTGCACGATGAAGAACGGCACCACGAACAGCGCGAACCAGCCGGCGGTCAGCGCCATCTGCATGATCCCGAAGCCACCGATCACCAGCGTCTCCAGCCAGTAGATCACGATCAGGTCGAACAGCTTCCAGCCCCACAGCGCGACACCGAGGAGCGGCAGCAGGTTGGCGACCAGCAGCACCGCCAGCGACAGCAGCACGCGCGCCTTGCGAATCGATGGATGCAGCAGCAGCGGCTGTGTGGATACGGCCCGCGCCTCGCCTCTCACGCTTTGGTCCACAGTGTCCCGCATTCTGCCGCCTGCATCGTCTCGCATCGTGAGTGTCGCGCGGTTCCCTGCGCGTTCATCAAGGGTTCATCCGTAGCGGACAACAGTGCGCACGGGAATGTGAACACGGCGTTCCCCACAATGAAGGAGATATCGCGTGAAAATAACCGCCCTTGGATTCGCCGCCGCCATTGCATTGGGTCTGGCTTCGTTCTCGGCTCCGGCATCGGCGCTGCCCGCCGCGCCCGGAATTGCCGCGCATACTTCGTCCGATGTGACCACGGTGCAGTATCGTCATCGGCATCGTCGCCCGGTCTGCACGATGAAAACCGTCGTGCAGCGCGGCCATCACGGCCACCGCGTCGTCAAGCGCGTGCGCGTCTGCCGCTAAGCGCAACGTAGCGTCTCAACGATAGCGACGGCGGCCTTCATCGGAGGCCGCCGTTTTCGTCGGATGGTACAGGTCTATTCCGAGGAACTGCGGCCGTTCATTTCCGGCGGCGGCGAATTGTCCAGCGCATCGCCCTTCGCGCCGTCAAGCAGCGTAAGCTGATAGGTCTCGATCACCAGCGGACCACGCTTGCGCACCACCTCGCCCACCGGCTCGACACGGGCGAAACGTTCCGCCAGCTGCGCCTGCGCCTCCGGCTTCGGTTCATCGACCAGCAGCAGCTTGCCGCGTAGCATTGCGGCATCCGGCGCCGGCATGTTCACCCAGCGGATCCGTTCATTGGCTTGCAGCACACAGGTGCCTTTCGGCAGATAGAACATCAGCCAGCTCGTGGTGCCGTAATCGTTGGCGAGCACGCATCCCGCGCCGGTTCGCGCCCGTGCCGTTTCGATCTGTGGCGCCAATTCGCGCCAGCCGACGCCGATGCTGCGCACGGTGGCGTCGCGGCGATAGCCGCTGAGAAGACCGGTATCGGCCTGGATCACCAGAAGCGCGAACATCGCGATGCCGACCGGCGCCGCCCAGCGCAGCGAAAAGCGCACGAGCCGCCTGCCGCGTTCGCTCCAGTTCACCATATGCGCAGCCACTGCGGCGACGATGGTGAAGGCCGGATAGATCGGGCTGAACCAGTTGGCTTCAACGCGGCTGTGGAGCGAATGCCAGGTGAAATACAGCACGATGACCCAGATCATCGCATTGAGCAGCGCCCGCGCCACGTAAGCGCCGCCCCGCTTCGTCGCCATCGCATACAGCCCCATCGCACCGAGCACGAACACCAGCGGTGAAGCGAACAGGATTTGCGTCGGCACGATCTCGGCGACATAGCGCAACGTCAAATGGGTGATGCGCGCGCGGCCGAACTGTTTGATGAACGACACCCAATGATGCTCGGCATTCCACAGGATCACCGGCGCGCACACCGCGAACGCCACGATGCCGCCGAGATAGGGCCACGGCGACAGCAGCCAACGGCGCATTTTCGGCACCACGACAAGCCAGATCAAAATCGCCGGCCCGAAAAACAACGCCGTGTATTTCGACACCAGCGCCGCGCCGACCGCGAGGCCGACCGCGAGCCACCACGCGCCGCGCTCCGTCGTGATCACCTTCGCAAGCGTGTAGAGCACAAAGCCCGACGCCACCATCAGCGGCGCATCCGGTGTCACGATCATGGTGCCGACCGCCGCCATCAGCGTGACGTTGAGCAGGATCGCCGCGGTGGAGGCAACGCGGCGGCCGCCAAACAGCATCGCCGCCGTCTCATACACCGCCCAGCTCATCGGCAGCGCCAGCAGCACCGACACGACGCGAACGCCGAATGGAGTATCGCCGGCGATCATGGTGCCGAGGCGGATGATCAGCGCCACCATCGGCGGATGATCGTAGTAACCGCCGGCGAGATGCTTCGCCCAGGTCCAGTAATAGGCTTCGTCGAAACTCAGCGGCGTCACCGCCGCCGCGACCAGGCGAACCAGCACCAGCGCCGAAATGGCCAGCCAGGTCTGACGCAGCAGCCGCGCCTCGCTGGCGGTCATGGCAGGCTCACCGCTTGCGCCACACGAACAGGCCGGACATCGCGTAGTTCCAGACCACGCCCATCAGCGCACCGGCCGCGCCCGCGAGCCACCAGATCGGCTGCTGGCCATAGACCGAGAACGCAACGCCGACATTGGCGAACAACCCGACGCTGCACACCAGATAGAACATCAACAAGCCGCTCAGGATCGACAAGCCTTTCAGCCGCTGATCGCGATAGGTCAGGAAATTGTTCATGAGGAAGTTGCTGGTCATGGCGGCGACCGCGCCGATCAACTGGGATTCGGCAAACGAATAGTTGAACACATTGAAGGCTGCGTCGAGCACCGCAAGATGCACCACCAGACCGATCGAGCCGACCAGCGCGAACAACAGGAAGCGCAGCGAGACCGCATCGCCCGTCAGTTTCGCCAGCAGCAGGCCGAGGAAATCCAGCGCCACCATCGAGTCGAGCTTGCTCTCGCCGTGCAACCGCGATCCGAAGGCGTAGGGAATCTCGACGATGCGCAGCTTGCCCTGCCCCGTCGCAACGATATCGAGCAGGATCTTGAAGCCCTGCACCGACAGTTTCGGCGCAAGCTGTTCGAACCGGTCGCGACGGATCATGAAGAAGCCGCTCATCGGATCGGCGACCTCGACGCGCAGCAGCTTCTTCGCAAGCGTGGTAGCGAATTCGCTGGCACCGCGGCGCTGCCGATTGAAGCTGTCGGCGTTGCCGCCGTCGATATAACGGCTGCCGACCACAAGCTCCGCCTCGCCCCGTTGCAGCAGGCCGAGCATCTTCGGCAGTTGCGTTTCGTCGTGCTGCAAGTCAGCGTCCATCACCGCGACACAAGGCGCGCTGGACGCCAGAATGCCTTCGATGCACGCGCCTGAAAGTCCGCGGCGGCCGATGCGGCGAATGCCGCGCACCCGGGTGTCCTGCTGCGCCATCTCCTGCACCGTCTGCCAGGTGCCGTCGGGAGAGTTATCGTCGACGAAGATGACTTCCCACGAGATGCCCTCAAGGGTTTTCGCCAGGCGCGCGAACAGCTCGGCGACGTTGTCGCGTTCGTTGAACGTCGGGACGATGACGGAAAGCTGACGGGCGGCTGCCCCCTGCGAGGCATTCACGACGTCACCGGCCCGCGAGATATGCTGGGGCGCTTGCCCGACCATTTGATCCATGGCGCCAGCATATATCTGCGACATCTCGCCGTGCCAAGGCGAGCAATGGCATATCGACACGATTACCACCGGTACCACCGGTAGGTCGGAACGCGATCGAGGGGGCAGAAATGTCAACGGCCACGAACGGCAGGGTCCGCGTACATCCGGCGTGACCGTGCTATGTTGTGGCCGTCTCGGTAACGGAGCCCTGCGAGCGTCGACGTTACCGTTGTTTGCTAGATAGGAACGCGATCCGTTTCGCGCAAGAGGGCTCCCAAATGACCAAAAAGGCTGGAAAAATTCGTCTCGGCATCGGCGGCTGGACGTTCGCCCCGTGGCGCGGGGTGTTTTACCCGGAGAAGCTGGCGCAGGCGAAGGAACTCTCCTACGCCGCCAGTCACCTCACCTCGATCGAGATCAACGGCACTTATTATGGTTCGCAGAAGCCCGCGAGCTACCGAAAATGGGCCAGCGAGGTTCCTGACGGATTTGTGTTCTCGCTGAAGGGTCCGCGCTTTGCCACCAACCGACGGGTGCTGGCCGAGGCCGGCGATTCGATCAAACGCTTCTACGATTCCGGCGTGCTTGAACTGGGCGATCACCTGGGCCCCGTGCTGTGGCAATTCGCGCCGACCAAGAAATACGACGAGGCTGATTTCGGGGCGTTTCTCGAACTTCTGCCGCGCGAACTGGACGGACGCGCATTGCGCCACGTCGTCGAAGTACGCCACGACAGCTTTTGCGCGCCCGACTTCGTGGCGCTGCTGCGGCGATTCGAAATTCCGGTGGTGTTCTCCGAACACGCTACCTACCCGGCCATTGCCGACATCACTGGCGATTTCGTCTATGCGCGCTTGCAGAAGGGCAGCGACGACATCAAGACCGGCTATCCGCCGAAGGCGCTCGACGCCTGGGCCAAGCGATTTGAGACTTGGGCCGGCGGCGGTGAACCGGATGATCTGCCGCGCATGGGGCCGGCCGCACACAAAAAGCAGCCGCGCGACGTGTTCGCCTACGTCATCCACGAGGGTAAAGTGCGTGCGCCCGCCGCCGCCATGGCCCTGATCGAGCGGGTGAGCTGAAGCTATTCCAAAACCGGCCTCCCGGCCCGTCCGCCCGATCCGGTAAAATTTATCTCAAAGTTCCATAAACGTTCTGGTTGCAGCACTGGACCGGGCCGCAACGCTAGGCTTCACTCGCATAAGTAGTTCTACGTACCCAGCGTAGGCGTGAGCGTGATGCCCGGTTCGCGACACCTGAGCTGCTGTTGCGCCATCGCCGCCATCCTGGCCTGCGAGCCCGCTTTGGTGTCCGCGCAGCCATCAGGAACTTTAGAATCCGACGACCTGATCGGCGGCGCGACACCCGAACGCTTCCTGTTTTACAGCGGCTTCGATCTCTGGACCTTCGGCTACGCGGGCTATGCCGGCGCGCAATGGGCACCAGACTCGCTGAATCGGGACGGCTTCGTTCTCAGCGCTTTCGTCTCCGACGGCATCGAGCGTTTCGATACGCCGACGACGCGCTACCGGACCGCGATCCTTCGCGCGGCGATCCTTCCCGGCTGGCGCTTCAAGCGCGGCAACCTCGAAGTGAAAGTTTTTGCCGGTCCGGATTTCGAACACGACGCCTTCTCGCCGGCACGAGCCTATCACCTGCCCTATCGCAACAGCGTCGGCGCCCGCGCTGCGGTCGACCTATGGTGGGAGCCCTCCGCTCTCACCATGCTGTCGGCCTCCGCATCAGTCACTACCATCGCCGGCGGTTACAGCGCGCGGATGGCCGGCGGCTGGCGCGTGTTCGAGACCGGCTGGATCGGTCCGGAGATCGCGGTATCATCCGATCGCTACAGCCGGCAGTATCGCGTCGGCGCGCATTTTACCGGACTGCGAACGGGCGCATTCGAATGGTCGCTCGCCGCCGGTTATGTGCAGGACAGTTTCCAGCGCACCGGCATGTACGGCCGCATCAGCGTGCTAACGCGGCGCTAGAGGCTTTGGACTTTTGATGGAATCTCCGTCGTCATGCGCGGACCCGATCCGCGCATCCATCTTCTTCAAAAATGATGGATTGCCGGGTCAAGCCCGGCAATGACATTCTGTCAAAACATGAAACCCTATAGACGTTAAGCAGACTTGCGCACCGCGTTGTCGACCAGCGTTTTGCCGAGCGACCAGATCGCGCCCGGCACCTGATGGCTTGCCGCGATGGTCGCGTCGAACGCGTTCTCGATCCACTTACAATCGTCGGCGGTGACAGTCAGCGACGGCAGCAGCTTGACGGTGTGGCTGCCGTGGCCCGCCACCTGCGTCAGGATCTTGTGATCCTTAAACAGCGGCACGGTGATCAACTGACAGAACAGCCCCTTGTTGGCGCTCTCCAACAAATTCCACGCCGCCTTGAGCCGGAACGATTTCGGCGGTCCGAATTCGACGCCGATCATCAATCCCTTGCCGCGCACTTCCTTGAACATCTCGTAGCGCGGGATCAACGCGGATAGCGCAGTGATCAGTTGCTCGCCACGCTCTGCGGCGTTCTCGATCAGCTTTTCGGCTTCCATCACTTCAAGCGTGGCGATGCCGGCCGCCATCGCCAGATCGTTTTTGGCGAAGGTCGAGCCATGCACCACAGCGCGATCCATGCGATTGAAGATCTTGTCGAAGATGCTCTTGCGCGTCAGCACCGCGCCGACTGGAACATGGCCGCCGGACAGCGACTTCGACAGCAGCACCATGTCGGGCTCGACATTCCAGTGCTCGACCGCGAGAAACTTGCCAGTGCGCCCCATGCCGCTCTGGATCTCGTCGGCAACCATGATGGTGCCGTAACGGCGGCAAAGTGCCGCGGCGCCGGGCAGGAATTCGTCGGAGGGCATGTTCACGCCCTTGCCCTGTATCGGTTCGACGATGAAGGCCGCGACCTGACGTGTCGATAGTGCCTGTTCCAGCGCAGCGAGATCGTTGAACGGCACTACGGTGCAATCCGGCAGCAGCGGGCCGAAGCCACCTCGGAAATTGTTGTCGGCGGTCAGCGACAGCGAGCCGTAAGTCAGCCCGTGATAGCCGTGGTCGCAATAGACGATGCCGGTACGTCCCGTGGCGCCGCGTGCGAACTTGATCGCCGCCTCGACGCATTCGGTGCCGGAATTGGCGAAGAACACCTTCTCCATGTAAGGCACACGCGCGAGCAATCGTTCCGCGAGAATGCCGGCGAGCGTCGACACGTCCATCTGCACGAGGTTGGGCAGATCGGCATCGAGCACGCTCTTGAGTGCCTGACGCAACGCCGGATGGTTCCGCCCGATGGCGAACACGCCGAACCCGCTCAAGAGATCGAGATAACGCGCGCCCTCGCGGTCGAACAGATACTGCCCCTCGCCGCGCTTGAACCCGACATCGTAGCCGATCGTCTTAAGAACCCGGACGAGTTGTTCATTGAGATGCCGCGTGTGCAGAGAACTGCGCTCCGCCTCGCGATCCACAAACATCTCGGAAACGTCTAGATTTGAATATACCATCGGCTACATATTTCGGTTGATGTCCTGCGCGTCAATAAAAAAGCCCGTTATGGCGTTCTCGATTCACCGCAGTCAAACAGATCAAATCACAGGGTTCACCATGTTGCAGTCTTCCCGATCCACCAAGCGCATTCTGGCCTGTTGTGGCTTTCTTCTGGCCGCCAGCATGACGCCGGCGCTGGCTGGCGACCCGACCGGGGACTGGCGTGTTGAGGACGGCGTCGCCAATATCCGAGTCGCGGCGTGCAACGGTAGCATGTGGGGGGCCGTGGCGTGGGAGAAAATCCCCGGCGGCCGCGACAAGAACAATCCCGATGCTGCGAAAAAATCACGTCCGACGCTCGGAATGCCAATCTTGCTCGATATGAAGAAGAAGAAAGGCAACACCGATCAGTGGGAAGGGCAAATCTACAACGCCAAGGACGGCAAGCTCTACGACTCCACGATGACATTGAACAATCCGAATGAGCTCGAGATCGAGGGATGCGTGCTCGGCATCCTGTGCGGCGGCCAGACCTGGACGCGAGTGAGCGGCCCGATCCCGAGCAGCCCGTCCAATTCGCCCGCAGCCGAATCCGCCGCGAAGCCCGTCCCCCCGGCCAAGGGTCATCATCATTCGTCGACAGCGAAAAGCGCCGGCAAGGCGCCGCCGAAGACCGTCGGCCAGAAAGGCGCGGCGGAGGCCGGCGAAGCCGCCGACCCGGTTGGCGATATCTGCCTAATTCCCGGTATCGCGCGGACGACCCATTAGCGCCGGCTGGAACAGCAACACGGCGGCGAGCGTCGTCACCAGCGACAGCGCCAATAGCTTGCCCATGCTGGCGGTGCCGGGATGGCTCGACAGCCACAGGCTGCCGAACGCGGTCGCCGTCGTCAGCGCGCTGAAGAAGATCGCGCGCGTCAGGCTCGATTGCAGCAGGTTGGTGTGCCCTGCCCGCCATGCCACCACGTAGTAGATCTTGAACGCGACGCCGACGCCGAGCAGCAACGGCAGCGCGATGATGTTGGCAAAGTTGAGCGGCAGCCCGATCAGCACGCAGATTTCCAACGTCAGCGCACCCGCCACCAACAGCGGCACCAACGTCATCAACACGTCGGTGATCCGCCGCAACGCGATCCACAACAGGATACTGATCGACAGCAATGCCCAGAGGCCGGCATGAATGAACGCCTTCACGATGGTATCGCCGGATTTGAGGATCGAGACCGGTCCGCCGATCGCGTTCGGCTCGGCCGCAAGCACGGCATCGGCGAAGCTGCGCAAGACTTCATTGTCGTTGGAATCGCCCTTCGGCGAAACCTCGACACGCACCTGACCGTCGGCAGTCTTCCACGACTTCACCAGATCCTGCGGAAGTGTCTCGAGGCTCACGGGCTGCGCCTGTAACGAGTTGCGCAACTGATCGAGCATGATCTGTAGCGGCGCGACGAACACCGCCTGCACCTTGTTGCGCACGGCTTCACTCGCGGACGCGGTCTTGGAGAGGGCATCGGCAAGCCGCCGCGCCGCCAATGCGCCCGGTCCCTTTTGATCGCCCGCGGTCTTGCGCAGGCTTTCTACCGCGCCCTTCAACGCGGCAACGTTCTCCGCATCGGACGGAGCGGCATCGACCTGATCCGGGTTGATAGCCGGATTGATCACGCGCGCGCCGGCTTCGATCAGCTTCAGCTTGGCCGGCTGATCCTCGGGTACGAAGCTATCCAGCGACATCACGCGCAGCACCTGCGGCAGCTTGGCTAGTTTCTCCTCGACCTGCTTCGCGCCGGCTTCATTCGGCGCCATCACGTTGATGGCGTTGGCGCCGGTGTTGGGATCCTTGCGCAGATCGAGATAGGTCGCGATGGATTCCACCTTCGGATTGCGCAAATGAATCGGATTGAAGTCGAAGTGCAGGAAGTACAGCAGCGGCAAGCCGCCGATCACCAGGAGCAGCGTGCCGACGATGATCGGAACGCGATGCTTCTCGAGAAAATGATCCACCGGCGCGAGGAAGGCATAGCCGACGGCGTCGCTTTCGCCGGGCGGGTTGAGCAGCATCAGGAGCGCGGGCAACACGGTGATGCTGGCGAAGAACGCAACCATCATGCCGACACCGGCGATGATGCCGAGTTCAGAGACGCCCTTGTAGTCGGTCGGCAGGAACGACAGGAAGCCCGCTGCCGTTGCCACCGCCGCCAGCGACAGCGGCACCGCTGATCGTTTGGCGCCACGCAGCAGCGCCATCCGCAAGTCGTCGTGTTTGAATCGCTCCGAACGATAGCGCACGCTGTACTGAATGCCGAAATCGACGCCGAGGCCGATGAACAACACCGCGAAGGCCACCGAAATCAGATTCAGTGCGCCGACCATCATCAATCCGGCGGCGGTCGTGAGCGCCAGTCCTATCGTCAGCGTCACGAAGACGGCGAAAATGATTTTCGGCGAGCGTAGCGCCATCCAGAGAATGAACAGCACCACCAGGACGGTGCCGATGCCGTTGACGAGCGCGCCTTCCTGCACCGTCGCGAACTCTTCGTTGGCGATCGGCACCGGGCCGGTCAGGCGCACCCGCGCGCTGAACTCGCCGGCGAGATTGATGTCGCTCGCCGCCTTGCGGATCGCGTCGGTCGCGGCCTTGCCAGGCTCAAGTTCGTCGAAGTTGAGGATCGGCTTGACCTCGATGAAGGCCCGCTTGTCGGCGTCGGTGAGCGGCTTGTCGCTGACCAGTCCGCGCCAGGAGAACGTCGCGTTACCCTTGTCGAGCGTTTGCTCGACCGTCCCCGCGATGGTGTCGAGCGGATGCGCCGCCGAGTCGAGCGTGAACTGGCCGCGCTTGATGCCGGTCAGCGCGATCTCCAATGCGCCGGTCAATCCGCGCAAGCTGGGATCGCCCGCGATGACTTCGAGCAGAGGCGCCGCCGACTGGAACTGACCAGTGATCTGCGCGACTTCCTTCGTCGGCAGGAACAGCAATCCGTTCTTCTCGAAGAATGCACCGCCGCCAAGACGCCGCACCGATTCGAAATTGACGTGGTTCTCCTGAAGTTTCTTCTCCAGCGCCGTCGCCGCTGCACCAGCGAATTCCGGGGTCGGCGCTTCCACCACCGCGATGATCAGCCGCTCCTGGTCGAACGCCTTCTCGAACGCGATATCACGTTGCCGCCAATCGAGGTTCGGCGAAATCAGTTTGTTGATGTCGGTGTTGATAGCGAAGTTGTCGACGGCATAGACACCCGCGAACGCCGTCGCGAGGACGGCAACCAGTACGGTCGGGACCGCAAATCGCGTACAAAACCCGACGATGGAAACAACGAGGCGTGTCAGCACGATCTTTCTTTCTTTTGGCAATCAACAGAAGAGCGGGAATCGAAGTCCATTCAACGCGGGGCTGTCTTATCAAACTTCAGATATGAAGAAATGTTCGACCGCGGGCGCTGCGACGACGTGACGTGACTTTCCCTGGAAGGTTCACGGTCATTTGCGCGCGGAACGTGCGAACGATCCCCGGCCTATGACACGCGGGCTATACATGAGGTTCAGCGCTTCATCCAAATGAGCGGCGATTTGTCGCCCGCCCTGAAATCGCCGCGAAGTCCTCGCTGGAACCGAATAGTCAGGATTAAGTGGCGGCAAGATGACGGAGGCAGCGGGGTTCCATTTCGTGGAGTTACCGTAATATAATACCACAATGCGGTAACCATGCCGTCAACTGCGCGGTCGGCAGCGACGCCATGGTTTGGCGGCGCGCGGCTGAACCCTTATATGCCGGGAAACGACTAATAGCTCTCGTTCCTATCCCATGGAGAACCCGATGCGCTTGGCGCATCCTGGCTGAAGGTCCCGCAATGGAAGTTTTTCTCGCTCAACCCCGAGGGTTTTGCGCCGGTGTCGTGCGCGCCATCGAGATTGTCGAACGTGCTCTCGAGAAATACGGCCCCCCGGTCTATGTCCGTCACGAAATCGTTCACAACAAGTACGTCGTCGAAAGCCTGAAGGCCAAAGGGGCCATTTTCGTCGAGGATCTCGACGAAGTCCCCCCCAACGCCGTCACGGTTTTCTCGGCCCATGGCGTGGCTAAAAGCGTCGAGGAAGAGGCCGCCAGCCGGGGGTTGCCGGTCCTCAATGCCACCTGTCCGCTGGTGACGAAGGTTCACAATCAGGGCAAACGCTATATGTCCAAGGGCCGGATCGTCATCCTGATCGGCCATGAGAGCCACCCCGAAGTGGTGGGAACCATGGGGCAAGTTCCAGGTCCGGTTCTGCTGGTGCAAAATGTCGCGGATGTCGCGGCCCTCGACCTGCCTGCCGATGCCCCGGTCGCCTACATCACGCAGACCACACTAAGTGTTGACGACACCAGGGACATCATCGCGGCCCTCCAGACCCGGTTTACAGACATTCAAGGCCCGGATACCCGGGATATCTGCTATGCGACACAAAATCGTCAATCTGCTGTAAGAGACCTCAGCAAGCTCGTGGACGTTATCCTCGTGGTCGGTGCGACAAATAGCTCGAATTCGAACCGTTTGCGCGAGATCGGAGCCGAGGCGGGCGTCCCAAGCTATCTCATCGCGGATGGCAGCGAACTAAATCCCGATTGGCTGGCGAACGCAAAAGCTGTAGGCATCACCGCAGGTGCTTCGGCTCCCGAAGTGCTGGTGGACGACGTGATTGAGACGCTGCGGCGAATCGGTCCGGTGGCCGTATCGGTACTGCCCGGCCGCGAGGAGAACATCGAATTCCGGCTTCCCGCCGAATTGACACGGGCCGACGTCGCCTAACGGCGAGATGCGGTGCGGCCAGAAAGAACCTTGAGAATGGCTATACCTTTTCTGAAAGAGATCCGTATCGGCGGCTACATCATGAAGCAGAAGCTCATGGGCCGGAAACGCTATCCGCTCGTGCTGATGCTTGAACCGCTATTTCGCTGCAATCTGGCCTGCGCCGGCTGCGGCAAGATCGATTACCCGGACGCGATCCTCAATCGCCGTATGTCGGCGCAGGAGTGCTGGGACGCCGCCGAGGAATGCGGCGCACCGATGGTGGCGATTCCCGGTGGCGAACCGCTGATCCACAAGGAGATCGGCGAGATCGTGCGCGGCCTGGTCGCGCGCAAGAAGTTCGTGTCGCTCTGCACCAACGCGATGCTGCTGGAAAAGAAGCTCGATCTGTTCGAGCCCTCCCCGTACCTGTTCTTCTCGGTGCATCTCGACGGCCTCAAAGAGCATCACGATCGCTCTGTGTCGCAGCAGGGCGTGTTCGACCGCGCCGTGTCGGCGATCAAGGCGGCCAAGGCACGCGGCTTCACCGTCAACGTCAACGCCACCATCTTCGACAACCATCCGGCCGATGAGATCGCCAAGTTCCTCGATTTCACTACTGAGCTTGGCGTCGGCGTGTCGATGTCTCCGGGCTATGCCTACGAGCGCGCGCCGGATCAGGAGCACTTCCTGAACCGCACCAAGACCAAGAAGCTGTTCCGCGATGTCTTCGCACTCGGCAAGGGCAAGAAGTGGAACTTCATGCACTCCAGCCTGTTCCTCGACTTCCTCGCCGGCAACCAGAGCTACGAATGCACCCCGTGGGGTATGCCGGCGCGTAACATCTTCGGCTGGCAGAAACCCTGCTACCTGCTCGGTGAAGGTTACACCAAGACCTTCAAGGAGCTGATGAACGAGACCGATTGGGACACATACGGCACCGGCAAGTACGAGAAGTGCGCCAACTGCATGGCGCATTGTGGTTACGAGCCGACCGCGGCCGACGCCGCCTTCCGTAACCCATTCAAGGCCGCCTGGGTCGCGTTGCGCGGCATCCGCACCAGCGGCCCGCTGGCACCGGAGATCGACCTCTCCAACCAACGCCCGGCGCAGTACATCTTCGCCCAGCAGGTTCAGAAGACGCTGACGGAAATTCGCCGCGACGAAGCGGCGGAAGCGGCTGCCAAAGCCGCCGCCAAGCAGAAGACCTCGACCGCCGCGTAAGCAGTCGGCCTGCTCTTCAATATCCAAAGCCTAACAAGCCTCGCTTCCGATATACTTGGAAGCGAGGTTTCTTATTTGGCATGGCGGTGCACCCAACCTCATCCGTGATGCCCGCTTATGCGGGGCATCCACGTCTTGAAGGCGATGCAAGGGCCAAAGACGTCGATGGCCGGGATGAGCCCGGCCATGACGAATGGGTTGATTCTATCTGAACGAAATCTGCCCTAACAGGCGCTCTCAGGAGCCCGCCGCCGCGAGTTGACGCCCGATCGCCGAGATGGCCTGCGTGGCCTCAGCGGGCCGTCGCGCAACGGCGTGATTGCGGTTGTGATGGGCCTGCGCGAACACCGTGGTCCGCTGCATCATCAGCGCCGGCTGGCAGCCGCGCAGGCTACGCAAGGCGCGATTGAAGTCGCGTCCGGTCGCCATCAGCGCACGAACCACCATCGGGTTGCGCGCGATGCCGCGCAGCACGGCGCCGAGATTGATGTTGCCGTTCGGCTTCACGGCGTTGACGGCCAACGCCGGCAGCGAGCGGCTTGCCGGATCGCTGATAACGCGCAAAGCGGCAAACGGCAGACCGGCCTCGGTGGCGTAGGCGGCGGCGATGTGGCTTTCCATATCGACCGCAGCGGCTCCCGTCTCGCGGCGCAGCGCGGCCTTGGCGGACCGTGCCGGCACCACCTGTTCGACACCCACGAGGCGCGCGCGAACAATCCGCCGTCCCCCGAGCCCGTTATCATCGATGAGTTCTTCGCTGAGCGAAGCGCCGGCCAGCCAGCTTTGCTGACCTGCCGTGACATCGGTGGCGACCACGACATCGCCCGACTCGAGTTCGGGATCGAGGCCGCCGGCCACGCCGAAGCTGACGACGCCGCGAACCGTGCCCGGATCGAAACCGGCCAGGAGCGAGCGAAGCTGTGTTGGATTGCTGCTGCTGCAAATGACGGTCATGCCAGGGCCGGCGGCAATGCGCGCCTCCTGCATCAGACCGGTCACGATCAGGACGGGCCGCGAGTCGAATTCACCCGCAGGCATAACTCCGTCCCCTGTCCCCAAGATCACATCCCGACCCCTACAAGCCTGCTGTTCGTCGAATGAAGGTTGCGGTATCGGGCTAGCGCCCAAAGGGGGAAGAACTTCCGATAACCGTGGTACCTCAAGTAGAATACACGCGGAAAACCGGTCGCTGTATAGCGGGTCTCGTCCCACTCACCCGCTTCATTTTGCGCCTGTGACAAATACGCAACACCTTTATGAACCGCCGGATGATCGGCTTCGCCAGCCGCCATCAGCGCCAGCAGAGCCCATGCGGTTTGCGACGAGGTGCTGGGCGCGGCCTCATAGCCCTTGTAATCCAGCTTGTAGCTGTCGCCGTCCTCACCCCAGCCGCCGTCCGGGTTCTGGATCTTCACCAGCCAGTCGACCGCCTTGCGCATCGTCGGGGCCTTGTGGTCGACGCCGGCAGCGTTGAGTGCGCACATCACCGACCAAGTGCCGTAGATGTAATTGAGGCCCCAACGGCCGTACCAGGAGCCTTCATCGAGCTGAGTGCGAATCAGGTAGTCGACCCCCCGCTTCATCGCCGGGCTGGTCTCCACCGTCTCGCCCAGTTGCGCCAGCATCGAGACGCAGCGGCCGGTGACGTCCTCGGTCGGGGGATCGAGCATCGCGCCGTGATCGGCGAACGGGATGTTGTTGATGTAATATTCGAGGTTGTCGGCATCGAAGGCGGCGAAACCGCCGTCCTTGCTTTGCAGGCCCTCGATCCATTCCCGCGCGCGGGCGATCGCCGCGTCGTATTCCTTGCCGCCGTCGAGCCGGCGAGCGCGGTCCATCGCCATCACCACCACGGCGGTATCGTCGAGGTCTGGATAATGCGCGTTGGCGTATTGGAAGGCCCAGCCGCCCGGCCGGACGTCGGGACGTTTCGCGGCCCAGTCGCCCTTCACGTCCAGCACCTGCAACGGCTTCAGCCAGTCGAGCCCCTTGCGGACGCGAGCCACGGATTCCGCGTCGCCGGCCTCCAGCAACGCGTGGCCGGTCAGCACCGTGTCCCACACCGGCGAGACGCAGGGTTGGCAATAGGCTTCGTCGTCATGGATCGCGAGCAGCTTGTCGATTCCGCGCAAGGTGGTGGCGCGCGGCGGATGATCCTTCGGATAGCCGAGCCCGTCATACATCAGCACGGTGTTGACCATCGGCGGGAAGATCGCGCCGATGCCGTCCTCGCCGTTCAGCCGCTCCTCGACGAAGGCTTGCGCCTCAGCCATGGCGCGGGCGCGCAGCTTCTTCGGAAACATCGGCTCGATCACCCGCAGCACCGCGTCGATGCCACGGAACAGCAGAAACCACGCCGTGCTCTGGTGCGGCGCTTTCGGCGAGAACCCGACCTGCGACGGCGGCGTGATGAACAGTTCATCGATGCCGACACCACGCGCGTTCTGTGCCTTGACCTTAAGCGCGGCGAGCATCATCAGCGGCACCATGGTGGTGCGCGCCCAATACGAAATCTTCGTTAGATGAAACGGCGACCAGCGCGGCAGCAGCATGATCTCGATCGGCAGCACCGGCACCGCGCGCCACGATACGACGCCGAAGAACGCCATCAGGAAACGGGTGAAGACGTTCGCCTTCTCCGCACCGCCGTGCGCGTGAATGGCGTCACGGGCGCGGACCATGTGCGGCGCGTCGGGAGAATCCCCGATCATCTTCAGTGCGAAGTAAGCTTTCACGCTGGCGCTGACATCGAGCGCGCCGTCCTGAAACAGCGGCCAGCCGCCATGCGCGCCCTGAATGCGGCGCAGGTAGTTACCGATCTTGGCTTCGATCTCCGGCGATGCGGGCTCACCGATCTGATGCCGGAACAAAACGTATTCTGCGGGAATGGTGGCGTCGGCTTCGAGTTCGAAGACCCAATGGCCATCGGCTTGCTGATGATCATGCAACGCCTTCGTCGCCGCCGCGATGCTACGGTCGAGTTCGGCCTTTTCAATAACAGATTGCGTGGTGGTGTTGAGCATTTCGATATCGTGTTCCAATGAGACAGCGCGGCCCAGCTAACAGCGGCCCGTCAGTTCTTCAGGAGCAAGTCGGCCGCGCGGTTACCCGAGCGCACCGAGCCTTCGATGGTGGCCGGCAGGCCGGTATCGGTCCAGTCGCCCGCCAAAACCAGATTTGTCCATCGCGTCCGCGCGCGGGGCCGCAACGCATGTTGTTCAGGCGTGGCCTCGAAAGTGGCGCGGCGCTCGCGCACGATTTGCCACGGCGGCAGCGGCGCGGCAATGCCTGCGGCCTTGCAGACATCGTCCCAGATCGCCTGTGCCAGTTCCTCGCGCGGCCGATCGACCAGATGATCACCGCCGCTGATGGTCACAGACAACCGCTCCGGGAACGCGAATAGCCAATCGATCAGGCCATTGACGATGCCCATGATCGGCGGCGTGCCCGGCGGCGGCGGAAAGCGGAAATGCGCGTTGACGATAGCGCAGAACTTGTTCGGTGCGGTCAAGCCCGGCAGCAGCGCCACTGCGGGGCGCGGCGGCACCGCCATCACCACCGCATCCTGCGGGCCGAGGTCGATGATCTGATCGCCGAGCGAGAGCGCGCTGACGCGATTGCCGTCGAAGGTGAAGCTGCGCGCCTCATGACCGATATCGACGCTGCCGCCCCGTTCGCGAATGAAGCGGATCGCGGGATCGATCAGCACCGAACTCAGGCCGTCGCTGGCGATCAGCGGACGGCACGCCTGCCCGCCCACCAGCAGTGTTTCGCGAATGATCGCTCCGGCAAGACCGGCCGAGCCGTTTGGCGGATCGATGTTGAGTGCGGCTAGCAACAGCGGCTGTACCAGCCGCGAATACAACGCACCCTCGCACTTGATCGCATCGCCGATGCGTTTGTCGGTCCCCGCCCACACCAGCGGCGCGAGGCCGAAGTAATCAGCGGCCGCGGTGCCGGGTACGCGCCGCTTAGCATCGAACACCCAGAACGGCACGCGGCCGTCGTTCATGCGCAGCACCCAGCGCTCGCTGGTCGCGAAATCAACGAAGTCGAAGCGCGCCTCGTCCGGGCCTTTCAAGCCTTCGAGATTGCCGATCTGCCGCGCATAGGCCAGCGCATGTTGATTGCCCGACAGCAGCAGGTGATTGCCGTTGTCGATCATCAGATCGGTCGCGCCGTCGTAATAGGTACGGCAGCGCCCGCCGACCTGTTGCGTCGCTTCGTGCACGCGCACGGTGCGTCCCGCGGCGGCAAGCCGCACACCTGCCGAAAGCCCGGAAATCCCGGCGCCGATAATGTGAACGGTGGATGACATCAGATGACCGCGTACCGCAGAAGGATCGCCATCTTCGCCACCTTGCTGAGACGCACCGGCGCGCGCGGCGGCGCGAAACCGCGCGCCACCAGACGATCGAGAATGACCTGATAGTATTTCGACATGATGCGCGGGGCGCGCACGATCTTGCGCGGATACCGCGCCATGATCTCGTCAGACTTGATGAAATGCTCGCGCGCCTGCGCCAGCAGCGGCGCGCAGACATCCTGCATCGCCGGTTCGCGCATCACCACATCCGGATCGTCGCCGGTGATGCCCGCCGCCAGCAGCGCCTCGCGCGGCAGATACAGGCGGCCGATACCGGCGTCTTCGTCGATGTCGCGCAGGATATTGGTGAGTTGCAGCGCGCGGCCGAGATGATAGGCAAGCCCCTCGCCGTCCCCTTCCGGCAAGCCGAACACCCGCACCGACAGACGGCCGACGGCGCTGGCGACACGATCGCAGTACAGATCGAGCGTCGCGGCATCCGGCGCGCGGATATTACCGATGACGTCCATCTCCATGCCGTCGATGATGGCGAGAAAATCCTCGCGGCGCAGGCCGAAGGTTCGCACCGACGGCAGATAGCTTTTCAGCCGCTCGGGCGGATGCCCGGCGCAGAGCGCGTCGATATCGCGGCGCCATTGCTCCAGCGCTTCGCGGCGTCCCTCGCGCGGGCCATCGGCATCGGCGATGTCGTCGACCTCGCGGCAGAACGTATAGATCTGGAACATCGCCTCGCGTTGTGCGCGCGGCAGGATGCGCATCGCCGCGTAGAACGAACTACCGGACGCGGATGCGCCGGAACTTGCGTCGGCCGCCGCCTCGATGCTCATGCGCCGGCCGCTCGCTTGGCGGTGGGCCGCCGCAATACGCGCCGCGTCAGCTCCATGGCCATACCGCTAAAGCTGTAGCCAAGGAACTGATATGGCCGCAGATGCACGCGCTCGCTCAACGGATCGCGCACCTTCAGCAGTTGCGCGATCTTGTCGGCATAGGTCTGGATCACCGCGATCTCCAACCCGAGACGCGTATCGACCACGCCGGCATTCAGCGACTTGCCTTCATCGAGCAACGCTTCGTTGCGGCGCGCCAAGCCGTGCAGGCATTGCAGAAGCTGCGGCGGCGACTTGTCCTGCCCCAGCATCTCGACGCTGGCGCCTGCGGCGGCTAACGCATCGCGCGGCAGATAGACACGATTGATATCGCGATAATCCTTGCCGCAATCCTGTAAGTGATTGTTGATCTGCAATCCGGCACAGACCGCATCCGACGCAGGCCACGTCGAAGTGCTCTCACCGTGGACGTCGAGCATGAAGCGGCCGACCGGCATCGCCGAATAGCGGCAGTAGTGAATGACTTCGTCCCAATTCTCGTAACGCAGCTTGGTAACGTCCATCCGGAACGCGACCAGCAGATCGAGCGCGTGACGCGGCGGCATCGCGCGCTCCGCGAACGCCTCGCGCAAGCGCACGGCTTCGGGTTGGCTGTCGCCGCGCCCGAGCAGTTCGGCTTCGAGCAGGTCGAGATTTGCGAGCTTGTCTTCCGCGCTCAGCGTCGCATGATCGGCGACGTCGTCGGCGGTGCGGACGAAATTATAGAAGGCGAGAATCAACGCCCGGTGACGCGGATGGATGATCCACGACGCAACCGGAAAATTCTCGTCGCGATGGGTCTTCCCCGATCGCAGCTCGCTCGCAGTCGTCATTGGAAACGGCTACATTCATCTCAATAGGTGGATTAAGCGCTGGCGCGCCAATGGTTGGCGCGCGCCCGCGGTTCCGCCCTCATATATGGGAAGTTCGCCCATAAAACCAATGCATTCTGTCGCAGGCCGCGAGCCGCGCGGCACCGCTGCCCCCGGCAAAGGCCATCCAGGAACTCAACTCTGGGAGCTTCCCGGCCACGGACAGGGATCGGCCTGCCCGGGCTTTCAGAATGCGGAACCGCCGCTTGGCGTTTACTGGCCGTGGTTAACGAGAACCTGATTGCAGGCCTTGGTCAGCTTTGCACGATGTTCCTTCAGGCAGCCCAGGATCACCAGGTCGCCCTGGTCCATCAGTTGGCGGCAATGCCGCGTGACGTCCCGGGTGCAGGCTTTTTGCTCCGCGTCGGTTCCGCTGCGCTGGTTTGCACTCTGATTCTGAGCCATTGCAGCGGTGGATAGCGGCGCCAACAGTGCGAGCAGCAGGAGAATTCTGGGCATTGTGGTCCTTCGTTTCTGACAAAAATATCGACCTGATCGATCACCGTCATCGATCCACGATCGTTCACATTTGGAGATGGCAATGCCGACGGCAAGTCACGAACAATCCGTCAGCCGATTGAATACTGACAGGGCGGACGCGCCGTCAACAATCTTACTCCATCGATGCTCCTCACGGATGCAGGCGAATCGACGCCACCGAGTGGAAGCGACGACGATGCTACCCGTCAAAGCGCCTGCAAATGCGGCTAAAATTACGGCAGACCGACATGACGCGCGTGGACAATCGCACGGCCACCCGAAAAACGCTCATAACGCTATGATTCTATGCATCAATTTCGATGGGTGACGATATTCACATCTGTCATGTCGCGATCGCTCGAACCGGCCCGCAGCCGCTCGTGCGCCGCCACCCCATATCATGGCGTCATTGTGTGCATGGTATTGAACCCGCGGACGGTTTCGAGACACTATGAACTGAGCTACCGCACCGGATGCGGCGACACTATCTTCACGACAGGCAAATCAAGTAGGGCGCAGACTATGAAGTCGTTCGGTTTTGGTAATTCGCAGATCATCAAGGCAGTCGGCATCGCCGGCATACTTCTGTTCTCGATATCGGCAAGCCATGCTCAGTCCGGTCCGTTCATGAGTTTCAGCGGCGCGTGGTCGGGAACCGGATCGGTTTCGATGTCCGACGGTTCGACCGAACGGATTCGCTGCAAGGCGAACTACAAGGTCAACGGCAACGGCCAGGGTCTGAAGCAGACACTGCGCTGCGCCAGCGACAGCTATCGCTTCGATCTCGACAGCGACGTGGTCGCCCAAGGCGGTACGGTGACCGGAAACTGGAGCGAGCAGAGCCGCAACATCAACGGTAATCTTCAGGGTCGCGCCAGCGAAGGCCGGATCGACGTGTTCGTCGAAGCGGCGGGCTTCGCCGCCAACCTGACGGTGACCACGCACGGCAACAAGCAGTCGGTGTCGATCAATTCGAAGGGCGAAATCCGCGGCGTCAACATCACGCTCGTGAAGAGCTGACCGCCGACCCCGGATAACCTTCAAGGTCCGTTCAAAAGCCCGCGGCTCACCCCGCGGGCTTTCGTTATTCAGCGGGTTTGGGTTGCCGGGCCGTCCCGCGCAGACGCTGCGACATGCTGATGAGCCACATTGCGGTCGGCCGCAGGATGAACAGGTCGGCAATCAGCGCGGCCACCATGGCGAAGGCGCTGAGCCAGCCGAACAGCCGCAGCGACGGCAGGTCGGAGAACACCGTCACCACAAGACCGCACGCCAGCACGACCGTGGTCAGGATCAGCGCCGGCCCGACCAGCACGGTGGCGCTTTCCACCGCGATCGCCGGGTCTTCGCCGGGCTTCTGCTCGAGCCGCAGGCGATTGAGGAAGTGGATCGTCGCGCTCAACCCGAGCCCGAACGAGACTGTCAGCGCCACCACGCTGGCGAATTGCAGCCCCTCCCCGAGCAGCCACAATACCGTGCCGGACAATACCACTGGGAAAATACCCGGCAGGATACAGGCAAGCCCCACCACCACCGAACGGAATGCCAGCCCAATGAAGGCGGCCACGAAACCGAATTCGATGGTCAGGCCGTGGTTGAGTTTCTCGATCATGCCCGCGCTGTTGCGCGCCGCGATCGCTGAGAGACCCGTCACCGCGATCTCGTAACCGGGGTGCTCCTTCCGGACCTCGTTCAGACTGTTATCGAGTTTCTTCACGATCGGCAGGATCTGGCTGGAGTCGCTGTCGGGCACGCGGCCCGACACCACCACCGCGTCCTGATTTTCCGAGATGAAGCGCCGCACCAGATGCTTCGGCAACAGATCGACGTATTCCTTCAAGGTCGCGACGTCGGAGGAGCCGACCTTCTCCGTCAGCCAGCGCCGCAGCGTTTCCAGCGACCAGACGTTGCCGACGCCGGCCTGCGTTTCGACCTGCTTATGAACCTCGGCGATAGTATCCAGCGTCTGCGGCGAATACAGCGATTGCCCCTTGGGGAATTCGATCAGCACGTCGATTGGATTGGCACCGGTCAGCTTGGCGTCGAGGCGGCCGCTCGCTGCCACCGCCTGCTGCTTGTCAGGCACCTGATCGGCCAGCCGATAGCGCGGCTCGAGGCTGGCATAGATCGAACCGAGGCCCACCACGACCAGCAGCGCAATCAGGCTGAACAGCCCGGGCCGGCTCACCATGCGCACCGCGATCCACATGCAGAACGCGCGCAACGCGTTGACGCCGGCGTCCGCCGTCTTGAATTTGCTGGCGAACACCTTCTCGTTGCGCACCAAGAGCACGCCGAACACCGGCACCAGCAGCAACACAGCCAGCAGTGCGATGACGGTCGCCGCAAACCCGGCTTCGCCGAAGGCGCGGATCAAATCCGAATTGGAGAATTGCAAGGCAAGGAA
This sequence comes from Hyphomicrobiales bacterium, assembly GCA_017305555.1. Lineage (GTDB taxonomy): Bacteria > Pseudomonadota > Alphaproteobacteria > Rhizobiales > Xanthobacteraceae > 62-47. The sequence continues at coordinate 77,450 of JAFKKM010000016.1, read as the reverse complement.
CGAGATGCCCGCGGTCGCGTGGGTCAGCACGCAGGCCGGACCGACCACCAGCACCGCGTTGCGAAACGCCGAATAGCGGTCCTCCCCCGCGATCAGGCGATCGCGCGCCGCGAAGGTGAGCTGCATGGAGTCCGAGAAACTGATGACCATGATCAGCGGCGTCATCACGTTCAGGAACATGTTGAGGCTGAACCCGGCCCAGCCCAGCGCACCCAGCGCCAACAGGATGGCGAGCAGCGGCGGGAATGCCGCGACGATCATGAACGAAACCTTGCGGAAGAACACAATAGCGATCAGACAGCCCGCCAGAATGCCCGCGATGTTGTAGATCAGGCCGTCGCGTTCCACCGCGTTGCGGATTTCGAGCTGCATCACCGGCACGCCCGACAATTCCTTGGTCAGGCCGCTGCCCGCCAGATCGTCGTTCATCACCTTGCGGATTTCACCGACCACCTTGCCGAGGCTGTTGTTGCGCACCACCTCCGGGTCGAGCGCCAGCACGATCAAGGCCAACGTGCCGTCATCCGACAACAGCTTGCCGCGAATGATCTCGTTGGACTTCACCGTCTCGATGAACTTGTCGTAGTCCGCGCCCTTCGGCAGATCGTTCGGAAACAGCGCCGCCGGCAACTTGCCGGCTTCGGGCGCCTGCCGCGCTGAGAACAGCGAAATCAGGCCGCGCGTGCCGTCGATCAGTTGCAGGTCGGTGACCATGTTGCGCAACTTCTCGAGGTTCTCGCGCTTAAGCAGCGTCTTGCCCTCGACCACCACCAGCACATCGAACTCGGTCGAGGGGAAGCGCTTGGTGACTTCCTCGTATTGCTTGTATTCGACCGAGTCGGAACGGAACAACTGGCTGAGCGAATCGTCGATCTTGATCCGCTGGATGCCGAACGCGGCACCGATGCACAGCAGCGCGAGGATGATGCACGCAAGCACAGGCGCGCGAATGCCGATCAGCCCGATCCGCTCCAGCCCGAATGCAATGCTCGGCAGCTTCCTGCCCGGCTTGTGGGCGTCGAGATCGCTTCCATTCACATCGTGCATGTGGTGTCCGTTCTCGGCCGGCGGTCCGGCGCCCGGCTCCACCGTCGATGACGGCCGGAGCCATTGAAAACATGAAATAAAATCACGGCGCCGAGGTTTAGCAGGTCTGTGCGATCCCGCAAGCACAGGCTGCCTGCGACTCGCCCCGGTTGGCCTACCGAAGCGTACCTTTTCACGGAACTGTCATCAAAGCGCATCGAGCGGGCTTGCGAAGGGCAAGCCCATCACTCCGCCGGCACCGAGGCTTCCTGGAGCTTCAGCGAATAGTAGGAGGCGTTGGTCACTCCGCGCGAGGCGTTACGCGCGAACATAATGAGGTGGTGCGCCACCATGATCGAGCTGATGAGATACTCGATCTCGCCGCGCCGCAGCCGGCGCAACGCGAACTTCCAGAACGCGCGGCGATAATCGCCCAGCACGCCGACCTTCCAGAAGATGTTCCGCAGCATGGTGAGGCCGAGCTTGATGTTCGCGGCCGACAGCCGCGCGCGCGACGCCGGCGGCTGCAAGCGATGCGGATAGGTTTCACGGATCTGATATTCGAAGCGTTCCAGCAATTTATCGGGCTCGTAAGCACGACCCATGCACTGACGCCAGGTGTTGACGACGTGATCGTACGGCAGTCGGAAATCGACGTTGGAATCGCGGCTCTCATCCTCGATCAGGCGGTTCTCACGCTTGAGCCGATCCCATAGCGGCGTCTTGGGCAGCGCCTGCAACAGATTGATCGTCAATAGCGGAATCTGCGACTGCTCGATGAAATTCAACAGATGCGCGCCGGTCTCCGGTTTGTCGGTGTCGAGGCCGAGAATGATGCCGGACACCACCTCCATGCCGAAACCGTTCAGCGTGTGAATCGCTTCCATGATCGGGACCATCATGTTGTGGTCCTTGTGCATGGCCTTTAGCGCCACCGGGTCCGGTGTCTCGATGCCGCAGAAGATGGTGGCGAAATAGGCCTCGCGCATTTGCGACAGAATCTCGGGACGCTTGGCGATATTGAGCGTCGCCTCGCAGGAGAAGCGCAGCACGAAGCCGGTCTTCTTCTGCCATGCGATGAGATGCGGCAGCAGGTCGAGCGCGGCCTTGCGGTTGCCGATGAAGTTGTCGTCGACGAAGTACACCGAGCCGCGAATGCCGCATTCCAACAGCTTGTCGAGTTCGCGGGTGATCTGCTCCGGCGATTTCAGACGCGGATTACGGCCGTAGAGGCCGGGAATGTCGCAGAATTCGCACTGATACGGACAGCCGCTGGAATATTGGATGCTGCCGAGGAAATAGCGCGGAATTTCGGCCAATTCGTAAGCGGGTATTGGAAATTGCGCCATATCGAGCCGGTCAGCAGTCTCCAGCACCATCTGCTCCGCCGGCCGCGACGGATCGCGCGCTAGTCGTGCGATCAGGTCGTCGGTGGCATCGCCCAATTCGCCGATGTGCAGATAGTCGAATGACGGATAATAATCCGGGCAGGCGCTGACCGAGGGTCCCCCGATCGCCACCGCAAGATCGAAAGCATGGGCGCGGCGACAGATGTCGTTCATTTGCATTCGCTGAATATGCATCCCGCTGACCAGCACCGCTTCCGCCCAGGTGAAATCCTCGGCCGTCGCGGCACGGATGTTCTCGTCGATGAAGCGAACCTGCCAATGTTTTGGAAGATAGGCCGCGATCAACAACAGACCCTGCGGCGGCATGAAAGCCTGCACGCCGTCCGTCAATGGATAGGCATATTCGAACGTGCCGAACGAGGATGTGTAGCGCGGAAACACGCACAGAATGCGACGTCCGGTCTCACCGGCCTCAATTGTCATCAAACCCCCGAACGCGTCTCGATTCAGGACGCCTCCGTCGGAGGCATCACAACTAGAAACAACATCCAGAACGTCAAATCGTTCCCATCGACATCAACAGTCGATCAGCGTCAGACTGGGTTCGAAATCCTTCAACATTGTGGCAAAGCGCGGAACGCGCGACCGTCGACGCGTCACAACATGCGATCACGCCGCGCTACATCGTCGCGCCGAGCACCCACGGCGCGAACTCCGCACCGCCGAAATCGAAGCTTTCGCTCTTGGTTGCCTCGCCGGATGCGACGCGCAGCATCAATTCGAAGATACGCTGGCCGCATTGCTGCACCGTCTCGTCACCGTCGAGGATGGTGCCGCAATTCACATCCATGTCATCTTCCATGCGGCGATACATCGGCGAATTGGTCGCGAGCTTGATCGACGGCGCGGGCTTGCAGCCGAACACGCTGCCGCGCCCCGTGGTGAAGCACACGAGATTAGCGCCGCCCGCCACTTGCCCAGTCGCGGCCACCGGATCGTAGCCCGGCGTATCCATGAAGACGAAGCCCTTCTTGGTCACCGCCTCGGCATAGTTCACCACGTCCACGAGATTGGTGCTGCCGGCCTTGGCCATCGCGCCGAGCGATTTTTCCAGAATGGTGGTGAGCCCGCCCGCCTTGTTGCCGGGGCTGGGATTGGCGTTCATCTCCGCGCCTTCGCGCCTGGTGTAATCCTCCCACCAGCGCATCAATCCCACCAGCTTCTCGCCGACCTCGCGGCTCACCGCGCGGCGCGTGAGCAGATGTTCGGCGCCGTAGGTCTCCGGCGTCTCTGAGAGAATGACGGTGCCACCATGGCGCACCAGAAGATCGCTGGCCGCCCCCAGCGCCGGATTGGCCGAGATGCCGGAATAGCCGTCGGAGCCGCCGCATTGCAGCGCCACAGTGAGTTCACTGGCCGGTACGGTTTCACGCTTCACCTTGTTGGCGTCCTGCAACGCTTCCCTGACGAAAGCGATGCCGGCCTCGGTGGTCTTGCGGGTGCCGCCGATGTCCTGGATCTGCAATTCGCGCAGACGCCCGGCGAGCTTCTGCTCCGCCATCAAGCCGCCGATCTGGTTGATCTCACAGCCGAGCCCAAGCACCACCACCGCAGCGAAATTGGCATGACGCGCGTAGCCGCCGAGCGTGCGGCGGAGCAGCGCCAGCGGTTCGTCCTGCGTCATGCCGCAGCCGGTCTTGTGGGTCAGCGCCACCACACCATCGACATTGGGGAAATCCGCCAGCGGATCGTGGCCACTGAACGGGTTACGCTTGAAGACGTCCGCGACAAGCCCTGCGACATGCGCGCTGCAATTTACGCTGGTCAGAAGGCCGATGTAGTTGCGCGTCGCCACTCGGCCGTCGGCGCGGCGAATGCCTTCGAAGGTTGCCGGCAGATCGAAGTTCGGCGTCGGCTTGGCATCGACGCCATAGGCATAATCGCGGGAGAAATCGCCCATGCCGCAGTTATGCGTGTGAATGTGCTGCCCCGGCGCGATCGGCATTGTGGCAAAGCCGATGATCTGGCCGTAGCGCCGGATCGCCTCCCCGGTCGCAATCGGCCGGATCGCCACCTTATGACCCGCCGGAATGCGATCCGACGTGGTCACGCTGTCGGTCACGGCCACCCCCGGCAGCAGCGTAGTTCGTGCGATCAGGACGCTGTCGTCGGGATGCAAACGAATGACGGGCGCAGCAGTCATGATCCTGTCTCCATATAGCGGGCGCGTGAGCATCATGCGCCGATGCCTGCCCCTTGGCTATCGCCTTGTTCCGTCAGACGATGCGAATGCCGCGATCCGTATAAAATATCGGTAAAGGCGTGTCGGATCACGCGCCCTTCCCGCGTCCTTCGGACAAACGGCAACTTGGCCAAGGGCTTTCGAGAGGCATTCATGTCGGAACCGCACGTCACCTCGTCGTATCGCTGGGTCATCATCGCCGCCGGCGCACTGATGACCTGCGTCGGGATCGGCGCGATGTTTTCGCTGGCGATCTTTCTGCAACCGATGTCAGAAGCGACCGGCTGGACTCGCGCCGGCATCTCCAGCGCGATGACGCTGAACTTCCTGGTCATGGGCGCGGCCGGCTTCGGCTGGGGCACGCTCAGCGATCGTTACGGCAGCCGCCCCGTCGTGCTGGCCGGCGCGATCCTGCTCGGGCTTGCGCTGGTGCTGGCAAGCCGGATGACCACCATCGTCGGTTTTCAACTCGTCTACGGTATTCTGGTCGGACTTTCGGCCGGCGCATTCTTCGCACCGATGATCGCCACAGCGACGGCGTGGTTCACCACCAATCGCAGCCTCGCGGTGTCGCTGGTCTCGGCCGGCATGGGCGTCGCGCCGATGACGATCTCGCCGTTCGCCGGATGGCTGCTGACGACCTACGACTGGCGCACCGCGATGGCAACAATCGGCGTCGTCGCGTGGATTTTACTGATCCCGGCGGCGTTGCTGGTGCGCCGCCCGCCCGACGCGCCGGTCGACGATGCCGTGAACGCCGCGCAGGTCGAGGACCACGGCCTCTCAGCCTCCGCCGCGTTGCGCACGCCGCAATTCGCGGTGCTCGCAGCGACGTTCTTCCTGTGCTGCGCCGCCCATGCCGGGCCGATTTTCCACATGGTCAGCTATGCGATGACCTGCGGCGTCGCGCCGCTCGCGGCCGTCAGCATCTACAGCGTCGAAGGATTAGCCGGGCTTGGCGGCCGCGTGTTGCTCGGCGTGCTCGCCGATCGCTTCGGCGTCAAGCCCGTACTTGTCGCCGGCCTCGCCGTGCAGGCGGTGGTGATCGCGGCCTATATGAGCGTCAGCACGCTGCCGCAGTTCTATGCGCTGGCACTGATCTTCGGCACCACATATGGCGGCGTGATGCCGCTCTACGCCGTGCTGGCGCGCGAGTATTTCGGCCAGCGCATCATGGGCACCGTATTCGGCGCGGCGACGATGACATCGAGCCTCGGCATGGCGCTCGGCCCCATCGCCGGCGGCTGGGTGTTCGACAGCTTCGGCGCTTACCACTGGATGTTCATCGGCTCGTTCGTAGTCGGGCTCGGCGCGGTCGCGATTGCGCTCGCGTTTCCGCCATTGCCGTCCCGACAACAGGCATTGAAGCCGGCTTGAGACGATGCCCCGCCGCAAGCAACTGTGCTGCGATTGATCCGCTCGCATCGAACGGGTCAATCGTCGCAACAGATATCAGACCTTAATTTATCAGGCCTTGCCCTTCGCGCCCTTGCGGGTTTCCGTAACCCAGGCGCGCGCGCCGGTCGCCATGATGCCGCTGTCGTTGAGCAGCGTCACCAGCTTGAAGCCCATATTGATGGCGCGCAGCGCGCCGGCCGGGCCGCTGCAATGGATTCCGGCCGAAATGCCGCGCTTGCTGCATTCCTTGATCAGCTTGTCATAGATCTTGAGAATCTCCGGCTCGTCGCGGTCGAGTTTCGGCACCAAACCGTAAGAGAAACCGAGATCCGACGGGCCGACATAGACGCCGGCAATGCCTTCGACATCGAGGATCGCCGTCATGTTCTTCACCGCCGTCTTGGTCTCGATCATCGGAATGCACAGTGTCTCCTCGTTGGCGGTGGTCTGATAGCCGCTGGAGGAACCATAGAGCCCGGCACGGATCGGCCCGTTGCTACGGGTGCCGCGCGGCGGATACTTGCAGTAGGAGACGAAGTTCTCCGCTTCCTGCTTGGTGTTGATCATCGGACAGATCACGCCGTAAGCGCCACCGTCCAGCACCTTGCCGATGATGCCGGGCTCGTTCCACGGCACGCGCACCATCGGCGTCACCGGATGCGCCTGCATCGCCTGAAAGCATTGCACCATCGACTGATAATCCTGCACGCCGTGCTGCATATCCACGGTGACGCTGTCGAAGCCGCATTGCGCCATCACCTCAGCGGAAAATCCCGACGGGATCGCCAGCCAGCCGTTCACCACGGCCTTGCCTTCAGCCCAGAGTTTCTTGACGTTGTTGGCCATGTGCCCGTTGTCCTCTCGATGATGGGAAGTGAGTGTTCGAAATTGCTGATGGCTCGCGCGGAGCGCTGGAAAGCTGTTCCCGCCGCTATGACGCGGTCGCCTTGGCGATCGCGGCCTCGCTGACGCCGACCTCGCGCGCGGTGTTGACGATGGCGGCCCATGTGTCGTCCGGCAGCGGCACACCGTTGGCGGTGCGCTCGGCGCGCGTCCGCGCTTCCGGATCGCCGGGGATCAGCACGCCGTCATTGCCCTTCACCGGCTTGGTGTCCTTGTAGTAGTCGACGTAACGGGACATCTCGCCATCGAAGAAATTGGCGGGATCGATCCGCTTGGGATCGATGTAGATCGCCAGCATCCCGTTGGCGAAGCGGCGGTTCGGCGCGGTGGCACCAGTGCCGGTCAAGGCACCGCCGAGCAGTTCGCAGATCAGCGCCAGCCCCGAGCCCTTGTGATCGCCGAAGGCGCGGATCGCGCCCTTGCCTTGCGAATGATCGCGGGTGCCGTCCTGCGTGTAAGGTCCGTAAAGCACATGCGGGTCCTCGCTCAGCGTGCCGTCGGCATCGATCAGCGCGCCGGTCGGCAGCTTCTTGCCGCCGCGGCTTGCCACCAGCACTTTGCCCTCGGCGACGATCGAGGTCGCGAAGTCGAGCACGATCGGCCGTTGGCCCTTGCGCGGAATACCCACGCAATACGGCGCGGTGGAAAGCCGCCGCTCGACGCCGCCATAGGGCGCGACCAGGATCGAACCCGCCGCATTGACGAAATGAATCGAGACGAGCCCTTCCGCCGCCGCCATTTCGGCCCAGTCGCCGACGCGCCCGATATGGCCCGCGTTGCGCAGCGCCACCGCCGCGAGCCCGCTCGCTTTGCACTTCTCGATGCCGATCTTCACCGCCTGTGGGCCGACGGTCTGGCCGTAGCCGAACTTGCCGTCCACCACCGCCAGCGACGGCGTATCCACCACCAGATCGACGGTTTGATCGGGCACCACAGCGCCCAGACCCTTCCATCGCACATAGACCGGCACGCGGATGACGCCGTGGCTGTCGTGGCCGGTCAGATTGGCGGTGGTGAGGTAGGTCGCGATCCGCCTGGCTTCTTCCTGCGAGGAGCCGGCGTGGGCAAACACATCGGCGACGAAATCGATCAGCTTCTCAACCTGCACGGTCACCATGGCGCGGCGTTCGCTCCCGTTGTTGATTTTTGTTGAAGGTCAGTTTGCGCGAAAACGCGGGGACCTGTCCATGCCTCCCGCAAGTATCGGAAGCCATGCACTCGCACTATTGGTACATGCCCGTGCGACAAGCGGTCATGCAATTTTGCGGTCACAGGGATGCGTCGTCGTCCTCGTCCTTGAGGTGGCCATTGCCGGGCAACGGCATGTCCGCGAGGCTCGCCTCCAGCGCGCTCAACATCTCGTGCAGTGCAGCAAGCCGATCAGCGCCGTAGCGCCGCGTCATCTCCGCGTAGATCGCCTCCGACGACGGCGCCACCGCCTCGATCAGGCGCAACCCCTCGGCGCTGATCGACACCAGGCCGCGCCGCAAATCCGTCTTGACGCTGCGGCGTTCGATCAGGCCGCGCTGCTCCAGGTCGCGCAGGATGCGCGACAGGCTGGGGCCGAGCAGATAGGCGGAGCGCGCCAGTTCTGTGACCTCGATGGTGTCCACGCCAGCCAGCGCGCGCAGAATGCGCCACTGTTGCTCGGTCAGCGCGTGCTTGCGCAGCGAGGCGCGAAAGTGGCGCATCACAGCTTCGCGGGCGCGCAACAGCGCCATCGGCAGCGAACGCGAGAATTCGCGCATCGGCGCCGCCCGGCCGCCGGACTGTTCGACGCGCGCGGCAACCTTGCGCTGGCGAACGCCGCCGCGCGGCGCGGGGGTCTTTACCGGCATCGGTGCGGGCCTTTTATGCGATGTGTCCATGGTTCGCCCGATACGCTTTCCCGGTTTCCAGCTCCGGCCGATTGCCAGATTTCATTTAACATGTTAATCATATTCCGGACCCGTCGTCCAAGGCAAGAATTTTGGGCTGGCATTTCCCGCAACCGCCGCGCGGAAACCGATCGACCCGATGTCGTTGCGGCGACGATATCGAGCATACGAGCAGATAGCGACATGCCACATTTCACGCTGGAATACTCGGCCAATCTCGAACCCCGCGTCGATATCGCCGCCGCCGTCGAGGTGGTGCGCAAGGCCGCGGTCGAGACCGGCATCTTCCCGCTCGGTGGCATCCGCGTCCGCGCCATCCGTTGCGAGCACTACGCCATCGCCGACGGCAATCCCGACATGGGCTTTCTCGCCATGGTGCTGCGGCTCGGCGAAGGCCGCGGCCTGCCGACGCGGCAACGCGCCGGCGAGCACATCTTCCAGGCGCTCTCGCAATTCCTCGAACCGGCATTCGCAGCAATGCCGTTCGCTTTGTCCTTCGACATGCAGATCAACGACAAGGACATGAGCTGGAAACGCAACAACATCCACCAGCATCTGGCGAAGCAAACCACGTCCGGTTGAATTCATCGTTTGATCCGGATCAACGACCTTACGACATCACCAAGCGAGTATCATTTCAACGCATTCTGGAAAAACCATCATGCCGGTCCCGCAGCACGTCTTCGATCCGCCGTTCAACGTCCTCCGCTCGAGCCACGCCGTGCTCGATGTCACCGACCTCAACGCCAGCCGCAAGTTCTACGAGACCATCATCGGGCTGCACGTCGAGGACGCCGATGGCGACGTGGTCTACCTGCGCGGCTCCGAGGAGCATCAGCATCACTCGCTGGTGCTGCGCAAGGCGCAAGTCGCCGCCTGCAACCGGCTCGGCTTCAAGGTCGGCAACGACAAGGACCTCGACAAGGCGGCGGCCTTCATGGCGGCCAACAAGATCGAGCACGCCTTCGCCGAGGTGCCGTTCCAGGGCCGCACCCTGCAATTCATCGATCCGTTCGGCTATCGCATCGAACTCTACGCAACCATGGAGAAGCGCCCGCACCTGTTGCGCCGCTACGAACTCTACAAGGGCTGCCATCCGCAGCGGCTCGACCACTTCAACGTGTTTGCCGCTGAAGTGCAGGACACCGTCGATTTCTACGCGCGGCTCGGTTTCCGGCTTACCGAATACGCCGAAGAAGACGGCCCGAACGGCCGCATCGCCGCCGCCTGGATGCACCGCAAGGGCAACGTTCACGACTTCGCCATCACCAACGGCAACGGCCCGCGCCTGCACCACTTCGCCTATTGGGTGCCGACCGCGATGAACATCCTGCATCTGTGCGACGTGATGGCGTCGTGCGGCTACCTCACCAACATGGAACGCGGTCCCGGCCGCCACGGCATCTCCAACGCGTTCTTCCTCTACGTGCGCGATCCCGACGGACATCGGCTGGAGATCTACACCAGCGACTACAACACCATGGATCACGACCACGAACCGCTGCGCTGGTCGCTGCGCGATCCGCGCCGCCAGACGCTGTGGGGTTCGCCCGCGCCGCGCTCGTGGTTCGAGGAAGGCTCGCCGTTCGTCGGCCAAACCGTGCGCGACGCCAAGTTCAAGGCCGACGTGATCGTGGCGGACTAAGAAATGATTGCTGTGACCCGTCCCCGCCTCGCCACCTTCACCGCCCAAGGCGTGACTAACGGCGCGACGCGCTATGGCGCGGTGACCGATGCCGGCATCGTCGATTTGTCGGCGCGCTTCGGCAAAACCTTTCCGACGCTGCGCGAAGTCATCGCCGACGGCGCGCTGATGAAACTCGCGGACGCCGCCGCCGGGCGTTCGCCCGACATCGCGCTCGACGCCGTCACCTGGCAGCCGCCGATCCAGGCACCGGAAAAGATCATCTGCATCGGTGTCAACTATCCGGACCGCAACGCCGAGTACAAGGACGGCAAGGATGCGCCGCCCTATCCCAGCATGTTCATGCGCACGCCGCGCTCCTTCGTCGGCCACGGCGCGCCGCTGGTGCGGCCGAAGGCATCGCCGCAACTCGACTACGAAGGCGAAGTGGTGATCGTAATCGGCAAGCCCGGCCGCCACATCGCGGAACGCGATGCGCTCGGTCACATCGCGGCGATCACGCTGTGCAATGAGGGCACCATTCGCGACTGGGTGCGCCACGCCAAGTTCAACGTGACGCAGGGCAAGAACTTCGATTCCACCGGAAGCCTCGGCCCGTGGCTGGTGCCCTACACCGACGAGGCGCAGATCGCCGACATCGCGCTGACCACGCGCGTCAACGGCGAAACGCGGCAGAGCGATCGCACCAAGCGGATGATCTTCAGCTTCCGCTATATCATCAACTACATCTCGACCTTCACCACGCTGGTTCCGGGCGATGTCATCATCACCGGCACGCCGACCGGCGCCGGCGCCCGCTTCGACCCGCCGCGCTTCCTCAAGCCCGGCGACGTGATCGAGGTGGAAGCCGATGGCTTAGGCATCCTGCGCAATGGTGTGGTGGACGAGTAGCGCCGGAACGACCGCGAGCAAGTTTCACTCGAACAGAAGCAACTATGCGTCATGGCCGGGCTCGTCCCGGCCATCCACGTCTAAACCGTTGATTGAAACAAGGAAAACGTGGATGCCCGGCACAAGGCCGGGCATGACGGAGGGGTGTTTTCGTCAAAAAGCAAATCGCTTTGTAATTCGTCATTGCGAGCGAAGCGAAGCAATCCAGTCTTACTTGAAGAGTCTGGATTGCTTCGTCGCTGACGCTCCTCGCAATGACGGGAATCGCCGCCTTACGTCGGCGGCGGATCGAGGCGGGTGCAGCCGCCGTCGCTGATCGGCCGCATGATATCCTCAGCCTTGATGGTGCCCTTGACCGTCAACAGATCCCACTCGCTCTTGACGTCCTTCGGGCCCTTGGCTTCCACCAGCAGCATGTCGTTCATCAGCCGGCCATCGGCACGAATGCGCGCGCCGGGTGCGAAGAAGTCATTCACCGGCGTGGCCTTCATCTTGCGCATCACGGTCAGGCCGTCGTTGTCATTGGCCGCTTCCACCGCGCGGAGATAATGCAGCACGGCGCTGTAGACGCCGGCCTGCGCGTGGGTCGGCATCTTGCCGCCGTGCTTTGCCGCGAAACGTTTGGCAAAAGCGCGGCTGGCGTCGTTATGATCCCAGTAATAGCCCGAGAGAAACTGTACGCCCTGCATCGCCTCCGGCCCGAGCGAATGCACCGAGGTCAAGTAATAGATCAGCACCGCCAGCTTCTGCTTGCCCTCGCCGATCTGGAATTCCCGCGCCTGCTTGATGTTGGTGACTGTGTCGCCCGACGCATTGGCGAGCGCGATGATCTTCGCACCGGAGGCCTGCGCCTGGAGCAGGAACGACGAGAAGTCCATGGTACCGACCGGATGTTTCACTGAGCCCAGCACCTTGCCGCCCGCCGCCGTCACCACCTTCGAGACTTCCGCCTGCATGGCGGTGCCGAACGCATAATCCGCGGTGATGAAGAACCAGGTGTCGCCACCCTGCCGCACGATCGACTTCGCGACGCCCTGCGCCAGCGAGTAAGTATCGTAGAGCCACATCGCGCCGGTCGGCGAGCAGGACTTACCGAACACATCGGCGGTCGCGGAGCCGACATGCACGACGATCTTGCCGCGCTCGCGGGCGAGATCTTGCACCGCGAGCGAGATCGACGAGTTGCCGATGTCGAAGATCGCGCTCACGTCCTGCTGGTCGTAGAGATTACGCGCGAGATTGACGCCGATATCGGTCTTGTTCTGATGGTCGGGCGCGAGCAGCACCACCGGCTGTCCCCGCACCTTGCCGCCGACATCTTCGATGGCAAGCTGCGCCGCCGCGACACTGCCGACACCGCCGGCGTCAGAAAACACCGAACTCTTGTCGTTGAGCACCGCGATGTTCAGCGGCTTGGTGATCGGCTCCGCCGACACACGCGTCACTAACCCCAAAGCGAAAAGCGCTACAGCGATACCAGTAACAGGCTTCATTCTTTCCTCACGCGGTTTTGCGATGGCGTGAAGTCTATTGAACGATCTAAATTCTGACTAGCGCGCAACGCGCATGTCAGCACAACGATGCACAGGCTACGATGCTACCTTATCGATGCGCTTATGCCGTCTTGCGAAATGTCAGGTTGATGCGTTGACGCTTGAGCAACGGATGCTCGCCTTCCGCCAGCGGCGCGACGCCGTGATAGAATAAGCGCGACGGCCCGCCCCACACCACGACATCGCCGTGGGTTAAGCGATAACGTTGCGTCTTGTCGCTGCGTTTCAAACCGCCGAACAGAAATGTCGCCGGCAATCCCAGTGAAACCGAAACGATGGGCGCGGAAAAATCCGTCTCGTCCTTGTCCTGATGCAGCGACATCTTCGCGCCCGGCACGTAGCGATTGATCAAACACGCATCCGGCGCGAAATCGTTGAAGCCGCTCGCCTCTGCCGCATCATGCGCCAGTTGCAGCAACACAGGCAGCATCGCCGGCCACGGTTGGCCGCTCTCGGGATCGTTTGCGTCGTAACGATAGCCGCGCCGATCCGTCACCCAGCCGACCTTGCCGCAATTGGTCATCGCCACCGACATGGTGAAACCGCCCGGCGTCACCATGTGGCGGAACGGCGCGACGGCGATCACCTCGCGCAGCGCCGCGAGCAATTCGTCCTGTCGCGCCAGCGTGAAGCCGCGCAGCAGCACCGCGCCCTCCGCCATCGTCTCGCGCGACGACTGCGCTTCCGCTACGCCCGCGAACAGATCGCCGGTCACGTCCTCACGTCTCCGCCTTCCTCACTTGGCATCGTGGAAAATGATCCCGACGGTATGACGGTGGCCGGAGCGCAACCGGCTGACGCCATGCCGAAGGTTGACGCGATACGATCCGCGCGTGCCCTGCACCGGCCGGTGGTGCACAGCGAACACCACCGCATCGCCTTGCGTCAACGGCACCACCTCGGCACGCGATTGCATGCGGGGCCGCTGCTCGGTGAGTACGAATTCGCCACCGGTGAAATCGCGGCCCGGTTCCGACAGCAGCACCGCGACCTGCAACGGAAACACGTGCTCACCGTAAAGGTCCTGATGCAGGCAGTTGTAATCGTCGGTGACGTATTGCAGCAGCAGCGGCGTCGGCCGGGTCTGTCCCGCCTCGTGGCAGCGCGCGAGAAATTCGTCATGCGTCGCCGGATAGCGCACGTCGATGCCCATGGTCGCGTTCCAGCGATTGGCGATCTGCGACAACGGCGCGTAAAGCGCCGGACGCAAATGCGCGATCGGCTCTGGCAGCGGGTAGTTGAAATACTTGTATTCGCCGCGCCCGAAGCCGTGCCGCGCCATCACGATGCGGCTGCGGAAACGCGCATCATCGGGATAGAGCGCGGCGAGATCGACGCATTGCTGCGGCGTCAGCAAGTTCTCGATCACCGCGCAGCCGCGCGCATCGAGATCGTCGCTGACGCGTTGCCAATCGATTGTCCCAACCGCCAGCGGCGGATCGATCAGGCGGGCGGTGCGGGCGCTGGGCATGTCATGGCCTCCGAAAACAGACACCAGATGATATGCGCATCGGCCCGCGCCGCCGCCACCCGTTTCCCGTCAGCCGCGCACGGCGGTTTCGATGCCCGCGGCGAGTTCGAAAATGCGACGATCCGCGCCACCGGACGCTGCCAGCATCAGGCCGACCGGCGCTTCACCCTCGCGCTGGATCGGCAAGGTGATGGCGCAGCCGTCGATGGTGTTGATCAGCGTGCAGTTGCGGAGCGACAGTACGTTTGCCTTCGCGTAGGCGTCGTCGTCCTTCTCGAGGTCGGCGATGCGCGGCGGCGTAATGGCGATGGTCGGCATCACTAGAGCGTCGAACCGAGCAATGCGCGCATCGAAACCGTCGATCATCGCGCGGCGATGTTTCAAAAGATCGACATAGTCCGCGGCGCTCTGGCCTTCGCCGCGACGGATGCGGCTGATGACGCGCGGATCGTAGTCGGCGCCGCGCCGCGCGATCAGCGCGCGATGCCAGGCCCAGGCTTCCGCGCCGGAAAAACCGCCCTTGGCGTTGAGCACCGCGACCTCGGCAAATTCAGGCACCGCGATACGCTCGATCACCGCGCCCTGCTGCGCCAGCTTCGCCACCGCGCGCTCGAACGCCTGCGCGACGTCGTCGGCAATCTCATCGAACGCCACCGTGGTCGGGATCGCGAGCCGCATCCCCTTGATCGGACGCGGCGCGACCGGCTTGATCGGCTCATCGGCATGAACCGCATCGAGCGTGACGCAACAGGCGACGCTGCGCGCCAGCGGCCCATAGCCGTCGAGCGTAAACGACAGCGGCACGCCGCCATCGAGCGGAATCCGCCGCGCGGTCGGCTTGTAACCGACGATGCCGCAATAGGCCGCCGGAATCCGGCACGAGCCGCCGGTGTCGGTGCCGAGCGCGCCGTGCGCCATGCCGTCCGTCACCGACACGGCCGCGCCGGAGGATGAGCCGCCGGGCACATGGCCGACGTCGCGCCGCCACGGGCTTTTCGGCGTGCCGTAATGCGGATTGAGGCCGAGGCCGGAATAGGCGAACTCCACCATGTTGCTGCGGCCGATCAGCACAAAGCCGGCCCGGCGCAGCCGCGCCACGACGGTCGCGTCGGTGGCGGCGGGCGGCGTATCGTCAAGCGCCTTCGAGCCGGCGCGGGTCTGCTGGCCCTTGATGTCGAACAGGTCCTTGATCGAGACCGGAATGCCGGCAAAGCACGACGGCGCGGCATTGGCCTTGCGCAATTTGTCCATGGCGTCGGCGGCAGCCTTCGCGCCCTCGGTATCGACGTGAATGAAGGTCCGCGCCCCCTCGCCGTTCTTGTCCGCAATTTTGGCGAGGCAATCCTCCACCAGTGCGCGCGCCGTGGTGCGCCCGGCTTCGAGATCGGCGGCAAGGGAATCGAGGGTCGGAGTGTTCAACATCATGCAAACTCGCTGGAGGGAAAATTACGTTCTGGAAGCTAGAGTGTTTCAGAGATTGACGAAAGCATCTCAGTCGTCATTGCCGGGCTTGACCCGGCAATCCATCCTTCTTGAAGATGGATGCGCGGATCAAGTCCGCGCATGACGATCAATAAACCCATCAAAAGCCAAACAACCTAGGCGGCGCCGCGATCATGATCCGGCGGAAGCTCGATTTCCAGATCGAGTAGCGCAGAACTGAGCGATTTGCCATGCGCATCGAGCGCCAGCGATCGCGTCACGCCACCGCCCAGCGCCTGATCGAGCACGAAATTCAGCGCGGCGATGTTGGGCAGTTCGTAACGCACCACCTCGCCGAACACGATGCCCTCGAAATGTGCCTTGACGCGCGCGGCCGTCACCTGTTCGCACAGCAGCGGGTAGTGCCGCGCGTCAAAAGCGATCACCGAGATGTTGGAAATGTTGCCCTTATCTCCGGTGCGGGAATGGGCAATGTCGCGCAGCTTCGCCATTCACGCCTCCACGAAACGGACTTGCGGCGCGACCAGATCGCGCGGCAGCAGCACCGAGGCGACCGCGACGATATCGCGCGCCGATTTGAACGCGCCGCCGCCACCCGCCGGGCCGTTGGTGTAAAGCGTCTCGACCTCGTCGCCGATCCGCACCGCTTCCTTGAGCGTATCGGTGCGGCCGGCGACGCGGACGCGCACCTCATAAGGTGCGCTGCCCTGCGAACGCTGCGTACCATGCAGAGCGTCGATACCGATCAAGTCGAAGCGCCATTCGCTGGCCTCGACCTTTGTGAGCTTCAACCGCTCGCGCACGATCTCCAGCGCCAGCCGCGCGCGGGCCTCCGCGCCGGGCCCGGCGTAGGACATCTGCCCCTCGCCGATGTAGCCGTCGACATAGCCGACCGAGATTTTCAACGTATCGGGGCGCGGCTGGCCGCGCCCGCCTGAGACGCGCACGCGATCCGGGCCGATCTCCTCGACCGACACTTGCGAGAAGTCCGCGACGACATCCGGCTGCATGTAGCGCGCCGGATCATGCACCTCGTAAAGCAACTGCTCCTTGCAGGTGCGCGCCGAGACTTCGCCGCCGGAGCCCGCAACCTTGGTGATGACGAGGCCGCCGTCCTCGCTCACTTCCCCGATCGGAAAGCCAAGCCGCGCCAGCCCCGCGACATCCTTGAAGCCGGGATCGGCGAAATAGCCGCCGGTCACCTGCCCGGCGCATTCCAGCAGATGCCCGGCGACGGTGCCGCGCCCGAGCAGATTCCAATCGTCCATCGGCCAATTGAATGCGTCGATCATCGGCGCGAGAAACAACGCCGGATCGGAAGCGCGGCCGGTGATGACGATATCCGCGCCGGCTTTCAGCGCCGCCGCCATCGGCTCCGCGCCGAGATAGGCGTTGGCGGAGACGATGCGGTTACCGAGCGTCTTCAAGGTGCCGTCGATCTCGATCAGCGGCAAATCGTGCTGCTTGCAGGCGTCCAGCACGTCGTCGCCCATCACGGCCGCGATCTTCAACCGCGACAGGCCGAGCGACGCCGCGATCTGCGCGGTCTTGCGCACCGCCGCCCATGGATTGGCCGCGCCCATGTTGGTGACGATCTTGATGCCGTTCTTCGCGCACGCCGGCAGCACCGCGCGCATCCGCGCCTCTAAGAGGGGATCGAAACCGTCGTCAGGATTTTTCAGCCGCGCGCGCTGCGCTAGCGCCACGGTGCGCTCGCCGAGGCATTCGAACACCAGATACTGGATACCGCCCTTCTCCGCGAGTTCGACCGCCGGTTCGATGCGATCGCCCGAATAGCCCGCGCCGGAGCCGATCCTGATGGTTCGCATCGCTCTCCCCTACGCGACGCCGTCGAGCGACGGCGCGCGGCGGTGCCAGTCGGTGACGGTCTGATAGGCGCGGCCGATGCGCAGCGCCATCGCCTCCGCATTTGCGGCGCAGACGATATGCAGCGAGGTCGGTAGGCCCGATGGCGAAAAGCCGTTCGGCACCGCAAGCGCGCAGCGGCCGAGGAAATTTGCCATGCGTGTGAAGTGCGACGGCACGATGTTCTGCTGTTCGGCGGTCGCGGTGGGATGTGCGGTCATCGGCGTCGTCGGCGTCAGCAGCGCGTCGACATCGGCGAGCGCCGTGTCGGCGGCAGCGCTCATCGCTTCGCGCTCGCGCAGCAATCGCAGATAGTCCGTCACCGTCATGCTGCGCGCCACAGCGAAGCGCGCGCGCACGGCCTCATCCACCGGCGCGGCGGGATCGTCGATGATCCCTTTCAGGAACGAATAGCCTTCCGCCGCAATCAAGCGGCCGGTCAGCGCGCCGAAATCCTTGATGCGGAACGGCAGCGTGACATCGACGATCTCCGCGCCCATGTCGGCCAGTTGCGCCAGCGAGGCATCGTAAGCGGCGAGCACCGCCGGTTCGCAGACGTCGCGCTCGTTGTCGGGCATCCTTGCCAGCCGCAGGCCCTGAACGCCACGCGGCGGTGGGCCGTTGAGAACCGCGTCGATGACGCGCGCGTCCGCGCCGCGCATCGCAGCGAACAGGATCGCGGTGTCGGTCGCGCTGCGCGCCAGCGGGCCCGGCGTGTCGAGCGTGGTCGAGAGCGGCAAGATGCCGTCGGTCGCCACCTGCCCGATCGTGGTCTTCAATCCGGTGATGCCGCACAGCGCCGAGGGAATCCGCACCGAGCCGCCGGTGTCGGTCCCGACCGCCCACGGCACCAGCCGCGCCGCCACCGCGACGCCGGAGCCGCTGGACGAGCCGCCCGGCGTGCGTGCCTCGCGCATATCCCACGGATTGCGCGGCGCGCCCATGTGCTGGTTGGTGCCCCAAGCACCGAACGCGAATTCCACTGTATGGGTCTTCCCTGCGACGATCATGCCGTTCGCAACCAGTGTGCGCGCCAGCGTGCCGGTCGACGGCGAGACGCGCTTCTCCCAGACCTTCGAGCCGCCGGTGGTCACCTTGCCTTCGAGATCGACGAGGTCTTTCAACCCAAACGGAATGCCGTGCAGCGGCCCCAGTGCATAGCCAGCGGAACGTGCGAGATCGGCGGCCTTCGCGGCAGTGCGCGCCTCGTCGGCATAAATCGCGATGAAGGCGTGCAGCGCCTCATTGTGGCGCGCGATACGCGCCAGACACGCGTCGGTGAGTTCGACGGAAGAAATCTTGCGCTGCGCGAGCAGTCCCGCCAGTTCCGCAACAGTCAATGCCGTGAGATCGCTTCCGCCGCCCATCGCCGCACCCATTCTTGTTGGTCTTGGGTTCGGTCTTAGAGGAATTTACTTCAAACCGAAATAGGCCCGGCGCAATGCTTCATTGTCGCTCATCTCGGCGACGGTGCCGGAAAAGCGGATGCGGCCGCCTTCCAGCACGAACACCCGCGTCGCGACTTCAAGGAATCCGATGTTCTGCTCGGCGATCAGCAGCGCCAGCCCCTGACCTTGCAGGCGGCTCAGCACCTGAAGCACTTCCTTGACCAAGAGCGGCGACAGCCCAGCGGAGGGCTCATCCATCACCAACAGCTTCGGCTCCGCCGCGAGCGCCTTGGCGATGCCGAGCATCTTGCGCTGACCGCCCGAGAGCGTGGAGGCCGCGTTGCGGCGCTTTTCACGCAGCACCGGAAACAGCCCATAGAGCTCTTCGGTGCGCGCGCCGGGATTGGCGTGGCCGAGCGCTTGCGCGCCGACTTTCAGGTTTTCCTCGATCGATAGATCGGGAAACACCGCCAGTTCCGACATATAGGTCATGCCGAGCCGCATCCGGTCGCTGGAGCGCATCCGCGTCACGTCGCGGCCGCCGAGCGCGATGTGGCCTTGTCGCGTGTCGATCAGCCCGACCAGCGATTTGAGAAACGTGGTCTTGCCCGCGCCGTTGGCGCCGAGCAGCAGCACGGTCTCGCCCAGCCGCACGTCGAGATCGACGCCCCACAACACCTGCATGGTGCCGTAGCCGGCATCGACGCCTTTCGCGTCCAACAACGATGCGGCTTCAGGCGCCATGTTCGCCTCCGAGAAACACCTCGATCACCTGCGGCACCTTGACGGCCACCGCGAGCGTCCCCTCGAAAATTTCCTTGCCGGCGTTCATCACGATCACGCGGTCGGTGATCTGTTCGATGAAGCCCATCAGATGCTCGACCACGATGATGGCGAGGCCGGATTGCGCCAGCGCCTTGATGTGCCCGGCGATCCAGTCGAGTTCGGTCGGGTTGAGACCAGCCGCGAGTTCGTCGAGCAACAACAGCCGCGGCCGCGTCGCCAGCGCGCGCACCAGGTCCAGCATCTTTTGCTGCGAACTGTTGAGATCAGCGGCGGGACGGTCAGCGAATTCTGCGAGATGATACTGTTCAAGCAGATCGGACAACTTCGGTGGCGCGACCCCAACGCGGCCATAGGCCAGCGCCACTTCGACGTTCTGCCGCACGGTGAGCGACAGGAACGGTTTCGGAATCTGGAACGTGCGGTTGATGCCGCGATGAACCAGCTTGTGCGAGGCCAAGCCGCCGATCGATGCGCCGTCATAGGTCAGCGTGCCGTCGTCCGGCGCATACAACCCGGAGATGACGTTGATCGCCGTGGTCTTGCCGGAGCCGTTCGGGCCGACCAGCCCGAGGATTTCGCCCGATGAGACATGAAAGCTCAGGCCGTCCAGCGCATGGAAGCCGCCGAAGCGCTTGACCAGTCCGTTGACGGTAAGAATGGGCTTGGCGTCAGGGGACATTCCAGCCTCGCCGCGTTGCCAGCGACACCAGACCGGCCGGCAGGAACAGCACCAGCGCCATGATCAGCACGCCATAGATCAATTGAAAATACTGCGGCGTGGTGAAGCCGATCAGGTTGTAGACGCCATAGAGGATCAGCACGCCGACGATCGGGCCCATGATGGTCGCAACGCCGCCAAACAGCGCAAACACGATAGCGAAGATGCTGAAGTCATTGCTGAACACGTTGTCGGGATAGAACACCGAGACGTACCAGGCGAACACGCCACCGGCGAGGCCCGCGACCAGCGCCGACGCCAGCCAGGCGATCACCCGCATCTTCACCACGTTGACGCCGGCCATCGCCGCGCTCACTGCGTCCTCGCGCACCGCCTGCAAGGCCATGCCGAAACTGGAGTTGCGCAGGAACACCACGATGCCGAGCGTCAGCGCCAGGATGATTACCGCGCCGACATAGGCGAGCGTCGGATTGAAGGTGCCGTTGAGGGCCACGCCATACGGTCCCTTGGTAATCGACTCCAGCGCCGGATTGGCGACGAAGTGCAGCACCGCGAGCGCCGCAGCCAGATTGGCGATGGCGAAGTATGCACCCGACAGCCGCAGCAACGGCGTCAGCAACAGACCTAGCAACACGCCGACCACACCCGCGACCAGCACCGCCAGCGGCGCCGGCGTCTGAAAGTGCATCACCATGATGGCGAAGCCATAAGCTCCCGCGCCGAAGAAACCGACATAACCGAACGGCAGATACCCGGTGAAGCCGTAGATGATGTTCACGCCCTGCGCGAGGATCAGAAAGATCACGAAGTTGAACAGCAGCAGGTGGTTGTCGTAGACGCCGGGCAGGATCGCGAAAGCGGCGATCAACGGCGCGACGATCAACAGCAAATGGCGCACGAAACTAGGCAACGCGCACCTTCCTTCCCAACAGCCCGCTCGGCCGCAGCAACAGGACGAGGATCAACAACACATAGGGCAACAGGTCCGCCCACGACGACAGGAAGGTCTGCACCAGCATGTAACAGATGCCATAGACGACGCCGCCCAGCGCTGTGCCGAGCGGATTGCCCAGCGAGCCCAGCACCACGATGACGAAGGCCGTCACCGTCGCATCCGCTCCGAACGCCGGCGTCACTGAGCCGAACATGAACGGCGCGAACACGCCGGCGATCGCTGCAAGGCCGAGCCCGATGCCGAAGGCCGCGGCACAAACGCGATCGACGTTGATGCCGGTGGCGAACGCCTCGTCGCGGCGTGACATCACCGCGCGCGTCAGGGTGCCGAGCCGGGTGCGGTAGAGATAGACATAGACAAGGCCGATGGCGATGACGCTCACCACCGCCGAGATCACCCACGCCGCCGGAAACGACTGGCCGAGAATGTCCACCGGCCCGCCCTCGGGCTTGGCGCCGAGCGCCTTGGCGGCAGCGGTCATCAAGCTGCCGAGTTCACGGCTCGGGATCGAGCGCTCGCTGGTGCCGAAAGCGATGGTCACCAGCGCCTCGATCACCTGCGACAGGCCGAAGAACAGGATGATCGACAGCATTTCCGGATCGCGCGACTGTTGCAGGCGTGGCACCAGCAGGCCGTACAGCACGATGCCGACGATGACAAACAGCACGAACGCCAGCGGCACCGCCAGCAGCGGATCGAGCCCGAGAAGATAGAACACGCCGAACGCGACGAACGCGCCCAGCATCAGGAAATCGCCGTGCGCCAGATTGACGATGCGCATGACGCCGAACACCAGATTCAACCCGATTCCGAGCAGGCTGAAGTACAGCCCGAACAGAACTCCGGCGATGAGCGGATAGGCCAGCATCAAGTCTCCGTTGCGTCGGTCTGGCGGCGAGTCAGACTCGAAATGTAGCTCGTGAGGTCAAACAATCCCGGCGTCGTCCCCGCGCAGGCGGGGACCCATAACCCCTGGCGTTTGTCGATGTAGAAAAACCTCACCCTGGTTGATTGAACCGAACCGCTGCGGCGTCTGGGTCCCCGCCTGCGCGGGGACGACGGCTTTCGTGTTGCAAATCCGCACACAGTGCGAATTCCCCGTCAGGCTCCGAGACGCGAGCGAAGCGAGTCTCGGAGCGAAGCCCTTTCACGGCCTCGGATAGACCGGCTTGCCGGTCGCAACCTCGTGCGGATAGACCGCGACGAACTTGATGTGGCCGTGGTCGTTGAGTTCGAGCTGGCCGAGCGGCGTCAGTTCGCCGATCTGCCCGCCGGTCTCGTCGAGCGCGAAGGTGCCGTCGAGCGTCTTGAGCTTGCCGGAAAGGCTGAACACCGCTTTGCGCAGTTCCATCTGATCGAGGCTGGTCGCAACCGACAGCGTCTTCTCGATCACCAGCGCCGTGGTGTAGCCCGCCACTGCGTTGAAGCCGAACTCGATCTTGCCGTCGGAATACTTCTTGTCCCACGCCTTGCGATAGTCGGCGATGTTCATGCCGAAGTTGACCGGATAGGCCATCTCGGACGGCGGCACGTAGGTGAAAACGTGCTGCAAGCCCTTGGCGCCGACGTTCTTCTCCAGCAGCTCGGTCTCAAGTCCCGGATAGATGCAGAACAGCATGTTGAACTTGATGCCGACGTCCTGCACGTTGCGCAGGAAGGCGATGTCGTTCGGCGCGTAGCCGAGGTGAATCACCGCGTCCGGTTTCGCCGCGCGGATGTTGTTGAGGATCACCGTATAGTTGGTGGTCTCGGTCGGCACGCCCTGATCGTAGACGATCTCGATCGGCGCGTTGGCGTCCTTGATGAACTTGCGCAGCGAGTTGGCCTGCGTGCCGGTGAACTCGTTGGTCGAATACAGGATCGCGACGCGCTTGATGCCGAGCGCCGGACCGTCCTTGGTCAGGAAGTCGGCGATCGGCTTCGGCCAGATGGTGGAAACCGGGTCCGACATCAGCGCGATATACGGATTGTCCTTGGAGAAGAAGCTGCCGCCGGTGCCGGTCTGGTCGAACAGGAACATCTTGTGGTCGCGGGCGATGGTCACCGCCGGCGCGGTCAGCACCGAGCCGGAATCCGCCACGAAGAGATCGACCTTGTCCTGGGTGATGAGCTGATTGTAGAGCGTCGAGGCAGTCGCCGTGTTGCTCTGGTCGTCATAGGCGATCAGCTTGATGGGGATCTTCTTGTCGAAGGCCTTCACATAGACGCCGCCCTCGGCATTCTTCTGTTCAACCCAGAGCTTCAGCCCGGCGTGGACCGGCATCGAGATCGAGGCATAGCGGCCTGACGAGGCGTAGAGCGTCCCGAGCTTGATTTCCGACGGCGCGTCCGCTGCCAGCACCGGCGACGCCAGGGACATGCCCATGGCCATCCCCAAGCCCAAAGCTGCAATCGCTGTTTTCAGCATCTCATTCCTCCCGGATTGTTTTTGTTATGCGGCATAATCTCTCTGCGACAATCTATCGTCTTGCGTTTGCCGGATGCAAGGCCGGCTGGCAAGGTATCTTTTGCCGGCCGTGAGGTCCGCGCGCGGAGCGCGGCGGCGCGGCCGCGCGTCAATTCCGTCTCGCGGACGGCTCAACGCCATCGGCATATCTGCCCGTCAACCACCGCCGAAGCGTTGACGCTGGGCGGAAAAATGGCGCATCAAGATTACCATGCGCGGGCTCGATCGATCCGCGTCACGACAAATGAGGAAACGAGATATGGCCGAAGCTGCGCGCGCGCGCCCCATTCCGACACCGGAAACGCAACACTTCTGGGACGGCACCAAGGCCGGCGAATTGCGCCTGCAACGCTGCGACGCCTGCGACCACGTCTACTTCCCGCCGCGTCCATTCTGCCCCGCCTGCGCCTCGCGTAAGGTCTCGGTGTTCCCGGCGAGCGGCAAGGCGACGCTCTACAGCTACGTCATCAATCACCGCCCCGCTGCGCCGGGCTTCACCCCACCCTACGCCATCGCCGTGGTGACGCTGGAAGAAGGCCCGCGGATGATGGCCAACATCCTCGATTGTCCGCAGACGCCGGAGGCATTGGTGCTCGACATGCCGCTGAAGGTGAAGTTCGAAAAGCTCGACGACGCCATCACCCTCCCCCAGTTCGCTCCGGCAAAGGCTTAAACTCATGCGACGCAATCAAGTCGCCGTGGTCGGCGCGGCGGAAACCACCAAGCTCGGCGTCATCCCTGATATGTCGCAGATCCAGCTTCACGCGGATGCGGCGCTCAACGCCATCGCCGATGCCGGATTGAAACTCTCGGACATCGACGGCATCGCAACGGCTGTGGAGACGCCGCAGCAGATCGCGCATTATCTCGGCATCACGCCCACCTGGGTCGACGGCACCTCGGTCGGCGGCTGCTCGTTCATGCTGCATGTCCGTCACGCCGCCGCCGCCATCGAAGCCGGCCTGTGCAAGACGGTGCTGATCACCCATGCCGAGAGCGGCAAGTCGATGATCGGCAAGCCGCCGCGCTCGATCCCGGCCTACAGCCTGCAAGGCCAGTTCGAGGCACCGTTCGGCGTTTACGGCCCGCCGAGCATGTTCCCAATCCCGGTGCTGCGCTTCATGAAGACCTACGGGATCACGCACGAGCAGATCGCGTCCGTCGCGGTGGCGCAACGTGAATGGGCGGCGAAGAATCCGCGCGCGATGATGAAGGACCCGATCACGGTCGCCGATGTGCTCAACTCGCGGATGATCGCCTATCCGTTCCGCCTCTTGCAGTGCTGCCTCGTCACCGACGGCGGCGGCGCGCTGATCCTCACTTCGGCCGATCGCGCCAAGGACTTTCCGCGCAAGCCCGTCTACATCCTCGGCACCGGCGAGAGCGTCGAGACGCCGATGGTCAGCCAGATGGAGACGTTCGATTCATCGCGCGCCTTCAAGGTGGCGGGGCCCTTAGCATTCAAGGAAGCCGGCATCACCCACAAGGACGTCGATCATCTGATGATCTACGACGCCTTCGCGCATCTGCCGCTCTACGGCCTCGGCGATCTCGGCTTCATGCCCTACGAGGAAACCGGCAAGTTTATCGCCGACGGCAACACGCGACCCGGCGGCAAGCTGCCGCTCAACACCAACGGCGGCGGCCTCAGCTACATGCACTCGGGCATGTACGGCATGTACGCGTTGCAGGAGAGCGTGCGGCAGATGCGCGGCATCGCGCCGGCACAGGTCAAGGACGCAAAAATCTCCGTCTGTCACGGCGTCGGCGGCATGTTCGCCGCATCCGGCACCATCATTTTCACCAACGAGAAGTAATCGCAAACACGAGAGCACCATGGCAAACACCAAATCACTCGACGGCAAGGTCATCATCGTCACCGGCGCGGGGCGTGGCATCGGCCGCGCTATTGCGCTGCTCGCGGCTGCCGAAGGCGCCAAGGTTGTGGTCAACGATCCCGGCGTCGCCGCCGACGGCTCCGGCACCGATGCCGCGCCCGCCGAGGAAGTGGTCGAGGAAATCCGCAAGGCCGGCGGCACCGCGGTCGCGAATTTCGACAGCGTCGCCGAAGCGCTCGCCGCCGCCAACATCGTCAAGACCGCGACCGACACCTACGGCAAGCTCGACGGCGTGGTGAACAACGCCGGCATTCTGCGGGACGCGATCTTCCATCGCATGAGCGTCGACGCGTTCGAGCAGGTCATCAAGGTGCATCTGATGGGCTCGTTCTACGTGTCCCACGCCGCCGCGCGCCTGTTCAAGGAACAGGACAGCGGCTCGTTCGTCCACTTCACGTCGACCTCGGGCCTGATCGGCAACTTCGGCCAGGCCAACTACGCCGCCGCCAAGCTCGGCATCGTCGGCTTGTCCAAATCCATCGCGCTCGACATGAGCCGCTTCCACGTCCGTTCCAACTGCATCTCGCCGTTCGCCTGGAGCCGCCTGATCGGCACCATTCCGACCGAGACCGAAGCCGAGAAGGAACGCGTCAAGCGGATGCAGCAGATGGGTCCGGAAAAGATCGCGTCGCTTGCGGTCTACCTGCTCGGCGACGCCGCCAAGGACGTCACCGGACAGATCTTCGCAGTGCGCATGAACGAGATCTTCCTGATGGGCCAGTCGCGGCCGATCCGCTCGATCCATCGCGGCGAAGGCTGGACACCGCAGACCATCGCCGAGCACGGCATGCCGGCGCTGAAGTCGTCGTTCTACAAACTCGACCGCTCCGCCGACATCTTCAATTGGGACGCGGTGTAAGCAGAGACGCGGAACACAACGGCCACCGTCATTGCGAGCGAAGCAATCCAGACTCTTGAGGGAGATTGGGTTGCTTCGCCGCTTCGCTCCTCGCAATGACCAAAGCGACCATCTCACCTCCACGCGGAAACATTCACCTTGACGCATCCAGCTAAGATACCTCCGCGTCATCCGTTCGCGGATGCGATGAAACTCCGTGTCGATGAGCAAGCCGTGGGACGCAGCGTCTGTTCGGTCGAGATCGAACCGGACCTCCATCATAACCCACATCTCATCACGCACGGCGCGGTGCTTTATGCGCTCGCCGATACTGGCATGGGCGTGGCGCTCTACCCAACTCTTGCGAAGGGCGAGACCTGCGCCACCATCGAAATCAAGATGAGCTATTTTCGTGCGGTGCCGTCCGGCGTCGTCCGCTGCGAAACCACGGTGCTCAATCGCGGGCGAACCATCGCCAATCTCGATTCCCGTCTCTATGTCGGCGACACGCTGGTGGCCCAGGCCAACGGCAATTACGCCATTTTGAAGCCGAGGACCGAGGCCACCGCCACGGCGTCGTGATGAGGCGGCTCTGAAAGCCTGATCGGAATTTCGTTTTCCGGTCCAACTCTCAATACGAAAAACGTCGTCCCCGCGAAGGCGGGGACCCAGACGCCGCAGCGGTTCGGCTCCATCACCAAGGCTAGTTTATGGCGCTATAATTGCTGCCAGGGGTTCTGGGTCCTCGCCTTCGCGGGGACGACGCCAATGGTCGTTTGAGCGTCCTTCGACAAACTGCATCTCGCAGTCATCCTCTCTCGACTTCAGTTCATCCCATCCTACCCGCGGAAATCCCGCGAGCGTGACGCGCGCCACAGCGTCCAGAGGATGCGCAGTCGCGAGTCCGGCTGCGGTGTGTAGGGATCGAAGTCGGGCCGCCGTGCGCGCTCCAGCGTGCGGCGCGTCACAGCCATCGGCAGGAACACCCGCCGGGCGTCCTGCGGCAACGCCATCAGCGGTTCGTGCATCAGCTTGAAATGCGACAGCGCAAGGTCGACGAATTCCTCAATCGTCGCGCGCAACGCAGGCGTCATCTTGCCTGCGAAGACCTCGTCGACGCTGCCGCCGTGCCGCGTCAGCATGTCGAGCGGCAGATAGACCTGCTGCCGCGAGGCATCGAACGGCAACCGCGTCAGCACATGCAGATAGGTTTCCGCGATGCCGGCCTGCCGTGTCACTTCGGGAAGCACATCGGGCGCTGCGCCAGCGATCCGCGCGCCGAGTTCGAACAACGCGCTTGAGGTTTCCTGCGCGTAGGTGTCGAGCACCTCGCTATCCGGCATCGGGTCGTTATAGAGGTCGAACTGATGCGCTTCGATCAGCCGGGTCAGCCGCTCCACCGGCAGTGCATATGTCGCGATGGCGCGCATCAATTCCGAGGCGACAGGGCTACCCTCGATATAACCGTGCCCCTGCTCGCCCAGCATGTCGGTCCACCATTGCAGGCGGATCTCGCCGGCCATCGGCTGGCGAATGTGTTCGTGGACACGCGCGATTTCGACGTTGAAGGCATAGAGCGCCAGCAATGCGCGGCGCTGCTCCGGCATAACGAATAGCGTCGACGCATAACGGGTGAAATCGAACTCGCGCACCAACCCGGCACAGAACGCGGCCGCGTCGTCCTGCGACGTACTCATGACACCACACTCATGGCACCGCGATCAGCGCCGCCGCGACGCGCCGCCGTTCGCCCAGCATGATGTTATAGGTACGGATCGCAGGCCCTGTCTGCATCGCATCGATGCCGACATGCAGCCGCCGCAGCGCCTCGCGCAAATCGTTCGGCGGCAACCAGACGTCGTTGCCGGTGCCGATGAGCAACGTGTCGATGCTGTTGGCCTTCTCGAACACCCGCTCCAGCGAATAGCGATCGATCTGTTGCGGCGTCGTCACCGGCCATGCCCACATCGAATCCGGCAGGCAGAGCAGCGAGCCGCGATGCGACATCTCATCAAAACGAAAGCCGCCATTGCCATACGCCTCGATCGGCGCCGAGCGCGGCAGATGCGGTGCGTCGCCGGACGCCACGGCTCACGCCTTGGCGGTGGTGTCGGCCTTCGCAGCTTCGGTCGACTTTTTCTTGGCCGGCTTTGCGGCGTTCAGCGGCGCGGCATCCTCGCGATGGTTGCCGACACCGAGATAGATCAGGACCGGGGCCGCGATGAAGATCGAGGTATAGGTGCCGACCAGCACCACGCCGAACATCATCACCGCGGTGAAGGAGTGGATCGCGTTGCCGCCGAACACCAGCAGCGCCAGCAACGCCAGCGTCACCGTCAAATGGGTGATGATGGAACGCGACAGCGTCTGGTTGATCGATTCATTGAGAAGCTGCGGCATCGGCATCTTCTTGTAGCGCCGCAACAGTTCGCGAATACGATCGTAGATGACCACGGTATCGTTCAGCGAATAGCCGAGAATAGTCAGGAGTGCCGCGATACTGGTGAGGTCGAAGTCAACTTGCGAGATCGACATGAAGCCAATGGTCAGCACGATGTCGTGGACGTTGGCGACCATGGCGCCGAGCGCGAACTGCCATTCGAAGCGGAACCAGAGATAGATCAGGATGCCGACGATGGCGAGGATCAGACCGAGCATGCCATAAGCGAGCAGCTCGCCGGAAACGCGCGGACCGACCACTTCGACACGGCGATATTCGACGTTGCTGCCGAGCGCGCCGCGCACCTTCTGCACCGCCGCCTGCTGCGCTTCGTCGCCGCCGGGCTGTTCGGCCACGCGGAGCAACACGTTATCCGGTGCGCCGAACTGCTGAAGTTGCACCTCGCCGAGGCCGAGATTGCTGAGCGTGGTGCGCATCGTTGCGATGTCGGCCGGGCCGCTCTTGGTCTGCACCTCCATCAAGGTGCCGCCCTTGAAATCGATGCCGAAGTTCAGGCCATGGGTGAAGAACAGCGTGATGGCGCAGATCGACAGCACCGCCGAAATCGGAAAGCTGATGCGGCGGAATTGGGTGAAGTCGAAATGCGTGTCGTCCGGCACGATGCGGAACGTCGGCAGCCATCCAAAGATGCTGGCGATGGTCAGCACCACGATGAGAGCGGCAAGAGCCAATAGGATCGTATGTGTCACAGCCGGCTCCGTTCTCTCAAATCGGCACGGTTTGCGGCCGCTTCCAGCGCACCCAGGCGGCGACGATCAAGCGCGTCACTTCGAAGGCGGTGAAGACCGTGGTGATGATGCCGATGCCGAGCGTCACGGCGAAGCCGCGCACCGGGCCGGTGCCGATGTAGAACAGCACGGCGGCGGCGATGAAGGTGGTGATGTTGGAGTCGAGAATGGTCGCCAGCGCCCGTTTGAATCCGGCGTCGATGGCCGAGATGGCGGTGCGGCCGGCGCGCAACTCTTCACGAATGCGCTCGTAGATCAGCACGTTGGAGTCCACAGCGATGCCGACCGTCAGCACGATGCCGGCGATGCCCGGCAAAGTCAGCGTCGCGTTGAGCAGCGACAGCACGCCGAAGATCATGGCAACGTTGATCGCCACCGCGATGTTGGCGAATACGCCGAACAGCCGGTACGTCAGCAGCATGAAGACGATGACCAGCACCGAGCCGACATATGCGGCGCGCTCGCCCTTCTCGATCGAATCCTGTCCGAGGCCGGGGCCGACGGTGCGCTCCTCGATGATGGTGAGCGGCGCCGGCAGCGCACCGGCGCGCAGCAGGATCGCGAGATCGTTGGCCTGCTGCACGGTGAAGCCGCCGGAAATCTGCCCCGACCCACCGGTGATCGGCTCGCGGATGACCGGGGCCGAGATCACTTCGTTATCGAGGATGATGGCGAACGGCGTGCCGACGTTCTTCAGCGTCGCATCGGCGAACTTGCGCGCGCCGGAGGTATTGAACTTGAAGGAGACGATGGGCTCGCCGGTGCGCTGGTCGAAGCCCGGCTGCGCGTCGGTCAGGTCGGCGCCCGACACCAACACTTCCTTCTTGATGACGTAAGGAACCTTCGGCTCCTGCGCGCTCATCAACACTTCGTCATCCGGCGGTGCGCGACCCTGTGCCGCCTGCTCCGGCGACACCGACGGATCGACCATGCGGAAGTCCATCTTCGCGGTCTTGCCAAGAATTTCCTTCAACCGCGTCGGATCTTGCAGGCCGGGGACCTGCACCAAGATGCGGTCCAGCCCCTGCCGCTGGATCAACGGTTCGACGGTGCCGAGTTCGTTGACACGGCGCTCGACGATCTGGATCGATTGATCGACCGACTGGCGGATGCGATCGGAAATCGCCGCCTGCGGCACGTTCATGCGGATCAGGCCGCCGCCGGCATCGCTGATCTCGACGCTGCGCGCGCCGGTGGAGCCGAGAATGCCGCTAAGCGGCTGCGACAGTTCCTTCAGCTTCGCCAGAGCCTTTTCGAGATCGGGCTCCTTGACGCGAACCTCGACGGCATCGCCGCGGATCGCGAGACCGGTGTAGCCGATGCGGGCGTCACGCAGCGCGCGCCGGGTTTCGTCGCGGACCTGATCGAGCTTGTCCTTCTTGACGGATTTGGCGTCGACCTCAAGCAGGATGTGCGAGCCGCCCTGCAAGTCGAGGCCCAGCACCAGATGGCGCTGCGCCCATTTCGGCCAGGTCTTGACGGTCGCTTCGGGGAAGAAATTGGGGACCGCGCACAGGCACACCAGGAGCGCTGTGGCGACGATCGCCAAAGCCTTCCACCGCGTGAAATACAACATCGAATTGATCCGTCAGACGTTCCGGTATGGCCTTCTAAGGCATGATCCCGAAAAGTGGAAATCAGTTTTCGGAAAGGACCATGCTCAAACAAAAAGCTAAGCGACGGGCCTGATTCAACGCAGTTGGATCGGACCCTCGCACTGTGCGATCAACTCGCGGAAGCGGTGTCCTTGGTGTCGCCCTTGTCCTTGGCGGGCTCGCCCTTGGTGCGGACGCCGGAGATCATCTGGCGCATCTGGCGGATACGCACACCGTCGCCGACCTCGATCTCGATCTGCTCGTCGTCCACCACCTTGGTGACCTTGCCGACAAGCCCGCCATTGGTGATGACGGTGTCGCCGCGACGGACGTTCTTCACGAGGTCGCTGTGTTCCTTCGCCTTCCGCTGCTGCGGCCGCAGGATCAGGAAGTACATGATAACGAAAATCAGCGCGAACGGCAGCAACGACATCAACATGCTGTTGGTGTCGCCAGCCGCGCCGGCGGCCTGAGCGAAGGCGGGGGTAATCAGCATCCGGAAATCCTTGTGAAATGGAAGCAAACCCGCGCGACGCGGCAGCGTCCGGGCCGGTTTCGGTCAAATTCGCGCGGACTATAGCGGCCACGGTTTCAATTGCAACGCCGCGACGGGGTTGTTCCGTCCCGCGCCGGGGCCGGGTTGCGGCGGCTGGCCGAGGCCTTTAAGGGTGCTGCGTCAGGAACCCGGAAAATGTCGAAAAAACCAAGCAAAAAACCCTCCCGAACCGCCCGCTCCGCCGCAAAAGCCAAGCCCGCCGGCAAAGCTGCAACGGCCCACGCCAGCGCGGCAAAACGTCCCTCGCCCGTCACGGGCGACGATACCGCGGCTCGAATCGCCCGCGCGCTCGAAACCATCGCCGCCCATCTCGCGAGCGGCGGTCCCGCGACCTCGTCGCCGCAGGACATCGCCAAGGCCGAGGCCTTCATCTGGAACCCGAGCGGCCGGCTGATCCCGGTGCCGAAAGTCAACCGCGTCGAACTCGGCCTGCTCAAGGGCGTCGACCGGATGCGCGACATCCTGATCGAGAACACCGAGCGCTTCGCCACCGGCCTGCCCGCCAACAACGCGCTGCTGTGGGGCGCGCGCGGCATGGGCAAGTCGTCGCTGGTGAAGGCCGCGCACGCCAGCGTCAACGCACGGGCTGACGTCAACGGCCGTTTGAAGCTGATCGAAATTCACCGCGAGGACATCGAGAGCCTGCCGACGCTGATGGCGCTGCTGCGCGCCTCCGACTTCATGTTCATCGTATTCTGCGACGACCTGTCGTTCGACGGCAACGATGCGTCGTACAAGTCGCTGAAGGCGGTGCTGGAAGGCGGCATCGAGGGACGCCCCGACAACGTCATCCTCTACGCGACGTCGAACCGTCGTCACTTGCTCGCGCGCGAGATGATGGAGAACGAACGCTCCACCGCGATCAATCCCGGCGAAGCGGTCGAGGAGAAGGTGTCGCTGTCGGATCGCTTCGGCCTGTGGCTCGGCTTTCACAAGTGCAGCCAGGACGAATACCTCGCCATGGTGCGCGGCTATTGCGCCCACTTCGACATCAAGCTCGACGACGAGCAACTCGAACACGAGGCGCTGGAGTGGTCCACCACGCGCGGCTCCCGCTCCGGCCGCGTCGCCTGGCAGTTCACGCAGGAACTGGCGGGACGCCTCGGCGTGCGGCTGGCGGCGAAGTAAGAGATCGTCATGGCCGGATTTATTCCGGCCATCGACGTCTTCAAATTGTCATGCCTTAAAACGTGGATGGCCGGGACAAGCCCGGCCATGACGTCCAATCAGATACTCTCTCAAGCAGACGCTCACGCGCCGCTGAGGAATTTTAGCGGATCCACCGGCGTCGAACCCTTGCGGATCTCGAAGTGCAGTTGCGGCGAGCCCGCCTCGCCGGATTGGCCGGACTTGGCGATAACCTGGCCGCGCTTGATGGTCTCGCCACGCTTCACCAGCAGCTGACTGGCGTGGGCATACGCCGTCACATAGCCGTTGGAGTGTCGCACGAGAACAAGATTGCCGTAGCCCTTCAGTTCGTTGCCGGCATAGGCGACGACGCCATCCTCGGCGGCCTTCACCGGGGTGCCTTCGGGGACCGCGACGTTGATGCCGTCGTTGGCCTTGCCGTTGGTCTTGGCGCCGTAGGCGGCGACGACGCGGCCACGCACCGGCCAGCGGAAGGTCGGCAATGCGCCGGTCGCTTCGGCGGCCTTCACCGGCGACGGCGCCGCCTCAACGGCAGCGGCCGGCGTTTCGGTGGCGCTGGCAAGCCGCGCCTTCTGCACCGGCTCAGTCGGAGCCTGCGCGACATGCACCGGCGCGGGCTGCGCGGGAACGGACGGCGCGGTAGCCCCAAGCTGCGCCGGCGGCGCGCCGACCACGGCCGGAGCCGCGGCCGCGACCTTACGGCTCGGTACCACGATCTTGCTGCCGATCTTGAGCTGGGCGCTCGGCGAGATGCGATTGGCGCGCGCGAGTTCAGCAACCGACATGTGATTGTGGCGGGCGATGCTCATCAGCGTGTCGCCGCGATTGACGTAGTGCGTCCCCGCAGCGGCGGGTGCCGGAGCGACGGAGGCGACTTTCGGCGCGGGCGCCGCGGCAACCGGCGCTGGCTGCGCATGAGCCGTGTGTCGCGCCGGGATGACCAACTGCTGGCCGGGACGCAGCGCGCGCGGCCCTCTATAGCCGTTGGCGCGAAGGATCTCGGCCGACGACACGTTGTAGCGCCGCGACAGACCTTCCAGCGTATCGCTGGTGCCGACGATAATGGTGGTGCCGCTAGCGTGAGACGACGCCGGAGCGGAATGATGCGCCGGTGCGGCGGCGACCGAACGCGGTGCCACGGTTCCGGTGGATTCGATGCGCGGCCGGGCCGGCGGATCGTAGGAACTCATGCCGCGTCCACCACCCGAGGTGCCCGACGCAGCCGGATAGCTCGGATAGCTCTGCGGCGCGGAGACCGGCGGCGGTAGCGACGACGAGGAATATGGCTGCTGCTGCGGCTGCGGCCGGCTGTACTGCGGCAGCTCCTGCCGTTCGACCCGCGGGGTCGGCGCCGCGTAAGGTGCGCCACGCACCGAACCGGTCGTCTCGCTACGCGAATTGAAGGGGTTGTCCGCGAACCGCGTGGACATGTCGGCGCTACAGCCGGCAAAACCGATCGACATCAGCGCCAGCACCGCTACCTGCGGAACTCGGCGGGAGCAAAACAGGTCGACTACCCGGGACATGGTTACTCACTCATACGCAACACGACTAGGAATTTGAGTAAACACGTGGGCAGTAAACAAGGCTTTAAGTCCGCCAAATTTGATTCACCATTTCACCGTTTGGACAGACTGCCGCTACATTTCGCGCGCAAGGCCCGACAACGCAGGCACGAAACGCACGTCGAACAGTTCGCGGCGTTCGAAGCCATCCGCGGTCGGCGTGACGCGCACCAGCGTTTGACGGCCATGGGGCGGACCGACCGGCGCGACCATGACGCCGTCCGATTGCAGCCGATCGGTCAGCGCCGCCGGAATGTCCGGCAGCGCCGCCGTGACGATGATGCGATCGAACACGCCAAGATCGGCGGGCAGCACGAGGCCGTCCGCCAGCATCACCCCGACATTGTCGCAATTGAGTTTCGCCAGCCGCTGCCGCGCGCTGTCGGCAAGCGTGCGGAACCGCTCGACGCTGAGGACCTCCTTGCACAACCGCGCCAGCACCGCCGCCTGATAACCCGAGCCGGTGCCGATCTCGAGCACGCGATGCTGCGGCCGCAACTGCAACTGCTCGGTCATATAGGCAACGACGAACGGCTGGCTGATGGTCTGCCCGCAGGCGATGCCAAGCGCGGTGTCGCGCCAGGCCGCGTCGCGATCGGCCGGATCGACGAAGGCGTCACGCGGCACCTCCTCCATCGCCCGCAGCACCGCCTGATCGCTGATGCCGCGACGGCGCAGGCTGAGCTGAAACAGCATCTTCTCCGGCGGATTTTCGGCAGGTGACATGTCGGCCTCGCAGAACTCGTCTCAACGCCGCGACGACGTCGCTTGTCGACATCGTCCGCCGCGCCCGATCGCACGCGACTATATCGCGGACAAGTTTATAGAATTTTCGTCACCCGCGCCGGATGCCGCATTATGCGGCATCGCGAATGTGCACGCACCGCAGCGCAACGTCGTCTTCATCGGCGCGCCCTCGTGTTGCTTTTGGTTCCGTTATTTGCGAGTTTCCCGCCACACTGATTGAAGGGCTCCCATCATGACTGCGTCGAGGCCGCCGGGCGGCTCGGTCTTTCTGGTCGAAGACGAAACCATGATCCGGATGATGGTCGCGGAAATGCTGGTGGACCTCGGCTACCGCATCGCCGGCGAGGCCGGAGACGTCGACGAAGCACTGCGGCTGATCGAGACGCTCGATTTCGACATCGCCCTTCTCGACGTCAACGTCAACGGTAAGGTGGTCACGCCGGTCGCACGCGCCATCGTGGCCCGCAACCGCCCGTTCATTTTCGCCACCGGCTACGGCACGCAGGGAATGCCGGAAGAATTTCGCGGCCGCCCCGCGTTGCAGAAACCATTCCAGATGGAAACGCTGGCGCGCATGATCGAAGCCGCCCTGAAAAGCGCGGCGGCTTAAGTAGCACAACAGTATTCGTCGCCATTGCGAGCGAAGCGAAGCAATCCAGTCTTATTTTGTAACTCTGGATTGCTTCGTCGCTAACGCTCCTCGCAATGGCGGAGAAATTCGAACGCCGCCAACACATCGGCACGGAGCCGTCCCCGCGCAGGCGGGGACCCATACGCCGTGTCGCCGCGGTCAGGCACAACGAACAACGCAATGCTACTCATCACACACCACTAATGTTGGTGGATATGGGTCCCCGCCTGCGCGGAGACGACTGCGTGGGACCGTCATGCCCGGGCTTGTCCCGGGCATCCACGAACTTGAGACGTATCTGTCAGAAACGTGGATGGCCGGGACAAGCCCGGCCATGACGGAAATAAAGTCGTGATTCTGTAAAGTAACAACCTCAGCTTGAACCCGCCTACTTCAGCGTCGCTGCCAGCGTTTCCGAGAATGCCTCGTCGGTGCGGTTGAGCTTGAGCGGCGTCACCGAGATGTAGTTCGCGGCGAGCGCGGCGAGGTCGGTGCCGGCCTCCGGCGTATCCATCATCGCCGCGCGCTCGAAGCCGATCCAGAAGTATGGATTGCCGCGCCCGTCGTAGCGCTGATCCACTTTCAGGAAGCCGAGGTTGCGCTTGCCCTGTCCCGTCACTTTTACGCCCGCGACGTCTTTCGGCGCACAAGCGGGGAAATTGATGTTGATCACGGTGTTCTTCGGCACGCCGGCCTCGATCACCTTGCGGATGATGCGCGGACCATATTCAAGCCCGGTGTCCCAGGTCGGATTGCTGCGCGTCTCGAACGAGAATTCCTGCGACAGCGCGAACGACGGCAGGCCAAGGATGGTGCCTTCCAGCGCGCCGGCGATGGTGCCGGAATAGACCACGTCCTCAGCAACGTTGCGGCCCTTGTTGACGCCGGACAGCACGAGGTCCGGCTGCTTGTCCTTGAGAATGTGGCGCGCGCCCATGATGACACAGTCGGTCGGCGTGCCACGCACCGCGTAGCGCCGCTCACCCACTTCGCGCAGCCGCAGCGGATCGTTCAGCGACAGCGAATGCGACACGCCGGACTGATCGAGCTCGGGCGCGACGATCCAGACATCGTCCGACAGCGCTTTCGCAATCTGCTCGACGATCTGCAAGCCCGGCGCATGAATGCCGTCGTCATTGGTGCAAAGAATCCGCATTGCTTCAGCCTTGTGTCCTTGCTCTTTGTCATTGCCGGGCTTGACCCGGCAATCCATCGTTCTTCGGAAGATGGATGCCCGGATCAAGTCCGGGCATGACGAATGGAAATTTACGCGACGCCAGAGAAAACTATCACGCCCGCTCGATCACCTTCGTCCCACCCATGTAAGGCAACAGCGCGTCCGGCACCGCGATGGAGCCGTCTTCCTGCTGATAGTTTTCGATCACGGCAATCAGCGCGCGGCCGACCGCCGTGCCCGACCCGTTCAGCGTGTGGACGAAGCGCGGTTTGTTGTCGCTGGCGCGATAGCGCGCATCCATGCGCCGCGCCTGGAAGTCGCCGCACACCGAGCACGATGAAATCTCGCGATAGGCGCCACCTTCACCCTGGCCGGGCATCCATACCTCGATGTCGTAGGTCTTTTGTGACGCAAAGCCCATGTCGCCGGTGCACAAAGTCACCACACGATAATGCAGGCCGAGCCGGCGCAGCACTTCCTCGGCGCAGGACAACATGCGCTCATGCTCGTTGCTGGATTCCTCCGGCGTGGTGATCGACACCAGTTCGACCTTGGTGAACTGATGCTGCCGGATCATGCCGCGCGTATCGCGCCCCGCCGCCCCCGCTTCGGCGCGGAAGCAATGCGTCAGTGCGGTGAGCCGCATCGGCAGTTCTTTTTCGTCGAGAATGGATTCGCGAACGAGATTGGTCAGCGGCACCTCGGCGGTGGGAATGAGCCAAAGACGTGCAGGCTGTCCTGTTTGCTTTTCATAAAGCGCCCTGTATTCATCCATCGAGTTTTTGACCCCGTCAAGAAAGCTGGTGAGGGCTTCTTCGGTGGTCATCTCTTTGCCAGTAATCGTCCTGTACTGATCTTGAACTGCCTGAAACCGCTCTGGCGCTTTGGACTTCACTCTATCCATCAAATCTTCGAATGCGGCCGTAGTGACATCGAACTGATCTGCTCTAAACTTCGGCAGCTGCGCGGTGCCGAACATCGCGTCGTCGCGCACCAATAGCGGCGGATTGACTTCGGTGTAGCCGTGCTCGCCGGTGTGGACGTCGAGGAAGAACTGGCCGATGGCGCGCTCCAGCCGCGCGAGGCCCTTCTTCAGTACAACGAAACGCGCGCCGGAGAGTTTCGCCGCCGCGTTGAAATCCATCTGCCCGAGCGCTTCGCCGAGATCGTAATGCGGCTTCGGCGTGAAGGCGTAAGCGCGCTTGTCGCCGTAGCGATGATGCTCGACGTTGTCGTGTTCGTCCTTGCCGGTCGGCACCTCGTCGAGCGGCAGATTGGGAATTTGTGCGAGTTCCTGCTGCAACTCGGTGTCGGCGGCCTTTGCCTTATCCTCGAGTTGCGGCATCGCGACTTTCAAGTCCGCGACCTCGGCCATCAGCTTCGAAGCGCGCGCCTCGTCCTTGGCCTTCTTGGCTTCGCCGATCTCCTTCGAGGCCGCGTTGCGCCGCGCCTGCGCTTGCTCGAAGGCATGGATTGCCCCGCGCCGTGTCTCGTCGATCGCCAGCAGCCGCTCCGACAACGCACCAAGCCCCCGCCGCTTCAGGGCGGCGTCGAAGGCTTCCGGGTTGTCGCGGATCGATTTGATGTCGTGCATGAGGATGGTTCCGGGAATCGGCGGTCGTCAGTCTGTCAGACCGTAGTTTGTCTACGGAGCGGGCTTCAAGTACCCCGAAACAGCGCGATTTGAAACCTCAAACGGCGAATACGTCACCCTGAGAGTCTAGCTGGCAGTTCGATTTGCAGGTAGACGGGCAATATAAAAAGGCGTCGTCCCTGCGCAGGCAGGGACCCATAACCCCTGACGCTCATTGTTATGAATAACCTTGCCTTCGCCGATGGAGCCGAACCACTGCGGCGTATGGGTCCCTGCCTGCGCAGGGACGACGCTGAGGATAAATTGACGCCACACGCCTGAGCGCCGTCGCCAGCCCCTACTCCGCCGGCTTGCTTTCGGCGGGCGGCGTGGCGTCCGCCGATGTCCCGGCCTTCTGGGCGGCGGCCTTCTTCTCGACGATCTTCACCGAGATGATCGAGCCCTCGTAGAGCAGCAGCAGCGGGATTGCCAGCGACATCTGGCTGATGACGTCCGGTGGCGTCAGCACCGCGGCGAGAACAAAGGCAATGACGATGAAATAACGGCGTTTCTCGCGCAACGTCTTCGAGGTGAGAATGCCGACACGGCCGAGCAGCGTCAGGATCACCGGCAACTGGAAGGCGATGCCGAACGCGAAGATCAGCGACATCATCAGCGACAGATACTCGCCGACCTTGGGCAACAGCGCGATCTGCGCCGTCTCGACGCCTGGCGCCTGCTGCATCCCCAGCGAAAACCGGATCAGCATCGGCAGCACGAGGAAATACACCACCAGCGAGCCGAGCGCGAAGAAGAATGGGGTGGCGATCAAATACGGCAGGAAAGCGTTGCGCTCGTGCTTGTAGAGGCCGGGCGCGACGAACTTGTAGATCTGCGCCGCGATAATCGGAAACGAGATGAAGCCCGCGCCGAACATCGCCAGCTTCAGTTGCGTGATGAAATATTCGAGCAGCGCGGTGTAGATGAACTTGGAATTCTCCGGCCCCGCCACCCAGACGAACGGCCACACCAGCACGTTGTAAATCTGCTTGGCGAACACGAAGCAGACGATGAACGCGATGCCGAACGCCAGGAGCGCCTTGATCAGCCGCCCGCGCAGCTCGATCAGGTGATCCATCAAGGGGGCCTTGCTGGCCTCGATGTCTTCGGCGCTCATAACGCTTTCGCATCCTTGCGAAGGTCCGCGTCAAGGTGCTGCTCGGCGGATTGAATCTCCGTCGGCTTGACCTCGGCAACGGGCTTGGCCGTTTCCGACGCAACCGCCGCATCGTGTTGTGCGATCTCCGCCTCGCGGGTGATCGCCAGCGGCTCCGACGCGGCACCGTGGGTTTCGATTTGCGTTTCGGTTTCAATCAACGGCGTGGTCGGCTCCGACGACGATGCGGTTGTTGACGACGAAGTGGATGTTGAGGCCGGCTCGTTGAGATCGCCGACTTTCATCGCCTCGCTCACATCCTGCGTCAGCGACGTCAGAAGATTGTTCTTCGTCAGGCTCGAGGCGGTGTCCTTGATGTCGTCGAAGGATTTCTTGAGGTCGGCCATTTCGGCCTCGCGCATCGCCTCGTTGAACTGGCCCTGGAACTCGGACGCCATACGGCGCACCTTGCCCATCCACTGCCCGATCGTGCGCAACACGCCGGGCAGCTCCTTCGGGCCGATGACGATCAGCGCCACGACGCCGATCACGACCAGTTCACTCCACCCGATGTCAAACATCCGATAATCCGCTCACACGAGGCGACCGGCGCCCCGCGGCTGGTCTCGCCCGGTCATGCCACAACTGCCACGTATCGGCCACGGCTTTGCCGCAAGAATCCCGGGCGCCTCGATCCGCGGCTTGGGTGCCTCAGCTGACCTTGCTCCCGACATCCGATCGCGCCGCGCCCGAAGGCTGAGCATTGTGGTCTATGGTCTTGACGGGCTCGGAGGTTTCCGCAGTCTTTTCATCGTCCTGCATACCCTTCTTGAAGGCCTTGATGCCTTGCGCGACATCACCCATCAAGTCTGAAATCTTTCCGCGCCCAAAAAGCAGCAGGACAATCGCGATCACGACGATCCAGTGCCAAATGCTGAGTGAACCCATCCTGCATTCCTCCAAACGCGCGCGGCCGGCTACCGGCCTCATCTTGCTTGAACCTAGTTGGCGGGGGCGGCAAAAACAAGGACTTAAGCCGCGTCAAATCGCGGAGCACAGCCCGTCTTTTGGCTAGTCTTAACGCGGTGACGCAGGCTTGCGAGATTAGCCTTCCGCGTCGCCTTCCGGTTCCACGGCCGGAGCCAATGCCAGTTCGAGTTCACCGTCTTCCAGCGGGTCCTCGTCCTCGCGCAGCGCGGGATCGTCGGACGGCACCGGAACGCTGAAGCCGGACGGCAGACGGGAGTCGAGCAGGCCCGTGCCTTTGAGTTCTTCCAGACCCGGCAGATCACCGAGCGCCTCAAGGCTGAACTGCGAGAGGAAGGTTTCGGTGGTGCCGAAGGTCAGCGGACGACCCGGCGTCTTGCGGCGACCGCGCGGACGAATCCATCCGGTCTCCAGCAACACATCAAGCGTCCCCTTCGAGGTCACGACGCCGCGAATTTCTTCAATCTCGGCGCGCGTCACCGGCTGATGATAGGCGATGATCGCCAGCACCTCGATCGCCGCGCGTGATAACTTGCGCGTCTCGGTGCTCTCGCGCGTCATCAGCCACGCCAGATCGCCGGCGGTGCGGAAGGTCCACTTGTTGGCAACACGCACCAGGTTGACGCCGCGCATCGCATAGTCGGCCTGTAACTGCGCAAGCGCCGCCTTGATGTCGACGCCCTCCGGCATCCGCTTCGCGAGCGACGCGGTGTCGAGCGGTTCGGACGATGCGAACAGCAATGCTTCGAGGAGACGCAACTCCTCGGGCCGCCCCTCCGGCTGCACGCTGGACTGCTCGACGTTGTCGACGTGATCCTCAACGATCTCGAGATGTTCGACGCGCTTCTCAGCCAGACTCGCCATGGCGGTGTCTCCTTCTTCCACTTACTGCACCGGAGATTCCGGCGCAGCCGTTGCATCGGGTGCCGCAACCGGCATCCGTTTGCGAAAATACAGCGGCGCGAACGCCTGCTTTTGATTCACTTCCATCGTGCCTTCGCGCACCAATTCAAGCGCAGCCGCGAAGCTCGACGCGAACACGGTGGCGCGCTGCGACGGATCGAGCACATAAGCGGTGAGATATTCGTCGAGGCAGCTCCACTCCTCGGCAACGCCGACGAGACGCTCCAGCGACGCACGCGCTTCCGCGAGCGACCACACCGTGCGCTTGGCGAGATGCACTGTCGCGAGCACACGTTGCTGTCGCTGCGCGGCATAGGCGCTCAGCAGATCGAACAGCGTCGCCGTGAATTTCGGATGCTTGATCTCGGCGATCGCTTCCGGCTGACCGCGCATGAAAATATCGCGCTGCAATTGCGGACGCGTCATCAGCCGGTTCGCGGCCTCGCGAATGGCTTCGAGCCGACGCAGCCGATTGGCAAGCGCGGTCGCCATTTCCTCGGCACTCGGCCCTTCCTCGGACGGCGGTTCCGGCAACAGCAGCCGCGACTTGAGGAAGGCGAGCCACGCCGCCATCACCAGATAATCGGCCGCGAGTTCGAGACGGATTTTCCGTGCCGCCTCAATGAAAGCGAGATACTGATCGGCCAACGCGAGGATCGAAATCTTGGCGAGATCGACTTTCTGTTGGCGTGCGAGATTGAGCAGCAGATCGAGCGGGCCTTCATAGCCCTCGACATCGACGACCAGCGCCGCATCCTCGTCGGCCTGCTCGGCAGCCGCAGGCCGCCCGGTCTCGAACGACAGGATTTCCGCGCTCATACGTTTGTCTCCCCGGCCCGACCAATGAGCGCGGCCAGTTCCGCGCGGCCCGCCGCGATATCGAACCCGGCATCCGGCGCCTTTCGCGCGGCAGGAGCCGCGACGGCGCGCGCCTTGGCCTCGCCCGCGAGCATCGGCGTCTCGTGGGCGACGGCACGCATCTCCTCGAGCTTGCCGTTGCAATGCAACGCGACGTCGCAGCCGGCCGTAAACAGCGCCCGCGTCCTGTCCGCGATCGAGCCTTCCAGCGCGTTCATCGACACGTCATCGCTCATCAGCAAACCTTGGAACCCGATCCCGTCGCGAATCACCTGCTTAATCATTGTCGCAGAAGTGGTCGCGGGTTGGGCAGGATCAATGGCGCTAAACACAACATGTGCGGTCATAGCCATCGGCAGATCCGCCAGCGGCCGAAACGCTGCAAAATCGGTCCGCTCGAGTTCCGCCCGAGGGGTGTCCACCACCGGAAGCCGCAAATGGCTGTCGGCGGTCGCCCGTCCGTGACCGGGAATGTGCTTCAGCACCGGGAGCACGCCCCCGACCCGCAAGCCATCGGTGACGGCGCGGGCGATAGCCGCGACCTTGCCGGGTTCCGTGCCATAGGCACGATTGCCGATCACGGCATCGGCGCCCGCAACGGGAACGTCCGCCAGCGGCAGGCAATCCACGGTGATGCCGAGCGCGGACAGGTCAGACGCGATCAACGCTGCCGCGAAGTGAGCGGCCCGCAGCCCCAGTCCAGGGTCCTTGTCGTAAAGCAGGCCGAACACCGCACCGGGCGGATAGATCGGCCAATGCGGCGGGCCGAGCCGCTGAACGCGGCCACCTTCCTGATCGATCAGGACCGGCGCGTCACGTCCACCGACGCATTCCCGCAGGCTCGCCACCAAGTCTTTGACCTGCGATGGGCTGTCGACATTCCGCTTGAAGAGGATGAATCCCCACGGCTGCTGCTCGCGCAAAAACGCTCGTTCGTCAGCCGTCAGGGCAAGCCCGGAAACTCCGGTAATAAAAGCGCGCGCGTCCATTCCGGCCGATTAGCGCGCGCTCCCCGAAGGGTCAAGGAAAGCGCCGTTAATTCCTTTGGACGACGCACTGGCCGCCAGCGGCCTTGAGATTTCCACAGAATTGAACGGCCTGCTCCGAGGTGCCGAACGGCCCGA
This sequence comes from Hyphomicrobiales bacterium, assembly GCA_017305555.1. Classification (GTDB taxonomy): domain Bacteria; phylum Pseudomonadota; class Alphaproteobacteria; order Rhizobiales; family Xanthobacteraceae; genus 62-47. The sequence continues at coordinate 33,586 of JAFKKM010000016.1, read as the reverse complement.
CCATAGCGCGGTAGTACACGCCACGCGATCCCAGATCGGCCCGCTTAATCAAGGGCGTGCGCGATCCGAATGATGACGGGAATTTGTGCTGCAGTACCTTGAACGACGCCCGTGCATCGGCCTCGCTACGCTGGGACGACACTTGAACGACATAGCCGCCTGTTGCAGCGGGAGCTTCCGCCTGAGTCGGATTGACCGAAGCGACGCGGCTGGGCGCAGCCTGCGGCGCCAGCGAAAGCGGTGCGTTGGCATTCGAAGCCGAAGCCGACGGCGGCACGGCAGCGCGAGTGGTCGCCGGCGGCGCGGGCACCGGAGCCGGCGCGTGCTGCGCAACCGGTTCAGCGGCGGCGGCGGTGGCGTCATCGGCACGCACCATCAGCGTCTTGATCTTGCGCGGCTCGGTGCCACCGACCGAGGCGGCGCTGCCGCCATTGGCGGCGAGCTTGTTGCCGGGAGCGACGCTGGCGGTCGACGGCGGATTGGCATTCTGGTTCAGCGGCGGGAACACCACGCGCGGTCCGGCCTTGGCGATATCCTTGACGTCGACCGGCTGCTCCTCACGTGAGACGAGCTTTTCGGCGGCGTTGCCGGCAGCCATCCGGTCCTGAATCTGCTTGCTCGCATTCTCGGCGGACGGCGGCACGACCTTGTTCGGACTTGCATCGGCCTTGATGATCGGAGGCGCGCCGCTGCGCGTCGTACCGACGAACGTGCGATAGGCGAATGCAGCTCCGGTGCCGACCACCGCAAGCGCGACAACCGCTGCGACCGTGGCAAGGCCCTTACGGCGCGGCCTGCGCTCCTCTTCGTCGTCTTCGTAGTCGTCCTGATAGGAATAGTCGTCGTGATAGCCGGCGTGCTGCTGGCTGCCATAAGCCGCGTGATCCGCATCGGAATCCATTGGACCGTAAAGCGCGTCATCATAGCGCGACGCATGGTCAGCCTCGGGCTGCACCTGCGGCGAGGTATGATAGGTCGGCTCGGGCAAATGATGCGCGGCGGCGTAGCGCCGAAGCGGATGCGTATCTCTGGCAACAGGCGGCTCCACGGGCTGCTGCTCGGCCTGACGCCGCATCCACGGCGGCGGTCCAGCCGAGTGGTCATCCTCGGCCTCATAATCCGCTTCAGTCGGAGGAGACGGTTGGTGCCGATAAGACCGCGCCGGTACGGCCGGCCGCGTTTCGCCGAAATCAGCGTTCGGATCGGCCTGGCCGATCAGGCGGGCGAGTTCGGCAAGCGGATCGCTCTCGACCTTTGCCGACGGATGATAGTCGCGATCCATCGTATCTGCCGCTGCGTAAGTTCGTTCGTGATATCGATCAGCCATGTGATGTGCATCCCCTTCGGGAAAGCGCCGACCCGTCGTTCTAACGAAACGAACGCTACCGGATGCCGACTACACACCCCATGTCGCCGACGATCCAACCTACTCTATCGCATCTCGACTGGCGCATCGACGCCGAGAACGGCGAGACCGGATGCCAGAACCGAGACGACGCCCTGAACCAATGCCAGACGCGATAAGGTAAGTTCTGCATCATTATTCATAATGAAGCGTAAATGAGGCGCATCTCGCCCCTTGGTCCAAAGCGCGTGAAATTCGCTGGCAAGATCATAGAGATAGAAGGCCACCCGATGAGGCTCGTGGGCCAAAGCGGCGGCTTCGAGGGTCCGAGGGTAAAGAGCAAGCCTACGAATTAAATCAAGTTCGGCGGGATCGCTCAGCCGATCGAGCTTCGCGGCACGCAGGAATTTAAGCCGCGCGGCATCCTCTTCCGGCAAATCCGCGATCACCTCGCGAGCATTACGGAAGATCGAATGGCCACGGGCATGGCCGTACTGCACGTAGAAGACCGGGTTGTCTTTCGACTGTTCGATCACCTTGGCGAGATCGAAATCCAGCACCGCGTCGTTCTTGCGGAACAGCATCATGAAGCGGACGGCGTCGCAGCCGACTTCATCCACCACTTCACGCAAGGTGACGAAGTCACCGGCGCGCTTCGACATCTTCACCGGCTCGCCGTTGCGCAACAGCTTCACGAGCTGCACGATCTTGACGTCGAGCGACGCCTCGTCGTTGGTGACAGCCTTGATCGCCGCCTGCATCCGTTTGATGTAGCCGCCGTGATCGGCGCCCCAGACGTCGACGAGATCGCGGAAACCGCGATCGTATTTGGTCTTGTGATAGGCAATGTCCGAGGCGAAGTAGGTGTAACCACCGTTCGACTTCAACAACGGACGATCGACATCGTCGCCGTAGGAGGTGGCACGAAACAGCGTCTGCTCGCGATCCTCCCAATCCTCAACCGGCGCACCCTTCGGCGGCGGCAGACGGCCTTCATAGACATCGCCCTTGGCGCGCAGGAAATCGATGGTCGAGGCAACACGATCGCTGCCGCCCTCGATCAACGAGCGTTCAGAAAAGAACACCTCATGCGTGATGTTGAGCGCGGCGAGATCGCCACGGATCATCTCCATCATCATCGCGATGGCGGTGGCGCGCACGCCCGGCAGCCATTCGGATTCCGGTTGCCTGAGCAACGCATCGCCGTGTTGCTTTGCCAGCACCTCACCGACCGGCTTGAGATAATCGCCGGGATAAAGTCCGTCGGGAATCTCGCCGATGTTTTCGCCGAGCGCCGCGCGATAGCGCAGATAAGCGGAGCGTCCCAGCACATCGACCTGCGCGCCGGCGTCGTTGATGTAATACTCACGCGTGACGTCGTAGCCGGCGAAAGCGAGAAGGCTCGCCAGCGCATCTCCGAACACCGCGCCGCGGCAATGACCCACATGCATCGGTCCAGTCGGGTTGGCGGAGACGTATTCGACATTGACCTTGCGGTCGCCGCCGATATTGCTGCGGCCATACCGGGAGCCGGTGTCGAGAATGTCGCCCAGCGCATCGATCCACACCGCCGGCCGCAAGGTCATGTTGATGAATCCGGGGCCGGCGATATCGACGGATGCCACCAGCGGATCGGCGCGCAGGCCGCTGGCGATCTTCTCGGCCAGATCGCGCGGCTTGGCCTTGGCCTCTTTCGCCAACACCATGGCGGCGTTGGTCGCCATGTCGCCGTGGGAAGCATCTTTCGGCGGCTCCACCACGACCCGCGACAGATTGATGTCCGCCGGCAACACCCCCTCGGCGACCAGAGCGCGACAGACCCCTTGCACCCGCGCAAGCAGGTTGGCGAAAGGATGCGGTGCGGAGACTGGATCGGTCATGAATGCTGCTCGGGTTGGTCGGAATTGGGGTACGCGGGCCGCCTAGCGCGGCGAAACGGGCGTCCGCGCCGCCTAACGCAAATCCGGGGTCGAGTCAAAAATCCGCCGATGCTCGGTCAGCGCGTAGAGGTCCGTCATCCCGGCGATGTAGTTGCAAACACGCCGGGCAAAATCGCCCTCCGGCTCACGTCCACCGACAGGCAGCCATTCGGACGGCAGGTCCGAGGGCACGGCCCGGTAGTGCCCGAACAGGTCGCTCACCACCCGCTCGGCATCGCCCATTACCCGCATCACACGCGGGTGGCGATACATATGCTGTTTCAGGAACGCCTTGATGGCTGCTTCTTCCTTCGCAATCTCCGCCGTGAATGTCACCAGCGTGCCGGCATGGTGGCGCACGTCATCGATGCTGGCCGGTTTCGCGGCGGCAAGCCGGCTGCGCGTCTCGGTCACCACCGCACCGATCAGGCAGGAAATCAGTTCGCGGATCAGTTCGGCGCCGAACCGCGGCTCGACCAACCCCGGATAGCGCGCATCGGTCGCCTCGATCAGGCGCGCCAGCAACGGCACCGCCTTCAGGTCGGCGATGCTGAACAATCCGGCGCGCAGGCCATCATCCATGTCGTGGGCGTCATAGGCGATATCGTCGGCGACGGCGGCGACCTGCGCTTCCAGCGAGGCGAAGCTCCACAGTTCGAGATCGTAGCTGGAATTGAATTCGGCGATCCCCACCGGCAGCTTGTGATCGGCATCGGGCCCGCAGCGGTCCAGCAGCGGGCCGTTGTGCTTGACGATGCCTTCCAGCGTCTCCCAGGTCAGGTTGAGGCCGTCGAACGTCGGATAGCGATGCTCCAGCGCCGTCACCACCCGCAGCGTCTGCGCGTTGTGATCGAAGCCGCCGTAATCCTTCAGGCAGCGGTCCAGCGCCCGCTCCCCGGCGTGGCCGAACGGCGGGTGGCCGAGGTCGTGGGCCAGCGCCAGCGTTTCGGTCAGGTCTTCGTCGAGCCCCAGTTGCCGCGCCAGCGCACGGGCGATCTGCGCCACTTCCAACGAATGGGTCAGCCGGGTGCGATAGTGGTCACCCTCATGGAAGACGAAAACCTGGGTTTTGTGCTTGAGGCGGCGGAAGGCGGTGGAATGGATGACACGGTCGCAATCGCGCCGGAAGGCGCTGCGGGTCGCGCTCGGCGGCTCCTCGAACTGCCGTCCCCGGCTGCGGGCCGGATCGCAGGCATAAGCCTGCCGGGGAGCAGCCATTCCAACCGACACCGTCTTTTTAGCCTCTAAAGTTTGATTCCGTGATTGGTCACACTTAACTATGGTTTGCGGCATATACAAATAGATGCCTTTGATTCCGGAGCGATATCAATGACGGACACCAACGTCACCATCAGTGAGCGGGCCGCCCGCCGCATTGGCGAGATCCTCAAGACCGAGGGTGACGGTGCGATGCTGCGCATCAGCGTCGAGGGCGGCGGCTGCTCCGGTTTTCAATACAAGTTCGATGTCGAACGCGCCCGCGCCGATGACGATATGGTGATCGCCCGCGACAGTGCGGTGGTGCTGGTGGACCCGGCCTCGGCGCCGTTCCTTGCCGGCTCGGAAGTCGATTTCGTCGACGATCTGATCGGCGCATCGTTCCGCGTCAACAACCCGAATGCCACCGCATCCTGCGGATGCGGCACCAGTTTCTCGGTCTGATTGATAGCTTTAGCGTCCTCACCGCGAGCAGCCCGGGCGTTCCATCCCGACGCATAAGAGCAGCAATCGCGTCAGCCTCGCACCGGCGCGAGCATCATCGCGACGTCATTCGGCCGCCGCGGCGTGTCGCTGCTCCAACTCGGCTTCATCGAACTGCGGCTCCAGCTTTCGCTTGAGATGACGGTCGATGCGGTCGAGGTAGATGTAGATCACCGGTGTAATGAACAGCGTCAGAAGCTGCGACACCATCAAACCACCGACCACCGCCACACCCAGCGGCTGACGCAACTCTGCGCCCGCGCCGGTGCCCAGCGCGATCGGCAAGGTGCCGAAGATCGCCGCGAAGGTCGTCATCATGATCGGGCGGAAACGCAACAGTGCCGCTTCGCGGATGGCGTGCTCAGCCGACAGCCCGACGCGCCGCCGCTCGATGGCGAAGTCGACCATCATGATCGCATTCTTCTTGACGATGCCGACCAGCATGACGATGCCGATCATGGCGATTACCGACAATTCCATCTTGAACAACATCAGCGTCAGGATCGCGCCGATGCCGGCCGACGGCAGGCCGGAGATGATGGTGATCGGATGGATGAAGCTCTCGTAGAGAATGCCGAGGATCACGAAGGCCGCGAAGATCGCGGCGAGGATCAGGATGCCCTGCCCGCGCAGCGAATCCTGAAACACCTGCGCGGTGCCGGAGAATCCGGTGACGATGGTCACCGGCAGCCGCGCTTCACGTTCAATCTCGGAAATCTTGTCCACCGCATAACCGAGCGACACACCGGGCGCGAGATTGAATGAAATCGTCACCGCCGGCTGCTGGCCCTGATGGTTGATCTGCAACGGCCCCACCGACGGCACCATGCGCGCCACCGCATCGAGCGGAATCGGCCGCCCCTGCGCAGTCTTCACATAAAGCTTGGAGAGGTCGGCCGGATCGATGCGGAATTCCGGCTTGGCTTCCATGATGATCTTGTAGTCGTTGGACGGCATATAGATGGTGCCGACCTGCCGCGTGCCGTAAGCGTTGAACAACTCGTTGCGGATCTGGCCGACGCTGATGCCGAAGACCGCGGCCTTCTCGCGATCGACCTCGACGCTGAGCTGCGGGTTCTTGATATAGAGGTCGGTGGTGACGTCGAGCAGCCCCGGCACCTGCGCCATCTTATCGCGGATTTGCGGAGCGAGCCGGTACAGCGCCTCGGAGTCTCCGCTCTGCAGGACGTACTGATACTGGCTCTTGGAGATGCGGCCGCCGATGTTGAGATTCTGGATGCCCTGGAAAAATGCCTGCAATCCCGGCACCTGTAACGCGGTACGGCGCAAACGCCCGATCACGGTCTGCACGTCGTCACGTTCGTTCTTCGGCTTCAGCGAGATGAAAAAGCGTCCGTAATTCGTGGTCGCGTTAGGTCCTCCCGCGCCGACCGTGCTGTTGATGTATTCCACCGCTGGATCGGCTTGCAGCAGCGCCGCCAACGCCTGCTGGCGCTGGGCCATCGCCTCATAAGAGGTGTCTGTTGCCGATTCCGTGACGCCGATCAGAAAGCCAGTGTCCTCCTGCGGGAAAAATCCCTTGGGCACGACAATGTAAAGCGCGATCGTGCCAGCCAGCGTCAGCAGGGTCACGACCAGCATGACAGACTTGAACGCGAGCACACGGTCGAGCGCCCATTCATAGGCGCGGAGCCAGCTGGCGAACATCGCCTCGAACGCGCGCAGCACGATGTTCGGCCGCTTCTCGTGGTTGTGCGAACGCAGCACCCGCGCGCACAGCATCGGCGTCAGCGTCAGCGAGACGAAGCCCGACACCAAAATTGCGACCGCGACCGTCACCGCGAATTCGCGGAACACACGGCCGACGATGCCGCCCATCAGCAGCACCGGGATGAACACCGCGATCAGCGAAAAGGTGATCGAGATGATGGTGAAGCCGATCTCGCGCGCGCCTTTCAGCGCGGCCTCGAACGGCCGCATCCCCTCCTCGATATGACGCATGATGTTTTCGAGCATGACGATCGCGTCGTCGACGACGAATCCCACCGACAGCGTCAGCGCCAGCAGCGTCATGTTGTTGATCGAGAAGTCGAACAGGTACATCAGCGCGCAAGTGCCGATCAGCGAGATTGGCACCGCCAGCGCCGGAATGAATGTCGCCGACGCCGATCGAAGGAACAGGAAGATCACCAGGATCACCAGTGACACCGCGATCAGCAGCGTTTCCTCGACGTCCGCGACCGCCTGCCGGATCGAGATCGAGCGGTCCATCATGACATCGACCGACACCGAAGGCGGGATCTGCGCCCGCAACGCCGGCAGTTTGGCGCGCACACCGTCCACGACCTCGACGAGGTTCGCGTCGGGCTGCTTCTGAACCGCTAGCACGATGGATCGATTGCCGTTGAGCCAAGTCGCAATCTTGTCGTTCTCGACGCTGTCGTAGACCGAGGCAATCTCGTCGAGCTTCACCGGTGAGCCGTTACGCCACGCGACAATGACCTTGCTGTACTCCGACGCCTTCGGCATTTGCCCGGAAGCGACCAGCGCGACGTCCTGTTTGGGACCGTTGAGGGTTCCGACCGGCGTACTTGAGTTGGCGTTGGTGACAGCCGCACGCACGTCGTCCAGCGTGAGGCCGCGCGCCGCCGCAGCCTGCGGATCAACCTGGACGCGGATCGCAAATTTCTGGCTGCCGTAGATCAGGACCTGTGCGACACCGGGAATCTGCGACAGCGTCTGTCCGACGGTAATTTCGCCGTATTCGTTCACCGCCGACAGCGGCAGCGTGTCCGACGACAGCGACAGATAGATCACCGGATAGTCGGCCGGATTCACTTTGCGGAAACTTGGCGGAATCGTCATCTCGATCGGCAATCGCCGTTGCGCGATGGTCAGCGCCGTCTGCACGTCCAGCGAGGCCGCGTCGATATTGCGGTTGAGATCGAACTGGATGGTGATGCTCGACTGGCCTTGCGACGATTGCGACGACATCGACGAGATGCCGGCGATGGTCGAGAGTTGCCGCTCAATGATGCCGGCAACCGACGCCGCCATGGTTTCGGCGCTGGCGCCCGGCAAGGTCGCGGTCACCGCGATGGTCGGGAAGTCGACCTTCGGCAGCGCCGATACCGGCAGCAGGCGGAAGCCGAAAATGCCGAACGCAATGATCGACGCCGTCAGCAGCGTCGTCAGCACCGGGCGGCGGATACAAAGCTCGGAGAGCGTCATCCGTCAGGCCCCCGCCTTGCGTTCCCGCATCTGGACCAGCGTGCCGTCGCGAAGCAGCAATTGCCCCTCGACGACGACGTCTTCATCACCCTTCAGCCCGCCGGCAAGGACAGAACTGCCGGAAGATGTACGGGACACAGTCACCGGCTGCACCTTGGCCTTGCCATCGGCAACGACAAAAACAAAATCACCCTTCTGGCTGCGTTGCACCGCTGCCGAAGGGACGACAACGGCGTTCTCGCGACGCACGATCAGGCGGGTATTGACCAGCGTTCCGGGCCACAGCGCCTCGCGGCCGTTGTCCATGATGCCGCGTACCGTCACCATGCCCGTGGTGGCATCGACGGTGTTCTCGACCATAGCCACCTTGCCCTGCTCGGAGGCTTCACGACCCGGCACTGTGGCAATCACCTGCGCCGAACCGGCCGTCATGGCATCGCGCAGATCGCTCAGGACAGCTTGCGGCACGGCGAACGTGACATAGACCGGCGCCATCTGGTTGATGATCGCAAGCGGCGCGGTGTCGGCAGGGCGCACAAAATTCCCGACCTTCACGGCAGCGGCGCTGATGCGGCCGTCAAACGGTGCGCGGATGACAGTGTAGCTTTTCTGCACTCGCAGATTATCCAGCGCGGCTTGATCGGCCTTGATGGTTCCGATCAGGATGTCGGCTTGCGTCTTGGCATTGTCGAGATTGACCTGGGTGGTCGCGCCCTTGCCGATCAATTCGCTGTAGCGATTGAGGTCGCGCTGGGCGCCGGCGAGTTGAGCGCGGTCGCGCGCCAGCGTTCCTTCCGCCTGCTCGACCTGTGCATCGATCTGTCGCGCATCGAGGGTGAACAGGAGATCACCCTGCTTGACCCGCGCGCCGTCCTCGAAATGCACGCCGATAATGGTGGTTTCGATACGCGACTTCAGTGCCACGCTGGAGATCGGCGTCACCGTCCCGATCGCCTCGACATCGACGGGAACCGGCTGCTTCACCGCCTTGGCAACTTCCACGGCGACTTTCCGCGGCGACGTCTGCTTGGCGACGGTCTCGCCACCATACCAGGACGCACGGGTCTGGTAGGCCGCAACACCCCCGGCCGCCAGCAGCACCGCCACAACGATCAAACCACGCTTTGCCATGAACGTCCCGTACCCGCCGCGTATCTTAAAAATGGCGCGGCCTCAGTCTGTGGAAGTCCCAGGAACTTCCATTCCGGTCGAGGGTTTTATCACACCACCCCGGTTCGTGATATGCGGCACGATAGAATCCGAAGGCATCGTTAGCGACAACTTTGTCATATCGCCAGCGAGTTACCGGTAAGGCCCAGACCGATCGCCGGGTCCACGCCCGCAACCGCACCGCATCAGGCCCATAATATCCGGGAACCCGTACCGAAAAGCTGATAGCCAAAGGGGCAATCGGCCATAAGCGGATTGCCCCTTCAATACATCCCTATGAAGCCTGCTCGCGTCGGTCTAAGCTCAACTGAGCGTCCCGCGATCAGAAATTGCGTTGGGCGCGGACGCCGAAAGTCCAAGTCCCCTCGCTTGCCAAGAGAGCGCCGCCAATCGGCGTGACCCCGACGTTCTTCTGGTCGATGTAGGTGTACATGACCTCGCCGGAGAAGGTCAGGTTCTTGACCGGCGTCCATTTGGTCAGGAGTCCGAGCTGCGAAATGTTGAAATCCGGATTGCAGGCGAGCAGTCCGGAGCAGATCGACGTTCCCGCCAACAGAGCCTTGGCGGTGTCGTTGTAGCGGACCTGGGTGTAGGAGCCGAACAGCGACGATGACCAATGGGCATCCCAGTTGTGGTTGAATGCGCCGCGCAGGCCCCAGGCTTCGGTCTTCTGGATGCTGCCCCCGGCTCCGAACACGCCATCGCTGGAATAGGCGTAGGCGACCCGCGAGTTGCCACCGCCCCAGATCTGCAAACTGTCGGGGCTGACACCGCCGATGATGTTGCGCGAGGCGCCGTTGGCGTAGCCGACCGACAGATTAATGGTATCGCCTGCCCCGGTCGGCAAGTTCTTCAACGACAGCGCCAGTTGCGCGGCAAAACCCCAGGCATCGTCGGGATGGGGAGCGCCGACACCGCCACCATAATAGCCATAGGGACCGGCGCGGAGTTGATGCGCCAGCGCCGATGCCTGGAATATACCCCACGCCTGATCGACGCGAACCTGGCCGACGATATCCGGCACGTTGGTGCCGCCCCAGTTGCTCGCAGGAGTGTAGCCTGACGTCACGTCGTAGAGCGGCGCGCGGGAGTAAGAACTGACGGGAGCCGCACCGTTCAGACCGCTCGCCTCCTCAAGGCTGAGCGCGGCAGATACGCCATTGCCGAATTGAGCGGTGTAGGCGATCTGATTGATGCCGCTGTCAACGTCTTCGCCGCCGATCAGATAGGACGTATTGTTGCCGGGGAAGCCCGTCCATGGCGCGGAGAATTGCGACACCGCCTTACCCAAAGCCGGCGAACTGGATGAAAGCGTAATAGACGCCGACGTCTCCCCCGGCGCGCGCGGAACTATCCGTCGTCCAATTGAACCGCAAGTCGGAATAGGTACGGACCACGCCATATTCGGTCGCGGTGCGGGTATCGAGGGTGAGACCCAAACGCGAGCGAGCGATGTAATCGTTCGAGGCGCGCGTCACCCGGCCATTCCACCGCGGCGCATCGTAAGCGCCAGAGGCGTTGAACGAGGTATCGGCACGGACGTACCCACCAAGTTTGATGCAGGTATCGGTTCCTGGGATGTAGTAGAACCCGGCACCGTAAAGCGAGCAGACCTTCACATACTCAACGGCCTTGGCCTTCAATGGCAAATCCGCCGCCTGCGCCCCGCTGACAGCAAACAAAGCCGCCGCCGATCCGATCATTATTGCTTTTGTTGTTGTCGTCATCTTCATCTCCAAGCCCGCGCTCGATCGCGGGACCCTTGCCGGTCACCGCGAATCCGGCGCGGCCCGACATCACAGGCAGGATGTCGTCTCCCGCCGCCGGCAGGCAAATACAAATCTCCCTCCGGCCTCTCCGATCTACGTTTTTCTGGGGACATGCTGCACAACGGCAACGGTCGCGAAATGGCCGGGAAAGCGCTGTTTCGCTGAACCCGCGATCCGTGGACGAATATCCTCCCCGCCCTTCCGGCATCGGCCTTGTCGGCGTCTCTGTTCCGTCCTCGCGTAAACCAGTATATTCGCCATCCGATCTCATGGCAGCAGCCGGGCAAGGTTTCTCCGCACGCGGAACGACCAACCATCGGACAGCCGAGACCATCTCAAAGAAAGGCCGCGCGATCGATGAGGATAGCCACCTGGAACGTCAACTCGGTGCGGCAACGGCTGGATCATCTGCTGACCTGGCTGAGCGAATGCTCGCCGGACATTGCCTGCCTGCAAGAGATCAAGTGCGTCGACGAGGCCTTTCCACGGGAGGCGATCGAAGCGCTCGGCTACAACGTCGTCACCCACGGGCAGAAGACTTTCAACGGCGTGGCCCTGCTGTCTCGTCTGCCGTTCGACGAAACCACGCCGCGACTGGCCGGCGATCCCGACGACGCCCATGCCCGTTTCCTCGAAGGCGTGGTGTCGCTGAAACACGGCGCATTGCGGATCGCCTGCCTCTATTTGCCCAATGGCAATCCGGCGAACACAGACAAATATCCCTACAAACTCAATTGGATGTCGCGACTTCTTGATTATACGAAAGAGCGCCTCAAGACCGAGGAGCCGCTGGTCCTCGCCGGTGACTTCAATGTCATTCCGGCGGCACGCGACGTCCATAATCCGGACGCTTGGGTCGATGACGCGTTATTTCGCCCTGAAACGCGAGAACGGTTTCAAGCTCTGCTCGGGCTCGGGCTGACGGACGCGCTGCGCGCTACCACCGACGCCGCCGGCCAGTACACATTCTGGGATTATCAGGCCGGCGCTTGGCAGAAAAACCACGGGCTGCGCATCGATCATCTGCTGCTGTCGCCGCAGGCCGGCGACCGGCTGAGCGGCGTCGGAATCGACAAATACGTCCGCGCCTGGGAAAAGCCGTCGGATCACGTTCCGATATGGATCGATCTGGATCTGGAAGCGGCGTAAGGCGCCGATCGGCTCAGCCCCGGCGGGACTTAATCCCGGCGGCCTTGCACCCAGTGCTCAAGCATCTGCAACGCCATCGCACGGTCGTCCTCGGATGCCCTGGCGATCGCCTTGTTGTAGCTGTCCTTGATCCAGGCTTCCTCGGGGCTGGCGCTGTCGCGCGCCAGCGTCAGCCACATCAGGCCGCGCGCCGCCTGCCGCGCCAGGTGGTCGCCATTGAACAGCATCTGCCCGAGCATCGCCTGGGCCTGATGCTGTCCCTTTTGAGCGGCAAGCCCGAGCCAACGGATGCCGTATTTCGCATCGCGCGGCGCGCCGACGCCGTTGAGATAGAGCCGTGCCAGATCGTACTGGGCGTCGGCATTGCCGAAATACGACGCCGCATAGGAGAACATCTCGCGCGCGCGTTCGGCATCGGCCTTGATCTTGGAATTGGGAATGCCTGCCAGATAATAGCGCCCCAGCGCGACGAAGGCGTTGGCGACTACCGTGGCCTGTGGCGCGGTCGGGCTGTCCTCGGCATGAGCGTTGGCAATGCGGCTGAAATACTGGAATGCGCGCAGGTCGTCCTGCGCGACACCGTCACCCTTGGCGTACATGCGGCCGAGCTTCCACTGGGCGATCGGGTGACCGTCCTCGGCGGCGTACTGCAAAGCAGTCAGCGAATTATTGGTCGGCGCGGATTTGCGCAACGCGCCGGCAGAACCGACCGGTGGCGCGGCGGAAGCGACCGGCAACGCCGGATCCTGTCCAACGGTGGTACCCTCGAAGGCAAACGCCGGCGTGCCCGCCAACACAAAGCCCACACTCAACGCAACGATACGCTCAGATATCCGCATAACACTGTTTCTCATGCGCCCCGCCCGGGTGCGTCACGGCGCCGTCCACGGCGGGGCCGACCTGCTGGGCGTATTTCCAGAGCGCGCCCGAGCGATAGTCGCTCGCACGCGGTTTCCAACTTGCCTTGCGCTCGGTCAACTCGGCGTCGGATAATTTGACGTCGAGCGTGCCATCCACGGCATCGATTTCAATGATATCGCCGTCGCGCAGCAGCGCGATGGGGCCGCCTATCGCGGCCTCCGGTCCGACATGGCCGATGCAGAAGCCACGCGTCGCGCCAGAGAACCGGCCATCGGTGATGAGTGCGACCTTGCCGCCCATGCCCTGCCCATACAGCGCCGCGGTGGTTGCCAGCATCTCCCGCATTCCGGGGCCGCCGCGCGGTCCTTCGTAGCGGATCACCAGCACGTCGCCTTCTTTGTAGGTGCGATTCTTCACCGCCTCGAACGCATCTTCCTCGCGGTCGAAACAGCGTGCCGGGCCGGTAAACTTCAACTCCGACATGCCAGCGACCTTCACGATCGCACCCTCCGGGGCCAAATTCCCTTTCAAGCCGACGACGCCGCCCGTTACGGTGATCGGCTTGTCTGCTGAACGCACCACATCTTGGTGCGGATTCCACTTCACCGACTTCAGGTTCTCCGCGATGGAGCGTCCGGTTACCGTCAGACAGTCGCCGTGCAGAAAGCCGTGATCGAGCAGGGTTTTCATCAGCAGCGGTATGCCGCCAACTTCGAACATGTCTTTGGCGACATAACGGCCGCCCGGCTTCAAATCCGCGACATATGGTGTCTTTTTGAAGATTTCGGCGACATCGAACAGATCGAATTTGATGCCGCATTCATGCGCGATGGCCGGCAGGTGCAGCGCCGCGTTGGTGGAGCCGCCGGAGGCCGCGACAACGGCGGCGGCATTCTCCAGCGCCTTGCGGGTGACGATATCGCGCGGGCGGATGTTGGCGGCGATCAGATCCATGATCTTCTCACCAGCCGCCATGCAGAAGGAATCGCGGATTTCGTAAGGCGCCGGTGCGCCGGCCGAATACGGTAGTGCCAGCCCGATGGCCTCGGAAACCGTCGCCATGGTGTTGGCGGTGAATTGCGCGCCGCAGGCTCCCGCGGACGGGCACGCAACCCGCTCGATCTCGTCAAGATCGGCATCGGAGAATTCGCCGGTGGAATGCTTGCCGACCGCCTCGAACATGTCCTGCACGGTCACCGGCTGGCCGCGGAAATTGCCGGGAAGGATCGAGCCGCCGTAGATGAAGATTGACGGCACGTTGAGGCGGACCATCGCCATCATCATGCCCGGCAACGACTTGTCGCATCCGGCAAGGCCGACCAAGGCGTCATAGGCATGGCCGCGAATGGTCAGTTCAACGCTGTCGGCGATCACTTCGCGCGACGGCAGCGACGAACGCATTCCGTCGTGCCCCATGGCGATGCCGTCGGTGACGGTGATGGTGCAAAACTCACGCGGGGTACCGCCTGCGGACGCCACGCCCTTCTTCACCGCCTGCGCCTGGCGCATCAGCGAAATGTTGCAGGGAGCGGCTTCGTTCCAGCATGAAGCGACGCCGACAAAGGGTTGATGAATCTGGGCTGTCGTGAGCCCCATGGCATAGAGATAGGAACGATGCGGCGCACGATCCGGGCCTTCGGTCACGTGCCGGCTTGGCAGCTTTGCCTTGATGTTGGTCTTCGCGTCCATCGCGAACCCATCCCGGGACCTGTACCGTATCGATCACGCCCGGCCCAACAGGCGAAACCTCTAAGCCCTCGGAAAGCTCAAGCCGGAAAGTTTGGCTGCCGAAGTGCTTAGAATGATTTCATCAAGGGGTGTGGCCAAATAGCGGCGCAGGCAAGAGTTGCCTGCCTTCAGGGTTAAATGTTCAACCAGTGTTGCGTTGACGCAACATTCGTTGCCCGGCAGCAACCCTCTCCGCCAGGCCGATCCATCGAACGATTGTTCGAAAATGCCACAAGGGAGGCGAGTTTGCCCCGCCCCCTCCTTCGAGTGCGGTCAGACGTTCAGCACTCGGCCGTAGGCGTCGAGCACCGCTTCCTTCATCATCTCGGACAGCGTCGGATGCGGGAAGACGGTGTGCATCAGTTCTTCCTCGGTGGTCTCGAGATTCATCGCCACCACGTAGCCTTGGATCAGTTCGGTGACTTCCGCGCCGATCATGTGCGCGCCGAGTAGTTGGCCGGTCTTCTTGTCGAAGATCACTTTGATCAAACCTTGGTCCTCGCCGAGTGCGATCGCTTTGCCATTGCCGACGAACGGGAAGCGGCCGACCCGGATGTCGCGGCCCTGCTCCTTCGCCTTGGCCTCGGTGAGGCCGACGGAGGCCACTTGCGGATGGCAATAGGTGCAGCCGGGGATCAGGCTCTTGTCCATCGCGTGCGGGTGCAGGCCCTTGATCGCCTCGACGCAGATGACGCCCTCATGCTCGGCCTTGTGCGCCAGCATCGGCGGCCCGGCGACGTCGCCGATGGCGTAGATGCCCGGCACGTTGGTCTTGCCGTAACCGTCGATCACAACACATCCGCGATCCGTCTTGACGCCGAGCTTCTCCAGCCCCAGCCCCTCGATATTGCCGACCACGCCGACCGCCGAGATCACCCGCTCGAACTCGGCGGTGACCGGCTTACCCTTGCCGTCATCGATGGTGGCGACGACGCTGTCGGCCTTCTTGTCGAGCTTGGTGACCTTGGTGGAGGTCATGATCTTGATGCCCTGCTTCTCGAATCGCTTGCGGGCAAGGCCTGCGATCTCGGCATCCTCGACGGGCAAAATCTGCGGCAGCACTTCGACCACCGTGACCTCCGCGCCCATGGTGCGGAAGAACGACGCAAACTCGATGCCGATCGCGCCGGAGCCGACCACCAGCAGCGACTTCGGCATCCGGTCCGGCACCATGGCCTCGAAATAGGTCCACACCAGTTTCTTGTCGCCCTCCAGCCCCGGCAGCGCGCGCGGCCGCGCGCCGGTGGCGAGGATGATGTGCTTGGCCTGATAGGTCCCCTCGCCTTGCGTGCCCTTCGGCGCTTCCACAGGCGACTTCTTCACCGTAATCTTGCCGGGCGCGTCGATCGACGCCTCGCCCCAGATCACCGTGACCTTGTTCTTCTTCATCAGGAAGCCGACGCCGTCATTGAGGCGCTTGGACACGCCGCGCGAGCGCTGCACCACCGCTTTCGGATCGAAGCTCACCTTTTCGGCCGACAGCCCATAGTCCTTGGCGTTCTGCATGTAGTGATAAATTTCCGCCGAGCGCAGCAGCGCCTTGGTCGGAATGCAGCCCCAGTTGAGGCAGATACCGCCGAGATACTGTTTCTCGACAATGGCGGTCTTGAAGCCAAGCTGCGCGGCGCGGATCGCGGTGACGTAGCCGCCGGGACCGGAGCCGATGATGATGACGTCGAAAGATGTGTCGGCCATTGTCATACGCTTCTTATCTTCCCCTCTCCCCTTGTGGGAGAGGGTGGCGAGCGCAGCTCGCCGGGTGAGGGGGACAGCGTAGCCGCAGCGAAGATTGCATCGGCAGCGATGAGCGGTCTCGAGAGAACGTCATTGTTCCACAGTCGCAAGACCGTGAAGCCGCGATCGGAGAGGTCGCGATCGCGTCGCTGGTCGTTCCGGCTGTCCGCGTGTTGACTGCCATCAGCCTCAACCACCAAACGCTGCTCGAACGAAACAAAATCCACGATCCAAGATCCTATCGGCACCTGACGACGAAATTTCATGTGAGCGAGGCGACGTGAACGCAACAAACGCCAAAGGACCTTTTCCGCCTCTGTCGCGCTGGCGCGAAGGGATTTGGCGAAAGCTCGCTTTTGATCTGATACGCGCTGCCGCATCCCCTCACCCGGCCGCCTTCGGCGTCCACCCTCTCCCACAAGGGGAGAGGGAAAGAAAAACGTTACACCATCATCGTCATGGGGTTTTCGATCAGTTGCTTGAAGGCGCCGAGCAATTCGGCGCCGAGCGCACCGTCGACGGCGCGGTGATCGCAACTCAGCGTCACGCTCATCATGTTCGCGACTTCGACTTTGCCGTCACGGACGATGGCGCGCTGCTCGCCGGTGCCGACCGCGAGGATCGTCGCGTGCGGCGGATTGATGACGGCGGTGAAATCCTTGATGCCGAACATGCCGAGGTTCGACACCGCCGAGGTGCCGCCCTGATATTCGTCGGGCTTGAGCTTGCGGGTGCGCGCGCGCGCCGCGAAATCCTTCATCCGGTTGGAGATCACCGACAACGTCAGCGTCTCCGCCTTGCGCACGATCGGCGTGATCAGCCCGCCGGGCATCGCCACCGCGACGCCGATATCGGAATGCTTGTGCTTCAGCATTCCGCCATCGGTCCAACTCACATTGGCATCCGGCACACGCTGGAGCGCCACCGCCATCGCTTTCACGACGAAGTCATTGACCGACAGCTTGTAGGCGGCCTTGCCGTCCTTGTCCTTGGGCGCGGCAGCGTTGGCCTGTTCGCGCAAAGCCATCAGCTTGTCGAGGTTGCAGTCCATCGTCAGATAGAAATGCGGGATGGTCTGCATCGATTGCGTCAGACGCTGCGCGATGGTCCGGCGCATACCGTCATGCGGCACCACCTCGTAGGACCCTTCCTCGAACAGCGCACGCACCTGCTGATCCGACATCGACGGCGCGATGCTCGGTGCGGCGGTTGCTGCACCCGGCGCAGACACGGCTGCCGGCGCCTTCAAGCCCTGGCCGGATTTCGCCGCCTCGACATCGCGTGCAATGACGCGGCCGTGCGGTCCCGTGCCGTCGATCCGCGACAGTTCGATACCGGCATCCTTCGCGAGCCTGCGAGCCAGCGGCGAGGAGAAGATTCGATTGCCGGAGGGCTGCGCGGCCGGCGCAGCGGCACTCGCCGGTTGCGGAGCGGGCGCGGCGGGCGACGGCGCGGCAGGTGCAGCCGGTTGCGCGTCGGCCTTGGCAGCCGGAGCCGCGGGCGCTTTCGCTTCAGCCTTCGCGGCACCGCTGTCGCTCGCCGCAGCCTTCACATCCTCGCCGTCACCGGCAAGGATCGCGATCACGTCGTTGACCGGCACGTCGGCGGTGCCTTCCGGCACCAGGATTTTCGCGATGGTGCCCTCGTCAACGGCTTCGACTTCCATGGTCGCCTTGTCGGTCTCGATCTCGGCGATCACATCGCCGGACTGGACCTTGTCGCCCTCCTTCTTGAGCCACTTGGCGAGATTGCCCTTCTCCATCGTTGGCGACAGCGCGGGCATCAGAATGTTGATCGGCATGTGTCAGCCCTGCTCTCTCAGCGATAACAAACGGCCTTCGCCGCCTCGACCACTTCCGCCACCGACGGTAGCGCCAGCTTTTCGAGATTGGCGGCATAAGGCATCGGCACGTCCTTGCCCGAGACGCGCGCGACCGGCGCGTCGAGATAATCGAACGCTTGCTCCATCAGCCGCGCCGCGACTTCCGCGCCGACGCCGGACTGCTGCCAGCCTTCCTCGACCACCACGGCACGTCCCGTCTTCTGCACCGACGCGACGAAAGTTTCGGTATCCATCGGCCGGATGGTTCGCAGATCGACGACTTCGGCCTCGATACCTTCCTTCGCCAGTTCGTCGGCGGCCTTCAGCGCGTAGCTCATGCCGTTCGCCCACGAGATCAGCGTAACATGCTGGCCGGCGCGCGCGATCTTCGCCTTGCCGATCGGCACGATGAAATCTTCGAGCTTCGGCACTTCCCCGGTATGGCCGTAGAGGATTTCGTTCTCGAGGAAGATCACCGGATTGGGATCGCGGATCGCGGCCTTGAGCAGGCCTTTGTAATCGGCAGCGCTGTATGGCGCGACCACCTTGAGGCCCGGCACCTGTGAATACCAAGCCGTATAGTCCTGGCTGTGCTGGGCGGCGACACGCGCCGCAGCCCCGTTCGGGCCGCGGAACACGATGGAGCAGCCCATCTGCCCGCCGGACATGTAGAGCGTCTTCGCGGCCGAGTTGATAATCTGGTCGATCGCCTGCATGGCGAAGTTGAAAGTCATGAACTCGACGATCGGCTTCAAGCCCGCGAAGCCCGCGCCGACGCCGACGCCGGCGAAGCCGTGTTCCGTGATCGGCGTATCGATCACGCGGCGCGCGCCGAACTCCTGCAACAGACCCTGCGTCACCTTGTAGGCGCCCTGATACTCCGCGACCTCCTCGCCCATGACGAAGACATCTTCATCGCGGCGCATCTCTTCGGCCATCGCGTCGCGCAATGCTTCGCGAATAGTCATGGTCACCATCTCGGTGCCTTCCGGAATGTCCGGATCGGCCGGCGCGCTGGCTACCGGCGCTTGAGGCGCGGCCGGCTTTTCCGGCGCGGGCGCGGGCTTGGACTCGGCAGGTGCAGCTTCAGACTTTGTCTCTGCTTTCGCCGGAGCTGGAGCTTTGTCGAGATCGGCGGCGCTTTCGCCGTCAGCGAGAATGGTCGCGATCGGCGTATTGACCGCGACGTCGGCGGTGCCTTCGGGGATCAGTATCTTGCCGAGCGTCCCCTCGTCGGTCGCCTCGACCTCCATCGTCGCCTTGTCGGTCTCGATCTCGGCGATCACGTCGCCCGACTTGATCGCTTCGCCCTCTTTCTTGAGCCACTTGGCGAGATTGCCCTTCTCCATCGTCGGCGACAGCGCGGGCATCAGAACTTGAATCGGCATATTCGCTCCAGAACTTCTAGGGGCCGCGCGCTCAACGATAAATGTCGGTGTAAAGCTCGGACACATCCGGCTCGGGATCGTTCAGGGCAAAGTCCGCCGCCGCGTTGACGATCTCGCGCACCTCGGCGTCGATCTTCTTCAGATCCTGCTCGCTGACCTTGGCGTCGAGAAGCCGGTTGCGCACCTGCTCGATCGGATCGGAGTCGTGACGCACCTTGTCGACCTCTTCGCGCGTGCGATACTTCGCCGGGTCCGACATCGAATGACCGCGATAGCGATAGGTCTGCATTTCCAGGATGTAGGGGCCGTTCCCTTCGCGGCACCACTTCACTGCTTTCTCGGCGGCGGCCTTCACTGCACGCACGTCCATGCCGTCGACCTGCTCGCCGGGAATATTGAACGATGCGCCGCGCTTGGAGAAATCCTGCTGCGCCGAGGAGCGGCTAACCGATGTGCCCATGGCGTAACGGTTGTTCTCGATGACGTAGATCACCGGGAGCTTCCACAGCTCCGCCATGTTGAAGCTTTCGTAGACCTGGCCCTGATTGGCAGCACCGTCACCGAAGTACGCGACGCTGACGTTATCGTTACCGCGATAGCGACTGGCGAATGCGAGTCCCGTGCCGAGCGACACCTGCGCGCCGACGATGCCGTGGCCGCCGTAGAAGTGCTTCTCCTTGCTGAACATGTGCATGGAGCCGCCTTTACCTTTGGAATAGCCGCCGCGGCGCCCGGTCAATTCCGCCATGACGCCGTTTGCTTCCATGCCGGTTGCGAGCATATGGCCGTGATCGCGGTAGCCGGTGATGATCTGGTCGCCGTACTTCAGCGCCATTTGCATTCCGACGACGATGGCTTCCTGGCCGATGTAGAGATGACAGAAACCGCCGATTGCGCCCATGCCGTAAAGCTGACCGGCCTTTTCCTCGAAACGCCGGATCAGCAGCATCTCGCGCAGCGCCGCAAGTTCCTGCTCTTTGGTGAATTCCAGACCGGATGAACGAGAGGACCCGTTCTTCGTCTCCTGCCCTGTTGCCTGCGATGCATTCTTCTTGGGTGCGGCCATAACGTGTCCGGATAAGAGAAGCGATGATCCTCTCTACTCCACCTCAAACGCACTTGAAAGCCAAGCCCAACGATCGATCACGTTGAGTCATATTGCAGCGCGGCGAAACGACATTTTCGAAATGCAATCTCGCTGATTTTGAAATTTCAGCACGACCGACGATCGCGCATGGCCGCAAATAACCGGACGGTCTAATTTTAGATCGACGTTTTCAATTCGGTCGATTGATCTTGACGACCAGATCGCGCGGGTTCGCGTATTCGAGCTGATAGCGGACCCGCTCGTCGAGCATGTCGGGGTCCATGCGGTCGGCGCGAAGCAGAGACACGCGCTTCTCGCCTTCGGCGCGCTCTTTCTTGAGCCGGGCGAGTTCGGAGGTCAGCGCGATGATTTCCTGGTCGAGCTCCTGGCGCGCATTCAGGCCGTATTTGCCGGTATACGCATTGACGCTGAAATAGCCGACCGTCGCCGCGGCCATCGCATAGAGGGCCACTCCGGTCAGCAATGCTTTCAGTCTTGCGCGCGTTACCATGCGCCGACGATGCGATGGTCCGGTTAACGGACTGCTAACCGAACCATCTCAGTCGCAAATCTATTTGGCGATTCGGCCGATCCAGCCTTCAAAGGCCGAGAGATACTGCTTGAGGAAGTCGCGCAGCGACTCCTTGACCAGCCCGCCGTCCGCGCCAAAGGCATCCCCGATGCCGCCGACATAAGCTTCGGGCTGCTGGAGGATCGCGATGTTGAGGAAGGTCAGCGACTGCCGCAAATGGTGGTTTGCGCCGAAGCCGCCGAGCGCGCCGGGAGAATTGCTGATGACGCCGCCCGGCTTGCCATCGAATACGCTCTGACCATAAGGCCGCGAACCGACGTCGACAGCGTTCTTCAGGACGCCCGGGACGGAGCGGTTGTACTCGGGGGTGATGAACAGCACGGCATCCGCCTTGCGGATGCGATCGCGGAAGGCAACCCAGTCGGCCGGCGGTGTCGCTTCGAGATCCTGATTGTAGAACGACAATCCGTTGAGCGTGACGACGTCGAACGTCAGCGAGGGGGCAAGCGCCGCCAGCGACTTGGCGAGCTTGAGGGAGAAGGATTCCTTGCGGAGACTGCCGACGATCACGGCAACGCTACGGCTGGTCATGAGATGGTCCTTATTAGATCAGGGTCAGGTTCCCTCACCTAGCCGCTCCGCAAAGAAGATGCAAGTGCATGAACTTTATAACCCTACCGCCGGCGAACGGAATGCCGGCGGTAGGTCATCACAATCGCTTTACGCCTGCTTGCTCGGATCGATCAGGAATTTCTCGCCGGTTGCGCGCTTGTTGTAGATCGCGACGTTGGCCAGTTGCAGCGTCTCCTGCAAGGAGATGACGCTGGTATAACGGCTGGCGAAAGTGGTCTTGAGTTCGTCCAGCACGCGCTGGCGCAACCGCGCGCCATCCGCGGGGCCAATCTTTTGCAGGAACGGAAACAACAGCCAGCCCCCGACACCCCAGGTCATCCCGAACGAGCGATTGATGACGGTCGGCCCGGTATCGAGCCCGCCATAGATGTAGACCTGCTTGTAAACATCCGAGCCGTAGCGGCTGTAGACCTTGGCGGTCTTGTTGGCGGCAACCTCCATGCCCGTCAGGATCTGCCCAGCGAGCTTACCGCCGCCGATGGCATCGAACGCAATCGTCGCACCGGTCTCGATCAGTGCCTGCGCCAGGTCGTCCGTGAAGGTCGGCGACGTGGAGTCGCAGATGTATTTCGCGCCGATACCACGCAGGAGATTGGCCTGCTCGGCGCTGCGCACGATGTTGACCAGCGCGATGCCGTCCTTGATGCAGATGCGGTTCAGCATCTGACCGAGATTGGATGCGGCAGCGGTGTGGACCAGCGCTTTGTGGCCCTCACGCCGCATGGTCTCGACCATGCCGAGTGAGGTCAGCGGATTGACGAAGCAGGACGCGCCATCGGCGGCAGTCGCGCCCGCCGGCAACGCCATGCAGTCGCGCGCCTTAATGGTGCGATACTGCGCGTACATCGCGCCACCGATCATCGCCACCGTCTTGCCGAGCAGTGCCTTGGCGGCATCGGACGAACCGGCCTTGACGACCACACCCGCGCCTTCGTTACCGACCGGCATCGACTGATCGAGCCGCCCGGCCATCGCCCGCATTGCGCCTTCCGGCACCGGCGCGGTGATGACCGGCTGCTGCGCCGTCCCAGAAGCTTTCGCGCTGGACATATCAGCCGCGCCAAACAGCAGACCGAGATCGGACGGATTGATCGGCGTCGCCTCGACCCGCACCACCACTTCATCGGCGGCGGGCTCCGGGACATCGACTTGCAACAGCGAGACTTCGAGTTCGCCGCTTTTCTTGATCAGGGAGCGAAGCTCCAAACCCTTGGTGTGGTCCGAACTCATGTTACGTCTCCCGTGATGTCATTGTCGGTTGCGTCGTGACGCGTCGCAATGAGCGCCACCCTATCCTGCTGTGTCAATCGATCCCAGCCCGTTGGTCCAGGTCGAGGGCTGACCTTCGAACGCCGATTTTGCACGTTTGTCGAGCCAGTAGGAATATGGCGGCGGCACGAGTTTGAAATCCGGATCGATACCCAGCTTCTGCGCGGCATCCATCGGCCAGTTCGGATTGTAGAGCATCTCACGAGCCAACGCGACCAGGTCGGCGCGGCCGCCTTGCAGGATGGCTTCGGCCTGATCGGCATGGACGATGTGCCCGACCGCCATGGTCTTGATATCCGCCTCGCGGCGAATCTTTTCGGCGTACGGCACCTGATAGCCGTATTTCTTCGAACGCTCGCCATCCATCGGTGAGCGCGCCAGCGTCCCGCCCGACGAACAGTCGATGACGTCGACGCCCTTGTCTTTCAGAAGCCGCGATAGCCGGACGCTCTCCTCCGGTCCGAAGCCGGCATCGTCCTCGCACGACAGCCGCATGAACAGCGGCTTGTCCGCCGGCCACGCCGCGCGAACGCATTCGGCGACCTCAATCGCGAAACGCGCGCGGTTGAGTTCGGAGCCGCCATATTCGTCGGTGCGGACATTGGCGAGCGGCGAAAGGAATTGATGGATCAAATAACCGTGCGCGGCGTGAATTTCGACTACGTCGAAACCAGCCCGATCAGCGCGCGCGGCCGCCTCGCCCCACTTCACCGCGAGATCGCGCACCTCGTTGTGCGACAACGCACGCGGCGTCGGCGACCTTTCCGAATGCGGCACCGCGCTCGGCGCCACCAATTCCCATCCGGCCCAATCGAACACGCCGGGCTCATCGCCGGTCAGTGGCTTGCCGCCTTCCCACGGACGCGACAGCCGCGCCTTGCGCCCGGAATGCCCAAGCTGAATACCGGCGCGCGCGCCATGCGCCTTGATAAACGCAGCACAGCGCGCCAGCGGCGGTATGAACTGATCGTCCCACAACCCGACATCGCCCACGGTGCCCGCGCCGTTGCGCGCCACCTTGGTCGATTCCATGATGACGAGCCCCGCGCCGCCCTGCGCGAACTTGCCGGCGTTGACGAGGTGCCAGTCGTTGGCGAAGCCCTCGACCGCCGAATACTGATGCATCGGCGCGACGACGACACGATTGCGCAAACGCAGGCCGCGGATATCGAGCGGCGAAAACAACATCGGCTGCGGCATCACGCATCACTCCTTCCGAACGGCGACCGCCCAGAGAAACAAATTGACGCAGCAGCGACAACCCCGCCTGGAGCGACGCTGGCTTACGCCAGCGCCTTCAGCGCCGACCGGCCGGCATATTTCGCCTGCGTACCCAACTCCTGCTCGATCCGCAGCAACTGGTTGTATTTGGCGGTGCGGTCGGCACGCGCTAGCGAACCGGTCTTGATCTGGCCGCAGTTGGTGGCGACCGCGAGGTCGGCGATGGTGGAGTCTTCCGTCTCGCCGGAGCGATGCGACATCACCGCGGTATAGCCAGCCTTGAACGCCATCTCGACGGCGGCGAGCGTTTCGGTGAGCGAGCCGATCTGGTTGACCTTGACCAGGATCGAGTTGCCGAGGCCCTTCTTGATGCCATCGGAGAGCCGCGTGACGTTGGTGACGAACAGGTCGTCGCCGACAAGCTGGCACTTGTTGCCGATCAGGTCGGTCAACTCCTTCCAGCCTTCCATGTCGTCTTCGCTCATGCCGTCCTCGATGGTGACGATCGGATAGCGCGACACCAGTTCGCCGAGATACTTGGCCTGCTCGGAGCGCGAGCGCGTCTTGTTCTCGCCGCCGTAAACGTACTTGCCGTCCTTGAAGAACTCGGTGGAGGCGCAGTCGAGGCCGAGCATGACGTCCTCGCCCGGCTTGTAGCCTGCCTGCGCGATGGCGTTCATCACGAAATCGAGGGCCGCATCCGCCGACGGCAGGTTCGGCGCGAAGCCGCCTTCATCGCCGACGTTGGTGTTGTGCCCGGCCTTCTTCAAGCCCGCCTTCAGCGTGTGGAAGATTTCCGCGCCACAGCGCAGCGCTTCCGCGAACGACGACGCGCCGACCGGCAGGATCATGAATTCCTGGAAGTCGATGGGATTGTCGGCATGAACGCCGCCGTTGATGATGTTCATCATCGGCACCGGCAGCAGCCGCGCTGAGGTGCCACCGACATAGCGATAGAGCGGCATGTCGAAGGAATCCGCCGCGGCCTTCGCCACCGCCAGCGACACGCCGAGGATGGCGTTGGCGCCGAGGCGGCTCTTGTTGGCGGTGCCGTCGAGCGCGATCATGGTCTCGTCGATCTGCACCTGCTCTTCGGCGTCCATGCCGCCGATGGCATCGAAAATCTCGGTGTTGACGGCGTCGACCGCCTTCTGCACGCCCTTGCCGGAATAGCGCGCCTTGTCGCCGTCGCGCAGCTCGACCGCCTCGTGGGCGCCGGTCGAAGCCCCCGACGGAACCGCCGCGCGGCCCTGCGAGCCGTCCTCCAGCACGACATCGACCTCGATGGTCGGATTGCCCCGGCTGTCGAGAATTTCGCGGCCAATGATGTCGACGATGGCGGTCATGAGAGCCTCTTGTAGGTCAGGGGGAAATATTGGCGCTGCTTCTACAGCAAGGCGTCCGACGGGGAAAGGCCGGGTGGAACTGGGCGGAACGGCCAACCTTGCGGGATCGCCGCGCAGGCGCTACGCAGGCGGCCATGTCAAAATCGCCTCGCGCCCCCAAGCAAACCGGCCTGCAACTCGGCCGCGCCGTCGAATGGCCGACCTCCCCCGAGGCGGCACAACTCGACCGCGTGCCCAACCCGCAGAAGGGCACGAGTTACGTCGTGCGCTTCACCGCACCGGAATTCACCTCGCTGTGCCCGATCACCGGACAGCCGGACTTCGCGCACCTGATGATCGATTACGTGCCGGGCCCGTGGCTGGTGGAGTCGAAGTCGCTGAAGCTGTACCTCGCGAGTTTCCGCAATCACGGCGCGTTCCACGAGGACTGCACGGTGGCCATCGGCAAGCGGATCGTCGCCACGATCAAGCCGCGCTTCCTGCGGATCGGCGGCTACTGGTATCCGCGCGGCGGCATTCCCATCGACGTGTTCTGGCAGACCGGCAAATTGCCGAAGGATGTCTGGCTGCCAGAGCAAGGCGTCGCGTCCTATCGCGGCCGCGGATAAACTTCGCTAAGCGGCGGGACGCTGCTCGACCACTTTGGTCACCAGCAGCTTGGCGCCGATGATGCCGACCAGCGTGACGATGATCCCGCAAATGATCAGCGTCGGCATCTTGCCGATGTGCGCGATGCCGAAGCCGTAGGCGATCGGCCCTGCCGTCTGCCCCAGGAAGAAGAAACACGAGTGCAGCGACAGCGAGGTCGCGCGTGCCTCGACCGCCAATTCGCTGGCGAACACCTGCATACAGCCATGCAGCATGTAGAAGCCGAGCCCCATCACCACGAAGCTCGCCATCTGCGCCTGCCACGGCAAACCAAGACCGAGCACGACCAGTTGCAGTGCCATCAAGGCGCCGCCGCCGATCATCAGGCCACGCACGCCGAGCCACGGCAGCAGCCGCGTCACGCTCGCGGTGTAGACCAATCCGCCCAGCGCGAAGCCCGCGATGACGATGCCGGCAATCGACAATCGCGTCTCGCCGAGATCGAACAGGAACGCCGCGACGAAGGGAAACACGCCGAGGACGCAACACCCTTCGGCGAACACCACGCTGTAGCAGACGCGCGTTCGCGGATTGTGAAACAGCACCTCATAACCATGCCAGAGCGTCTTGAGATTTGAACTGCCGGAGGCCATCGTGGTCGAGGTCTTGCTCAAGCCGACGCCTACGGCGACAGACGCGATCACCGTTATCACGCCGAGAAATCCCAGCACGCCGCGCCAGCCGAACAGATCGCCGACCACGCCGCCGAGCGTCGAGCCGAGGACGTTACCGATCATGGCTCCGGCCAGTACCCGACTGATCGCGACCTGCCGCCCCGAGACCGGGACCAGATCGCTGGTCAGGCTGAGCGTCACCGGAAATACGCCACCGGCGCCGATGCCGCACAGGATGCGCGTCGCCAGCAGCAACGGATACGTGTCGGCGAAGCTGCCCAGAATGCTGCCGACGCCGAGCAACGCCAGGCACGCCACCATCACGCGCGCCTTGCCGATCAGATCGGCGAACGCGCCGATGATCGGCTGCACGATGGCGAAGGTGAAGGCCAGGGCCGACGACAGACCGGCGGCTTGCGCGATCGAAACGGACAGATCGTCGGCGATATGCGGGATCACCGGGTCGATCGCACGTACCGAAAGATTGGCCGCGAACGATGCGAGCGCGATCAAGTAAAGCACGGATGGCATTAGAGCGAACGCCACCTCTCGAAGTCGAAATTGTGTGACGCGCTGTCCTGACGCGAACCGGAAGCCACGTCGCTTGAAAACGCTTCTGAGCAGGCGCGCATCAATGCGCCCCGCCCTTGGCAAGCTTGTCGAACGCCATCAGCGTCCGCACCAAACCTTCGAATTCGTTCAGCGGCACCATGTTGGGGCCGTCCGACGGCGCATGATCGGGATCGGGATGCGTCTCAATGAAAACGCCGGCGACGCCGACAGCCACCGCCGCCCTCGCCAGCACCGGCACAAATTCGCGCTCGCCGCCGGACGACGTCCCCTTGCCGCCCGGCTGTTGCACCGAATGGGTGGCGTCGAAAATCACCGGCGCTTTGGTGGTGCGCGCCAGGATCGGCAGAGCACGCATATCCGACACCAGCGTGTTGTAGCCGAACGACGCGCCACGTTCGGTCACCAATACGTTGGGATTGCCGCCACCGACGATCTTCGCCACCACGTTGGTCATATCCCACGGCGCGAGGAACTGGCCCTTCTTGACGTTGACGACCTTGCCGGTCGCGGCCGCCGCCAGCAGCAGATCGGTCTGCCGGCACAGGAACGCCGGGATCTGCAACACGTCCACCGCCTGCGCGACCTCGGCGCATTGGCCGGGCTCATGCACGTCGGTCAGCACCGGCAAGCCCAGCGACGAACGGATCTCCGCGAAGATCGGCAGCGCTTGTTTGAGACCGATGCCGCGCGCCGCGCTGGCGCTGGTGCGGTTCGCCTTGTCGAACGAGGTCTTGTAGACGAGCCCGATACCGAGCCGAGCCGCGATCTCCTTGAGCGCGTGAGCCGTCTCCAGCGCGTGCGCCCGGCTTTCGAGCTGGCAGGGACCTGCGATGACCGCGAGCGGCAACGCATTGCCGAATTTGGCGGCACCAAGATCGACGACAGACGAAGGCGTGGGGGACGTAACGGGGTTCAAACTGGAATCCTTTCGCGGCGACCATGCCGGATGGCCCCCGCCGTCACAAGCGGCGGATGGCGATACGAGGGTTGCGCCAAATGCGCTTATGAGGCCGCTTACTTGACCGAGGAAAACGCGGTCGGTTGCAGGAACTGATTGACGATGTTGTCGACGATCTGGCCGTCCTTCTCGCTCTCGGCGCGCGCCGTCAGCCAGGCCGGATCGGTGGCGAAGGCGGTCCATTTGGTCTCGCGTTCGGCCATCGACTCCCACGCCAGGAAATAGGTCAGTTCCTGATTGGATGTCCCCACCAGCGTCGTGAAAAATCCCGCCTGGCGGATGCCGTGCTTCTCCCACAACTTCAACGTCACCGTATCGAAGCGCTTGAGCAGCGCCGGCAGCCGGCCCGGGATGCAACGGTAGACGCGCATTTCGTAGATCATGGGTGTTTCCTTTTGCACGGCGATGTCATGTGTGGCGGTTATAGCCGGAGCTTGCTCAACTGTCCCAATGGCGTCCGAAACATTTTCGCCGCGATTGGCCGGTTAGATCGACGTTTGATTGAACGGAAGAGATGGGGCTGAGAATGCGAACGCTTATCCTGACCGGGCTGGTTGCGGGTGCCCTGATCGCGGCGGCGAACATGGCGGTGGCGCAATCGCCGAGCCCCTCGCCCGGCGTCATCACCGGCGGCGCGGATAACGTGATGGTCAACGGCAAGCCCGCCGCACGCGTTGGCGACACCACCAGTGACGGCTCGATTGTCGAGGGCGTGCCGAACGTCTTCATCAACGGAAAGCCCGCAACCGTGATCGGCAACCGCACCGGATGCGGCGGCACCGTCGCCGGTGGTGCGACAGGCGTTTTCATCAATGGCAAACCGATGGCGCGGCAGGGCGATCAGACCTCGGGCTGCGCCAAGTAGCGTCGTTTCGCGCTCGGATTCGAATATCAAACAGCGCGCGAAGCTGGGATTGGATACGGCTTCGCGATCTCGCGGCGCGATGCGCCCGAGTTTTGCGAGGAACGCTTCGCCCTCTTGAGAGGAGGGCGCGCGGAACGCCGGACGCACCATGCGTCCGCAGCCTCATGCGCAAAGTAAAAAGCGCACGAGTTAGTCACCACGGTCGCACCGGATACATCCGGCGTTCCACGCGCGGTGGTTTTGTCGGCTTGCTTCGTGCTCTCCCCGGCGGCGATTCATCCGCTTTGGTTCGTCACCGTCGGTCGATGCTTACATCACCGCTTCGGTTGAAGCGGACGGCGACGCATCGCCTTGATGCCAGCGACGGGCATCGGGACCACACGACTTGGGCCGGCGCGCAAAGTCGGTGTCGGTGGGGTGCATCTCCACCCCGGCCGCACCGCGCAGCGTTGTCGTCTGCGCGAGGATGACGGCTCACGGAGCCCTCGCCATGGAGGAGCCCGCCCTGCCGCCAACACTTCGCGCCGAACGCTGCCGCGTCCACCGCATCCCGCCCCGCGAACCGTGACGATCGCGAAACGCCCCTCTCATCGAGGCGGGATACATAGGAATATAATCTTACAAAAATGTAAGTCAAGCCTTAGCTGGACCGAAATCCAGATCGAACCGATGAATTCTTGGATAAAGCCTTTGCTTATCGGCGCCGAATTGAATCAAAAATAGGTAAGAAGAAAATCCTCCAGATCGCGGCGGGGGTCGTGTCCCCGGTGGTGGTGTAGCTCGGTGGAGCAAAGCCGCCCGGACGCGCGCCCCAACAGCGCCGTAGCGGGCGGGCGGCTTTGCGGTGGTCACCGGCAGTTCTCCGGTAGGATCGGGTTGCGACACGCCAACGCAACCAGAGGAACCACCGATGACCGACGACATGATGAACCTGCGCACGCTCGTAGAGAAGACCCCCGACGCCGATCTGTTGCGCGAGATGATCGGCTTTGCCGCCCAGCGCCTGATGGAGCTGGAAGTGGAGGGTCAGACCGGGGCGGCCTACGGCGAGAAGACCCCCGAACGTCTGGCCCAGCGCAACGGCTACCGCGACCGGATCTGGGAGACCCGCGCCGGCGCGGTTGAGCTGCGCATTCCCAAGTTGCGCAAGGGCTCCTACTTCCCGGGCTTCCTGGAGCCGCGACGCATGGCCGAGAAGGCGCTCACCGCCGTGGTTCAGGAAGCCTATGTGCAGGGCGTCTCGACCCGCTCGGTGGACGACCTCGTGCAGGCCATGGGCATGACCGGCATCTCCAAGAGCCAGGTCAGCCGGCTGTGCGGCGAGATCGATGAGAAGGTGAAGGCCTTCCTCGGCCGCCCGATCGAGGGCGACTGGCCGTATCTGTGGATCGACGCCACCTACGTGAAGGTGCGCCAGAATGGCCGCATCGTCTCAGTCGCGGTGATCGTCGCAGTCGGCGTCAACAGCGACGGCCGGCGCGAGGTGCTGGGCATGGACATCGGTCCCTCCGAGGCCGAGACGTTCTGGACGGCGTTCCTGCGCAAGCTCGCCCGCCGCGGCCTGCGCGGCGTCAAGCTGGTCGTGTCCGACGCCCACGAGGGCATCAAGGCCACCGTGGCCAAGGTGCTCAACGCCAGCTGGCAGCGCTGCCGCGTCCACTTCATGCGCAACGCTCTGGCGCATGCCGGCAAGAGCGGCCGCCGCGTCGTCTCGGCCTTCATTGCCACAGCATTCGCACAGGACGATGCCGAGGCCGCGCGAACCCAGTGGCGCAAGGTCGCGGATCAGCTCCGCCCCAAGCTGCCGAAGTTGGCCTGCTTCCTCGACGAGGCCGAGACCGACGTGCTGGCCTACATGACCTTCCCGCCGCAGCACCGGACCAAGCTGCACTCCACCAACCCGATCGAGCGCCTCAACGGCGAGATCAAGCGGCGGACTGAGGTGGTCGGCATCTTCCCCAATGAGGATGCCATCGTCCGCCTCATCGGCGCGATCCTGCTCGAACAGAACGATGAATGGGCCGTCCAGCGCGCCCGTTACATGACACTGGAAACCATCGCGCCGTTGAGCGATGATCCGAGTGTCAGCCTCACGGCTATCGCCAGCTGACCAGCCCGGCTCTCGCCGGCGAACGCGGTGATCCACCGCCAGCTACACCACGCCAGGGGACACGATCGCGGCGGGTAAAATCCGTCTTAATAGCGTCCTCACCCACATACGGATTTTCGATCGTGCGCTTGTCCGGCCCAAGTATATAAAATAAACCACCTGCCTGTCGCATGATTTTCCAACCGAATGTGCGAGCCATCGATTCCAATTGCTCGATGTCGAACTGAGCGTGTTCAGGGGGCCGCCTTCGAACAGGTTGAGAAGTACGATTGTTTACACCGGAATTCGCGCGCCTCTGAGTTACAGAAGGCTTGTGAACTACAGAAGATTTGACGCCTGCCAAACTCTGTTTCCGAGACACCCACTGATTGTAAGCTGCGCCTTCATCAATACTTTTTTTCGAGCTGTCCTGCGGATTCTACGCATCGCACTACGTGACGGCATATTTACGCCGGTCTCATCTCGATGCTGCTTATTAGCGACAGCCATAAGCATCCAGCAGAAGGGCAAAAGCACAAGCCCAACAACCATTCCAACAGACATCGAAAATACCCAAAATATTCATGCGTATTTTAGAGACAGCCGTCTAAGTTTAAAACAAAAAGCACAGAACGCTGCGATTGATTTGCTCGAAAACTTTCGCGCTTCGTCATGGCCGGGCTTGTCCCACGGGTGTCCGGTTTAAATTTTCTGGACGAAGCGCATGGCATTGATTCTAGTCGGTTCTGGACGTCAGCAAGCGTTCCTGGACACGACGGGAGATCAACACCATGCCGCATCACAATACAGTATTCCGCGATATTCTGAAGCTGGTGCCGTGGCATCGGTTTGAAGCGCTTGTGGATCAATATGATGCGGATGCGCGGGTGCGGCGGTTGCCGACCAAGGTGCAATTCATGGCGCTGCTGTACGGCCAGCTTTCGGGGGCGTCGGGGCTGCGCGAGATCGTGACCGGCCTTTCGAGCCATGAGGCGCGGCTTTACCACCTTGGCGCTGCGCCGGTTCGACGCTCGACCTTCTCCGATGCCAACGCCAACCGGCCCTTCGCGGTGTTTAGCGACCTTCTGGCCCTGATGATGAAGCAAGCGCACCGCAGCTTGCGCCGCACGATGGCCGAGGCGGTCTATCTGATCGACGCGACCCGCCTGCCGCTCAACGGCCACAGTGCCGATTGGGCGCAGTTCTCGACCAATGTCTGCGGCGCCAAGGCACATGTGATCTATGACGCCGACGCGGATCGGCCGATCTATGCGGCGGTCACCGCCGCCAACGTCAACGACATCACGGCGGCCCATCGGATGCCGATCGAGCCGGGCGCGACCTATGTCTTCGACCTCGGTTACTACGACTATCTCTGGTGGGCCGCGCTCGATACGGCCGGTTGCCGGATCGTCACCCGTTTCAAAGCCAATACGCCGCTGCACGTCGTCGAAGAGCTTGCGGTCGCCGACGGCAGCGACGTCCTCTCCGACCGCATCGGCTTTTTGCCTGCGCGCCAGGCCGGCAGCCGGCGCAATCCGATGCAGGATGCCGTGCGCGAGGTGCGCATCATGACCAGCACCGGCAAGGTGCTGCGCATTCTGTCGAACGACCTGGATGCCCCCGCCCGGGAGATTGCCGACCTCTATCGCCGGCGCTGGGCCATCGAGCTGTTCTTCCGCTGGGTCAAGCAGACGTTGAAGATCACCCGCTTCGTCGGCACTTCCGACAATGCCGTGCGCATCCAGATCGCCGTCGCTCTCATCGCCTTCCTGCTGCTGCGCATGGCCCAGACCGCTCAAAAGACCATCCGAAGCCCGCTCGTCTTCGCCAGACTGATCCGCGCCAACCTCATGCACCGCAGATCAATCAACACGCTCCTCGAACCGCCACCAATTCATCAAGATCAATGCCAGATGAGCCTTGGTCTATGCTGAGACCTCAACCGGACAGTCGTGGGCTTGTCCCGGCCA
>JAFKKM010000155.1 GCA_017305555.1 Hyphomicrobiales bacterium | reverse complement strand
GCCGATGTGCGCGATGTGGGGGAGGGGGCGGCGGCGGTGGGGCGGCTGTGGGAGGCGTGCCAGGTTCCGGATTATCGCAAGCTGTCGCCGGCGGCGCACGCCGAACTGGTGACGACGCTTTATACCTTCCTGATGCGCCGGGGCCGCATTCCGGATGCCTGGTTCGCGGCGCAAATCGCGCAAGCCGACCGGATCGATGGCGATATCGACACGTTATCCGGGCGGATTGCCCACATCCGCACCTGGACCTTCGTGGCGAATCGCCCGGATTGGCTGGCCGATCCGCTCCATTGGCAGGGAATTTCGCACGAACTTGAGAATAAATTGTCCGATGCCCTGCATGAACGGCTAACTCAGCGTTTCGTTGATCGCCGGACCAGTGTATTGATGCGCCGCTTGCGGGAAAACACCATGCTGAATACCGAGATTGGAAAGACCGGCGAAGTGATCGTGGAAGGCCATGTGATTGGCCGCCTCGACGGATTCATGTTTGCGCCCGATGCGGCGGAAGCAGGCTCCGAAGCCAAGGCCTTGCAGGCCACGGCACAGAAGGCGTTGGCCGGCGAGATCGACGCGCGCGCGGAGAAATTGTCGCAGGCGCCGGACGATCAGTTCGTGCTGGCCTCCGACGGCACCATCCGCTGGACCGGCGACGCCGTCGCCAAGGTGGTGGCGGGTGACGATGCGCTGCATCCGCGCATCCGCATCGTCGCCGACGAACGCCTGAGCGGCGCGCCGCGCGATGCGGTGCAGACGCGCCTCGACCTCTGGCTCAAGACACATGCCGAGAAGTTGCTCGGCCCGCTGTTCGAATTGGTGAAGGCCGAGGACGTCACCGGCATCGCGCGCGGTATCGCGTTTCAATTGACCGAAGCGCTCGGCGTGCTGGAACGCTCGAAGATCGCCAACGAGGTCAAGGATCTCGATCAGGCCTCGCGCGCAACCCTGCGCAAGTACGGTGTGCGGTTCGGCGCCTATCATCTTTACGTGCCGGCGCTGCTGAAGCCGGCGGCACGCGCGCTCGCCTCGCAATTGTGGGCACACAAGCAGGACAACGTCGATCTCGGCGCGCTGCTCGGCGCGCAGCATCTTGCCGGCAGCGGCCGCACCTCGTTCCCGGTCGACAAGGCGCTGGATCGCGATGCCTATCGCGTGCTGGGTTATCGCCAGTGCGGCGAACGCGCCGTGCGCGTCGACATTCTTGAGCGGTTGGCGGATCTGATCCGTCCTGCATTGGCATGGCGCGAGGCCAGCGGTTTATCGAAGCCCGCCGGTGCATTCGACGGGCGCGGATTCGTGGTGACGCAGGCGATGACGTCGCTCACCGGTTCGGCCGGCGAGGACTTCGCCTCGATCCTGCGCGCGCTCGGCTACCGCATGGAGTTGCGGCCGGCACCGGCGCCAGAAGTCGTTCCTGAAACTGTTGTCGCCGATGCGGCGGTTGTTGCCGATCCCGCATCTGCGGAGACTGCATCGACCGATGAGGCGCCACCCGCTGACGATGTCGCGGTTGTTGCCGCGAGTGATGCCGCCTCATCCGACGATGCGTTGCCGCCGAGTGATGGTGAGCGGCCCGTTGAAGCACAGGCAAGCGAACCGGCCCGATCCGACGACGCGCCGAGTGTGAGCGAAGCGGCTCCAATCATCGCGAGCGAGCAGGCCGTCGCAAATGATGCCGCGACGGAAGCGCCATCGGAGCCGCCCGCGACCGACGTTGCCGAGGTTCCACCGGTCGAGGCTGCCGCCGAAGCCGCCACTACCGATGCGCCGCCGACTGAAGCCGCCTCGACCGAAGCCGCTGCGCCAGCGATGGTCGAGGTGTGGCGGCCCGGCGGTCGCTCGGAAGATCGTCGGCCCCGACACGACCGGCATCGCCATCGTCAACCGAATCGTCCGCAGGATGGCGCACAGGGCGTTGCGGCCGAAGGTGAGACCAAGGACGGCGACAAGCGGCAAGGCCATCGTCGCCGCGACCGCTCGTTCGATTTCAAGCGTCCGAATCGTCCCGCCAGCGAGGCTGGTGCGACCTCGGAGGCGACGTCGGGTGAGGGCAGGCCGCCACGCGAGCGTGGCCATGGCAAGGACGCCCGCAAGGATTTCGGCAAGGGCCGGGACAAGGGCAAGTTCCAGGGCAAGGGCGGTCGCGACCGGCGTCCGGATGGCGGCGGACCGTCGCACCGGCCGTTCGCCAGCAGCGCGCCGCGCGAGCGGGAGCGGGATCGCCCGGCCGATCCCAATTCGCCGTTTGCCAAGCTGGCGGCGTTGAAGGAGCAGCTTGCCGCCAACCGCAAGGACGCCAACTAGTGTTCCGGAAGCGGGACTCGCGCGCTTGGCGAACGTAGACCCGGGAGACGGCGTGGAGCGTCAGCGCCTCGACAAGTGGTTGTGGCACGCGCGGATCGTCAAGGCCCGCGCCAGCGCGGCGGCGCTGGTCGAAGCCGGTCGGGTTCGCGTCAACGGCAGTCGGCAGAAGGCCCCGGGGCATGGTCTCAAGCTAGGCGATGTCGTGACGATCGGACTGGATCAGGGCGTGAAGGTGCTGAAAGTTACGGCTTTTTCCGAGCGACGGGGCAACGCAGAAGCCGGGCGGCAGCTTTACGCCGATACGCAAACTCCGCCCGAATGACAGCCTCCTTCGGTTCGATCGTCATGCAGGTCAACGCTTCCCTTGCGGCGTGGGGCCGACTGCGCTACGCCAACATTCAAAATTCGACCGTTTTCGGAGCCTTGGATGACCTACGTCGTCACTGAAAATTGTATCAAGTGCAAGTACACCGACTGCGTAGAGGTCTGCCCCGTCGATTGTTTCTACGAGGGCGAGAATATGCTGGTGATCCACCCGGACGAATGCATCGATTGCGGTGTGTGCGAGCCGGAATGCCCCGCCGACGCGATCAAGCCCGATAGCGAGCCGAACCTTGAGAAGTGGCTCGAGGTCAACGCGGCACATGCCAAGAACTGGCCGAATATCACGCAAAAGAAGGACTCGCCGGCCGATGCCAAGGATTTCGATGGCATGGAAGGCAAGTTCGACAAGTATTTTTCTTCGGAGCCCGGAACCGGCGATTGAGATGATTTGAGGATCGGTGGGCTTGCCTTAGGCGCGAGCGCGGCCGATAACGGATTATAACTTAACCTTATTGCGAAGGTTGGCCTGTGGAACCCGGCAACGAACTTGTTGTCCGGGCATAAATCATTGATTTTTGCAAGAAATGTGCTATTGTAAGGCACATCCAGCAAGCCGGACCCTGTTCGCGCCGCCGTTTAGGCCCTGATGGGTTCTCATGGAAAAATCTTGAACAGGGGCGCGAGCGTTTGTCGCGCACAGGCTGTGTCACAGAAAACGCGTAAAAAGAGTATCTCGAAGGGTGCGGGAAAAACCGCTGCGGTAACTCGCAGCACACCCAAGAACCACGCACGTGGATCCGCCAAGACGGCGCGGGGTTCGGTCAAATCGTCGGGCGCCAAGACTTCAAGTGTCAAGACTTCAACCGCCAAGTCGGCTGCCGTGAAGCCGTCGACCGCCAAGTTGTCGGGCGCGAAATCTTCGACCGCCAAGCCATCGGCGGCGAAATCCTCCAAGAACAAAAGAAGTGAAATGCTGAAAAAGACTGCGAAAGCTGCCGAGAAGGCCGTTGCTTCCAAGCCTGCCACCGTCAAGGCGGCGGCTCCCAAGCCCGCCGCTTCCAAGCCGTCGCCCAAGGCTCCTGCCAAACCGGTCGCCGCCAAGCCGGCGCCGAGCAAGCCTGCGGTGGCCGCCAAGGCCGTGAAGGCGCCGGCCGCCCCGGTTCGCGTCGAGGAGCCGAAGAAGGCGCTGACCCAGCGCCAGGGCTTCAAGACCAACGAATTCGTCGTCTATCCGGCTCACGGTGTCGGCCAGATCCTGGCGATCGAGGAGCAGGAAATCGCGGGCGCCAAGCTCGAACTGTTCGTCATCAACTTCATGAAGGACAAGATGACGTTGCGGGTGCCGACGGCGAAGGTCGCCAATGTCGGTATGCGCAAGCTGTCGGAGCCGGCGCTGGTCAAGCGCGCGCTGGAAACCCTCAAGGGTCGTGCGCGCGTCAAGCGGACGATGTGGTCGCGCCGTGCCCAGGAGTACGAAGCGAAGATCAATTCGGGCGATATCGTTGCGATCGCGGAAGTGGTTCGCGACCTTTACCGGTCGGAATCGCAGCCGGAGCAGTCCTACAGCGAACGGCAGCTTTACGAAGCCGCGCTCGATCGGTTGGCGCGCGAGATCGCTGTGGTCCAGCACGTCACCGAGACCGAAGCGGTCAAGGAGATCGAAGGTCAGCTTGCCAAGAGCCCGCGCCGCGGCGCCAAGGCGGAAACCGAAGGCGACGCTGACGGCGATTCCGACGCTGATGCCGAAGACGACGACAGCGCCGTCACCGACGCGGCGGCCTGATCGCCTTATTGCGCGAAAGTCTTATCCAGATGCAAAAGCCCGGCCGCAAGGCCGGGCTTTTTGTTTGCGAAGCGGGTTTGTCGGCGCGTACTTGGAAGCGAGCGTCAGTCCACCACGATCTTGACGTGCTCGCCCGGCTTCACTTTGCTGGCGGCGTCGAGGCCGTTGAGCATACGGAAACGCTGCTCGGGATGATCGACGCCGCTCATCCGTCGCGACAGCGATTCGATCGTGTCGCCAGGCTGAACCGCGACGATCTTGATGCGCAGCGGCCGCGCTGCCTGAATCTCTTCCAGCGTCAGGCGTCGGAACGACTTAATGGTGTCCTTGGCGTTCTGTTCGCTCTCGGCGTTCTTCTGCCGCGACGCGAAGATGAAGCGATAGACGTCGCTGCCGAACCGCAACGCATAGACGCGGAATTGCCACTGGTCGCCACGCGCCGTGACGGATGCAGCCGGGAAGCCGTTGATGGTGAGTTGCTCGGTGGAAGCCTTGTCGACGTTCTCCATCCAGCCGGAATTGAGGTAGTCGCCGAGCGACTGCTCCGCGGGCACCCGCACCACGTCGAAGCGCATCGCCTGGTCGCCGCCGTTGCGGACGCCGATCACCGCCTGCGCGGTGTTGTCAAGCGTGTAGCCGCTGGGGGCCTGGAACGTAAAGCCGAGCTTCGGATGCAGGAAGCGCCGGCCGCGGACGAAGCCTTCGCTCGGGTCTTCGCCATAGACCATGTTGTCGATCGCGGCGAGATAAGCGTCGTGATCGCGTTCGCTGTTCTGCGGCGAACTGAACTGACGCGCGATGGCTTGCGCGTTCTGCACGCGCTCGGGCGTCGCCGGATGTGACGACAGGAAGTCCTGCGACCGTGGATCGATCGAAGCACGCCCCGCCTTCAAAGCGGCGTTGCGTTCCATCGCCGTGAGAAACCGTGCCGCGCCGAACGGATCGAAATGGGCACGCGCCGAAATGCCGACGCCGATGCCGTCGGCCTCGAACTCCTGCGAGCGCGAGAAGCTCGCCATCGTCAGTTTGGTCTTGGCCAGCGCCAGCGCGGTGATGTCGGGGTCGTTACCCATCTCCTTCACGACGCGCGTGACGAGGGCGGCGCGCTTGGCTTGATCCTCGCGGATCGCGGCGTGCTTCGCCAGTACATGCGCCATTTCGTGCGACAGCACTGACGACAGTTCAGAGGTATCGCTGGCGAGCGCGATCAGTCCACGTGTGACATAGAGCTGCCCGGTCGGCAGCGCGAAGGCGTTGACGGCGCCGGAATTGAGAATGGTCACCTTGTAGGATAGGTCAGGGCGATCAGATGCCGCAACCAGCCGGTTCACCGTCCTGGTGATCAGGTTTTCCAGTCTCGGGTCGTCATACGCGCCGCCATAGGAGGCGAGGATGCGCTCGTGCTCGCGTTCGGCCGGCGATGGCTGGGCGGTGGCAACCCGCGCCGGTTTCGCCGACATTCCGGTTGAGGGCGAGGCGGTCTGCAAGCGTCCCATGTCGGCACAACCGGACAAACCGAGCGACACGCAAACGCCAGCGATCGCTGCCAGATAGCGGCGGCGCAAGCCGATGTCGTGCCGTTGTCCCGTTCGTCTTGTCACAGTCGTTATCCGTCGCATCCCTGGATGCCGCTGCCTCCGTTATGAACCCGAATATGATGCCGCTTTCGCGCCCCGGCGGCGCGTTCCTTGCCGTTGCAGCGGATCATCCTAAAGCCTTTTCGCTTGTGATTGAATCAGAAGCAAAGCTCCGGATGGCAATAGTAGCGCGCTTTCATGGCGTAAGCCGATCCCCCTTAGTATCGGAAAACGCGCTAGCGGCGATCCAGAACCGCGATCTGCCCGGTTCCACGTAACTGGATACGCGGGCCGCCACGCTGCTCGATCCAACCTCGTACCCGGACCCTGCGGCCCGCGAGCGCCTTGACATCGATACCGTCCCTCGCCAGCGATCCTATCATCTGCCTCGGGATAATCACAGCGAAGTCTCGCACCCAGTGCCGGCCGAAGTTGAGGTAGAATGTTGCGCCCGACTGGCGGGCGGACAGCACTTTGCCCTCGACCAAGGCGAACCGCCCCAGCATTGCCAGAATATCGTCCGGACTTTCAGCATTTTTTATGACATCGGGGGAGGCCCAGAGGCCTTGCCCGGCTTGGTGTGCGAAAGTTTCGGCGGCAGTCAGCTCTGCCGCGCAATCGGTGGTGAGCCCGGTTCCTGTCACCAGCGCTACGCCGGCCCGGAGCAGTTCGACTTGGACCGATGTGTGAACCGATGTGTCGGTTCCCGCTTGGACGACGAAGGCGTGTTGTCGGCCGTAACGATCCGGCGCGTCGTTGTCGCCTCGCAGCACCACATCGCGGTTCGCAACCAGTGCGGTCAATACGGCCTTTGCGGTCGTAGTGTCGGATGGAGGCACGATGCCGGTGAGCCGAATTTCGCGGCCGTCGGTCAGTCTCAACGTACGCCCATCAACCACCTGAGTGACCCGGCCTTGACCCAGCAACGCGCCGCCGCAATCGGCCGCTGCGCTCGCGATCAAGACGAGATTGAATGTCAGCGCACAAGCGAGCGCCGCCAACAACGGCATCAGGTTCTTCAACGACATCGCGGAGCGTCGTCCATTCCGCTCGATGGAAAAATTCATTTCATTCATGCGTTGTGTCGGAATCGAAATAGATGACAAACGATCAGCAGCTTGCCGCGTGCGAAGCGTTGCGCCATGATCGTTCCTCAAGCGACAGCAATGTCGCTGGAATATAGACGCATCGGGAGAGGCAATGTGAGGACGATTTTATCGGGTGTTATGGCGTCATTGCTGGCGCTTACGGCGAGTGCCGCGCTAGCGCAGAGCAAGCCGCCGTTGAAGCTCGGTGCGATCCTCGACATGTCCGGCCTCTATGCGGACATCACCGGTGTCGGCAGCGAGACTGCCGCGAAGATGGCGGCGGAAGATTTCGGCGGTGAGGTGCTCGGCCGCAAGATCGAGATCATCGCGGCAGATCATCTCAACAAGGCCGATCTGGCGGGCAACATTGCCCGTGACATGCTCGACAATCAGGGCGTCGAGGCCATCGTTGATGTTGCGGCATCGGCGCCGGCGTTGTCCGCACTCGAAGTGGCGAAAGCGCGCCACAAGATCATCATGTTCAGCGGTCCCGGTTCGATCCGTCTGACCAACGAAGCGTGCACGCCTTACAGCGTCCATTACGTCTACGACACCTATGCGTTGGCGAACGTTGCCGGATTGGCGACCGTCAAGCAGGGCCTGGATAGTTGGTTCTTCCTGACCGCCGATTATTCGTTTGGACACGACCTTGAGAAAGACACCACCAACGTCATCGTCAAGTCCGGCGGCAAGGTACTGGGAAGCGTGCGGCATCCGACCAACATACCGGATTTCTCGTCTTATCTGTTGCAGGCTCAGGCTTCGAAAGCGAAGGTGATCGGCCTCGCAAACGCCGGCGGCGATACTATCAACGCCATCAAGCAGGCTGCCGAATTCGGTCTAATGAAGAGCGGCCAGAAAATCGCGCCGCTATTGGCCTACATTACCGACATCGATAGCGTCGGCTTGCAAACGGCTCAGGGCCTGCTGCTCGCTGAAGCCTTCTATTGGGACATGAACGACGAGACGCGCGCCTTCTCCAAGCGTTTCATGGAGCGGGTCAAGCGCGTTCCGACTTCGTCACAGGCCGGTGTCTACTCATCCGTGCTGCATTATTTGAAGGCGGTGAAGCAGGCCGGCACCACCGATGCGGACGCCGTCATGAAGAACATGAAAGAGACGCCGATCAACGACATGTTCGCCAAGAACGGCAGGATCCGCGAGGATGGTCGCATGGTTCACGATATGTATCTGTTCGAGGTCAAGTCACCTGCCGAATCCAAAGGCCGCTGGGACGACTATAAGCTGCTCGCCACGGTGCCCGGCGATCAGGCATTCCAGCCGCTGTCGGCTTCGCGCTGTCCGCTGGTGAAGAAGTAGTTAGCCACACCGCGCTGGCTCATGATCGAGCCAGCGTATTGGCGTCAAATAACACAAACAAAGGAACCGCCAGATGAGCGATATCGTGTTGCAAGATCTCGATCAGGGTCTGTTGACGATCACCATGAACCGGCCCGATCGCCGCAACGCGCTGAACGCTGAAATGGTGGCCGGGCTGGTCGAGGCGGCGCGGCGCGCCGCTGACGATCGCGAGGTGCGCGCCGTGTTGCTGAAGGGCGCCGGCGGCACGTTCTGCGTCGGCGGCGACGTCAAGGCGATGGCGGCGGTGAAGGTGCCGCCGCC
Organism: Hyphomicrobiales bacterium; assembly: GCA_017305555.1. Taxonomy (GTDB): domain Bacteria; phylum Pseudomonadota; class Alphaproteobacteria; order Rhizobiales; family Xanthobacteraceae; genus 62-47. The sequence goes on along the minus strand of JAFKKM010000155.1, from coordinate 313 downwards.
GCTCGAAGAGAAGGTGACCACGCTGCGACGAGGCATGGAAGTATCGCGCATCCTGCATCAGATGCAGAAGCCGGTGGTGGCGCAACTGGATGGTGCGGCAGCGGGCGCCGGTCTGTCGATGGCGCTGGCCTGCGACCTGCGTGTCGCCAGCGCGTCAGTGAAGATCACCACGGCTTTCGCCAAGGTCGGCTATTCCGGCGACTACGGCGGCACGTTTTTCCTCACCCAGATGCTGGGTAGCGCTAAGGCGCGCGAGCTTTATCTGCTGTCGCCGGTGTTGTCTGCGCAGGAAGCCCATGCGCTCGGCATGGTG
>JAFKKM010000015.1 GCA_017305555.1 Hyphomicrobiales bacterium | reverse complement strand
CACCCCTCCGGCTCCGACCGCATCTTCGAGGCGATGGAAAAGCTCGATGGGGCGGCTGCCCACCCGGTCGTCATCAATCTCCAGGGCGATTTTCCGACCATCAGGCCCGGCCACATTCGCGCCGTGCTGTCGCCACTGGATGACCCCAAGATTCCCATCGCCACTTTGGCCGCCGAAATCCACACCGAGGAGGAGGCCACCAACCCCAACGTGGTCAAGGTGATCGGCTCACCGCTCAGCCCCAACCGGCTGCGCGCACTCTACTTCACCCGCGCCACCGCACCCTACGGCGAAGGCCCGCGCTACCATCACATCGGGCTCTATGCCTATCGCCGCGAGGCGCTCGCCCGCTTCGTCGCGCTGCCGCCCTCGCCGCTCGAGCAGCGCGAGAAGCTCGAACAGCTCCGCGCCATCGAGGCCGGAATGCGCATCGACGTCACCGTGGTCGACGAAGTGCCGCGCGGCGTCGATACGCCCGCCGATCTCGAAACCGCGCGGCGTGCACTCGCGCCGTAACGCGCGCATCCTTCAAACTTTTCGTTTCACCACTGGCAAAAGCCGAAACCGCTGATACAACGCGCCATGACCCAACCGAAGACCATTTCATTCCAGGGCGAAATGGGAGCCAACTCCCACCTCGCCATCGTCGAAGCCTATCCCGACGCCAAGCCGCTGCCGTGCGCGACCTTCGAGGACGCGCTGTCGGCGATTTCCTCCGGCGAAGCCGATCTCGGCATGATCCCGATCGAGAACTCGATCGCCGGCCGCGTCACCGACATCCATTACCTTTTGCCGCGCTCCAACCTCTCGATCATCGGCGAGTGGTTTCTGCCCATCCGCCATCAACTGATGGCACCGCGCGGCGCCAGGCTCGAAGACATCAAGACGGTCGAGAGCCATGTGCAGGCGCTGGGCCAGTGCCGCAACATCATCCGCAAGCTCGGCATCAAGGCGGTGGTCGCCGCTGATACCGCCGGCTCCGCCCGCGCCGTCTCTGAGCGCGGCGACAAAAGCTGCGCCGCACTCGCTTCGCGTTTGGCCTCGGAGATCTACGGCCTCGATATCCTGGCGCAGGACGTCGAGGACGAGAGCAGCAACACCACCCGCTTCGTGGTGCTGGCGCGCGAGCCGCAATGGGCCAAGCCGAACAACGGCCCCGTCGTCACCAGCTTCGTGTTTCGCGTGCGCAACCTGCCGGCCGCGCTCTACAAGGCCATGGGCGGCTTCGCCACCAATGGCGTCAACATGACCAAGCTGGAAAGCTACATGGTCGACGGCAATTTCTTCGCGACGCAGTTCTTCGCCGACGTCGACGGCCATCCGGACGATCGCGGATTGGCGTTTGCGCTGGAGGAATTGAAGTTCTTCTCCAAGGAATTGCGCATCGTCGGCGTTTACCCGGCGCACCCGTTCCGCGCGACGTTCAGCGAGCGCAAGGACTGAGGCGGCCTCAATCGTCATTGCGAAGAATATACAACATCGGCGTCATGGCCGGGCATAGCCGTTCGAAGAACGGCGTCGCTTCGCTCGCCTATGTCCCGGCCATCCACGTCTTTGAACTTGCGCCGCTTAATGCGTGGATGCCCGGGACAAGCCCGGGCATGACGGCTCCGATTGAAGCGTCGTGACCTGATTGCAGCAGCCACTACGCCTGCTTGCCCAATCCGAACGCCTTTGCCAGCAATTCATACGACCGCCTGCGCGCGGCATGATCGAACACCGACGTAATCACCATCACTTCATCGGCTTGCGTTGCCTCGATCAGCGGCATCAGCTTTTCGACAACGGTGGACGGTGACCCAACGAACAGCCGCGCGCGATTACGCGCGATGATGGCGCGGTCGCTCTCCGTATAAGGAAAAGCCAACGCATCCTCGGCGCTGATCAGCGGCGCATACTGACCGCGTTCGCGTTGCAGCCGATTGAAATCGGTGGAGGCCGCGAGCCGCTCCGCGTCCGCATCGGTCTCCGCCACGATCGCCGCCACCGCCAGAATGGCATACGGCAACGCGCGCCAACCCGTCGTCACATAATCGTGCCGGTAGGTGCGCATCGCATCCACCGCATCGTGGGTCGCGAAGTGATGCGCGAACGCAAAGCCCATGCCGACCTGCGCCGACAATTCCGCGCTGTAGCCGCTCGATCCCAACAGCCAGATCGGCGGCAGCGGCGTATCCGATGGCATCGCGATGACATTGTTGTAAGGATGGTTCGGCGGAAAATCGCGCGTCTCCCACAACGTCAGTTCGTGCAGCCGCTCAAGGAAGTCGTCGCCTTCGCGCCCGTCGAGCCGCCGCCGCAGCGCGTGCGCGGTGACGCCGTCGGTCCCCGGCGCACGGCCGAGCCCGAGATCGATGCGGCCGGGAAACAGCGCTTCCAGCAGCTTGAAGCGTTCGGCGATCACCAGCGGTGCATGGTTCGGCAGCATTACCCCGCCGGAACCGACACGGATGCGCGACGTCGCCGCCGCGATCTGCCCGATCATCAGGTCCGGTGCCGGGCTCGCGACCGACGGCAGGTTGTGATGCTCGGCCAGCCAATAGCGGGTGTAGCCCAGCCTATCGGCCAGTTGCGCAAGGTCGATCGTATTGCGCAGCGCCTGCGCCGGCGGCGTCGCGGTGGTCACGACGGAAAGGTCGAGAATGGAAACAGGCGGCATGATCACCACCCTAGACTATTCCCGGAATGGCGCCAAAAGCCGCCACGAGGGACTTTTACGACGGCTCCCAGGCCACCCAATGATGGGTGGGAAATCAGATAAAAAAAGCGAATGATCATGAGATTTCCCAAACAAGGAACATCCTGAGAGAGCAGAAATTTTTGAAATAATATATATAAATAATATACTTATGAAAACGACCGAAGTCCAATGTTCTTACCTGCGCTGCCCACCAATATCTTACAGGCTGCAAGATTATTGGAACAATCGACCTATATGGGAAACTTCCCAATAGAACTTTGTCATTTTGCCCGCGCCGAAATGGCTCGGCTGACATATCTTCCGCCGAAGACCTGATGAACCCCGAGCAGATCGACGGCAGACCGCAGCCGCCCACAACCAGACCGAGCCTGTGCGCCATGAGTGCCAATGTCCGACATCCCGAACCCGGTGCGACCAAGTCCGGCACCATCAAGTCCGGCTTGCCGAATATCTCGTTTGAGTTCTTCCCGCCGAAGACCGAGGAGATGGAGCGCAGCCTGTGGGATGTGATCGAACGTCTCGCCCCCCTCACCCCGAATTTCGTCTCGGTGACCTACGGCGCCGGCGGCTCCACGCGCGAGCGCACCCACGCCACCATCGCCCGCATCCTCAACGAGACCGATCTCGTTCCGGCCGCACACCTCACCTGCGTGAATGCGCCGCGCACCGATATCGACGACGTGGTCGCGCGCTATCACGAGGTCGGCGTCCGCCACATCGTGGCGCTGCGCGGCGATCCGACCACCGGTATCGGCACGCCGTACGTCGCGCATCCCGACGGCTACAAGACGTCGGCCGAACTCGTGGCCAGCATCAAGAAGCGTTATCCCGACATTGACGTCACGGTGTCGGCCTATCCCGAGAAGCATCCCGAGAGCCGCGACTTCGACGCCGATCTCGACATGCTGCAAGCGAAAATCGATGCCGGGGCGACGCGCGCCATCACTCAGGTCTTCTTCGACAACGATCTCTACTTCCGTTACCTCGACCGCGTCCGGGCACGCGGCATCGACATTCCGATCCTGCCGGGCATCATGCCGATGCATAATTTCAAGCAGGCCCGGAACTTCGTGACGCGTGCCGGCACCACCGTGCCGTCGTGGCTGGACGAAAAATTCGACGGCCTCGATGACGATGCCGAAACGCGCAAGCTGGTGGCCGCCGCCGTTGCCGCCGGTCAGGTGCAGAAACTCGCCAAGCACGGCGTCGAGAATTTCCATTTCTATACGATGAACCGCGCCGACCTGGTGTTCGCCATCTGCCATCTGCTCGGCATTCGGCCCAACGGCGCGCAGAAGGCGGCGTAATTTTATCTCCCGTCATGCCCGGCCTTGTGTCGGGCATCCACGACTTGACGGCAGATGTCTCTCAAAAGACGTGGATGGCCGGGACGAGCCCGGCCATGACCATCGTAAGGTGATTACCGTGACCAGAGTTTCGAATCCCACAGCCGACCGTATCCGCACTCTCGCTCGCGAGCGCATTCTGGTGCTTGATGGCGCCATGGGCACCATGATCCAGGCGCTGCAATATGATGAGGCGGCATTCCGTGGTGAACGTTTCAAGGATTTTCATCGCGACCAGCGCGGCAACAACGACCTGTTGATCCTCACGCAGCCGAAAGCGATCGAGGACATTCACGCGCAGTATCTGCGCGCGGGTGCGGACATCGTCGCCACCAACACCTTCTCGTCGACATCGATCGCGCAGGCCGATTACGACCTCAGCGATATCGTCTACGAGATGAATCGCGAGGGCGCGCGGCTGGCGCGCAACGCGGCGGAACGCGTTAGCGCCGAGGACGGCAAGCCGCGTTTCGTCGCCGGCGCTATCGGCCCGACCAACCGCACCGCTTCGATTTCACCGGACGTTTCCAATCCCGGCTTCCGCGCCGTCACTTTCGACGACCTGCGCAAGGCCTACAGCGAGCAGATCAACGGCCTGCTCGACGGCGGCGCCGACCTGCTGCTGGTCGAAACCATCTTCGACACGCTCAACGCCAAGGCTGCGCTTTACGCCATCGCTGAGATCGGCGACGAACGCGGCATCGCCATTCCGGTGATGATTTCCGGCACGATCACCGACAAGTCGGGCCGTCTGCTGTCGGGCCAGTTGCCGGAAGCGTTCTGGCACTCGGTGCGACATGCCGATCCGCTCACCATCGGTTTCAACTGCGCACTCGGCGCGGAAGATCTACGCGCGCATGTGGCCGATATCGGCCGTGTCGCCGATACGCTGGTCTGCGCCTATCCGAATGCGGGCCTGCCGAACGAATTCGGCCAGTACGACGAAAGCCCGGATTACATGGCGCGGCTGGTCGGCGAGTTCGCTTCAGCCGGCCTCGTCAACATCGTCGGCGGTTGCTGCGGCACCACGCCGGACCATATCGCCGCGATTGCCGCCGCCGTCGCGCCGCATAAGCCGCGCGTCGTGCCGACCATTGAACCGCGCCTGCGGCTGTCCGGCCTCGAGCCGTTCTCGCTGACGGCGGACATTCCCTTCGTCAACGTCGGCGAGCGCACCAATGTCACCGGCTCCGCGAAATTCCGCAACCTGATCAAGGCGGGCGATTACACCGCAGCTCTCGACGTGGCGCGCAGCCAGGTCGAGAACGGCGCGCAGATCATCGACGTCAACATGGACGAGGGCTTGCTCGATTCCGAACAGGCGATGATCACGTTCCTCAACCTGATCGCCGCGGAGCCCGACATCGCGCGCGTCCCGGTGATGGTCGACTCCTCGAAATTCTCGGTGATCGAGGCCGGGCTGAGGTGCCTGCAAGGCAAGCCGGTGGTGAACTCGATCTCGCTCAAGGAAGGCGAGGAGAAATTCTTAGCTGAGGCGCGGATCGCGCGCCGCCACGGCGCGGCCGTGGTGGTGATGGCGTTCGACGAAACCGGACAGGCCGACACCTATCAGCGCAAGACCGAAATCTGCAAACGCGCCTACGACATCCTGGTCGAGAAAGTCGGCTTCCCACCGGAAGACATCATCTTCGATCCGAACATCTTCGCCATCGCGACCGGCCTCGAGGAGCATAACAACTACGGCGTCGATTTCATCGAAGCGACGCGCTGGATCCGCCAGAACCTGCCGCACGCACATATTTCAGGCGGTGTCTCCAATCTGTCGTTCTCGTTCCGCGGCAACGAGCCGGTGCGCGAAGCGATGCACTCAGTGTTCCTGTATCATGCCATCAAGGCGGGCATGGACATGGGCATCGTTAATGCCGGGCAGATGATCATCTATGACGACATCGACCCCGAACTGCGGCAGGTGTGCGAGGATGTCATCCTCAATCGCGATCCGGACGCATCGGAGCGGCTGCTCAATCTCGCGGAGAAATTCCGTGGTCAGAGCAAGCAGGCAAAGGAAGCCGACCTCACCTGGCGCGAATGGCCGGTGGAGAAGCGGCTATCTCATGCGCTGGTCAACGGCATCACCGAATACATCGAGCAGGACACCGAGGAAGCGCGCCAGAGCGTGGATCGTCCGCTGTCGGTGATCGAGGGCCCGTTGATGGCGGGCATGAACGTGGTCGGCGACCTGTTCGGCGACGGCAAGATGTTCCTGCCGCAGGTGGTGAAGTCCGCGCGCGTGATGAAGCAGGCGGTCGCCTACCTGATGCCGTTCATGGAAGAGGAAAAGGCGCGCAATCAGGCCGCCGGCATCGCCGGTGAAAGCAACAGTTCCGCCGGCAAGATCGTGCTCGCCACCGTGAAGGGTGACGTCCACGACATCGGGAAGAACATCGTCGGCATCGTGCTTCAGTGCAACAACTACGAGGTGATCGACCTCGGCGTGATGGTGCCGGCCGCCAAGATCATCGAGACGGCGCGCGTCGAGAAAGCCGACATCGTCGGGCTCTCGGGTCTGATCACGCCGTCGCTGGACGAGATGGGTTACTTCGCCGCCGAACTGGAACGGCAGGGGTTGAAGCTGCCCCTGTTGATCGGCGGCGCCACCACCAGCCGCGTCCATACCGCGGTGAAAATCGACCCGAACTACCGGAGCGGCCCGGTGGTGCATGTCAACGACGCCAGCCGCGCGGTCGGCGTGGTCGCTTCGCTGATGTCGGCCGAACGGCGCGAAGCCTATGCGTCCGAAGTGCGGGCCGAATACGCAAAAATCTCCGCGGCGCATTTCCGCGCCCAGCAGGACAAGAAGCGCATCACGCTCGCCGCCGCGCGTGCTAACGCGGTACCGATCGATTGGAGCAGCTATCGCCCGACCACGCCGACGTTCCTCGGCACCAGAGTGTTCACCGACTATCCGCTGGACGAGTTGGTCGAGGTTATCGACTGGACGCCGTTCTTCCAGGTCTGGGAATTGTCCGGCCGCTTCCCCGCCATCCTCGATGACAAGGTGGTGGGCGAGACCGCGCGTTCGCTCTACGACGACGCGCGCAAGATGCTGAAGCAAATCGTCAAGGAGAAGTGGTTCAAGGCCTCCGGTGTGATCGGCTTCTGGCCCGCCAACAGCGTCGGCGACGACGTCGTGGTCTATAGCGACGAAAGCCGCACCACGCCGATTGCGACCTATCACACGCTGCGCCAGCAGCTCGAGAAGCGCGAGGGCCGCCGCAACGCCGCACTGTCGGATTTCATCGCGCCGAAGGACACCGGCATTCCTGATTACATCGGTGGCTTCGCCGTCACCGCCGGACTTGGCGAGGACGAAATCGCCGTTCGCTTCAAGAACGCCAACGACGACTATTCCTCGATCCTGGTGAAGGCGCTGGCGGACCGGCTCGCCGAAGCCTTCGCCGAGCGGATGCATCAGCGCGTGCGCAAGGAATTCTGGGGCTACGCGCCGGATGAGTCACTCGACAACAACCAGCTCATCAAGGAAGAATACGACGGCATTCGCCCCGCGCCCGGCTATCCGGCGCAGCCCGACCACACCGAGAAGGCGACGCTGTTCAAGCTGCTCGACGCGACCCGCGCCACCGGCGTTGAACTGACCGAGAGCTTCGCGATGTGGCCCGGCTCATCGGTGTCCGGCCTCTACTACAGCCATCCCGAGAGCTATTACTTCGGCGTCGGCAAGATCGAGCGCGATCAGGTCGAGGATTACGCCGCGCGCAAAGGCCGGCCGCTTCAGGAGATGGAGCGTTGGCTGGCGCCGATTCTCAACTACATTCCGTCGCGCGAGGCACCGGTGAGCAGCATTTCCAGCGGCGATGCGCCCGCGCCGGCCAACGATGTGACCGACGCCGATCCGTCATCGCATCCGCCGGGCTGCGGCTGCGCTTTCCACTTGCGTTATCGCAACAAGAAGGCCGGCGCGAACGGCTGATCGATCTATCACGGCGCTGTTGCGCGGCGCAGGATTTGATGCGTCAATGCGCGTGTAATTCAAGTGACGCGCGGTGCCGTGATGATTCCAGAGAGGCTGATCGTCCTGCTGTTCGCCGTTCTCGGCAACGCCACCTGGGCGGACGCCGATGTCGTCGAGATGCGTAACGCCGGGCCGGTCGATCTCGCACCGTTCGTCTGCACCGATATCACCCGCAGCACCATGATCGGCCGCGCCTGCTACAACGAGACGAAGCGATCCGCCGTCATTGAAGTCCGCTCGACCTACCGGCAGTTCTGCGACATGCCGAAAGCGACCTTCGACGCGCTGCTCGATGCACCTTCGATGGGGCAGTTCTACATCAAGCGCATTCAGGGGCTGAAACCCGGCCGGTCCTATGCCTGCCCGCACCCGTCATAGCCGCGTGGTTAACACCTTTTCGCCAATGCACGGTCAGACTATTTTAATCAAATTGCTCCCAGCTTGAGCCATCGCGGAAAAGTTGGGAGTGCCCGATGAAAGTATTCGCGTGGTTTGGCCGCTGGACCCGGGGCTGGCACAAAGCTGCCGAGGAACCCTCCGAGGTCTCGTCGGCCTTCGACGAAGACCACTCCAGTATGGCGGAGTTCGTCAGAATCTTGAGCCGGATCGACCGAAGCGACAATCCGCGCGCATCGCACTGACGCCGCCGGCCGAATATCCTGTGCTGAGGGGTGTTGCTGCTTGGTACAGTTGGGTGGGCTCGAACCACCGACCTCCTGTTCCACAGACAGGCGCTCTAACCAACTGAGCTACAACTGCATCCTGACCCGCCGAGAGGCGGGTGCGAACGGGCCGGAAACTAGGTGCAATGCCGGTGTTTGGCAAGTCCGCGATGGCCGGGATTTCGGGGACTGCTCCTGAAAAATCAGGCTGCGCGGACCTGTTGTCCACGCTCACAGGCGGGCGGAATTACTCCGCCGGCTGGAACAGCTTGGCGACGCTGTCCTTGAACGGCTCGACGGCATCGGTCGCGACCTTGCGCGACAATTCCACCAGCTCCCGCGACTGGTCGGTCAGCGTTTCCATCTGCTTGCGCGCATGGGACTGCCACAGTTCGGCCGCTTGCGGAAACGACTTCACGTTTGCCAATTGCTGCGCCAGGTCGAACACGGCGAAGGTATTGACCTGGAAAAATCCCAGCATTTTGGCGGAGTAGTCGCTGATGCCCTTGCTGGTGACGTCAAACACTGCCTCGACCGCAACGTTGTTGCCCTTGGCCACATCCTTGAGCCGATCGTAATTCTGCTGGGCCTGAGCGACGCCGTTCTCAACGAACGCGCGGACCGGCTCGGGAATGCCGAAAACCGCCGAGGGAGCAGGAACGGTGAAGGAGTGGGTGAAATCGGCCATGGCAGCGCCCCTTATTCGATGAGTTCAAGCTGGCGCCATCCATACGTGACGCGACATCTTGCCGAACCGGGCCGCATACACGTCGCCCATCAAGGTCCCCAGCGCTGTCTATTTATCAAATATTTTTGTGCGATGCAACATTTTCTCACTCTTTTCCGGTGTGGTTCACCTGCTGTGCCCCGCAACACGCGAAGATGGATTCGTCTTCGGGCTGGCGCTGGCCTGCCCCGTCGCCAAATTAACGCTAATGCGGCTTTCATTTGCACGGTTCCGAGCTAACCGTGGACCGGATCGCGGCCGGAGGCGATACTAACCAAATATTAAGGCTATTCGCGCGAGCGCGCCCTCGGACAGCGATTCCTTAGGCATCCGGACCTTAACCATGACGTGGCGATGAACAACGCGGAATTCCAGTTGCGAGGGGTACACGACGCCCGGCTGGCGGTTCACGCCACCAGTGCGTCGCCGGCGTGGCTGTGGACGCCGGACGGTGCGCGCCTGCTGTGGGCGAATCCGGTCGGCGTGGCGATGCTCGGCGCGGCCGACGCCGAGACCTTGGCCGCGCGGACCTTCAGCCCGGCCGATCAACAGCGCCGCCAGGTGGCCCAGCTCGCCGCGCGGCTGCTGCCGGAGATGCCGCCCCGCCTGGAGCGGCTGCGCGGCTTCGGTGCGCCACTCGGCAGCCTCGTCACTTGCATCTGCACGCGTCTGCCTTTCGCCGACGGCGAGAACGGGATCCTGATCGTCGCCGCCGCCACGATGGGCCGCACGATGCCGCTCGACGAACGGCTGCGACGCATCGTCAAGACCGCCACCACGCCGATGGCCGCGTTCATGCAGGACGGCAGACTGGCGGGCGCCAGCGAAACCGCACGGCCGCTGCTCGGCAGCCACAATCTTGCCAACGCCGATCTTGCGCAAGCACGTGATGCTGCGCTGACCACGGGCCACGCCGAAACAAGCATCGACATCGGGCACGTCGCGCTGCAACGAATCGGCAGCGGCAGCGATATCGGTTTGATTGCCACCATCGCGCCAACCGCGACCGCGCATGACGATGCTACGCCACCCAAGCCGATCGTGACGCCACGTCCGGAGGCGATCGAACCAACGACGACGCACATGTCACCATGGGAAACGCTCGTCGATCTAGACGACGCGGACGAGCCGATGCACGGTGCGCCGGTCGCTGACGAAATTATAGCCGACATGCCTGAGGTCGACGTGGTCGCGACACCGGAGGCACCGCCTGCGGACGATCCGGTCGAGGTGCCGGAGCCCATCCGGCCTTATGCATCCGAGTACGATGAAGCGGACGCGGTCGATGTCCCGGTTGCGGCTCCGCGAAGCGAAGCGCCTGCCGCCAATCACATCGCCGAAGATGCCGCGGCTGCCGCACCAACCGCCGTCTCGCCACCGCCAAACGCGGTGCAGCCGGTCCGCTTCGTCTGGCAGATGGATGCCGAGGGACGCTTCCTGCTCGGCTCCGATGACTTCATGCGATTGATCGGCACCCAAACCGCCGGCGAATTCGGCCGACCATGGCATGAGATTGTCGAGGCGCTCGATCTGGATCCGCAAGGCCTCGTCGAAAAAGCCGTGGCGACGCGCGAAACCTGGAGCGGCATCACGCTGAACTGGCCGATCGACAATCATGGCCAGCGTCTGCCGGTGGAGTTGTCCGGGTTGCCGGTGTTCGATCGCGCGCGCAACTTCGCCGGCTATCGCGGCTTCGGCGTCTGCCGCGATCTCGCGCGGCTCAGCGAACTGGCGGCCGGTCAACACGCGACGCTCTTTCACGATCTGCCAGCGCCGCGCCCGCTCGCCGCCGACGTTCCACACACACCAGTTCCCAGCGCAGACAATGCGCCGATGCCACCGCCGCGCGAAGACGCTCCTTCTCCGGTGGACGCATCGCCTTCCCCGCCAACCGACCCGGATACGATCTTGGATAACCTCTTGGAGACTCCGCAGAACGTGGTGCCATTCCGCCCCGCGCCCGACGCAAAATTGCCGACGCTAACCCCCGTGGAAAACAGCGCCTTCCATGAACTGGCCCGGCAACTGTCGGCGCGGCTGGAAAGCGAAACGAGCGAGGCGGAGATTTCCGCGCCCGACAACGACGCCACCGCGATAGCGAGCGATGCATCCGCCGCGTCATCGCAAGCCGATCACGACACGCCATCGGACGACGTGCCTCAGCGACCCGTATCGCCCCACGGCGACAGCGCGCGCGATACGCAACTGCTCGACCTGATGCCATCCGGCGTATTGATCTATCGGCTGGAACGGCTGCTTTACGTCAACCGCGCGTTCCTCGGCCGCCTCGGATTCGACGATCGGGATGCGCTGAATGCCGCCGGCGGCCTCGACGCGCTCTACATCGATCCGGCGGACGCCGTCGCGAACAGCATCGACGACGCCGGCACCGCGGTGACGATCGCCACTCAAGATACATCCGTCACACCGGCGCAGGCTCACCTGTCCACGATCGCGTGGGATGGAGAACCGGCGCTGGCCCTGATCCTGACCGACACCGTGAGCCTATCAACGCCCGCGCCTGCGGCAGTTGCAATCCCCTCGCCTCCCGCCGCCGGTCAGGTCAATGCTGAAGAACTCGGCGCCATCCTCGACACCATGGCCGAGGGCGTGGTGATGTTCGACCAAACCGGCCGCATCAGTGCCTGCAACCGCAGCGCCGAAGCACTGTTCGGCACCACTGGCGACGACCTCGCGCAGCGAACTTTGTCGGAACTGTTCGCGCCGGAAAGCCAATCCGCAGTGCGCGATTATTTCGACAGCATCACGAGCGCCAATGCCGCCAGCCTGCTCGATCATGGCCGCGAAGTGCTCGGCCGCGTCCACGCGGGCGGCCTGTTGCCGCTGGCGATGACGATGGGCCGCACGGTGCCTAGCAGTCCGAATTACTTCGCGGTATTTCGCGATCTGACGCAGAGCAAGAAGGACGAGGCCGCGCAGCATCTGGCGCGACGCCAGACCGAACGCGCCGCCACCGCCAAGGCCGACGTGCTGGCGCGCGTCAGCCACGAGATCCGCACGCCGCTCAATGCCATCATCGGTTTCGCCGACGTGATGATCGACGAACGCTTCGGACCGCTGGGGCACGAGCGTTATGCCGAATACCTCAAGGACATTCGCGCGTCCGGCGAGCGCGTTTCGTCTATCGTCGATGAAATGCTCGACCTGTCGCGAGCCGAGACCGGCAAACTCGATCTGGCGTTCGGACGGCACAGTCTCAACGATTTGCTGGAACAGTGCGTCGCGGTGATGCAGCCGCGCGCCAATCGTGAGCGGATTATCATCCGCACGTCGCTCGCCCATACGCTGCCCAACATCGTCGCCGATGCGCGCACGCTGCGGCAAGTGGCGCTGAACCTGATCGGCAACTCGATCCGTCTCGCCAATGCCGGCGGTCAGGTGATCGTCTCGACCGCGCTCACGGACGAGGGCGACGTCGTGCTGCGGGTGCGCGACACCGGACACGGGATGAACGACAACGAGCTCGCCGCCGCCGTCGAACCGTTCGGCGCGCCGATGCCGGACCAGACGCCGGGCCATATCGGCGTCAGCCTCGCGCTGACCAAGGCATTGGTCGAAGCCAACCGCGCGCGCTTCCAGATCAAGAGCGTGCCACGATCCGGCACATTGATCGAAGTGACTTTCCCGCAGATCACCGCGCGGGCCTAACGCCCGGAAGCGACGCGCGCGACGACAATCGACCGGTTCCGAGCCGCCGCGACATCAGGCGCCAGCGCGCTGGTCTCCGAAACGTGCGCGTCGTATAATTTGCCCGGCTCGGAGCAATGGAGCGCGGATGTCGACGTTCTCAGGGAAATGCGGTCTCGCCATTGTGGCGACGGTCTTGTGTCTGACCGGGTCTGTCGCGCACGCCCAATCCGAGCCGGTGCGATACTGGATTCCGTTTGGTCCGTTCGGTTTCGGCGACGGCACGACGACGACCGGCATGGAGACGTACAGCAACGTTCCGGATTTCAAATTCGGAGACGCCGACAAGACCGGATTTGTATTCAGAAGCTACAGCGCTCCGGTCAGTGCGCTGGCGACCGGTTTCGGGTGGACCGGGCTCGGCAACGCGACCGCGTTCAGCACGCTCGATTCGCTGTCCCACGACCGCACGCAGTTCGGCTACAGTTTCAAGGGCGCGGGCAACATGCCGGTGACGTTGTTCGGCGGCGTCGATACCCTGAAATACAATCCGGACGCCTTCAGCACGATCACGTCCTTCAACTCAAACGCCGGCACGGCTGCCGCCTACGGCGTTCATGCAGGCATCGAGGTGCGGCCGACCTCCAACCTCAGCCTGTCTTTCTCTGCCGGTTACACACAGGAGCAACCCGGCCTCACAGGTGGCGACCTGAGTTCATCGCTCCTGCCAAGAGCGCTCGGCGGAACGCGTTAGAGCGGATTGAATTGAAATTGAAGCGATTGTCGTCATCCTGAGGTGCGAGCGAAGCGAGCCTCGAAGGATCGTGGCCGTCGCCCTTCGAGGCTGTCGCTACGCGCCAGCACCTCAGGGTGACGATCTCCCATTCCGAAACGCGTATTCCTCAGCGCCTGACCGGCAATTCGTTTTGCCGGAAGATTTGCAGTCCGAAAAGCGTCGTCCCTGCGCAGGCAGGGACCCATACGCCGCAGCGCCTCGGCTCAATCACCCAAGACGACCTCATTGTATAACAAGCAACGTCAGGGGTTATGGGTCCCTGCCTGCGCAGGGACGACCGAGTAGATGGCTCAGGCGTTCTTCAGTGCGACCCGAAACTCGGCTTCGGTCTTCGCCTTCACCTCGTCGAGGGTGACGCCATCGGCCAGTTCGATCAGCGCCATGCCGTCGTTGCCGTGCTTGTCGATGGTGAACACCGCGAGGTCGGTGACCACCATGTCCACCACGCGCTCGCCAGTCAGCGGCAGGTTGCATGTCTTCAGCAGCTTCGGGCCGTCCTTGGCGACGTGCTCCATCACCACCACAACGCGCTTGACGCCGGCGACGAGGTCCATCGCGCCGCCCATGCCCTTGACCATTTTGCCGGGGATCATCCAGTTGGCGAGATCGCCGTTCTGCGCCACCTGCATCGCGCCGAGGATCGACAGGTCGATATGACCGCCGCGCACCATGCCGAAGGAATCGGAACTGGAGAAATAGCTGGTGTCCGGCAGTTCGGTTACGGTTTGCTTGCCGGCGTTGATGAGATCGGGGTCTTCGTCGCCCTCATACGGAAACGGTCCCATGCCGAGCATACCGTTCTCGCTCTGCAACGAGACGTCGACGCCGTCCGGAATGAAATTCGATACCAGCGTCGGGATGCCGATGCCGAGGTTGACGTAGAAGCCGTCGCGCAATTCCTTCGCTGCGCGGGCGGCCATCTGTTCGCGGGTCCATGCCATCGCTCTCTCCTACAATCCTGAACCGTTACGCGGGGCGCTTGCGCAAAGTGCGCTGCTCGATGCGCTTCTTGTCGGTGCCCACTTCAATGATGCGCTGGACGAAGATGCCCGGCGTATGGATGTGATCGGGATCGATCTCGCCTGCCGGCACCAGATGCTCGACTTCCGCCACGGTGATCTTGGCGGCGGTCGCCATCATCGGGTTAAAGTTGCGCGCGGTCTTGCGGTAGACCAAATTGCCTGCGGTGTCGCCCTTCCAGGCGTGGACGATGGCCAGATCGCCGAACAGGCCGCGTTCCATCAGATACTTCTGGCCGTCGAATTCCTTCACTTCCTTGCCTTCGGCGATCAGCGTGCCGACGCCGGTTTTGGTGTAGAAGGCCGGAATGCCGGCGCCGCCGGCGCGGATGCGCTCGGCCAGCGTGCCTTGCGGCGCGAATTCGAGTTCCAGTTCGCCGGCGAGAAACTGCTGCGCGAACAGCTTGTTCTCACCCACGTAGGACGAGATCATCTTCTTGATCTGGCGCGTCTCCAACAGGCGGCTGAGCCCGATGCCGTCGACGCCGGCATTGTTGGACACCACGGTCAGATTCTTGACGCCGGACTCGCGCAACGCATCCGACAGCGTCTCGGCGATGCCGCACAGGCCGAAGCCGCCGGACATCACCATCATGCCGTCCTTAAGAATGCCTTCGAGTGCCGATTTGGCGTCGGGATAAACCTTGTTCATGGGGATACGACCTGATCGAGGAAAGACGCGGGAAATTGGGCGTGCCAGGGTGGCGAACGTCAAATCTAAGTTGTATTAGGCGAAATCGCCGCGGGACGTCAATTGCGGCGGGCCAGCTCCCGCGCCACATGGGCAGCCTTGAAAGCGTCAAGAAAACCCATCAAGTTGCGCGGGATCGTGGCCCCCACGCGGCTGGCGTCACCTTCACACATCAACCGATCCGAGTAGGCCATTGACCATCGCCCAAGGAATGAAGCGCCTGGGGTTGCCGATCGCGGCAATCCTCGGCGTCGTACTGGCCGTCCTGGCCAGCATTTCCTTGCTGCTCGACCGGGATGCCCTGCGCCAAGCCGTCGAAGCGCAAATCCGGGCCGTCACCGGTCTCGACCTGATGGTCAATGGCGGTATCGACGTCACGGTGTTTCCGCAGAGCCGCGTGGTCTTCCACAACGTCGGATTGAAGGGCGGCGGCGCAACGGACCCGGCCCTCAGCGTCGATACCCTGGTGGCGAACCTGCGGCTGCTGCCGCTTCTGATGCAACGCTTCCAGATCGCCGACGTGATCCTGTCGCGGCCGCAAATCCGGGTGGTACGGGAAGCCGACGGCAGCAGCAACTGGACGCCGTTCATCGAGACCCTGACCCGCACCGTCAAGCCGGGCGCCGAAAGCCCGTTGTCGTTCTCCGAAATTCGCATTCAGGACGGCGTTCTGACCTATACCGACTCCGCCAAGCAGATCGAAACCATCGGGGACATCAATCTCTCGCTGGCGTGGCCGTCGATCTCGCGCTCGTTCGCCGCCACCGGGCAGTTCGACTGGCGCGGAGCACGCGTCGACGGCAGCATCAGCGTCAACGACTTCCTCGCCGCACTGTCCGGCGAACGCTCCGGGTTGAAGATCCGCGTCGCCGCACCGGCCTTGAAACTCGCCTTCGACGGCGCCATCGCCAACAAGACCAGCCTGATGATGGACGGCACCCTGACGGCGGACTCGGGCTCGCTGCGCAATGCGCTGCGGTGGATCGGACAGGCGCCGCCGGGCCGCGGCGGATTCGGACGGTTCGCGCTGAAGGCGCGCGCCAACCTGGTCGGCCCGTCGCTGGCGCTCACCAACGTCAATGTCGAACTCGACGGCAATGCCGCCGAAGGCGTCATGACCTACAGCAATATCGGACGCCAGACCCTGCAAGCGACACTGGCCGCCGGCACGCTCGATTTCACGCCCTACGTCAGCACGTTCCGCTGGCTCGCTTCCGGCGCGCGCGACTGGAACCGCCAATTGTTCGACCTGACCGCGCTCTCGAGCACCGATCTCGACATCCGCCTGTCGGCGGCCAAACTGACCGTCGGATCAACCAAACTGGGCCGCACAGCGCTCGGCGCCAACCTGCGCAACGGCACGCTGGCCCTCAGCGTGGCGGAAGCGCAGATCTTCGGCGGTATCGCCAAGGGCTCGTTCGGCATTTCGCGTGACGATGTCGCCGCCGACATCAAGGCACAGTTCCAGCTGGTGGATGTCGATCTGCAAAGCTGTGCCAGTGAACTGTTCGGCACCGGCAAACTTTCCGGACGCGGCAACCTTACCGTCGTTCTGGGCGCGACGGGTTCGAGCCCATTCGGATTGGCGCAGACACTCGCCGGGACCGCTACGCTGATCGGACACGATGGCGCTATCAGCGGCTTCAATGTCGAACAGCTTCTGAAGCGGCTGGAGCGGCGGCCACTGTCCGGCGGCCATTTCCGCAGCGGCCAGACCCCGTTCGACACCTTGAAAATCGCGGTTCGATTCAACGACGGCGTGGCGACCGCCGACGATATCCAGATCAACGGACCGAACGTCAATCTGACGCTCACCGGCACCGCTTCCGTGCCGTTGCGCGAATACGATCTCAAGGGCGTCGCTAGCCTCGTCTCGACGGCGGCGGACGCGTCGAAATTCGAACTGCCGTTCGTGGTGCAAGGTCCTTGGGACGATCCGCTGATCTTTCCTGATCCGGTGAGCTTGATCCGCCGCTCCCCCGCCTCGGCGCCGCTGCTCGACGCGGTGAAGGATCGCCGCACCCGCGACGCCGTCCGCTCGGTTCTGGAGCGCATCACGGGGCAGAAACCCGCACCGGCCGCGGCAACAGCGCCGACGACGGAGGCCGGCGCGACAGCACCGGCGAAATCCAACTAAACCAGCGTGCGACTTACATCGGCGCCGCGTTGCCGCCGCGCCGGCTGGAGAGTTTTGCCGCCAGTGACGCCGTGACGATGGCCAATGTGACGGCACCGATGATCAGCGCGCAGATCGCATTGATCTCCGGTTTCACGCCGAGCCGCACCTCGGAATAGATCCGGATCGGCAAGGTGGCCGAGCCTGGCCCGGTGGTGAAGCTGGCGATCACCAGATCGTCCAGCGACAACGTGAAGGCGAGCATCCAACCGGCGGCTATGGCCGGCGCAATCAATGGCAGCGTCACCGCAACGAAGGCCTTCACCGGCCCGCAGCCGAGGTCCATCGCCGCCTCCTCCAGACTGCGATCGATGCTGCCCAGCCGCGACTGCACGATTACCGCGACGAAGCACATCGTCAGCGTGGTGTGGGCAATAGTCACCGTCCAGAACCCTCGCTCCGCACCGAGCGCGACGAACAGCAACAGCAGCGACAGGCCGGTAATCACTTCCGGCATTACCAGCGGCGCATACAACATGCCGGAAAACAGCGTGCGACCCTTGAAGCGCTCGCCGCGCACCAGCGCCAGCGCCGCCAGTGTGCCGAGCACCGCGGCCAGCGTCGCTGAAACGGCGGCCACGCGCAGGCTGGTGGCTGCCGCCGCCAACATCGCCTCGTCGTTGAAGAACGCCGTGTACCAGCGCAACGACCAACCGCCCCAGACGGTGACTAGTTGCGAGGCGTTGAACGAATAGATCACCAGGATCACGATCGGCAGGTAGAGAAACGCAAAGCCCAGCGCCAGCGAGACGACGTTGAATCGCGACATCGCGGCGAAGCGGCGGCCGCTCATGACCGCACCATCTGACGGCGCTGAAACCGGTCGTAGATCACGAGCGGCAGCAGCAGGATCGCCAGCAGCATCACTGCCGTTGCGGCGGCGACCGGCCAATCGCGGTTGGTGAAGAACTCCAGCCACAATGTCTGCCCGATCATCAGCGAATCCGATCCGGCCAAGAGATCGGGAATAACGAATTCGCCAACCAACGGGATAAAACACAACAGCGCGCCGGCCCTGATTCCCGGCAACGACAACGGCAACGTCACGCGCCAGAAGCTCTGTAACGGCGAAGCACCGAGATCGGCGGCGGCTTCCAACAACGCAGGATCGAGTTTCGACAGCGTCGCGTAGAGCGGCAGGATCATGAACGGCAAATAGGAATAGACCATGCCGATATACATCGCGGTGTCGGTCGACAACCATACAACCGGCTCCGACACGATGTGCAGCGTCAGCAAAACCTGATTGAGCAGCCCGTCGTGCTGCAAGATATTGATCCACGCATAGACGCGAATCAGGAACGAGGTCCAGAACGGCACGATCACCAGGATCATCGCCAAGGGCTGCCAGCGCCGCGGCAGACGCGACATCGCGTAGGCAATCGGATAACCGATCGCCAACAGCAACGCGGTCGCGGTCGCCGCCACCGTCAGACTGCGCAGCCCCGACGACAGATAGAGATTATCCGAGAGCAGCAGGCGGAAGTTGTCGAGCGACAGCGCCGAGACGGCGGCGACCAGCGCCTGCCAGCCCGCGCCGAGATCGAACACCGGAAGATAAGGCGGCTGGGCGTTGGCCACCTGCGACAGGCTGAGCTTGAGCACGAAGCCGAACGGAACGAGGAAGAACAGCACCATCCAGCCGTAGGGCGCGATGGCGGCAAGGCGCGCCGGCCGCGTGAAAATGTTGCGTGCGCTCATCTCATCGATCCAGCACGACGCAGTCATCGGGCGAGAACCAGGCCGTCACGCGTTGACCTACGGCGTAGGCGTCTGCATTGACGCGCGCGGCATTGGCCAGCGATGCGCGCAGCGTCGCACCGCCATCGAGCGCGATGGTGTAGGACGATGCACTGCCGAGATAATTGACGTCCGCGATCGTGCCTTCCAGCCGATTGATCGTGCTGGCGCCAGAATTGTCGGCCGGCGCGCGTTGCGACAATCTGATCTTCTCCGGCCGGATGGCAACACAGACATCGGCAACATCTCCGAAGCCGCGCGGGGCAAGTGCCGTGAGCACACCCGCACCTTGCGTCGTCACGCGCAGGCGACCCGCATCGCGCGCCTCGATCCGTCCTTCGACGATGTTGATGTCGCCAACGAATTCCGCGACCCATCGCGAGCGGGGCTCCTCGTAGAGCTGGCGCGGCGTCGCGACCTGCACGAGCCTGCCCGCGTTCATCACGCCGATCCGATCCGCCAGCGTCATCGCCTCGTCCTGATCGTGCGTCACGACGATGAAGGTGAGGCCGAGCTTGCGTTGCAACGCCAGCAGTTCGCGCTGGGTGCTGTCGCGCAGCTTCTTGTCGAGCGCCGCCAGTGGCTCGTCGAGCAGCAGCAATCGCGGACGCCGCGCCACCGCGCGCGCCAGCGCCACCCGCTGGCGCTGCCCGCCCGATAGCTGCTCGGGACGGCGCTTCTCCAAACCTTCCAGACGAACCAATGCCACAAGTTCAGCGACACGGGCATTGATCTCGACGCGCGACACACCGGCGCGCCGCAGGCCGAAAGCAATGTTGTCGCGCACGTTGAGGTGCGGAAACAGTGCGTAGCTCTGGAACATCATGTTGACCGGGCGCCGATGCGGCGGCATCGACGCGACATCCTCACCGTTCAACAAAATCCGTCCGGACTCCGGCATCTCGAAGCCCGCGAGCATCCGCAACAGCGTGGTCTTGCCGCAACCGCTCGGTCCCAACAGTGCGAAAAACTCGCCGGCCTTGATATCGAGCGACAGGTCGTCGACGGCTGTAAAACCGCCAAACCGTTTTCCGACCGCGTCGATGCGCAGCAGCGGCAAGGCCGCGCCCGCACTCGCTTGTGGCGTCGTTTCTGAAAGTGCTTCCACCCTTGCCGCTCCCGAGGATGCCGCAGCCGTCGTCACGCAAAAAATCCCGCGCGCCGGGCCCCTCCGGCAGCGCTGGATTTCGAAACTCTCATGTAGCCGGGGATGCGCGCAGGCTCAACCGTCACGCGGCAAAACGCTGCGGGCCGCAGAATTCCAACCGAATCAACCGACCTTCCGGTCGAGAGCCGGCAGTCTGGGCACAGCGCGCCCGACCAGCGCGGCATATTGCTCGATCGGCGCCGGTCTGCCGATGAAGAAGCCCTGGATCACGTCGCAGGATTCATCGGCGAGGAAGCACAGTTGCTCGTAGGTTTCGACACCCTCGGCGACGATCGACATATGCAGGCCGTGCCCCAACCCGATCACGGCGCGAATAATCGCGGCCGATTGCGGCGTGTGGCCGAGATTCATCACGAACGCCCGGTCGACCTTGATCTTGTCGAACGGGAATGCCTGCAAATACGTCAGCGAGGAATAACCGCTGCCGAAATCGTCCATCGAAATGCGCACGCCAAGCGCCTTCAGCCGGCGTAGCAGGCCCAGGCCGCGGTCGAAATCCTCAATCAGCACGCCTTCGGTGATTTCCAGTTCGAGCCGCCCCGGCGCGAGGCCAGTTTCCAACAACACCGAATGCAGGAAATTGACCAGATCGCTGTGCATGAATTGCGCCGGCGACAGGTTGACCGCGATCTGCAACGGCTTCGGCCACGACGCCGCCTCACGGCAGGCTTCGCGTAGAATCCACTGTCCCATCTCGACGATCAGGCCGCTTTCCTCCGCCAGCGGAATGAAATCGCCCGGCGGCACGGAGCCGCGTGTCGGATGATTCCAGCGCGCCAGCGCCTCGAAGCCGATGGTTTCACGTCCGGCGTCGTCGCGACTGGCGCGAGCCTGCGGCTGATAGTGCAGCGACAGTTCACCGTTGCGGATCGCCATCGACAGATCCTGATGCAGAATCCGCCGGTCACGAACCTGGCGATCCATCTCCGGCTCATAGATGTTGATCGAGCCGCGCGACCGCGCCTTGGCGCGGAACAGCGCGGCGCCGGCATTCGCCAGCAGTGACGCCGCGTCGGAGCCGTTGGCCGGGAAGATCGCAATGCCGGTGGTGAGGCCGGTGCGAACCGATTTGCCATCGATGCGGAAGTCGTCGCTCATGGATTCGACCAGACGATTGGCCACTGTCAGCGCCGCTTCAGGCTGCGATCCATCAATGATCAGGCCGAATTCGTCGCCGCTCAACCGGGCGACGACGCTGCCGCCGGCCGCCTCCTGAATCCGCTGCGACACTTCGATCAGCAGCTTATCGCCGACAGCGTGGCCGAACACGTCGTTGATTTCCTTGAGGCCGTCGAGATCGACCGACACCACGGCGAATCTCTCGTCGGTCCCCTCGCACGCCTCGATCATCTGGGACAGCGCCTGGAGGAACGCCGGGCGGTTCGGCAAATCCGTCAACCCGTCGTGATATGCCATATGCGCCATGCGCGCCTCGGTCTGGCGCCGGTCGGTGACATCCTCGTGGGTCTTGATCAGATATTGCGGGCCGCCCGCCTCACCGGCAACCGTCACCCGCCGGGTCAGGAATAGCCGCAAGCCATCCTTGGTGCTGATCGGATGCTCCTCGGTCTGCATTCCGCCTTTCTTGATCGCGGCATCGTCCCGGCTGATGATCACGGAGGCTTCGCGCGGATTGAAGAGCTCGGCCGAGGTCAATCCGGTCACATCCTCGCGGCGGCGATTGAGAATATTTTCGGCGCGGCGGTTGGCAAGCAGATAGCGCCGGTCGTTGATGCTCTCGACCGTAACCGCGATCGGAATATGATCCACTACCAATTCCAGGAACGCCTTGGCATTCTCCAACTGTTCGGAGAGCGACACGCGCTCGGTCACATCATCGAACAACGCCACGAGAAACTCAGGCTGGTTATCCTGATTGCGGACGAGCACGCGATTGTTGGCGAGAACGCACGGCCGGCCGCTGCGCCGAATATGTATATCCCCGCTGGTTTGCCCCGTGGGAGATTCAATCGCCCTTCGGTCGGCCGCATCGATCGCGGCGGCCGTCTCGGGCGAATAGAGTTCCTCGGCCCGCTTGCCGACAATCATATGGCGCGAGAAGCCGGAAAAATGCTCGAAGGCCCGGTTGGCGAAGATGTAGCGGCCGTCCTCGATGCTCTTTGCGGCGATGCAGACCGGCACGTTGTCGATAACCGATTCAAGAAAGCTGTTGGCGGACGCCAATTGCCTGGCAAGGCTGCGCCGCTCGGTGCAGTCCTCGTGCGTCGCGGCCGCACCGCCGTTCGGCAGCGAATAACGCTTCACCAGAATGGACCGGCCGTTGATCAGTTCGACGACCGAACCGTTGGTCTCGGCCGGATCCGTATGACCTTCCCCGGCGATTTCCGGAATCCCGCGACTTCGACGCAACGCGAACAACTCATGGCCGGTGATGCCAGCCGCAATATCCGCGCGCGCGAGGCCATACATTTCAAGATAGCGATCGTTGCAAAAGACCACTTTGTCGTGCCGGTTAACGATCACGACGCCGTCGCTAAGCATATCCAGCGCCGTCGTCACCAGGGTGGTGCCGCGGGAAAAGGCGCGCTTGACCCGGTTCAGGGCAGCGACCGCCCACAGAACCACGGCAATGAGGAAAGCAAGCGCCACCACCGCGCCGATCACGAACTGCCACAGCAGAATCGGATCGGCCGCTCCGAACGACGCTATCTGATCAAAGTTCGCAGGCAACGCCGATGCTGCCGCGAACGGCATCATCGTCAAAAAAACAAACGCCGCGCCCCAAGCAGGATTCGCTCCGTTGCCGCCTGCCTGCCACTTCTTGCCAGCCATCATTCACCTGCGGATATCGCACGCAATATCTGGCCGCTTCGATGTGCATCAGGTAAACGAGTAGCGTCGGCATGCCGTAATTTGGCTCAAATTCGGGCAAATGCGACGGCATGATTAATAGTTTGCTAAGATCGCATCGCCCAGATTTCGAAAGCACCTGATCGGGTGTTTCTATTCGGATCGCCCGCGTTTCAATCACTCTGCCAATGAGCCGAACACCGATGGATCAGGTCGAATGCGTCATCGTCGGAGCGGGCGTCGTCGGCTTGGCGATCGCCCGGCGACTGGCGCGCGCCGGCCGCGAGGTCGTGGTGCTGGAAGCCGCGGAGGCGATCGGCACCGGCACATCATCGCGCAATAGCGAGGTCATTCACGCCGGCATCTACTATGCCGCCGGCAGCATGATGGCCCGGATGTGCGTCAGCGGCAAAACGGCGCTCTATGCCTATTGCCGGGACCACGATATCCCGCATCGCAATTGCGGCAAGCTGATCGTGGCAACCCGGCCGGAGGAAGTCGATAAGCTGCAATCCATCAAAGCGCGTGCCGCGGCCAATGGTGTCGGCGATATGCAACTCCTGAGCGGCAAGGACGCGCGCGCACTGGAGCCCGCGCTCGATTGCCAGGCGGCGTTGCTCTCACCCTCAACCGGGATCGTCGATAGTCATGCCTTGATGCTGTCGTTGCGCGGCGAAGCCGAAGCCACCGGCGCTGCGTTCGCCTTTCATGCACCGCTGCTGCAAGCGCGCGTTCAAGGTGAAGGCATCGAGATCGACGTCGGCGGCGAAGCTCCGATGTCGCTGCAATGCCGCCTGCTTATCAATGCCGCCGGACTTGCCGCGACCATGGTGGCGCGCCGGATCGACGGAATGCCCGTCGACCGTATTCCGCCTGCCTATCTCGCCAAGGGCAATTACTTCAGTTGCAGCGCCCGTTCGCCGTTCTCGCACCTGATCTATCCGGTGCCCGAACCCGGCGGCCTTGGCGTTCACCTGACACTGGATCTCGCCGGTCAGGCCAAGTTCGGCCCCGACGTCGAATGGATCGACAGCATCGACTATGTCGTCGACCCCGCGCGCGCGAACAGGTTTTATCCGGCCATTCGCCGTTATTGGCCCGGCCTTCCCGATGGCGCGCTGATCCCCGGCTACGCAGGCATACGCCCTAAGATCGTCCCGCCCGCTGTGGCGGTGCAGGACTTCGTGATTCAAGGCCCACACGAGCACGGCGTTGCCGGGCTGATCAATCTGTTTGGAATCGAGTCACCCGGACTGACGTCGTGTCTCGCCCTGGCTGATCACGTCGCAGATTTGGCGCAAGCCTGACGCAGCTCGTCTGCGGGATGCATCGCGATCACAAACGCATCCATCCCGTCAGATACTTCGCCTTTGGCACCGCAGAGAGTACGCCAAACGAAATAGCCCGCATGAGACGACAGCCGTTGTGGGTCGTGATGGGTCTCAATATCGTCTTGCGAGAGCTTCGCTTCCGATTCAATCAGAAGCGAAAATCTCTCGTATGCTCTGCCTGGGGCAATATTGCCTAGTGCAGCGTCGCTTCGGCGTTTTGCCGAAGCTTTTCGATTTCATCCTTGAGGAGTAATTTTCGGCGCTTGAGTTCGACAATGCGAAGATCGTCAGTGGACAGATGCCTAAGAGCCTCGTGCAATTCACTCTCGAGAACGCGGTGTTTCCGTTCCAGTTCAACGAGATGCGACTGAACCGCCATATAAAACCTCCTCGGGCTGGGATGAATCTCAAACGCGATTTGGATGATGAAGTCTACATGACATGGGAAATCTGTCGATAGATATAAGGTCGCGGATTTCAGTTTCGGCCTACTCATGAAAAACAAAACGTGAGTACGGAACTACGCCGCTTGCGCGGCCTATCGATCGTCAAGATAATGCCTGAAACGCGACCAACGATTTGCCGTAACCGTTTCGCGATGCAAGATTTCGGATGACATGACCGACGACGAACGCGAACTCGGTGCCCAACTGGCACGGCTGCAACAAGAACACCGTGATCTCGATGCGGCCATCGATGCGCTGCATCAATCACCGGCGCCTGACCTGTTGCAGTTGCAACGGCTGAAGAAGCGCAAGCTGCTGTTGCGAGACCGCATCGCATTTGTCGAAGATCAGATCACGCCGGACATCATCGCGTAGTCCGCGTCGCACGGGCCTGTACGCGGAAAAACGCGCGGGCGCGCCTGGAATTCTCCCGCTTGAAATTCTCAAGAAGCAAAAGCCGAATTTCACCCCTTGGGCCCGCTGCTGTGGGTGCTGTCGCCGGCATTTCCTGCAACCATTCCGCGCCCCGCCGCGACGACGGACGCCTTGCTCCCGTCCGGCGAAACGGATAATCCAGCCTATGTTTCTGGATTCTCGAAAAGAATTGACGCTATGAACGCCCCCGTCACCATCATCATGGGCAGCCAGTCGGACTGGGAGACCATGCGCCACGCGGCGCAGACCTTGACCACGCTCGGCATTACCCATGAGACGCTGATCGTCTCCGCCCACCGCACGCCAGACCGGCTCTATGCCTTCGCCAAGGGCGCCAAGGCGGCCGGCTGCAAAGTGATCATCGCGGGGGCCGGCGGCGCGGCGCACCTGCCGGGCATGACGGCGGCTCTGACCGAACTGCCGGTGTTCGGAGTGCCGGTGGAATCCAAGGCGCTGTCGGGCGTCGATTCCCTCTATTCCATCGTCCAGATGCCGGCCGGTATTCCGGTCGGGACCCTGGCGATCGGCCGGGCCGGCGCCATCAATGCCGCCCTGCTCGCCGCCAGCGTGCTCGCGCTCAACGATCCCGCCCTCACCGGCCGGCTGGTCGAATGGCGACGGCAGCAGACGGCGGCGGTGGCCGAACGCCCGGAGGGCGCGACGTGACGACTTCGGGTCAGGTGAAGCTGAAGCCCGGCGACACCATCGGAATTCTCGGCGGCGGCCAGTTGGGCCGGATGCTGGCATTGGCCGCGGCGCGGCTCGGCCTGCGCTGCCAGGTGTTTTCGCCCGATCCGGATTCGCCGGCGTTCGACGTCGTGCAATACGCGACCTGTGCTGAGTATGCCGATGTCGAGGCACTCGAACTGTTCGCCGCCGACGTCGACGTCATCACATACGAGTTCGAGAACGTTCCGGCCGCCACCGCGATGGTACTGTCCGCCCGACGGCCCGTCTTGCCGAACCACAAGGTGCTGGAAATCACCCAGGACCGGCTCGCGGAAAAGGATTTCGTCAACAGCCTCGGTATTGCCACCGCACCCTATGCCGACGTTGCGTCGGCGGCCGGCCTGCGCGCCGCGATCGGCAGCATCGGCCTGCCCGCGGTGGTGAAAACCCGCCGCTTCGGCTACGACGGCAAGGGACAGGCCATGCTGCGCGAAGGCGTCGATGTTGACGCAGCGTGGACCGATCTCGAAACCAAATCCGCGATTCTCGAAGGCTTCGTGCCGTTTGAACGCGAGATTTCGGTGATCGCCGCGCGCGGCGCGGACGGCCAGGTCGAGTGCTTCGACGTCACCGAGAACGAACACCGCGATCACATCCTGAAGCATTCCTACGCGCCGGCACGCATCCCCGAGACGCTGGCGGAAGAGGCCCGCAGCATCGCGACCCGTATCGCAACGGCGCTGGACTATGTCGGCGTGCTGGCGGTCGAGATGTTCGTCGTCCCCGGCAAGCGCGGCGCGACATTGCTGGTGAATGAAATCGCCCCGCGCGTGCATAACTCCGGCCACTGGACGCTGGACGGCGCGTCGGTCTCGCAATTCGAGCAACACATTCGCGCCATCGCGGGATGGCCGCTGGCCAAACCGGTGCGCCACGGTGCCGTGACGATGACCAATCTGATCGGCGACGAGGTCAACGACTATACGTGCTGGCTGACCGTGCCGGGCGCGACCGTGCACCTCTATGGCAAGGGTACTGCGCGCCCGGGCCGCAAGATGGGGCACGTCACGCAGGTCACACCGCCCAAGCCGTAATTTTGCCGGCATATGCCGCACAAACAAAAAGGACCATGGCGCGCCATGGTCCTTTTGCCGTTACGGTCTCGACCGATTAGTTGCCGGATACGATGCCGGCCGGCTCATCCGGGCTGAGCCAGCGATAGAGCACGCCTCCCAGCACACCGCCGACCAGCGGTGCAACCCAGAACAGCCACAACTGCTGAAGCGCCCAGCCGCCGACGAACAGCGCCGGACCGGTGCTGCGGGCCGGATTGACCGAGGTATTGGTGACCGGGATGCTGACGAGATGGATCATGGTCAGCGTCAGGCCGATGGCCAGCGGCGCGAAGCCCACCGGGGCCTTGCCGTGGGTCGAGCCCATGATGATGAACAGGAACACCATGGTCATCACCACTTCGCTGATCAGGCACGCGACCAGATTGTAATGCCCCGGCGAATGCTCGCCGTAGCCGTTCGACGCGAAGCCCTTGGCAAGATCGAAGCCTGCGGCCCCGCTGGCGATCATGTAGAGCACCGCCGAGGCGACGATGGCACCGATCACCTGGGCGACAATGTAGGGGAGCACCTGCCCGGCGGGAAACCGGCCGCCGGCCGCCAGCCCGACCGTCACGGCGGGATTGAGATGCGCGCCGGAAATATGGCCGATGGCGTAGGCCATGGTCACCACGCTGAGGCCGAAGGTCAGCGCAACGCCCAAGAGCCCGATGCCGACCTGCGGGAACCCGGCCGCGATAACGGCGCTGCCGCAGCCGGCGAAGGTGAGCCAGAAGGTTCCAATGGCCTCAGCGACGTATTTTTGGGTATTCATCGTTTTTGCCCTTTTCCCATTAAGATCGCGAATCGCCTCGCGACTATGGAAGCAGGCACCGGAAGCTGTCGAGTTGCCGCACGCGGGGCGGCCTCAAGAATAGGTGGAAACGGCCGTCAAATACCGCCCAACCGTCCCTCGGGCGTGGTGGACATTCCCTATCCGATCTGGTACAGCCACGCCCTTGAGGTGAGGGATACGGCCTTCTGTCGCCCCCCGCCTTCCCAGATTCCAATCCGGTTTATTGAAAGAGGATGGCGCGTGCAGGTTCTCGTCCGCGATAATAACGTCGATCAAGCTCTCAAGGCGCTCAAGAAGAAGATGCAGCGCGAGGGCATTTTCCGCGAGATGAAGCTCCGCGGCCATTACGAAAAGCCGTCCGAGAAGAAGGCCCGTGAAAAGGCCGAGGCCGTGCGCCGCGCGCGCAAGCTCGCCCGCAAGAAGTTGCAGCGCGAAGGCCTGCTGCCGATGAAGCCGAAGCCGGTGTTCGGTGCAGGCGGCGACCGTGGCGCGCGTGGTCCGGGTGCAGGCGCTGCTGGCGCAGGTCCGCGCGGACCGCGCTGAACCGAGCCTCGATCATTCAGTTACGAAAACGCGGGCCCCACGGCCCGCGTTTTTGTTTGCGGCTCCAGCGCTCGCAAGTCCTTCGGCGACCGGCTCGCGCGAAGTTCCCTATCGTGGCACGACCGTGTGAAAGGCTGATTTCGCGACCGTCACGATGTCGTCCGCGGTGGACAAGGTTTGCGACACCAACTTGGTCTCCACATCGTTCGAGAAGCTCGCCAACCGCTTCATGAGCGGCATCTCCGTCGTCGAGGGAAGGATACGCATCGGACCGGCAGGCGTCGAACTTGACGACATCCCGGCCCGCGGCTGATCCGTCGCTTGTCCCCCTTGTCCGTCAGGCACAAAATCGACAGCCGGCATCACGATCGGCCCGGATCGCGCCGCCGGGATCGCGGCATTGCTGGCTTGAACGTGCTCTCGTTGCGACGTCGACGTTTCGACCGGCCGGCCGGCGTGATCGACGAGACCAAGCCGCGCGCGGGCTGAGCGTGCCAATGCGTGAGCACTCCTCACATGCACGGCATTGTGCCTGTCGCGTCCGGTGGCGGTCGAATCCCGATTGGCCCGCTCAGGCACAACCGCAGGCGCTTCCGCTTCAGCGGCCTTGGCATTGACGGGGATCGGCACAATGGAGACCCCGTCGTCCATCCCGACGCTGTCGGATTTCGGCGCAACCGCCGATGCTGTGGCCGCCGGTGGCGGCTCGGCAGGCTTGGCGGTGATGTAGTTATGGACGATGTAGGCCCCGATCACCGACGCGGCGACGGACGGGAAAATGTTCAGGACAAACTTCGAAATGAATTTGAGCATCGGCGACACTCCCCGAGGCCGTCCAGCGGACGGCCTTCACCAAACCCCGCTTTGGTGGGAGAGCTTTGGGGCCGATTGAGGGATCAATCGCGACGGATCGGTGGCAAACCGACGATCTGTCGCGCGGTACAATTAGAAGGGTTCGATCCCAGCGGACCTCACGCCGCCCTCAAGGCTACGCCCTTACGCCTTCAACTCGACTTCGAGGAAAACGATGGCGTTTTTGGTTTCGTTGAGCACGTCGTGCTCGACGCCGGCCTTGCGGAAATAGGATTTTCCGATGCGAAGCTGCGCGACGGAGCGCGTGCCGTCCGGCGCAACGATGGTCATGTCGCTGTCGGTCACCGGCACGATCACGTAGTCCATCTCGTGGCGATGATGGCCGGTGGCGCTGCCTGGCGCCAGCCGCCACTCGGTGACGCGAACTTCGTCATTGTCGATCTGAACATCGGATGTCGCAGCGATAGCCATAGGAACTCCTCTCAAGCTTGAAGCATGATCCCGAAAAGTAGAAACCGGCTTTCGGATAAGATCATGTTCAACAAAAATAGCCAGACGAGTCTGGTTCAACGAAGTTAAATCTGACTCTAGGGAACGAATGCCATGAACAGGAATACCGCAAACACCACCACATGAACCAGCCCGAACAAAATGTTGGTGCGTCCATTGCCCAGCGTCAGCATACTGATCAGAATCGTCATCGCCAGCAGCACCATCTCACGCGGGCTGAGACCAAGGACCAGGTCCTTGCCGAGAACGATCGCGGCCACCGACACCGCGGGGATCGTCAGGCCGATCGTCGCGAGCGACGACCCGAGCGCGAGATTGATGCTGCGCTGAAGCTGGTCCCGCTTTGCCGCGCCGATCGCCGCGACGCTTTCCGGCAGCAGGATCAGAAGCGCGACAACGATACCCGCGAAGGCCGGCGGCGCTCCGATCTCAAGCGCGGCGGCATCGATCACGACGGAAAACTTCTTGGCCAGCACCACGACGCCGACCAGCGCCAGCAACAGCAGCGCCGTGCTGAGCCACAACATCCGGTCCGACACCGGATGCAGCGCCGCCTCATCATTCCCGCCGATGAAATAGTCGCGATGGCGCATCGTCTGGATGTAGAGAAACACACCGTAAAGAATGATGGTGACGAAGCTGACGAAGGCGAGTTGCACGTTTGAATACAACGGGCCGGGCGTCGTCAGCGTATAGTTCGGCAGAACCAGCGTGATGGTCGCCAGCACGATCAGCACGCTGAGATAAACGCTGGCGCCGGTCGCTTGAATGTCCTGCTCACGATAGCGAAAACCGCCGCTCATGATGCAGATGCCGACAAGGCCGTTACAGACGATCATGACAACGGCGAACACGGTATCCCGGGCCAAGGTCGGCACTTCATTTTCGCCGAGCATGATGGTCGAGATCACCGCGACCTCGATCACGGTCACGGCCATCGTCAGGACCAAAGTGCCGTAGGGCTCACCGACCCGTTCGGCGATCACCTCGGCATGATGCACAGCCGCGAACACCGTGCCAAACAGGATGACGAGAACAATGGCCGCATAGGCCAAGCCGGAAAGCGAGCGCGAGAATTCCCAGCCGATGCCGGTCGCAAGGAGGAAGAACGCAACGGCCAGCACAGGAAACAACCAGGCCGACCGGGGCATCGAGGAATGTGCGCTCATGTCGTCAGACTAGAGCATTTTCGGGCGAGGTGAATACCGGTTCGCGTGAAGAAAAACGATAAACAAAAATCCGCAGCGTCATGAGCCGCAGGAAAGCGCGTCTTTATCGCTTCCATAAAAACGAACGGCCGGGACAAACCCGGCCGTTCGTATTCTTGTACCGCTCTCGATGGAGCGCCGTTACATCGCCTTGACGATGTTCTCGGTCATCTTCTTGGCGTCGCCGAGCAGCATCATGGTGTTGTCTCGATAGAACAGCGGATTGTCGATGCCGGCATAGCCGGAGGCCAGCGAGCGCTTGATGAACATCACGGTGCCGGCCTTCCAGACCTGCAACACCGGCATCCCGTAGATCGGCGAGGTCTTGTCCTCTTCCGCCGCCGGGTTGGTGACGTCGTTGGCGCCGATCACGAAGGCGACGTCGGCCTGGGCGAACTCCGAGTTGATGTCCTCGAGTTCGAACACCTCGTCATAGGGCACGTTGGCTTCCGCCAGCAGCACGTTCATGTGGCCTGGCATACGGCCCGCCACCGGATGGATGGCGTACTTCACTTCGACGCCTTCCTTCTTGAGGTTGTCGGCCATCTCGCGCAACGCATGCTGTGCCTGCGCCACCGCCATGCCGTAGCCCGGCACGATGATCACCTTCTGCGCATTCTTCATGATGAAGGCTGCGTCATCGGCCGAGCCGAGCTTGACCGGCTTCACTTCGCCGCCGCCACCGCCGCCGGCTGCGGCGGTCTCGCCGCCGAAGCCGCCGAGGATCACCGAAATGAACGAGCGGTTCATGGCGTGGCACATGATGTAGGACAGGATCGCGCCCGACGAGCCGACCAGCGCGCCGGTGATGATCAGCGCCGAGTTGCCGAGCGTGAAGCCGATGCCCGCCGCCGCCCAACCCGAGTAAGAGTTGAGCATCGAGATCACCACCGGCATGTCGGCGCCGCCGATCGGGATGATCAGCAACGCGCCGAGCACCAGCGCGATCACGGTGATCAGCCAGAAGTCCAGCGCCGTGCCGGAGTGCACCAGCCCGTAGATGAAGAAGATCAGTGCCAGAGCAAGCACGATATTGATGATGTGCCGCGCCGGCAGGATGATCGGCGCGCCCGACATGCGGCCCGACAGTTTCAGGAACGCAATTACCGAGCCGGTGAAGGTCAGCGCGCCGATGGCGACGCCGAGCGACATTTCGATCAGGCTGGCACCATGGATATGGCCCGGCGTGCCGATGCCGAAGGCTTCCGGCGCGTAGAACGCGCCCGCCGCCACCAGCACCGCTGCCATGCCGACCAGCGAGTGAAACGCCGCGACCAGTTCGGGCATCGCCGTCATCGGCACCCGCCGCGCGATCAGCGCGCCGATGCCGCCGCCGATGGCGATGCCGAGTACCACCAGCAGCCACGCCAGACCGTCCGCCGGCGGATGCGCCGCCAGCGTGGTGGCGATCGCGATCACCATGCCGATCATGCCCAGCAGGTTACCCTGACGGCTCGACGCGGGGCTCGACAGGCCGCGCAGCGACAGGATGAACAGCACACCTGCGACGAGATACAATAATGCTGACAGATTGGCGTTCATCTCATGCCCCCGTTGTCTTCGTCACCTTGAGGTGGACGCCGTTCACTTCTGCTTCTTCTTGTACATCGCCAGCATTCGCTGGGTGACGAGGAAGCCACCGAAGATGTTGACCGAGGCGAAGATCAGCGCGACGAAGCCGAAGCCGCGCGCCCACACCGAACCGCCATCATTACCGACCAGCGCCACGCCGACCGCGAGCAGCGCGCCGACGATGATCACCGACGAAATCGCGTTGGTCACGCTCATCAGTGGCGTATGCAGCGCGGGCGTCACCGACCACACCACGAAATAGCCGACGAACACCGCGAGCACGAAGATCGAAAGACGGAAAACGAACGGATCGACCATCTCAATGGCGTGCATGGCTTGAGCCCCTATGCTTTCGGCTGGAAGTTCGGATGGATGATCGCGCCGTCTTTCGTCAACGCCGTCGCCTTGACCAGTTCGTCATCCCAGTTGACGGCGAGCGTCTTGGCGGACTTGTCGATCATGGTTTCGATGAACGACAGCAGGTTCTTGGCGTAAAGGCTCGAGGCCGATGCCGCGACCCGCCCGGCGAGATTCGGAATGCCGACGATCTTGACGCTGTTGACCTCGGCGGTCTGGCCGCTGACGACGCCCTCGACGTTGCCGCCGCGTTCGACCGCGAGATCGATCAGCACCGAACCGGGCTTCATCGATTTCACCATGTCGGCGGAGACCAGCCGCGGCGCGGGGCGCCCGGGGATCAATGCGGTGGTAATGACGATGTCCTGTTTCTTGATGTGCTCGGCGGTGAGCGCGGCCTGCTTGGCCTGATACTCCTTGGACATTTCCTTGGCGTAACCGCCGGCCGTCTCAGCCTGCTTGAATTCCTCGTCCTCGACCGCGACGAATTTGGCGCCGAGAGATTCGACCTGCTCTTTCACCGCAGGCCGCACGTCGGTCGCGGTCACCACCGCGCCGAGACGCCGCGCCGTCGCGATCGCCTGAAGGCCGGCGACGCCGACGCCCATCACGAAGACCTTGGCGGCCGGCACCGTGCCCGCCGCCGTCATCATCATCGGGAAGGCGCGGCCGAAGGCTTCCGCCGCCTCGATCACCGCGCGGTAGCCGGCGAGGTTGGCCTGCGACGACAGCACGTCCATCACCTGCGCGCGGGTGATGCGCGGCATCAACTCCATCGCAAACGCTGCAACGCCGGCATCCGCCATCGTCTTCAGCGCGGCGTCGTTGCCATACGGATCCATGATCGCGACAACCAGCGCGCCCTTCTTGTAGCGCGTGACTTCGCTCGCTTCCGGGCGCTTCACCTTGACGACGATGTCAGCGTCCTTGACCGCATCGGCGCTGATCGTGGCGCCGGCAGCCTCGTAGTCGGAATCCAGAAGACCGGACTTGAGTCCGGCGCCCGGCTCGACCGCGACTTCCGCGCCCAACGCCTTGAACTTCTTTACCGTGTCCGGAGTAGCCCCGACGCGCGGCTCTGCCGCGTCGATCTCCTTCGCCACACCAATCTTCATAAAGCCTCCGGCGACACGCGACGTGTTAAGTGAGACAAACGGCGGCGCACGCCCGTCGGGCTGCGCCGGAATGCCGTCAGACCAGGAAGATTGCCATCAGGATCAGGACGATAACGACGGCCATGCTCCCGAACTTTACCAGTCCGATGAAGAAATTATAGGTGGCTTCATGCTCGGCGTAATCGTTGCCGTCGGCAGTTGAGTAGGCGACTTCGCTATGATCGGACATCTATCCCTCCGGTCCAATTCGACAATTGAGTTGCCATTAGCGCAATCGGCATGGGAGAGCAACGGCGGCCATTCGTCCGGCGAGAGTTGCGCCCAATTCCACGGCATTTGCCATCCGCCTCGTCCCCATCGTGGCAGGATTTTCTCCAGCTCCGCAGATCCGCGCAAGACGGACCTCCGTACAGGGCGAGCCTCGTGCGAAGGGTAATGTCGTGTGGTCCGGTTGCGGGCGGGATGGGGGTGTCCGGTTTGAACCCGGCGGGTTATCCCATCGCTTCCAGTTCGTCGATCATTCCGGCGATCACCGAGAGGCCGCCGTCCCAGAATTTCGGATCGCGGGCATCGAGGCCGAACGGCTTGAGCAGTTCGGAATAGTGCTTGGTGCCGCCCGCCGACAGCATGTCGAGATAGCGCCCGGCGAAACCCTCGGCGGCATTCTCGTAGACGGCATAGAGCGAGTTCACCAGGCAATCGCCGAACGCGTAGGCATAGACGTAGAACGGCGAATGGATGAAGTGCGGAATGTACATCCAGAAATTCTCGTAACCCGGCTTGATCTCGATCGCCGGACCGAGGCTTTCGCCCTGCACGCTCAGCCAAAGCTGACCAAGGCGCTCGGCGGTCAGTTCGCCATTCTTGCGTTCGGTATGGACCGCGCGCTCGAACGAATAGAACGCGATCTGGCGCACCACCGTGTTGATCATATCCTCGACCTTGCCGGCGAGCAGCGCCTGCCGCTGCTTGGCGTCCTTGGTCTGGCCGAGCAGCCGCTTGAAGGTGAGCATCTCGCCGAACACGCTGGCGGTCTCCGCCAGCGTCAGCGGCGTCGGCGCCATCAGGGCCCCGTTCTTCGCCGCCAGCACCTGATGTACGCCGTGGCCGAGTTCGTGCGCCAACGTCATCACGTCACGGGGCTTGCCCTGATAATTCATCAGCACATAGGGGTGCGCGGACGGCGTTGTCGGGTGCGAGAACGCGCCCGGCGCCTTGCCCGGACGCACCGGCGCGTCGATCCAGCGATCGTCGAAGAAGCGTTCGGCGATCCGTGCCATCTCCGGCGAGAACGCGCCATAGGCGGTCAACACCGTCTTGCGCGCGTCCGGCCATGAGATGCGCCCGGTCGCCGCGAACGGCAGCGGCGCGTTGCGGTCCCAGTGCGCCAGCTTCTTCTTTTTGAACCAGCCGGCCTTGAGCGCGTAATAGCGATGCGACAGCCGCGGATAGGCGGCGCGCACCGAGGCCACCAGCGCATCCACCACGTCGCCTTCGACACGGTTGGCGAGATGCCGTGAATCTGCGACGTCCTTGAAGCCGCGCCAACGGTCGGCAATTTCCTTGTCCTTGGCAAGCGTGTTGGTGACCAAGGCGAAGGTGCGCTCGTTGGCCTTGAAGGTCTTTGCCAGCGCCTGTCCCGCCGCCTTGCGCTTTTCGGGGGAGCGATCCTGCAACAGGCTGAGCGTCGGCTCGATCGCCAACTCCTTGCCGCCGACCTTGAACCGCAGCGACGAGATGGTCTGATCGAACAGCCTGTTCCACGCGGCGTAGCCGCTCACCGACTTCTCGTGAAACAACTGCTCGACGCGGTCCTCGAGCTGATAGGGCTTGTCCTTGCGGCTGTCCTCGATCCACGGCCGGTAATGCGCCAGTTCCGGCGCCTGCATCGCCTGCTCGATCACCGCGTCATCGATGCGGTTCAGTTCCAGCGCAAAGAACAGCAGGTTGACCGACGCAGCAGTGAGGCGCTCCGACACGTCGCCGTAAAACTTCGAGATCGCCGGATCGACGCTGTCGCCGGCATGGATCAGTCCGGCATAGGAGCCGAGCCGGCCGGCGAGATCGTCGATCGCCTCATAGCGGCGCACCGCGTCCGCGAGCCACTTGCCGCCGTCCGGCTTGGCGGTTTCCTCGGCCAGCCTGCCCTTGTAGTCGCTGGCGAAGGCCGCGCAGTCCTTGTCGAGAGCGTCGAGATCGCGCGCGACCTCGGGCGCATCGATCCCGGCATAGAGATCGGTCAAATTCCATTCCGGCAGCTTGCCGATTCCCGCGGCCGGCGCGGCTTTGCTCTTCGCCTTCGTCGTGGCTGTCTTGCTGGCTGTCTTGGACGAGCTTTTTGCCTTCGCGGCCCGTGGTTTCGCGGCGCTCGCGGCGCGACGGGGAGCTGATTTGCGGAGGGTGGAGGAAGAACGCGAGGCCATGAAATTCAATCCGTCAGGTGTGTCGAATCCGAAGGTTGGCTTTTTTGTAACTGTCTCGCAAGACGGCACAAAGAAGCGGCATCCTGATGACAATTCTTAAGAGCGCGTTAATCCGCGTCGGTGAGAGTGCCCCGATTCGAAACAGATAGTTGTTCCGTGCGGAGAGTACCATGGCTGCCACCATTTTGATCGCCGACGACGACGCCGTACAGCGCCGTCTCGTGGAGAACATGGTGCAGCGGGGCGGCTACGAGGCCGTGGTGGTGGACTCAGGCGACGCCGCGTTGGCGCGGCTGACGGACTCCGAGGCGGCGCCGATCGATGCCGTGGTGCTCGACCTGGTGATGCCCGGCCTCGATGGCATGGGCGTGCTGAGCGGGATGCGCGAGGCCGGGCTGAACGTTCCCGTCATTGTGCAGACCGCCCACGGCGGCATCGACAACGTGGTGTCGGCGATGCGCGCCGGTGCTCACGATTTCGTGGTCAAGCCGGTCGGCGTCGAACGTTTGCAGGTGTCCTTGCGCAACGCGCTCAACGCCAGCGCGCTGAAGGGCGAACTCCAGCGCATCAAGCATAGCCGCGAAGGCAAATTGACCTTTGCCGATATCGTCACCCGCAACGAGACCATGGCCGCCGTGCTGCAAACCGCGCGCAAGGCCGCTGCCTCGACCATTCCGGTGCTGATCGAAGGCGAATCCGGCGTCGGCAAGGAATTGATGGCCCGCGCTATTCACGGCAGCGGCGAACGCGCCAGCAAGCCGTTCGTCGCCGTCAACTGCGGCGCGATCCCGGACAATCTGGTGGAATCGATCCTGTTCGGCCACGAGAAGGGCGCGTTCACCGGCGCCACCGAACGCCACACCGGCAAATTCGTCGAAGCCTCCGGCGGCACCCTGTTTCTCGACGAAGTCAGCGAATTGCCGCTCAATGCCCAGGTGAAACTGCTGCGTGCCTTGCAGGAAGGCGCCGTGGAAGCGGTCGGCGGTCGCCGCCCGATCAAGGTCGACGTCCGGATCATCTCGGCGACCAACCGCAAGCTGCTCGACCAGGTCAAAGCCGGCCATTTCCGCGAGGATCTGTTCTACCGCCTGCATGTGTTGCCGCTCACCGTGCCACCGCTGCGTACCCGGCGCGAGGATGTCGCGCACTTGGTGCGGCACTTCCTGGCGCGGTTCTGCGCTGAGGAAAATCGCATCATCACCGGGGTCAGCGGCGAAGCAATGACCCGGCTGACGCAGCTCGACTGGCCCGGCAATATCCGACAACTGGAAAACACGATCTATCGCGCCGTGGTGCTCAGCGAGAGCGACCAGCTCGGGCTCGCCGATTTCCCGCAATTGGCCGCGCCGCTGCTCGATACGCTCGACTATTCCGAGGAACCACTGACGATCGAGCCGCCCTTCCACGCAACGGCACCACAGTTGGCAGGCACCGACATACCTATCGCTCCGTTGCCGAACGGCTCCCTCCCGATGCTCACCGACGCGGGCGAAATGCGTCCGCTGGAAGAGATCGAGAACGAAGTCATCCGCTTCGCGATCTCGCATTACCGCGGCCAGATGTCCGAGGTGGCGCGACGGCTGAAAATCGGAAGATCGACGCTTTACCGGAAACTCGACGACGCATCCGCCGCCGACGCCGTGGATGCATCCGGAAAGAACCGGTGACGCGATCCGTGACACCACGAACGCAAAGCGTGGCGCGGATGTCACACATAGCCGATATCTCGCAAACCTCGCGGATCGATTGAACCGTTGCGGTCCGGTGACAGACACACGCAAAAGCGACCAACAGGCCCCGACGCGCGTTGCAAACGAGTGGTTTCCCGGTCAGTTTGTCGTGAACCATTCGGTGCCACGCTGGTTGCTCAGGCGCCAGCCGTGTATCCTGCGAATGAATCGCGGCGCGCTCGTGCTGTGCCGTATTTCGCGGGGCTTTATGTTCGCGGGACCATATGCAAGGAACCGCGCATCCACCGCAGAGTTAAGTTGCGGACAGTCGAAGTGATGGCGTCGAGCGGTGCGAGCCGGCGATGTTGACACTTTGGCAAACGTGCCGTGACACGCTGCGCGCACTTGAGAGCAGAACCGTTCCAAACGCAGGACGGTTTCGCCGAGAGGTTAGAGCGAAAGGTTAGAGGAATGCGGAACGACTCGATTGGCCGACATGGATTTGACCGCGTGCTGATGGCCGTCGCGGCGACATTCCTGACGGTTTCGACCTCGAGCGCATTCGCGCAGACCGCGCCGGCGCAAAACAACGCGGCGCAGTTGGCGATCGATGCCGCGGTTCCCGTGCCCGACACCAGCCTCGTGCCGCCGCCGACCGCCGCCGATATCACGGCGACGGCCTCAAGCCCGGCGACCAGCACCGCCGCCGCGCCTGCATCGGCCGACAAGACCGAAACCACCGCGAGCACCACGCCCGC
The DNA here is from genome assembly GCA_017305555.1 of Hyphomicrobiales bacterium. Classification (GTDB taxonomy): domain Bacteria; phylum Pseudomonadota; class Alphaproteobacteria; order Rhizobiales; family Xanthobacteraceae; genus 62-47. Next base: position 61,735 of record JAFKKM010000015.1, on the reverse strand, counting down.
GACCGCCCCCGCCACCAGCGTGACGGCCCCGCCTGCGACGTCCGACGCTGCGGCCCAGCAAGCCAAGGAACCGGCTGCGGCCCCCGCCGCGCAGGAGCCCGTGAAAGCCGCCGGCAAGGTCGCGCCCGCCGATCAGCCCGTCGCCGACAAGCTGCGCGAGGCGCTGCAAACCCAGGCCGGCAAGTTCTTCGACCGCAAGAACGAGCGCGCCGCCGTGGAGAAATTCTACGCCGCCCGCGATTACGCTCCGCTGTGGACCGAGGGCGGCGCCCTCACCGCGCGCGCCAAGAGCGTCGTGTCGCGCCTCAACGATGCCGCCGTCGACGGCCTCAACCCGGCGGAATATCCGGTGCCGAACTTCGGCTCTGCGACCGGCCCCGATGCGCTGGCGGAAGCCGACCTCAAGCTGACCGCCAGCATGTTGGACTACGCGCGCCAGGCGCAAAGTGGCCAGATGCACTGGTCGCAGGTGAGCGCCGACATCCAATATCCCGAACATCCCGTCGATCCTAACGAGGTGCTCGCCAACATCTCGACGGCGAAGGATGCTTCGGCGGCGCTGCAAGCCTATAACCCGCCGCAGAAACTCTATAAGGAGCTGCGCGCCAAGCTCGCCGAGTTGCGCGGCCAGTCGGAAGGTCCGGTGACGCTGCTGCCGGAAGGTCCGAAGCTCTCGCTCGCCCGGAAGACCAAGAAAAACCCGCATCCGGTCGCGATGGAAGATGACCGTGTGCCGCAACTGCGCGCCAAGCTGGGCGTCACCGAAAATCCCGACGACACCCATTACGACGCCACCGTCGCCGCCGCAGTCCGCAAGTTTCAGGCGCACGCCGGCCTGAAGGCGACCGGCGTCCTCGACGACCACACCGTGAAGGCCATTAACAGCCCGAAGCGCGACCGCGAGATCGATACCATCGTCGTCAACATGGAGCGTTGGCGCTGGCTGCCGCGCCAGCTCGGCGCGCCGTCGCTTGGCAACGCCTACGCCATCCTCAACATTCCCGATTTCACGCTGAAGGTGATGCATAACGGCGCCGAGGTCTGGAAGACCCGCGTGGTGGTCGGCAAGCCCGGCAAGCACGCCACGCCGCTTCTGACTGAGACGATGAAGTACATCACCGTCAACCCGACCTGGAACGTGCCGCCGTCGATCATCACCAACGAATACCTGCCGGCGTTGCAGCAGGATCCGACTGTGCTCGACCGCATGGGCCTGAAGCTGCAGCAGAGCCCCGACGGGACCATCCGCATCTCGCAGCCGCCGGGCGAGCGCAACGCGCTGGGCCGCATCCGCTTCAACTTCCCGAACAAGTTCCTGGTGTATCAGCACGACACGCCGGACAAGAACCTGTTCTCCCGCGACGTTCGCGCATTCAGCCACGGCTGTATGCGGGTGCAGAACCCCGATCAATACGCATCGATCCTGCTCAACATCGCGATGCCGAACGAGCACTACACGCCGGAGAAAATCCGTTCGATGTACGGCAGCACCGAGCGCGACATCAAGTTCGCGACGCCCATCCCGGTGAACATCACCTACCAGACCGCGTTCGTCGACGATGCCGGCAAGCTGCAAATCCGCCGCGATATTTACGGGCGCGACTCGACCATGCTGGCGCTGCTGCGTAACAGCAAGAACAAGAACCTCGAAGCCGTGGTCGCCCACGCCCAGCCGAACTATTCGCGGCCCCGGGCCCAGCTTCCGGTCGCGGTCAACGACCGTGGCGGTTTCGGCCATGACAGCGGGCCGAACTTCTTCGAGCGGCTGTTCGGCATTCCGACCCAGGCCCCGCCGCCGGCCGCCGAATACGGCCAGCGCCGGAGAATTTATCGCTAGGCCGATTTCGCTCCGATTGAACGAAATTTATCTGCAATATCAACGGGCTCCGTCACACCGGCGGAGCCCGTTCCGTTAACCATTGTACACCCCGCCGCTGGGCGCGGGCTATTTTTTGCCATACTCGCTGGGCTAGGTTTCTTTCTTCAATCCGATTTGGGGGTAAATCTCGATTAACCCTCCTGATTTAAGCCTCGTTATCCCTCTTTCGCTGCATGGGGTTGCGAAGGAGTTTTGACTGAACGTCCTCTGGGTGGGCTCATTCGTGCCGGTCGGTTTCGCACGCGTTTTCAAATCGCTGACCCTGTCGCGCGCCGGTTACGGCGTCGGCCTGACGTCGCTGCTGCTTCTCGCCGGCGCCGGCTCGGTCCATGACGCCACCGCGTCGCGCGAAACCCGCACGCTGTCGTTCCACCACACCCATTCCGGCGAAGACCTGACCATCACCTACAAGCGCAACGGCCGTTACGACGAGGCCGCGCTCAAGCGGCTCAATCACTTCCTGCGCGACTGGCGTAACCAGGCGCAGACCACGATGGACCCGCACCTGTTCGACATTTTGTGGGAAGTCTATCGCGACGTCGACGGCAAGAAGCCGATCCAGATCATCTCGTCCTACCGCTCGCCCGCCACCAATTCCATGCTTCGCCGCCGCTCCGCCCACACCGGCGTCGCGCGCCACAGCCAGCACATGCTCGGCCGCGCCATGGACTTCTTCATTCCCGGCGTACCGCTGGAGCAGATCCGCTTCGCCGGGCTGCGCTTGCAACGCGGCGGCGTCGGCTTCTACCCGACCTCCGGATCGCCGTTTGTCCACCTCGACACCGGCAACATCCGTCACTGGCCGCGCATGACCCACGACCAGTTGGTCCGCGTCTTCCCCAACGGCCGCACCGTGCACGTGCCGTCCGACGGCAAGCCGCTGGCCGGCTATCAACTGGCGCTGGCCGACGTTCAGAGGCGCGGCAAGGGCGACGACAGCTTCTCGTTCGAGAAGCCCAAGAGCCTGCTCGCGTCGCTGTTCAAGTCGAAGTCCAACGACGAGGATGACGAAGCATCAACAAGCAATGCGCCTTCGGCCGCCAAACCTGAGGCCGCTCCTGTCGTAACCGCCGCAGCTATCCCGGCCGAACCGGTGCCACTACCGCGCGCCAAACCGACGATCCCCGCCAGCTATCAGGTCGCCTCGGCCGATAACATCGTCCCGGCGCCCGCGCCCGCCAGGCAAGAGGCGGTGGCTCGCACCGAACCGAAATTCAGGACACCGGCCGATATCATCAATTCACGCGGCTTCTGGGGCGATACGCCGCCGACCAAGCCGAAGCAGGCGACGCCGGCGCAGGTCGCCGCCATCAGCGCGCGACAGGCGCTCTCCAACGCCGTCGATCCGCAGCCGACCGCCAGCATCGACCATGCCTTCCATGCTCTGGCCTTCGCGCCGGTGCCCTCGCCGCTCGATCGCGCCCACATCGTCGCCGCCAGCGCGCCGATTCCACGCCATCTGCGGCATCGCCCAGCCAAGCACAATGCGATGTCGGTCAATGATGTGACCACGGTGGTAGCGAAAGGCCATCAGGGCCGCGATGGCCGGATCACGGTCTCGACGCGGCTGGCGTCCGCCGCCAAGGGCGACACTGTCTGGATGCGCGCGATGATCCTGTCGCCGAGCGCCACCACGGCGATGTCCTCGACCGTGTTCGGTGAGCCTGACATGACGGCGATGCGGGTCCATTTCGTGAAGCCGCAAACTACCGTCGCGGCGAGCTTCTCCAGCGATCCGCAGCCCGGCATGGTCTGCGACCGCTTCACCGGTACCGCCGTCGCCAACTTGCCGACGGTGACATTCCAGACCGCCGCGCTGCGCTAAGGCGAGATCGACTTGAATTGAAGCGTGCGCCGTCATCCTGAGGTGCGAGCGAAGCGAGCCTCGAAGGATCGCCACCGTCGCCCTTCGAGGCTGTCGCTACGCGACAGCACCTCAGGGTGACGACCTCAGATTCAGCCTCGGAAAATCATGCTCTATGGCGCGTGATGCGTTCAAGTTGATCCGTCATGCCCGGCTTTATGCCGGGCATCCACGTCTTGAAGACTTACGGATTTAACGACGTGGATGGCCGGGACCATAGGCGAGCGAAGCGACGCCGTTCTTCGAACGGCTACGGGCGAGCGAAGCGACGCCGTTCTTCGAACGGCTACGCCCGACCATGACGACGGCGTGCGATGATGCCTCAGAGCATTCCCAACGCCTGGAGATAGGTCTCCAGAATGGTTTCCTGCTCGGCGCGCTCGTTGGCGTCCTGTTTGCGCATCCGCACGATGGTGCGCAGCGCCTTGACGTCGTAGCCGTTGCCTTTGGCCTCGGCGTAGACATCGCGGATGTCGTCGGAAATCGCCTTCTTCTCTTCTTCCAGCCGCTCGATACGCTCGATGATGGCCTTGAGCTGATCCTTGGCAAAGCGGGTCGCGGGCTCGTCCTGGACGGCGGCAGCGGTGGCCATCGTGCACTCCTACTGAACTGAATATGGGTGGGCGGAGGCCGGAAGCACACCGCATTGTTGGGCGACACTCATGACTGGCGCGCCTTTCGTCAAGGCGGCATCCGGATCATCCACAGCAGCCCCACAGAAGAAAAAATCCAGAGGCTCTGCACGCCGTCATTATGGCCTCAATGGCCTGTTTGCGCCTTGGCCATCGTGGCCAGTTGTTCCGGCGTGGCACTGCCCTGATATTTCGCCTTCCATGTCTCGTACGGCATCCCGTAGACCGCCTCGCGGCTCTCGTCCTTGCTCAGCGCGATGCCTTTCGCGTCGGCAGCTTCCTTCATCCAGTTGGACAGGCAGTTGCGGCAGAAGCCGGCGAGATTCATCAGGTCGATGTTCTGCACGTCGGTTCGCTCGCGCAGATGCGCCACCAGTCGGCGAAATACGGCAGCTTCCAGTTCAGTAGTGGTTTTCTCGTCGATCGCCATGGCGCATCTCTCATCGTGAAGTCCCGAACGTTAACCCAAAATGGGTCCGATCACAGATTTTTCCACCTTGATGTGTAAAAAAGCCGCCTCGCGTGAAGGCTCGCACCGGCATTCGGCGACGCCGGTCCGGTCACCATCGGTTGAGCCGGCCGCGTTGGTGCGCGCCAAATCGCGAATGCTTTGCTATAGCTGGACCGGATGACCCGAGACGATTCTCCGCACCGCCGTATTTTGCGCCGCCTGCGCGCCGCCATCCCGATGTGCGCAATTGCGCTTGCCGTGATGTGCTGGTCGACCGCGCCGGCACGCGCGGACTTCCGGCTGTGCAACAACACCCCGAGCCGCGTCGGCATCGCGCTCGGCTACAAGGATGCCGAGGGGTGGGTCACGGAAGGCTGGTGGAACGTGTCGTCGCGCAGTTGCGAAACCCTGCTAAGGGGAACGTTGATCGCGCGGTACTATTACATCTATGCCCTCGATTATGACCGCGGCGGGGAATGGTCGGGTCAGGCTTTCATGTGTTCACGCGACAAGGAATTCACCATCCGGGGGACAGAGAACTGCCTGGCGCGCGGTTTCGACCGCACCGGCTTTTTCGAAGTCGACACTGGCGAACAACGCTCATGGACCGTCCAATTGACCGAAGCCGGCCAACAGAACCCCAGCGGCACAGCGCCCGGCCCGCTCCCGGGACTGCCGAACGCCCCGCACACCACGACGCCGGGAGCACCAAACCTGCCGCCCGCGACGCTGCCCGGGACCAAGCAATGAGACGCCTGCGCCGCATCAAGATTCTTGCCACGCTCGGCCCTGCCTCCTCCGACAGCACCATGATCCGGCGACTGTTCGAAGCCGGCGCAGACGTGTTCCGCATCAACATGAGCCACACGCCGCACGACAAGATGCGCGAATTGGTCAACACCATCCGCAATGTCGAGAGCAGCTACGGCCGCCCGATCGGCATTCTGGTCGACCTTCAGGGCCCGAAGCTGCGGCTCGGCGCGTTCGCCGACGGCGCAATCCAGCTTCACAACGGCGCGCGCTTCACGCTCGACTCCAGCAAGGAGCCCGGCGACGCCACGCGGGTTCAATTGCCGCATCCGGAAATCCTCGCCGCGCTGAAGCCCGGCCACGCGCTGTTGCTCGACGACGGCAAGGTCCGCCTGATCGTCGAGGAAGCCGCGCCGGACCACGCCGTCACTCGCGTCGTGATCGGCGGCAAGATGTCGGATCGCAAGGGCGTCAGCCTGCCGGATACCGATCTGCCGATGTCGGCGATGACGCCGAAGGATCGCGCCGATCTCGAGGCCGCGCTAGTCGCCGGCATCGACTGGGTGGCGCTGTCCTTCGTGCAGCGCGCCGAGGACGTGATCGAGGCCAAGAAGCTGATCCGCGGCCGCGCCTCGGTGATGGCCAAGATCGAGAAGCCGCAAGCGATCGAACGCCTCGCCGACATCATGGAAGTTTCTGACGCGCTGATGGTGGCGCGTGGCGACCTCGGCGTCGAACTGCCGGTCGAGCGCGTGCCGAGCTTACAGAAACAAATGACGCGCATGGCGCGCAGGGCCGGCAAGCCGGTGGTGGTGGCAACGCAGATGCTGGAGTCGATGATCCAGTCGCCGGTGCCGACCCGCGCCGAAGTCTCAGACGTTGCTACCGCCGTCTACGAAGGCGCCGATGCCATCATGCTGTCCGCGGAATCGGCGGCCGGCAAATTCCCTGTCGAGGCGGTCTCCACCATGAATCGCATCGGCGAGGAGGTCGAACGCGACCCGACCTATCGCGGCGTGCTGACCGCGCAGCGGCCCGAGCCGGAAGCGACCATCGGCGACGCCATCGCCGACGCCGCGCGGCAGATCGCCGAGACGCTCGAACTCTCCGCCATCATCTGCTGGACCAGTTCGGGCTCGACCGGCCTCCGCGTCGCGCGCGAACGTCCGAAGCCGCCGGTGGTCGCGATCACGCCAAGCCTCGCCACCGGGCGCAAACTGTCATTGGTGTGGGGCGTGCATTGCGTCGTGGCGGAGGACGCCCACGATCAGGACGACATGGTCGACCGCGCCGGCAGCATCGCGTTTCGCGACGGCTTCGCCAAGGCCGGCCAGCGCGTCATCATCGTCGCCGGCGTCCCGCTCGGCACACCCGGCGCGACCAACATGCTGCGCATCGCCTATGTTGGGCCGAACAGCGATGCAACGCCATAACGCGTTATGCGCTTGAGTTGATCAATCGCATCGTCACGCTTGCGAAGTGCTTCTTCCAGGATCATGCTGCCTGAACTCTAAGCGGCTTCGAACTGCTGACTTCCTGTGCGGTCGTCAGTGTCGGGGTTGAAAGCGGACATGCGCCGGTATCCGGCCTCTGCCCGTCAAAAAATGGACTGCGCGTCCACCAAGGAGGAGCATCATGCTCAACAGACGTCGTCTGCTCGCGGGCACCACCGCGACCGTCGCCACACTGGGCGCCGGATCTTTTCTCAGCTCAGTCAGTGCCCTCGCAAAAACCGTCACGCTACCGTTCGAGAACGGCGAGCGGCCGATGGCGAAGTATCCGCAGAAGCGGCCGTTGATCCTGCAAACCAGCCGTCCGCCGCAGTTGGAAACGCCGTTCTCCGTTTACAACGAGGGCGTCATCACCCCGAACGACGCGTTCTTCGTCCGCTACCATCTCGCCGATATTCCGCTCGAGATCGATCCCGCGAAATTCACCATCGAGGTGAAGGGCAAGGTCGACAAGCCGCTCAAGCTGTCGCTTGCCGATCTCAAGAAGATGCCGGCGAAGGAAATCGTGGCGGTGACGCAGTGCTCCGGCAACAGCCGCGGCTTCTCGACACCGCGCGTCGCCGGTGGCCAGTCCGGCAACGGCGCCATGGGCAACGCACGCTGGAAGGGCGTGCCGCTCAAGACCGTGCTGGAGAAAGCCGGCGTGCAGGCCGGCGCCAAGCAGGTGGTGTTCGGCGGCCTCGACGGCCCGGTGAGCGACAAGACGCCGGACTTCGCCAAGGCGCTCGACCTCGATCACGCCCGCGACGGCGAGGTGATGCTGGCCTATTCGATGAACGGCACGGACCTGCCGATGCTCAACGGCTTCCCAGTGCGCCTCGTGGTGCCCGGTTATTACGGCACCTACTGGGTCAAGCACCTCAACGAAATTACCGTCATCGACAGCGTCTACGACAATTTCTGGATGAAGACCGCCTATCGGATTCCCGACAACGACTGCAATTGCGTCGAGCCGGGCACGCCGCCTAAGGCGACCGTTCCGATCAACCGCTTCACAGTCCGCTCCTTCATCACCAACGTGCAGGACGGCGCCAAGGTGAAAGCCGGCGAAACCCGCCTGAAAGGCATCGCCTTCGACGGCGGCAAGGGCATCAAGGAGGTCGCGGTATCGACCGACGGCGGCAAGACCTGGTTGCCGACCAAACTCGGCAAGAACCTCGGCAACTATTCGTTCCGCGAATGGCACGCCACCGTGAAGCTGACCGCGGGCGCTCATGAGTTGAAGGTGCGCGCCACCAGCAACGACGGCAAGACGCAGCCGATGCAGGCGTTGTGGAATCCGGCCGGCTATCTGCGCAACGTCGTCGAAACCGTCCGCGTCACGGCAGCCTGAGGAGAACAACTATGAAAGTATCGATGCGCCTCGCTGCCGCAGCCCTCACGCTCGCGGCCGGCATGGGCCTTGCCGCCATTGCTCAGGCCAAGCCGCTCAAGATCACGCTGCCGCAGGAAACAGCGACCTTCAAGCCGGGCACCAACCGCGACGTGGTGATGAACAACTGCACGGCGTGCCACTCGTCGGACTACATCCAGACCCAGCCGCGCGGCCCGAAATTCAAAAAGGATTTCTGGACCGCCGAGGTCAACAAGATGATCAAGGTCTACGGCGCGCCGATCGAGGAAGGCGATATTCCGAAGATCGTCGAGTATCTGACGGAGAATTATTAGCCTGCATCGCCAGTCATGCCCGGCCTTGTGCCGGGCATCCACGTTCTAGAGCATGATTTGGAGGCTAAATCCGAGGTCGTCACCCTGAGGTGCTGGCGCGCAGCGACAGCCTCGAAGGGCGACGGCGGCGATCCTTCGAGGCTCGCTTCGCTCGCTCCTCAGGATGACGCACGCGCTTCAATTCAAGCCGATCACGCTCCAGGACATTGCCGGTTCAAAGACGTGGATGGCCGGGGCAAGCCCGGCCATGACGAAGACCGTCAATTTGACCGTCATTGCGAGCGAAGCGAAGCAATCCAGAAAGCCACGAAGCAAGAACTGGATTGCTTCGTCGCTTCGCTCCTCGCAATGACGCTCAAATTGCTATCCCGCCGCACGGCGCTGCGACGATGCCGGCGGCGTCTCGATCTCCACCGGGACCGGCGCCTGCAACAGGATCGTCTGGCTGTTGCTGGCGATCTCGATGCCATTTTCCTGGAAGCGCAGCTTCATGCGACGATTGAACTCGCGCTGCACCGGCCAGCGTCCGCCATGGGTGCAGCGAATTTGCCCGACGAGCGTGGCCATCGTGCCGTCGACCTTGTCGACGCCCCACAATTCGAGATCGCTGCGGATCAGCGGCTTGTATTCCGCCTCCTCGCGCATCTCCTTGACGATGTCCTTCAGCAACTGGCCGACCTGATCAGTGTCTTCCTTGTAGGAGACACTGACATTGACCGCCGCGTTGCCGGCGCCACGACTGGCGTTCGTGACGCTGGTGACGGCACTAAACGGCACGATGTGCACAGAGCCGTCGCTGGCGCGCAGCCGGATGGTGCGGATGGAGACATTCTCCACCGTGCCAGACAATCCTGACACGGTAACAAAATCACCGACCTGCACCACGTTTTCCAGCAGCAGGAACAACCCGGTGATCAGGTCCTGCACCAGTTTCTGTGAACCGAAGCCGACCGCGATGCCGACGATACCGGCACCGGCCAAGAGCGGCGCGATGTTGACCCCGATCTCGCTGAGCGCCGTCAGCGCCACCACCGTAAGGATGACGCACAACAGCGCGGTGCGCAGCATCGGCTGGAACGTACGCAGCCGCGCCGCGCGCGCCGCGTGGCCATCGCGGGTCAGCGCGGCCAGTTGGTGATCCATCAGCGCGTTGAGCGCTTCCCAGATCGCGACCGCAATCACCACGGCAATGCCAATGGTCACGACGGCCGAGAGCAGACGACTGCCGATCTGGCCACCATAGAACCACACCACGGTATCGACGCCCCACACTTGCAGCAGCGCGACGACGGCCAGCGCTGTCACCACCCAGGAGGCGACGCGGCGCAACAGCGGCAGATAGCGGTTCGCCCGCGTCTCCAATCCGGGAAAGCGTTGCAGAATGTCGGCATTGATACGGAAGCCGCGATCGATCAGGCTGAGCAGCACGATCAGCAACAGCCGCGCCACCACCACCACGGCGACGGTGCCGGCGACGTATTGCAACAGCAGCGTATAGCCGTCGCGGATATTCAACGCCCACACCACCCACAGCGCCATGACGAGGAAGATGGCAAAGTAGTGCCACAGGCCGGCGACCCGATTGCGCGTGGTCGCGAACGCGCCCTTCTGGTTGCGCTTGGCGCGGATGACGCGCGCCACCGGCGCACGGCATTGCAGGATGACGACAACCACCAGCAGATGGACGGCAAGCATCACCAGCCGCACCAGCGCGAAATAGCCGACACGATGCAGGCCGAGCAGCAGTGCGACGTTGGCGAAGGCGATGCCGGCGACGGCGACCGTGACGATGCGCCGGGTCCAGACCTCGACATAAGCAGCGGTATCTTCCCGCGTCGAGAATACGCCGAGCGGCCCGACCAGCGCCCGCACCGCACAGACCAAGCCGCGACACAGCGCGTAGGCATTGATGATGGCCAGGATCACCAGCCGCGTGGTGGTGACGTCGCCGATCTGGGTGCCCAGCATCAGCGAAGCGACCGCGACGAACGCCAGCACCGGCACCAGTTCCAGCGCCAGTCGCGCCAGTACATAAGGCAGGCGCAACAGCGACTGCCAAGCGCGCGCCAGTTTCAATCGGCGCCGGTTCTTGCCGGATTCCGGCGTCAGATCCTCGGCGGATGACGGCGGATCGGACACCGTCACTTCTGGCGTGGACGCCTTGACGACACGCGGGATGCGCGCTTCGAGCGCCTGCAGCGGCCGCCGCATCCCCCACCACACCAGCCATTCCACCGCGAACGCACCGCCGAACACCAGCACGAACTTCCAGGCGATATCGATCAGCAGGTTGTAGTAGTAGGGGTTGGTGGTGGTTTGGACCACCCAGTACCACAGCGCCGGGAAATGCGTGACGCTGCGGGCGGCCCATGTCACCTCGCGCGTCGCATCCGCAACCCAGCCGGAAATCGTCAGCAATAACTGCGCGCCGAGGCTATCGGCATTGAGCGTCGGCAACGCCGGCTTCTCGGCGGCAGCGTCCGGTTTGGCGTCAGGCTTCGCGGCATCCGAAGCGGCCGCCGGCGGCGTGTTGGCAGGCGCGGTCTTTGCACTCGTCAGCGCTGTCTTGTCGTTCGCTGGCGTTGTCTTGGCGATGGCGCGCAGCGTGTCGATCATCTGCGCGCGCTTGGCATCGTCCTGCAACGTTTCGAGCGCGCGGCGCGCCTGCTCCGGCGTCAACGCCTCGCTTGAGGCCTGCGGCGCACCGGCGTGCGCGGGAGCCGCGCCCTTCTGAGCCAGCGCCGGGCCTGCAATCAGCAACAGCCCGGCAACGATGAGAGGCAAAACCTTTCGCGACACGAAAGCTCCTTTGCGATAGCGCCAAAATGCTTCGCGATTCAGATGTGCTAGACGATCCCCGCAAGCAGGCGTGTCTTGATACGTGATTCCGGCATGAACAGGGCGTTTCGACCGCCGCACGCAACATCACATGCCGCAATCAGATATCGCGGCCCTCGACCTTTTCGGTCAGCGTCTTGACCAGATCGGGAATCTTGTCGAGATGCGGGTTGATCGCCAGCGCCTTCCGGAAGGCATCCAGCGCACGCTTGTCGTCGCCGAGATCGCGCATGATCATGCCAAGCCCGGCCAGCGCCCCGAAATGGCGCGGCTCGCGCGCCAGCACCTGCTCGAGATCGTGCAGGGCGTGGTCGTAATCGTCCTTCAGATAATAGACCGTCGCCCGCCGATTCCACGCCTCGGTGTAGTCGGGACGTAGCTTGACGATGGCATCGAGCAATTCAAGCGCGACGTCGAATTGCTTGGCATCGACGGCGACCTTAGCTCGCGTCATCAGCAGTTGTGCAGTGTCGCTCGGCGTCGCAATCCACTGCGCCCAGATGCGCGCCTCGACATGCTTGGCACTGGCTTCATCGGGTGCCGCCTTCAGCGCGCCAAACAGGAAATCCAGTCCACGCGCGCGATCGGCCTTGATGGTGGGCAGCTTGGACGGCGGCTCCGGCGGCTTTTCCAGTTGCCGGTTGAGCGGCTTCTCCGGCGCGGGCCGTGTCTCCTGCGCCTGCCCGGCGACGGGCACCGCCGCAAGCATCAGCGCGGCCACGACACCGCGACCGGCGTGGGCGGCAACTGGGAATCGCAAAATCGCTTTCACGGCCATGGCGTGAGTCTAGCCATGAGTTATGGCGCTGAAAAGACGACAAAGCCGCCCGGCGAACCATGCGCTGAGCGGCTGAGCCTTCAAAATCGGGGAAAGCGGCTTAGGCGGGCCTGCGCCGACCGAAGCCAGATTCTTAGCCCTGGCGCGCCTTGAAGCGGCGCTGCACCTTGTTGATCACGTAGACGCGACCCTTGCGGCGCACGAGGCGGTTGTTGCGGTTGCGGCTGCGCAACGACTTCAATGAGTTACGGACCTTCATGGGACAATCCTACAGCGTTTGAAAGGCCGTGTGCGACAGGCCGAATCTGGCAATAAAAGGATAATCCCGCCAGCGGCCAAGCCGCGCGGGATGCGTGGGTTCTAAAGCACGCGCGCCGCATCTGTCAATGTTCGGTGGCGCCATTCAGGGGATTTTGCTGCCCCCCGAACATCTAACCGCACGCGATGGAACCCAAACGACGCCACGCCAACCCGGATACACTGGTTCTGAGACGCTCTTACGGAAGGCGCTTTACGCCCCACGCAGATTTGATTATGTTATATAATTATTCTACCGACGCCCTTTCAAGGGCGCGCCCGAGGGAGTGACCATGCCCAATCTCGACGACGTCATCGCCATCGACATCCACACCCATGCCGAGGAGCCCTGCGGCACCCATGGCGACGACGGCTACGACGATTTCCAGGCGGCAATGGCGGAATACTTCAAGTCGCCGCACAAGCATCCGCCGACCGTGCCGGAGACAGCCGCCTACTATCGCTCCAAGAACATCGCCGCGGTGATCTTCCCGGTCGATGCCGAGCGAGAAACCGGCTTCCGCCGCTACAACAATTACGAGATGGCCGAACTCGCGGCGCAGAATTCGGACGTGCTGATCCCGTTCGCCAGCATCGACCCCGCCAAGGGCAAGGTCGGCGCGCGCGAGGCGCGCAACCTGATCGAGAATTACGGCATCAAGGGCTTCAAGTTTCACCCGACCATGCAGGGCTTCTATCCGAACGACCGCATGGCCTATCCGCTCTACGAAGCCATCGCCGAAGCTGGCTCGATCGCGCTGTTCCACACCGGACAAACCGGCGTCGGCTCGGGGATGCCCGGCGGCAACGGAATGCGGCTGAAATATTCCAACCCGATGTATATCGACGACGTCGCGGTGGATTTTCCCGAGATGAAGATCATCCTCGCGCATCCGTCCTTCCCCTGGCAGGAGGAGGCGCTGTCCGTCGCGACCCACAAGCCGAACGTCTACATCGACCTCTCGGGCTGGTCGCCGAAATATTTCCCGCCGATCCTGGTGCGCTACGCCAACACGCTGTTGCAGGACAAGATGCTGTTCGGCTCCGACTGGCCGGTGATCACGCCGGATCGCTGGCTGTCGGACTTTTCCAAGATCGACATCCGCGACGACGTGCGCCCGAAGATCCTGAAGGCCAACGCGCGCAAGCTGCTCGGGATGTAGGACGCGAAGCCGCCGTCATCCTGAGGTGCGAGCGATAGCGAGCCTCGAAGGATGCTGACAATCGCCCTTCGAGGGTCATGCTACGCATGACCACCTCAGGGTGACGGTGACGACGATCAAACGATTACGCATCAAACATCACAACTCGACGTCACCGGCGAGCAGGCGTTGCGCGATGGTGCGCGCAAGGATTTCGTTGGTGCCGTCGGCGATGTTGACAATGCGCAGGTCGTGCCACGCGTGGACGAGGCCGACCTCGTTGGTCAGTCCCATGCCGCCGTGGGTCTGCATTGCGCGATCGACCGCACGGAAGCCGGCCTGCACCGCATAGGCTTTGGCCATCGACAACTCCTTCACCGCCTTGTCGCCTTTGTCGAGCAGCATCGCGGCGTTCAATCCCATCAGATGCGCGGCGTGCAGTTCGGTCGCGGCCTCCGCCAGCGGCAGCGATACGCCTTGATAATCGGCGATAACGTGACCGAACGCTTCGCGCTGCTTGGCATAGTCGAGCGCCATCTCCAGTGCCCAACGCCCCTGCCCGACCGCGCGCGCGGAATTGTAAACACGGCCCAGCGAGACGCCGTAAAGCGCGAGCTTAAAACCCTCGTTCAGTTGCCCGACCAGTTGCCACGGCGCGACCTCGACGTCTTCCAGCACCAGCGCGCCCTCGTGGCCGCCGGTATGACCGAACAGCCGCACCACGCTTTCCACGGAAAAGCCCGGCGCGTCGGTCGGCACCAGGAACGCGCTGATGCCGCCGGCCTTGCGCGCCGCTTTCTCAGCATCCGTGATCGCGAACACGATGCACCATTCGGCGGTGGGCGCGTTGCTGGTCCACAGCTTACGGCCGGTGATGCGCCAGCCACCCGCGGTCTTCACCGCGCGGGTCTTGATCATGCTGGCGTCGGAGCCGGCGCCGGGCTCCGACAGGCCGAAGCACATCGAGGTGTCGCCGCTCATCATGCCGGCAAGGCAACGATTGCGGGCCTCATCGGTCACCTGGGTCAGCAAACGACTCGGCCCGAACGCCCAGTGCGCGATCACCCACGGAATCACCGTGCCTTGCCCGCCGAGCCGGCGATAAATCGCCTCCCATGCGACATAATAGACCAGATGACCGAGCCCGCCACCGCCCAGCTCCGTTGGCGCGCACATCGCGTAGAAACCGGCTTCCGCCGACAGCATCCGCACCTCGCGGATCAACGCACGCACCTCCGGCGTATAGCGCCCGGTCTCATCGTAGAGCCGGCGCTGGTCCTCCAGCAGACCATGGTGCCGTTCGAGCCGCGGTGCGACCTGCGATTCAACGAAGCGCAGCACACCGTCGCGCACCGTCAGCACATCCTCCGGAAGATCGAACGCCACCCCGCTCATGCAATGCTCCCTGATCCGTTTCTTCTTCGACAAACTCTTTCGCCAGCGTAACGAAGCCGCCACGCAGCACAAGCGACGCGGACGCGCGGCTGCCACCGCGCAGGGTTCTTGAAACGCATGACAAAACGAGGCAACAACAGATCGGCGCGGCACAACGTCCATCCGCCAAGGAGAATCCCGGTGACCATCAAAGCAGTCGTGTTCGATGCCTATGGCACGCTGTTCGACGTGCAGTCTGTTGCCGCCATCACCGAGGAAACGTTTCCCGGCCACGGCGACATGATCACGCAGATCTGGCGCATCAAGCAGCTCGAATATAGCTGGCTGCGCTCGCTGATGGGCCGCTATGAGGACTTCTCCGCGATCACCCGCGATGCGCTGGCCTATACGCTGCGCTGTCTCGGCCTGCCGCGCGACGATGCCGCCTTCGCGCGGATCATGGAGAAATATCTTCACCTCGACCTTTATCCCGACGCGCGCGCGGCGCTCGACGCCATGCGTGACCGCAAGCTGGCGATCCTCTCGAACGGCAGCAGCGACATGCTGAACGCGCTAGTGCGCAACAGTGGCCTCGACACGATTCTCGATGCCACCATCAGCGTCGACGCGAAACGCATCTTCAAGCCGCACCGCGACGCCTATGTGCTGATCGAGGAGAAACTCGGCGTCGCGCCCGCCGACGTGCTGTTCGTCTCCTCGAACCCGTGGGATGCCTGCGGCGCCAAGGCGTTCGGGCTGAACGTCGCGTGGATCGAGCGCGTCACACCCGAGGCGATGGCGCGCGAATGCGCCAAGACCGACCTCGTGGCACCGCTGACCATGTTCAAGGCGCTGCGGATGCAGATGGACGAACTCGACGTCGAACCCGATCATCGCATCGCCACGTTGTCCGACCTGCCGAAACTGGTCGCGATCGGTTGATCCCACGTCACTTTCCTACGGAAACCGAAAATGAGTGTTGAGTCCGTCCGCGCGTTCTTTCAGGCCCACGCCCCGGAATTCGAAGTGATCGAATCCGACAAGAGTTCGGCCACCGTGCCGCTCGCCGCCGAAGCCTTCGGCGTGAAGCCGGAAGAAATCGCCAAGACATTGTCACTGCGCATCGGCGACCGCTACGTGCTGGTGGTGACCAAAGGCACGGCGCGACTGGACAACAAGAAAGCCAAGACGGCGTTCGGCGGCAAGCCGCGGATGCTCGGGCCTGAGGAAGTCGTCGATATCACCGGCCATCCCGTCGGAGGCGTCTGTCCATTCGGACTGAAGAGGCCGCTTCAGGTCTATTGCGACATCTCGCTGCAAGCCTTCGACGTCGTGGTACCGGCGGCAGGTTCGACCAACAGCGCCGTCCGTATTTCACCTCAGCGCATGGCCGAACTGACATCCGCCGAATGGGTCGATGTCTGCCAAACACAGGGGTAGTGCTTCGCCGCCAGTCACCTGGCGTCAAACACCGAGCACATCGGACATTGCACCCGTGCACCTCCTCGATAGCGACAACAATGCTTCCATTTTTCATTCATAGGTGAATATCGGACAGCTCGCATATAACATTCACGAAGCACGATGTTTTATCGCTGCGACGCTTCCATTGTTATCACCGTTTCGTGGTGCGCCGTTCTCGACCGGAAGCGGTTGCGGCCTCACGAACCCTATATTTCCAGGCGTTTCGAACACCCTGCCGCACCAACCGATTACCGCTTGGCTCGCATCCCGTTCCGCTGGACCAAATTGTTATTGCACTACGACTTCGTTTTAGTCTTTGATGATCGTGCGTAGCGTAAGTGATCGCGCGGACGTAAGAACAAAAGCAAATCGCAAGAAACGCGCGATGTGGAGGAAACGATGAGCGAGCAGCCTCGGGTTAAACAGGCTTCGATTGATCAGCCCTTGGTCGATCAGCCTTGGATCAAATCCTATCCGCCCGGCGTGAGATGGGATGCGGACATTCCCTTGCTGCCCGTTCAGCAAATTCTCGAAGACGCCGCGGAGACCTGGCCCAACAATTCGGCCGTCGACTTCATGGGTCGCAAGATCACCTATCGCGAACTCAATGACCTGGCCAACCGCGCCGCTCTCGGCTTCCAGAAACTCGGCGTGAAACCCGGCGTCCATGTCGGCCTTTATCTTGCGAACACACCGCATTATCTCATCAGCCTGTTCGGCGTTCTGAAAGCCGGCGGAACGCTGGTCAATTATTCGCCGCTCGATGCCGAGAAGGTTCTCGAACACAAGATCGACGACAGCGAAACCGACTTCCTGGTCACCCTCGATCTCCCTACGCTCTATCCGCAGATGGGGCGTTTGCTCGGCCATACCCGGCTGAAGAAGCTGATCGTCGGCAACATCGCCGAGATGACGGGTCAACCGGAAGCGGTGGCCGCGCAGATGCGCGCAGCCAAGCAGGTGGTCGATGTTCCGGCCGACGACAAGCACCTCACCTTCCAGGCGCTGCTCGACAACGACGGCATCTATCGCAGCTATCCGATCGCCGATCTGACTGATGCCATTGCCGTTCTGCAATACACCGGCGGCACGACCGGTCTGCCGAAAGGCGCGATGCTGACCCACGCCAACCTGTCCGCCGCGACGCATCAGTGCCTTGAAACCACCCGCACCGATCCGCCGGTGCTGGAGCTCGGCAAGGAGCGCGTTCTCGCCGTGCTGCCGCCGTTCCACATCTATGCGCTCACCGTCAACATGCTGCTCGGAATCCGGATCGGCGCGGAGCTTGTGCTGCACACCCGGTTCGACGCCGACGCGATCGTCAGGGATCTATCGGAAAAGAAAATCACCGCATTCCCCGGCGTTCCCACGATGTTCGTCGCCGTGATCAATCATCCGGCATCCGCGACGGCCGACCTCAGTTCCCTGAAGTGGTGCAATTCGGGCGGCGCACCGCTGCCGCTCGAAGTGCAGCAGAACTTCGAAAAGCTGACAGGCTGCAATCTGGCGGAAGGCTGGGGCATGACCGAAACCTCGCCCACCGGCACCTTCACGCCGACCGTGAACACACCACGCCCCGGTTCGTGCGGCGTGCCGAGCCCCGGCATCACCATCAAGTTCCTCAACGTCGACGACCACAAAACTTACGTGCCGCTCGGCGAACGCGGCGAATTGTGCATTCGCGGCGCCAACGTCATGAAGGGGTACTGGAAGCGTGCCGACGCCACCGCCGCCATCATGACGGAGGACGGCTTCATGCGCACCGGCGACGTCGGCTACATGGATGCCGACGGCTATGTCTATATCGTCGACCGCACCAAGGACATGCTGCTGTGCGGCGGCTTCAACGTCTATCCGCGCACCATCGAGGAAGCGATCTATCAGCATCCCTCGGTCGAGGAAGTCAGCGTCATCGGCGTTCGCGATGACTATCGCGGCCAGTCCCCGAAGGCCTTCATCAAGTTGAAGAACGGCGCCACAGCCTTCACGCTCGATGAATTGAAGGCTTTCCTTAAGGACAAGCTCGGAAAGCACGAGATGATCGGCGCCATGGATATCCGGCCCGAGCTGCCGAAAACAGCGGTGGGCAAACTTTCCAAGAAGGAGCTTTACGACGAGGAAGAACGCAAGGCCGCTTCGGTGAAGGGAGCAGCCTGACCGAGGCTGCCGGCAATGAAGGCGGAGGGAGTGTTGTTCGCGGTTTTATACAGATGAATTCCACGAGTCAGAATTCCATGAATTCAAACTTCATCATCGAAACTTCGCGATCTCAACAGCTCGCCGCCAGCAGTCGGACATCGCTCGATCACGCGCCGCGACAGGCTTCCCGTGCGGTCGCGCCGCGAGTATGGCTCTTCACGTCGATATCTCACACGTCGACACCGGTCGCATTAACTGCAATCCTCCGAAAATCGCGCACGCGAACACTTGCCGCACAAGTTGACGCACGAAGTCATTTACTCTTTCGCGCGCGAATGGCATTTTCGGCCTTCGACCAGAAACGATCACCTAAGGGAGAATAATATGCGTAAATTGATGCTTGCCGCGCTGGCCTTGCCAGTGTTGGCCTTGCCGGTCTTCGGCACCCCCGCAAGCGCGGCGGACACCGTGAAGATCGGCTACATCGATCCGCTCTCCGGCGGCGGCGCCAGTGTTGGCGAAGGCGGCCTGAAAACTTTCCAGTATCTCGCTGACCAAATCAACGCGGAAGGCGGCATCCTCGGCCAGAAAGTCGAGATCGTCCCGCTGGACAACAAGACCAACCCGCAGGAAAGCTTGATTCAGGCCCAGAAGGCCGTTGACGCCGGCATTCACTACATCACCCAGGGTAACGGTTCGGCCGTCGCCGCCGCGCTGTCGGATTTCGTGGCCAAGCACAACTCCCGCAACCCCGGCAAGGAAATGCTGTATTTCAACTATGCCGCGGTCGACCCGATCCTGACCAACGAGAAGTGCAACTACTGGCATTTCCGCTGGGATGCGAACTCCGACATCAAGATGGAAGCGCTCACCAACTACATGAAGGGCGTTCCTACGATCAAGAAAGTCTACCTGATCAATCAGGACTATTCGTTCGGCCAGTCGGTTCGCACCGAAGCCCGCAAGATGCTGGCGGCCAAGCGCCCCGACGTCCAGATCGTCGGCGACGAACTGCATCCGCTGCTGAAGATCACCGACTTCGCGCCCTACATCGCCAAGATCAAGGCATCGGGTGCGGATTCCGTCGTCACCGGCAACTGGGGCCAGGATATCGCGCTGCTGCTGAAGGCCGCGGCTGACGCCGGCCTCAAGGTCAACTGGTACACCTACTATGCCGGCGGCGCCGGCGGCCCGACCGCGATCAAGCAGACCGGTCTGGATCATCAGGTGTTCCAGATCAACGAAGGCATCCCGAACGCCGGCTACAAGCCGTCGGTCGAGTTCGAAAAGACCTTCCGCGCCAAGGTTCATATGTCGCTCTGGTATCCCCGCGCGGTGAACGAGATGCGCATGTTCAAGGCTGCGGCCGAGAAGGCGAAGTCACTCGATCCGGTCAAGGTCGCCGCGGCGCTCGAAGGCCTGGAGTTCGACGTCCTCGATGGCGGCAAGGGCGTGATGCGCAAGGAGGATCACCAGTTCCTTCAGCCGATCTACATTTCGTCGTTCGGCAGCCTCACCGACAAGGAGCCGTTCGATGAGGAAGGCACCGGCTGGGGCTGGAAGGAAGTCGCCAAGGTCGACACCGCGCAGGCCACCCTGCCGACCACCTGCAAGATGAAGCGTCCTTGATCGAACGCATCTTCATCCTTTCGCGCTTCTATCCAGAGGCGCGGAAGGGTCGAGACACCCAGCCCGACAAACACCTTGCCGGGCTGGCACGTCCCCTCGAACGCGGAAGCCGACCGTTGCCGTTGTTGCACGCTCAGTTGTCGCAGGCTCGTGATCGTCTCCGCGTCACCACGCACGATCTCTAACTCCAACCCGGTGGTTGTCCCGTGCTCGAGCTGATCGTAATTTCCACTCTGAACGGCGTGCTGTTCGGCATGTTGCTGTTCCTGCTGTCGAGCGGGCTCACAGTGATTTTCAGCATGATGGGCGTGCTGAATTTCGCCCATGCCAGCTTTTACATGCTTGGCGCGTTTTTTGGCTATCAGCTGACCCGATGGATCGGCTTCTGGCCGGCCCTGATCCTCGCGCCTCTGCTGGTCGGCGCTGTCGGCATGGCGGTCGAGCGTTACGGCCTGCGCCAGACCCACAAGCACGGCCACGTCGCCGAATTGCTGCTCACCTTCGGTCTCGCGTTCGCGATCGAACAGGTGGTGCAGATGATCTGGGGCAAGCTGCCGATGGACTATCGCGTCCCTGAGCTGCTCGACTTCCCTGCATTCACGATCTTCTCGACCAACTATCCCGCCTACAAGATGTTCATGCTGCTGGTGTCGGTGGTGATCTTCATCGCGCTGCTGGTCGTTCTCAAGCGCACCCGCGTCGGCCTGATCGTGCAAGCGGCGTTGACACATCCCAGCATGGTCGCCCATCTCGGACACAACGTCGGACGCGTCTTCATGCTGGTGTTCGGCGTCGGCACGGCGCTGGCGGCTGTCGCGGGCGTCATCGCCGGCCCGGCGCTGGTGACCCAGTCCGATATGGCCGCCCTGCTGGGCCCGATCCTGTTCGTGGTCATCGTCGTCGGCGGCCTCGGCTCGCTGCCCGGCGCCTTCTTCGCTTCGCTGCTGATCGGCCTGCTCCAGACCTTCGCGGTGTCGATGAACGGCTCGCTCGCCAGCGTGTTCGGGCCGCTCGATCCCAGCACCGGCGCCTCGCTGCTCACTGACGTCTGGAACGTGACTATCGCTCAGATCGCGCCGATCCTGCCTTATGTGCTGCTGGTCCTGGTGCTGATCGTTCGCCCGATGGGCCTGATGGGGACTCGCGAAACATGACAGAGCTGACCTCCAGCGCGCCCTCGCCGACCGGCTCCACGCCGGCGCGGAATATCGGCTTCTATGCCGCCTGGGGCATTTTCATCCTGGCGGTCGTGTTGCTGCCGCTGATCTTCAGGTCGGGCGGCTCGCATACCACGTTCAGCCTGATCGGCATCGCGGCCATCTTCGCGCTGTCATACAATATTCTGCTGGGCCAGACCGGACTGCTCTCCTTCGGTCACGCCGTCTATTACGGCCTAGGCGGTTTCCTCGCCGTCCATGGCATGAACGCCATCGCCGCACACGGCCTGCCGGTGCCGCTGCCGTTCGTACCCCTGATCGGCGGCTTCGCTGGCCTGATGTTCGGCATCGTCATCGGCTGGGTCTCGACCCAGCGCGCCGGCACGGTGTTTGCGATGATCTCGCTCGGCATCGGCGAACTGGTGGCATCGTCGTCCCTTATTCTGCGCAGCTTCTTCGGCGGCGAGGCCGGCATCACCACCAACCGGACCGACCTGCCGGCGCTGTTCGGCTGGAATTTCGGGCCGCAAATCCAAGTCTATTATCTGATCGGGTTCTGGCTCGTCATCTCGGCCATCGCCATGTACGCCCTGACCCGCACGCCGCTGGGACGGATGTGTAACGCCGTGCGCGACAACCCCGAGCGCGTTCAGTTCATCGGCTACGATCCGCATGTGATCCGCTACCTGTCGTTCTGCTTCGCCGGGTTCTTCGCCGGCATCGCGGGCGCGCTCGCGGCCATCAATTTCGAGATCGCCAATGCCGCCTATCTCGGCGCGGTGCAATCCGGCGTCGTGCTGTTCGCGACCTTCATCGGCGGCGTGAGCTACTTCTTCGGGCCGATCCTGGGTGCGATCGTGGTGACGATGTTGCAACTCGAACTGTCCGACGTCACCACGGTCTGGCAGCTCTACTTCGGCATCATCTTCATCGGCATCGTGATGTTCGCCCCCGGCGGCCTCGCCAGCCTGTTGATGATGCACCGGCCGCTCGTTCGCGCCGGCACCCTGTCCATGATCCTTCCGGCCTATCTCATCGCGATCGTGCCGACACTGCTGTTCGCCTGCGGCGTGATCCTCACGATCGAAATTCTCGCGGCCTATTCGCAAGGCAACGCCGCCAGCAGCACGATACGTCTGTTCCGTATCCCGTTCGAGGCTGCGAATCCGATGACGTGGCTGGCAGCAGCCGTCCTGACGATTGGCGGGTTCTTCGTCGCGCGCATGACCTGGCGCGGCGTCACCGCCGCATGGGATCGCGCGATGACGGCGGCCCGCGAGCGAGGATATCACGCATGACAAACGCCATCGAAATGCGCGCGGTCGAAAAGGCGTTCGGCAACGTCCGCATCATCCAGGATCTCAACCTGACGGTAGCCAAGGGCGAGCGTCACGCGATCATCGGCCCGAACGGCGCCGGCAAATCCACGACGTTCAATCTCATTAGCGGCCACATCGCGCCGACCTCGGGCGATATCACGCTCAACGGCGAGCGGATTTCCGGCCTGCGGCCGTTCGAGATCAATCGCCGCGGCCTGTCGCGGTCGTTCCAGGTCACCAACGTCTTCGCCAAGATGACGGTGTGGGAAAACATCCGCTGCGCCGTGCTGTGGGCCACCGGGCAGCGCTATGCCTTCTGGAAGAACGTCGACAACCTGCCGGAGGTGCGGCGCAGGACGGCGGAAATTCTCGAAGACATTCACCTGACCCACCGGCGCGACGTGCCGGCCGGCTTGCTGACCTACGCCGAACAGCGCGAACTCGAAATCGGCATCACCATCGCCGGCGGCGCCAACGTGATCATGCTGGACGAACCGACCGCAGGCATGAGCAACACCGAGACCGATCGCGCCGTGGCGCTGATCCGTCGCCTGACCGAAGGCCGTACGCTGGTGATCGTCGAGCACGACATGAGCGTGGTGTTCGGCCTCGCGGACCGCATTTCGGTGCTGGTCTATGGCAATATCATCGCCTCGGGGACGCCGGAGGAAATTCGCGGCAATCCGAAGGTCAAGGAAGCCTACCTTGGCGAGGAGGAGCACTGATGCTCGAGGTCAAGGATCTGCACGCCTACTACGGCAAGAGCCACATCCTTCAGGGCGTGGACATGAACATCCAGGCCGGCGAAGTGGTGAGTCTACTCGGACGCAACGGCGTCGGCCGCTCCACCACCGTCAAGGCGATCATGGGCGAGGTGACCCCGCACGGCACCGTTCGCTTCAAGGGCAAGGACATCGCCGGCCTTCCCAGCTACAAGATCGCCCATCTGGGCCTCGGCTATGTGCCCGAGCATCGCGACATCTTCCCCGGCCTTACCGTGCGCCAGAACCTGCTGCTCGGCATCAAGAACCCGCGCAAGCCCGGCCGCTGGAAACTCGACGACATGCTGGAGATGTTCCCCAACCTCGCCCGGCGCGCGGACACTGCGGCGGGCGTGCTCTCCGGCGGCGAAAAGCAGATGCTGACGACCTGCCGCACGCTGATGGGCGACCCCGAACTGATCATGATCGACGAGCCGACCGAAGGTCTGGCGCCCATCATCGTGCAGCAGGTCGGCGACCTGATCGCGCGGATCGCGGCGGCCGGCGTCGCTATTCTTCTGGTCGAGCAGAAACTGTCGATCGCGCTGCGGATCTCGCATCGGCTCTATGTCATGGGCCACGGGCAGATCGTCTTTGAAGGTACGCCAGACGAACTCAAGGCCAACGAAGCCATCCGGAAGGATTGGCTGGAGGTCTAATCCTCCCAAGATGGCTTTACTGAAACGAAAATGCCCGGACGTGATCCGGGCATTTTCTGTTTCACTCGTCATTGCGAGGAGCGTGAGGAACGAAGCAATCCCGCCTCTTAAAGAGGGGCTGAATTGCTTCGCTTCGCTAACAATGACGGTTCAATATCCAATCATCGTGCTCTAGTCGCTTTTCTTTCCGAAGTTGCGGAAATTCTCCATATTCTCCTCGACACGCTTGCGCACGACGTCGAACGCATCCTTCTGCGACCTGGTTGCCATTTCGGCCAGTTCACGCATGTTGTTAAGCGCGCCCTCGAACCGCTCCTTGGCGAGATCGGCCCGCTTCTGCAAGGCGTCTTGCTGGCTGGCGTCCGCCACCGCCTGTTTCATGGCTTCTTGCAGAATCTCGGACTGACGGCGGATCAACGCCTGCCAGCCTTCGAAGGCGATCTTGTTCGCCGCCGCGAGGGCTTCGATATTCTTTCGCTCGCGATCGACGATCGCCGCGAAGTCGACACCAGGAATGCGAAACTGGCTGAGCATCTTGGTGAAGTCGAACAGCGGCATCTCGCCCACCTTACCACCTTCATTGGATTTGCTGTCGTCGGTCATCGGATGTCCCCTTTTCAGGTTCGCGGAGCAGAGATCGTGGGTCATCAGACTTGCGGGCCGGCCTGCGGCTGTCAAGCCAGAACCGGACGGACGACTGCCGCCTGACACACCCGTCTCCACGACGATAACACCTTGCCGTCCGGATCGTTCACCGACGCCCAGCCTGCACCGCGCTGACGGCGACGATACCAAACCAATGTGCAGTCAAAGACGCATCGTAAGGCGGCGCCGGAATCGACATTCCAACCACAACCAACGGCGTGCTTTAGGGCGGGCCGTCGTCGTCTATATGCCGCGAGCATCGGGTCTCGAAATAAGATGTATTGACAATATATCTTTGCGGAGCAACACTCCCTGCACATGCGGCGGAAATACCGCAAGCCATGCTGACAACAGCCCGCAACGGGCGACAGGAGCCATCATGTGTCAGACAACTGAAGACACCGACGTCACCGAGATCGATGTGCGCAGCCTTATTCCGGCGCAACGCCACGCCAAGATTTTCCAGCTTGTCGGCGAACTCGCGGCCGGCGACTCGTTCGTTCTGGTGAACGATCACGATCCCAAGCCGCTCTACTACCAACTCGAGGCCGAGCATCCGCGCGAATTCTCCTGGACCTATCTGGAGAAGGGACCGGCGGTCTGGAAAGTCGAGATCGGCAAGCAGTTCAAGGTCGCCTGACCGCTGACGCTGATCCGCGCGCATTCGATATGCCGCACAATGCTCCCCGTCGGCAGACCGGTCTCTCGCAGGAAACGGTTTGCCGGCCGCGCCGGCGGTCGGTCAGCCGGCGCCTTTTCCCGAAAGGAAAAACGCCGAGGACGGCGTCGCTCTATCCCGCTGGACGATGTCTTACTTCGTAACGGCCGTGCTGGCGCTGATTGCCGCCGAGGGACTGATGCTGGCGGGCATCGGTTATCCGCACGCCGCCATCGCCGCTCCCGCCTCCTTGCTATTGGTGCATCTCGTCGCGATCGGCTGGCTTAGCCTGCTGATGTGCGGCGCGCTTTTCCAGTTCGTGCCGGTGCTTGTGAACCGGCCACTCCATAGCAACACGTTGCCGCTGCCGACGCTGATCCTGCTGATCGCCGGCTTGGCCGCGCTGCTGCTCGGCTTCGCTCAATTGGGCGGAACGATCCAGACACCATTCGGATTCTTCCCGGCCGCCGCGATCCTGCTCGGCGCGGGCTTCGTGCTCGTGCTGTGGAATCTCGGCCGCACGCTATGGGCGGCGCGACCGCTGCCGTTGCCGGCGCGGTTCGTTGTGGTCGGGCTGTGCAGTCTCGCGGCGACCGTATTCCTCGGCATCATCTTCGCGCTGGTGTTGGGTGGCGTCGCCACCAAACCGCATCTGCTCGACGTTACCGCGCTCGGCCTGCCGATCCACGTGATCGCCGGGCTCGGCGGTTGGCTCACTTTCACCGCGTTCGGCGTCAGTTATCGCCTGCTCGCAATGTTCATGCTGGCGCCCGAACTGGAAGGCCGCACCACGCGCGGCGCGCTGTATGTCGGGACCACCGCACTCGCGGTCGCCATCGTCGGCGGCATGGCAGCGATCTGCACGACGACCAATGTGATGTGGCCTATCGGCGCCGGTGGCATCCTCGGCCTGCTGGCGCTCGCGCTTTACGGTGGCGACATCCAGCATCTTTATCGCGCGCGCAAGCGGCGCGTCATTGAACTCAACAGCCGCATGGCGGGCGTGGCGCTGGCAAATCTGGCCGCGATCGTCGTCCTCGGCATCGTTCTGCTGCTCGCCGGCCGCTTCAGCGATCATATCGGCGTCATCGTGTTTCTGGTCGCCTTTGCGTGGCTCTCGGGTTTCGGCCTCGCAAAACTCTACAAGATCGTCGCTTTCCTCACCTGGCTCGAATGCTACGGCCCGGTGCTCGGCAAGACGACGACGCCGCGCGTGCAGGATCTCGTCACCGAACCGCGCGCACAAAAATGGTTCGCGTTGTATTTCGTTGCCGTGTGGATCGCCGCACTCGCATTGCTGTTCGCGATGCCGTTGCTGTTGTTCCGGGTCGGCGTCGGCGCGATGGGGCTCGCGACCATCGGCATCGGCATCCAACTGATGCGAACCCGCCGCCTCGCCAACGTCGCGCCCGCGCTGCGTCTGCCGAAGGGCACACAGCCGCCGCATCTTCTGCATTCATCGGTCCAGCCAAGCTGAAGGAGACACGCATGACTACATCATTCATGGACGTCGATGTCCGTCCGACCCTGCGCGCCGGCGGCGAACCGTTCGGCGAGATCATGGCGGCCATCGCCAAGTTGCAGCCCGGTCAGGGCCTGCGGCTGCTGGCCACCTTCGAGCCGGTGCCGCTGTTCCATGTGCTGGGTTCGAAGGGCTTCAGTCACAAAGCGAAAGAGATCGGCGGCGGCGATTGGGAGGTGCTGTTTTCGCCCGCGGCCGCAGCCACACCGGCTGATACGACTCCGGCGAAACCCGCGAGCGACACCAGCGCATGGCCGTCACCCGTGCAGGAGATGGACAATCGCGACCTCGACCCGCCGGAGCCGATGGTGCGCATCCTCGCAGCGACCGAGGCAATGGCGAACGGCGAAGTGCTCTCGGCGCTGCTGTGCCGCGAACCGATGTTCCTGTTGCCTGAACTGGCAAAGCGCGGCCACGCCTGGCGTGGTGCCTTCGAGCCGGACGGCAAGACCTACAAGATTCTCATTCGCGTCGGCGCGGCCAAGGAAGCCGCGTAGCAAGGAGGCCGCATGACTCCCGAAGCCAGCGAAGCTTTTGCCGGTCAGATCAAGGAGGCGCTGCGCCTCGTGATCGATCCCGAGCTTGGCTACAACATCGTCGATCTCGGGCTGGTTTACGATATCAACGTCGAGGACGGCGGCGTGGTACGCGTCGCCATGACGACGACGACACGCGGCTGTCCCGCCACCGGCTATCTCAAAGACGGTGCGCGCGACGCGGCATGGAGCGTGCCCTCCGTTGAGTTCGTCGACATCGCCCTCACCTACGATCCGCCGTGGACGCCGGACATGATGACGGACGATGCGAAGGTCCATTTGGGAATCGTCTGATGACAATGCAGACGACGACACGCACGCGCGCGAAACTAGCAGATACCACGCCGTTGGTCGGCGTACTGCTGACGAGCCTCGAAGCGCTCGCCGCCGCCGGCAAAGCCGATGCGGCGTGCCGCCTCGCCGGAAAAGCCTGCGCCGAACTGCGACATAGCGATCCCGCGGCGTGGCAACGCTTCAATGTCTTTCTGCACCGAATGATCAAGCACGTTTCTTGAAACCCATCACGCTTGCACCAATGGTCATGACACCGTCATTGCGAGCACCCGGATCGGCGTTCCGCGCCGTCCGAGCACAGGCTCCGCGAAGCAATCCAGAAGGCCACAAGCAAAGACTGGATTGCTTCGTCGCTAACGCTCCTCGCAATGACGATGATCTAACCTTAAATTCCACAGGACCATCACCGTATGTCGACGATCCCTTCCGAAATGCCGCCCGGCTTTGCCGCTTACGGACGCTCGCCGGATTTCTCATCCGACAACCTGCCGGCCAAGCTGCAATCGGCGCACAGCACCAAGGCTGGCACCTGGGGGCTACTGCATGTGCTCGAAGGCGTCGTGCATTACCGGCTGGAAGCGCCGCACCAGGGCGAGAAGATCATCCATGCCGGCGAGACCGTGGTGATCGAATCGCAGGTGCCGCACCGGGTTGAATTCATCGAGCCCGGCCGCATGTTCGTCGAGTTCTATCGGCTGGCAGAAACCAGCGAATAAAAGACCTCAGCGCGCCGCCGCCTCAAGCGCGGCCCGCGCCAGGTTGGCTTCGTACTGCCCGCGCGCCGACAGGTATTGCTTCGGCCACGCCTGCCCGGCGAACCCGATCTTCGCCGCTTCGTGCATCACGAACGACGGATCGGCGAGATGCGGCCGGGCGATAGCGCAGAGGTCCGCGCGGCCGGCGGCGATGATCGAATTGGCATGGTCGGCCTCGGAGATCGCTCCCACCGCGATAGTGGCGACATGCTCCTCGTTGCGGATCTTGTCCGAGAACGGCGTCTGGTACAGCCGTCCGTAAACCGGCTTCTGATCGTTCACCACCTGCCCCGACGAACAATCGATCAGATCGGCGCCCGCCTCCTTGAACATGCGCGCGAAAATCGCGGCGTCTTCCGGCGTGTTGCCACCGTCGAACCAGTCGTGCGCGGACAGGCGTACGGACATCGGCTTCGACGCCGGCCACACCGCGCGCATGGCACGAAAGACTTCCAGCGGAAACCGTGCGCGGTTCTCATGGCTGCCGCCGTACTCATCGTCGCGAATGTTGGTCAGCGGCGACAGGAAGCTCGACAACAGATAGCCGTGCGCCGCGTGCAACTCGAGAATATCGAAACCGATCCGCGCGGCGCGTTCGGTCGCCGCGACGAAATCCGTCAGCACGCGATCCATGTCGGCGCGGGTCATCGCGCGCGGCACGTCGGAGTGCGGCAGATACGGCAGCGCCGACGCCGAGATCAGCGGCCAGTTGTCGCGCGGCAACGGCTCGTCCGCGCCTTCCCACGCCACCCGTGTCGAGCCCTTGCGCCCGGCGTGGCCGAGCTGGATGCCGATCTTCGCATGGGTGTGTCGATGAACATAATCGACGATGCGTTGCCACGCCGTCTCCTGCGCATCATTCCATAGACCGAGGCAACCCGGCGTGATGCGCGCATCCGGCGAGGTGCAGGTCATCTCGCCAAAGATCAGCGCCGCACCGCCATCGGCCCGCGCGCCGAGATGCACCAGATGGAAATCGTTCGGCACGCCATCGACGGCGGAATACATCGCCATCGGCGACACCATGATGCGGTTGTGCAGATGCAGGTCGCGCACCTTGTAGGGTGTGAACATCGGCGGCGGCGGCGCGCCGTTCGACGATACTTCGACGCCTGCGCGCGCGGCGAACCAGCGCTCGTAATTCTCCAGCCATGCCTTGTCGCGCAGCCGCAGGTTCTCGTGGCTGATGCGCTGCGAGCGCGTCAGCATCGAATACATGAACTGCTCCGGCTCCAGCGTATCGGCGTAGCGATCGCCGACCACCTCGAACCATTCCATGGCGTTGCGTGCGGCGTTCTGGATGCGCGCGACGTCGACGCGGCGAATCTCCTCGTAACGCGCCAGCACGTCGGGAATGCTGTCGCGGTCATGGCCGGAGAGATCAAACTGCCGCGCCAGTTCGATAGCGTCGTCGATGGCGAGTTTGGTGCCGGAGCCGATGGCGAAGTGCGCGGTGTGGGCGCTATCGCCCATCAGTACGACATGGCTGCGGCCGTTGAAGTGGCTCCACGTCTCGCAGATCAGGCGGCCGAAATTGAGCCAGCTCGATCCGCGCAGATGGCGCGCGTTGCTCATCAGCTTGTGGCCGTCCAGCGTCTCGGCGAACAGCTTCTCGCAGAACGCGATCGACTGGTCCTGATCCATTCGGTCGAGGCCGTGCGCCTTGAAGACTTCATCGGTGGTCTCGACGATGAAGGTCGAGGTGTTGTCATCGAAACGATAGATGTGCGCCTGAAACCAGCCGTGCTCGGTCTTGCGGAAATCGAAGGTGAAAGCATCGAAGCGCTTGTCGGTGCCGAGCCAGACGAAGCGGTTCGGCCGCATCACCATGTCCGGCTTGAACACGTCGGGATATTTGGCGCGGATACGCGAATTGACGCCATCCGCCGCGATGATCAGGTCGGCGTCCGGGAATTCCTCATCGCCTGTCACCTCACGCTCGAACACCAGTTCGACGCCGAGCGCCAGACAGCGCTCCTGCAAGATGTTGAGCATCCGCTTGCGGCCGATGCCGACGAAGCCGTGACCGGTGGTGCGTATCCGCCGCCCCTTGAACAGCAGTTCGATGTCGTCCCAGTGATTGAAGGAGTTTTCGATGGTGACGGCGGTGTCCGGGTCCCATTGCCGCACCGCCTGCATGGTGGCGTCGGAAAACACCACGCCCCATCCGAAGGTATCGAACGGCCGGTTGCGCTCAACCACGGTGATGTGGTGTTGCGGATGCAGCCGCTTCATCAGCAGCGCGAAATACAAGCCTGCCGGGCCGCCGCCGATGCAAACAATCCGCATAGAGCTTCCCTCCATTCCGAGCGCGATCCGGCCGAGCCTCCCGCCACGATACAGCAGCTTGGGCAAAGTATTCGTCACCTTCGAAATTATTTCAAGCTTAAAGTTTCTCGTGCCGAAGCTCCGACATCGAAGCCCGGCTGGCTTGCTCAGCGCGAAAAGCGGATCGGCACCGCAAGACCGATCGAACGGCCACCAGTGCCGGGCGGCGGCGCGGGGACCGGACTGGCGCGGCGCGGCAAGGCGACTGCCTCGGCATCGAGCACGCTGTCGCCGGACGAGCGCAGCAATCGCGACCCTGTCACCTGCCCGGAGCGGTTGATCGTGAAAGCGATGGTGGCGACACCGCCACTTCCCGCACCTGAGGGAAATCGCTTGTAGCGATTGAGGTGTGCCATCAACTCGCTGCGCCACGACGCGGCCGCTGCTGCCGATGACGCCGCGCCGGCGGCAGCTGCCGCCGCGCGTTCGGCGCGTTGAGCTTGCGCCGGCGGGGGCGCGGAGGTGCGGGGCGCGGCATGGTCCGCCCGCTCGTGCGGCTTCTTGCGCTCGACCTTCTTTTTTGGCGGCGGCTTTGCCGGCTTATGCTCGGGTTCTTTTCGTGGCTCGGGCTTCGGTGGCTCGGGCGGTGGAGGTGTCAACGTTGCCGCGGCATCGTCCGCCTTCGGCAATTCCGGGACCTTCACGTCCGGCTCGGGTACCGGAGGCGGCGGCTCGGGTGTTACGTCAGGTTGCGGCTTCGGCGCCTCCTGCGGCTCTGGCGTCGTCTCCGGTTGCGCCTCGGTCATCTGCGGCCCCGGCGCAACTTCTTGCGGCGGCGCCTCCGGTGCAACCGACATCGGCGACAAGTCGATCATCACCGCCGGCGGCGGTTCGCCCGCAGCCTCGGCGGCGGAGCGCCAGTGCATCGCAAGCCATATCGCCCCGGCATGAGCGGCGACGACCACGACCGCCGCCGCACCCCAGCGCACCAGCACGCGCGGCGGAACCGCCGTGAACAACCGGCCATCGGGATCGCGCCAATCGATCATTGCGCTTTGTCGGCGGCCGGCTTCTCGACCGGAAGCGCGGCGGGAACGGCGCTGCCCTGCCCGGTATCCTCGAGCCCGACCAGCGCGATCTTGAGATAGCCGGCATCGCGCAGCAGGTTCATCACCTTCATCAACTCGCTGTAGGACACCGCGCCATCTGCGCGCAGGAAAATCCGTTGCTCGCGATCGTGACTGGTCTGCTGATCCAGCGTCGCCTGCAACGCCACGCGCGGCACGTCGTCGTTGCCGAGCGCCAAGGTCAGGTCCGGTTTCACCGTGAGGAACACCGGCTTGTCGGGACGCGGCTGCGGCTGCGCGTTCGACACCGGCAGATCGACGGCGACATCGACCGTCGACAACGGCGCGGCCACCATGAAGATGATCAGCAGCACCAGAATCACGTCGATGAACGGCGTGACGTTGATGTCCGAGACCTCGGTGAGGTCGCCGTCATGGGCGTCTTTCAGCATCACCGCCATCGGATCACTCCGCCGAACGCAGATGGCCGGCGCGAACATTCAGCTCGCCGCCTGCCGCGCGCGGCATCGCCGCCGCGGTGTGTCGCTCCTGCCGCTCCAGATCGCGCGACAGATGTTGCAGGATTTCGCCGGAGGCATCCGAGAGCAGCGCGCGATAGCCGGCGATGGCGCGTGCGAACACGTTGTAGATGATCACCGCCGGAATCGCCGCGATCAGTCCCAGCGCCGTCGCCAGCAGCGCTTCGGCAATGCCCGGCGCGACGACTGCGAGATTGGTGGTCTTGGAATGCGAAATGCCGATAAAGGCATTCATGATGCCCCACACGGTGCCGAACAGACCGACAAACGGCGCGGTCGCGCCGATGGTGGCGAGCAACCCGGTGCCGCGCGCCATATCGCGCCCCGCGCGCGCCTCGATGCGCGACAGCGCGATCGCTAATCGTTCCTTGATGCCTTCCGCCGCGAGGTCGCTGGAACGCCCTGTCTCGCGCGTCGCCGCCTGCACAAGGTCTGCCACCGCACCCTGCCGGGTCCAGCCATCTTCAATTTCGCCGCGCGCCTGCGCGAGATTGTCGGCGCGCGCCAGCTTGCGGGTGGCGCTACGCGCACGCCTCTTGGCCGCGAGCAGTTCCAGCGCCTTGACGAGCCACACCGTCCACGTCACCAGCGAGGCGAAGGCCAGCCCGACCATCACCACCTTGACGACGATATCGGCGTTCATGAACATCGACCACGGCGACAGATCCTGCGGCAGCATCGCCCGCATCGACGTCGCGGCGGCAGCCGCCGCGCCTTGCGGATCGTCCTGCTGCGCTATCGCCGGTATCGCCGTGATCGCCGTGATCGCCAGCGTGGCGAAGCCCAAACCCACAGGCGCGACGCGGAGGCTCGCAAGCCGGCCGATCATGGCTCTCACGATATGCGCGGCATGGCGCGAGGCATTCGCACGCTTCATCCTTCGACCTTCCGTCATATGTCCTGCCGCTGCCGGATAGATCGGTCAACGGTCCGCCAGGATATAGCATTCGGGCACGCAACGGGTGCTGCCGGCGATCAAGAATAATCAAGAATCGAATGAAACCAATCTATCCGCGCGAGCGGCGGACCTCAGCGTTGCGGCACACCCGGCGCAACCGCCGATGCCGTCTGCGGCGGCACGAAATGGATTTCCCAATTCACTGCGGGACCCGGTTTACCGTTGAAGAAACGCCGCGTGGTGATGATCACGCGCTCACCACGCGTGGCATTGGCCTTCATCCAGGCATCGCACTGGCGGTAGAATGGGCCACCCGCATCGCAGATGCCGATGAAACCTGTGCGCTGCGCATCGGCCGCCGTCATCAGACCTGACGGCGGTTCCTCCGGCGCCAACGGTGTCGGATGGTCGGGACTGTAGAATGTCATGAGATTCGAAACGCGGGTGGACCCGACCACCGCGGGCCATCGTGAGTTAAACCGCAGCCGCCATTGCCGGGTGAGGTCGCGCGCCAGTTCCGACCGCCCATCAAGCGCCTCGTTGCCGATGCCATTGGTGGTGTGGTGCGGCACGGTGCGGCTGGCGATCTCCGGCGCCGCCGCCAGCGCGACAAGGCTGGCGAGCAGCCACACCGCGACGGTGCGGAACAGCGCGATCCGGGGAACGCGCAGCATCGGGATCGCCAGCAGCGCCAACGGCACCAGGAAAAACAGCGGAATGCCCCAATCCGTTTTCATGTAGATCACGAACACGACGCCGCCGAGCGGCGGCCCGACCGCGACAACGAACTGAATGATCCAGACATTGATCGCTTGCGGGATTCGCACCGCCGGATTGGGCGCACGCGACCAGTTCAGCCGCGCCACCTTGGAGAAATTCCGCAGCAAAGCCAGCGAACGCCACGACGGGAAGATCAGCGCCAGCGCGGCAATCGCGATCGGCAGCAACAGCAACGCGACGTTATGCCCGACATAGCCCCGCGCCAGCCGAAGACTCTGCATACGGCTGGAAATTTCGTAGACACCGCCGGCATAAGTGATCGGTTCGAAGTTGTGCTGCCACAACCACCACAAATGCGGCGCCAGCGCCGCCAGCATGGCGCCGATCGCCACCCATGGCGCCGGCGAGCGCAGGAACGCCAGCCGCTGCGGGTGCAGCAGCGCGGCGATGCCGATGGCGCCAATCATCGTCAGCGCCCAGTATTTCGCCAGCAGCGCCAAGGCACCCGCCAGTCCGAGCCAGACGCCCGAAAGAGCCGTGCGTTTGTCGAACGCGTGCAGATAGGCCAGCACCAGCAACGGCATCGTGGCAAGCTGGATCAGGTCGGCGTTGAACTTGAAGCCCTTGACGTTGAAGATCGGATAGATCGCCAACATCGCCACAACCAGAAACGCGCGGCGGCGATCGACGACCTTGAGCGCGATCAGCCAGCAAACCCAGAGACCGAACCCCGCGACCGCCATCGCCAGCGTATAAGCCGCCCAGTCCGTCGCCGGGAACAGCTTGAACCAGATACCAGCGACCCAGCCCGACAGCGGCGGATGCTTGCCGTAGCCGAGCAGGAATTGCTGCCCCCACGCGTAAGCCTCGGCGATATCGAAATGAATGTCCTGCCCGTGCTTCAGCAGCGTGAGGGTCCGGCTCCACAGCGCCACATGGAGCAGGATGAAACCCATGACCAGCGCCCGGCTCGTCGCAGCATCCGTAGCGCAGGCCGCGACCCACGCGGCCATCCGACGCAAGCCGGGACGGCGGCGCGGACGAGCGGACTGGGACGTAACCGGCATTGGCGATCCTTGGAGGGCCCGCACCGGCAGCCGGGCGAAGCAACGGGAATGATCATTTGCCACCGTTGCGGCGGCTCGACGGGCGGGGCACCAAGACGGCGGCGCATCCCGATGGTAGTGGACCGGCGTTCCGGAACCAATCCGGCTCTTTCTACTAGATTCTGCACTCTGGGAAGGCAAATCAGCCCGCCGTGAACTGGACGGATTCCAAGACTGTTGCTGGCCCGATGAGCCAATGCTATCTCGCGCCGATGACCAAAGCCCCGATTTCCAACATCCGCAATTTCTCCATCGTCGCCCATATCGACCATGGCAAATCGACGCTGGCCGACCGCCTGATCCAGACCACGGGCGGGTTGCAGGACCGCGAGATGAAGGAACAGGTGCTCGATTCGATGGATATCGAGCGCGAGCGCGGCATCACCATCAAGGCCCAGACCGTCCGCCTCGCCTACAAGGCGAAGGACGGCAAGGACTACATCTTCAACCTGATGGACACCCCCGGCCACGTCGACTTCGCCTACGAAGTCTCGCGTTCGCTCGCCGCCTGCGAAGGCGCGCTGCTGGTGGTCGACGCCTCGCAAGGCGTCGAGGCGCAGACACTTGCCAACGTCTATCAGGCCATCGACAACAACCTCGAAATCGTGCCTGTGCTCAACAAGGTGGACCTGCCCGCCGCCGAGCCCGAGCAGGTCAAGCAGCAGATCGAGGACGTCATCGGCATCGACGCCTCCGACGCCATCATGGTGTCCGCCAAGACCGGGCTCGGCATTCCCGACGTGCTGGAAGCAGTCGTCACACGTCTGCCGCCGCCGCAGGGCGACCGCAACGCGACCTTGAAGGCGCTGCTGGTCGATAGCTGGTACGACGTCTATCTCGGCGTGGTGGTGCTGGTGCGCATCGTCGACGGCGTACTGAAGAAAGGTAGCCGCATCCGCATGATGGGCACCAACGCCGCTTATGACGTCGAACGCGTCGGCTTCTTCACGCCGAAGATGGTCAATGTCGACGAACTCGGGCCCGGCGAGGTCGGCTTCATCACCGCCGCCATCAAGGAAGTGGCCGACACCCGCGTCGGCGACACCATCACCGACGACAAGCATCCGGTGGCGGACATGCTGCCGGGCTTCAAGCCGGCGATCCCGGTGGTGTTCTGCGGCCTGTTCCCGGTCGATGCCGACGATTTCGAAACGCTGCGCGCGGCGATGGGCAAATTGCGTCTCAACGACGCCAGCTTCTCGTTCGAGATGGAAACCTCCGCCGCGCTCGGCTTCGGCTTCCGCTGCGGCTTCCTCGGCCTGCTGCATCTCGAAATCATTCAGGAGCGGTTGTCGCGCGAGTTCGACCTCAACCTGATCGCGACCGCGCCCAGCGTCATCTACAAGATGCACCTCACCGACGGGCAGGAGATCGAGATTCACAATCCGATCGACATGCCGGACGTGGTGAAGATCGCCGAGATCGAGGAGCCGTGGATCGAGGCGACGATCCTCACGCCCGACGAATACCTCGGCAGCGTGCTGAAGCTGTGCCAGGAACGGCGCGGCGTGCAGAAGGAACTCACCTACGTCGGCACCCGCGCCATGGTGAAATACGAACTGCCGCTCAACGAAGTGGTGTTCGATTTCTACGACCGATTGAAATCAGTGTCGAAGGGCTACGCTTCGTTCGATTACCACCTCACCGACTATCGGGCCGCCGACCTCGTCAAGATGCAGATCCTCGTCAACAACGAGCCGGTGGATGCGCTGTCGATGCTGGTGCATCGCACCCGCGCCGAAGGCCGCGGCCGCGCCATGGTCGAGAAGATGAAGGAGCTGATCCCGCCGCACATGTTCCAGATCCCGATTCAGGCGGCGATCGGCGGCAAGGTGATCGCGCGCGAAACGGTGCGCGCGCTGCGCAAGGACGTCACCGCGAAGTGCTACGGCGGCGACATCACCCGCAAGCGCAAGCTTCTGGAGAAGCAGAAGGAAGGCAAGAAGAAGATGCGGCAGTTCGGCAAGGTCGACATCCCGCAGGAAGCCTTCATCGCCGCGCTGAAGGTGGATGGCTGAGGCTATGAGACCAGCAGCGTCCGCTAACGTGTAGCAACACGCCGCCGCTGCGGGCCTAACCGCAATTTCTTTGTGCACGGAATTGAAACACGAAATCGTCGTCCCCGCGCAGGCGGGGACCCAGACGCCGCAGCGGCTCGGCTCCATCACAAAGGCAACGTTTTTCGTCAAACTCATGCCAGGGGTTATGGGTCCCCGCCTGCGCGGGGACGACGCTGATATTTATTTGTGCCTCCGTGAAGCAGCACAGACCATCTTCGATGAGCTTGACATTCTCGCCATCGGATTATATTCCCAATATTATACTTTGCGTACCCAATGCATCGGGAGCTACTATGAGTAGCACTGATAACGGCGATAGGGAGCGGATAGACGCGTTGATTGCCAACATGTCTTACGCGCGGGAGCTGATGCGATTTCATTTAGTCTTTAGGGGGCTTCTCCCATCGGCTGGAAACAAGCCTAAGCCAAGCTATGCGGCTCATATTAGGAAAAAGCTCCACCCTCAGTTGCGGGAATTGTGGCGAACTCACCATGTCATGAAGCGGGTTGCTCGGACTGGAATCGTTAAGCGCGATGATGGTGCAGCCTATCTTGCGACTTCGGAAGGCCCATTCGATGTTGAACGAGACATTGATCGTTTCCCTGCTGGCCCGAACGAGGTTGATCTAACTGGCCCGATAATCTCTGGAGGACATAGTTTTCGCCCCCTTGTTAGAGAATCCCTTCAACTGAATTGCTCGTTGTCCGTGACATTCCTGCGCCATGACGATCCTTTGCAGGGAGTGACCCAGAATGGCGACCTGGACGGACGCATTAAATGTCTGCTTGACGCTTTAACAATGCCGAAACCTGAAATTGCCGTTCGATTCCCACCGCAGAGCGAGCCAATGTATTGCCTGATGGAGTCGGACGCACTGATCTCAGATTTGGAGATTGAAACTGGTCGTTTGTTGTCGCCGGGTGACCGTCATAAGCATGAAGTGCAGCTAATTATCGAGGTTGCGGTAAACGTGCTTCGTGTTGGCCCTTGGAACCTGCCTTTGCTTGGAAACTAATTTCGTTTTGTCGTAATGGCTTTAATAGCTCTCTCAAATTCTTTTCCACTTTCATCGACGCCAAGCTCTCGAGCGGTTTTCACGAACCGCTCGAATTGCTTTTCATCCGGCGCTTTCTTTTTAGGAGTCGCTTTTTTCTTAGCGCCGCCAGTTTTGGGCTTCTTATCCATCCGATCTCAGCCCTCACTAGTTGTTTGATAGGTGAGACGCTTGCCAACGATGCCTTTAAGCGCGATCTCGGCGCGAGCTTCGTCATTCACGCCAAGAGCAATGCGGTTGTTATAGCGGAAGTCATACTCCGACAGATAGCGATGCAGATGGCGTTCGCCACAATGTTGATAAACGCCCTTCATGCCGCGCTTGAAGATTGAAAAATAGCCTTCGACGGAATTGGTATTCACGTCGCCGCGAGCATACTCTTTGGCGCTGTGCTTCACAGTCTCATGCGAAGCAAAATGCTGATCCGCTCCAGCATAGAGGCGGCTTTCGTCGGTATGCAGGCGGGTTTCTTTGTCGATATTGTTGGTGACGATGCCAACAACAGTCAGCTTGTCGGCGTTTTCAACATGGAAGGAGCGAACCTTGCCGCCGCGCTCAACGAGAGAAATAATGGCGCGCTTGCTGGCAGGGCCAGTGCGACCGCCCTTGGTGAAGGGACGGCCCTTCCGCTGCGGCGAAATCTTCTTTTCCTTGGTCGGCCCAAAATAGGTTTCGTCCGCCTCAACGATACCTCCAGCGCCGCCCATGGGAGCTAAGCCGCCGTCGCGCATTGCCTCACGGATGCGATGGGAAATGAACCACGCGGTTTTGAGAGTGCAGCCAAGGGTGCGGTGAAGCTGGTTAGAGCTAATGCCCTTCTTTGAAGAGGAAAGCAGATAGATCGCCTGCAGCCAAAGGTGCATCGGCACGTGGCTGGACTCGAAGATGGTCCCGACCTTCACGGTAAAGGGCTTGCGGCACTGGTAGCATTTGTAAGCGCCGATCCGGGTAGACTTGCCACCCATCTTTGAAATGCGCTCCACGCCGCCACAATGCGGGCATACAGGACCATTCGGCCAGATATGGGCTTCAACCCAAGCGTAGGCCGCTTCCTCGTTCTGCAAGTGCTTATCGTTCAGGAATGATTTCATAGCCGCTCTCCAATGCGGCCAATATCTGCCTGTCTCGTGGGTACGTCAAGTATAATATTGGGGCTTCGCAACCCCATCGATGCATGACGCGCGCGCCTCGCGAGACGGACTCGCAATCCGCTCTCGTCGCGGCACGCGGGCGAACCTCTCGCAAAGGTTCGTCATCGTGGGTGCCTCGCAAGCATCCTGGCGCCTCCCGGCGCTCCATTCTCGCGATGGAAAAACGGGACAAGGTCGTCCGCACCTTCGCAGAAGCGGATATCCCGTCGCGCGCAATGGCAAGGCTGCGACAGCAGGTCACAACGACATATGTTCGCCTGCACAACAGCTTTGCATCGATGCGCTTAACCTTGCTTGCCTCACGCAACTCATCCAAGTTGGCCATTTGAGGCAAAACGAGCTGGGAGGCACCCATGAAATTCTCGCACCGCGCGATCGTCGCGGCCACTTTATCCGTTTCGTTGCTGACGGGCGGAGCCGCGCTGGCGCAGCAGTCGGACCAGCCGCTGAAGATCGGCGTGATGACTGATTTCGGCTCGGTCTATTCCGACATCGGCGGTGCCGGCAACGTCGAAGGCGCCAAGATGGCCATCGAGGAATTCGGCGGCACCATGTTCGGCAAGCCGATCGAACTGGTCACCGCCGATCCGCAGATGAAGGCCGACATCGCCGCCAATATCGCGCGCAAATGGTACGAGGCCGAAAACGTCGACATGATCATCGACCTGCCGACGTCGGCCACCGCGCTTGCCGCGATGGAAATGTCGAAGCGCTACGAAAAGATCATGATCATCACCGACGCGGCGAGTTCGGACATCACCGGAAAGTCGTGTTCGCCCTACACCGCACACTGGACCTACGACACCTATTCCAATGCGCACACCGTCGGCAGCGCCGTGGTCAAGCAGGGTGGCGATAGCTGGTTCTTCATCACCGCCGACTATCTGTTCGGTCATTCGATCGAGCGTGACGTCAGCGACGTGGTGAAGGCGGCCGGCGGCAAGATCCTCGGCAGCGCGCGGCATCCGCTCAACACCTCGGACTTCTCCTCGTTCCTGCTCCAGGCTCAGGCATCGAAAGCCAAGATCGTCGGCCTCGCCAATGCCGGCGGCGACACCATCAATGCCATCAAGCAGGCAGCGGAATTCGGTATCGTTGCCGGCGGCCAGAAGCTCGCAGGCATCGTGATGTTCATTTCCGACATCCACAGCCTTGGCCTGAAGATGTCGCAGGGCCTGATCATCACCGAAGCCTATTACTGGGACCAGAACGAGCGCACCCGTGCCTTCGGCAAGAAATTCTTCGAGCGGATGAAGCGGATGCCGTCAATGAATCAGGCGGCGACCTACAGCGGAACCTTGCACTATCTGAAAGCCGTGAAGGCCGCAGGCACCCGCGATACCAAGACGGTGCTCGCCAAAATGCGCGAAATGCCGGTGCGCGACGCCTTCACCGACAACGGCTATCTGCGCGAGGACGGCCGCATGGTCCACAGCATGTTGCTGCTGGAAGTGAAGAAGCCGGAAGAGTCGAAGTATCCGTGGGACTACTACAAGATTCTCGCGGAAGTCCCCGGCGATCAGGTCTTCCGCCCGATGAAGGACGGCGGCTGCCCGCTGATCAAGTAAGCAGCGCCATACAAACTTCCTGACGGCTGAATCGGAACGCGGTGCGCATCATGCGCGCCGCGTTCAACATGTCTCGCCTTCCTCCCGCGACTTGACATCCTCGCCATGCGCATCGACGTTGCGACCATTGCGAATCAATTCAGTCGCTACAGCCGATCCAGGAGGGCATGATGGCTTACAAATTCGAAATCTATCGCGACAAGAAAAACGAATTCCGTTTTCGTTTTGTCGCGCCGAACGGCGAGAAAATGTTCGCGTCGGAAGGCTACGTCAGCAAGGCATCAGCCAAGAGCACGATCCGGTCGATCGTCAAGCACGTCGCCGCTGCGGCCGTCGATGACATCTCGAAGGCCAAGCCGGCTGCCGCCGCGCCGAAGTCCAAGAAGGTGAAGGCCAAGAAAGCGCCGAAGGCCAAGAAGGCGGTCAAGGCAAAGAAAGCACCGAAAGCCAAAAAGGCTCGTCGCTAAGTAACAAGCGCGCCTCGCTCCTCGAGGCGCGATGACCAGGATATGCGGGCGACGGACATGGTTTCGACCATCTCCGTCGCCCGTTGTGTTTCAACCGCAGGCTTTCACCCGAAGGTCGGATTCTCGCTCTCCACCGGGTCGATGGGCCTTCGTTCGGATGGAATCGACAACTCGTCATGGCCGGGCATAGCCGTTTGAAGAACGGCGTCGCTTCGCTCGCCTATGGTCCCGGTCATCCACGTCTTCACTCACTCTAGGCTTTTGGAACGTGGATGCCCGGGACAAACCCAAGCATGACAAATCCGGGCGTGAGTTGCCCAGTATGAGATGATTTAGATCTGATGCCCGATTTCCTCGTCATTGCGAGGAGCGATAGCAACGAAGCAAGCCAGAGGCCGAGAAGAAACAACTGGATTGCCTCGCTTCGCTCGCGATGACGACGATCTTGAATATCTGGCACTAGTTCTTCTTCGCCCGCTTTGTCGCCTTCTTCGTCGATCTCTTGGTCGCCGTCCTGGCTCGCGCTGCGGCGTTGCGCTTGCGGGTTGCGGCGGCTTTCTTCGCTGCCGTTGACCGCGTGGCCGTATGACGCTTGCGCGTCGCGGCGGCTTTCTTGGCGGCAGCGGAGCGTGACGCCGCCGGGCGCCGCGCGGCCGCCTTGCCACCGCGCGGACCGCCGATCCGTCCGCCTTTCTTCGCCGCGACCTTGGTATATTTCACGCCGCGACCAGAGCCGCTCTTGTTACCACCGCCGCTTTCCTTGTTGACGGTCGCCCAGGCGCGCCGCTCGGCTTCCTTCTTCCTGACGCCGCGGTGCTCGTAGCCTTC
This sequence comes from Hyphomicrobiales bacterium, assembly GCA_017305555.1. Classification (GTDB taxonomy): domain Bacteria; phylum Pseudomonadota; class Alphaproteobacteria; order Rhizobiales; family Xanthobacteraceae; genus 62-47. Next base: position 19,286 of record JAFKKM010000015.1, on the reverse strand, counting down.
CTCGATATGTTCGGCCTTGCGCTTTTGCTTGTCGGTGTAAGTCGATTTATCGCCGCGTGGCATGATCATCGTCCATGTTGTTGCGGATTGATTCGCAACGCATGGACGTGCTGACAGTTCCGGTCAGTCACATGTCCGAAAGATCGAGCACTGATTGAAATCAGCCGCCGCGCACCGGCGGCATCGATACCGTGCCACGACGGCAGGCGCGACGATCGATCTCGTCGCAGGCGCGGAATTGCAGGCTCTTGGTCATGCAGATCCGCACCTCGCTCAGCCGCGTGCGGTCGCAGGTAACGGCGATGGCCGCTTCGCTGAGGCCGGGATTCGCCTTGATGAATGCTGCTTCGACGGCGGCTGGCGCGACCATCTTGGTCTGCGTCAGTTCGAGATACTCCGCCGGGATTTTCACCGCCGCGCGCGCCTTGCGAATGGCTTCGAAGTAACCGCGCGGGCCGAGACCGGAACAGGTGCCGTGCTTGTCCCATTCGTTATAGATCAATCCCGGTGCCGGCATGAGATCGAGCATCGACGTCATGATGTTGCGCGGCAGCCGTGGCGACGGGCGTTCGCAATAATCCGGGAAGCCGCGCTCATATTGCGGCCACAGGCCGTGGACAACGAACGAAAACGGCCTGCCGCCGCACTGGACCTGCTGCGAGCGGCCGGTGTTGCCGCGCTCGCGCGCGGCCTCGCAGAACGATGGCGACCACGACAGCGACAGCACATAGAAATCGAACTGCCCCGGCGCGTTCTGGCGGCGATCCTGCGCTGACGCCGGCATGGCCGCGAATAGCAGCGCGGCAGCAACGAGCGGCAACGTCAACAAGCGGCGGAAGCGTGCGAGAAGCGAGGTTTCAACCATGGCGATGCGCCTCAGCGGCGCGCGGCCTTGCAGCGCGGGTTGTAGGCCCAATTACGGTCAAGCCCGGTGACGCACCATTCGACGCCGGGACCGTAACCGGCGAAGCCGCCGTCCTCGCTGATCGAATAATCCACCGTGCGCGGCTTGCCGTCGTTGAGCATCGCACGGGCGCTGCAATAGCGGCGCGGAATGTTATCCGAGGTCCAGGGCCGGAAACCGGTCTCGCGCACGCGGTCATAACCGGTGATCTGCAACGCCGAATTCCAGAAGGTGCTTTCCTTCTCCGCGAACTGCGAGGAGATGGTTCCCAGCATCGCCTCGCAGGGCGGCACAGCGCCGTCATAACGCGGCCCGAACAACCCGAAGTTCATTTCCAGCAGATTGGCGGCATTCGCCGCCGGCGACAGCGCCATCACGCCCAGCAGCGCGCCCAGCACGGCGCCGACACCACGTTTCCCGAAAGGCATGACAAGGCCGATCATTGCTTCATCCATTCTGCAATTGCGGCGGGGACGGTGCCGCGATCGCCGCGCGAGGTCAAGTGCGGCGCGGCAACACCGGCGGACAACCCGCGATTTGCCGCGCACCGGTCCTTTCCTTGGCGCCCTTGGCCGCATAAATTGGCCCGGAATGAATCGGAGATGACCATGCGAACGATCGGTATGGCTGCCATCGCGGCGGTGACGGCAATTCTGGCCTGCGGCAGCGCCCGCGCCGACTATGTGCCGCCCTTCAAGGGCAATGACACCGGCGGCATCATCTCCTCGAGCCTGATCGGCCAGACCGATATCCGGGCGTTGGCGATCAACCATTGCGCGCAATACGGCAAGGTCGTCAAATGGCTGTCGATTCAAAAGACTTACGGCAACTATAGCTCGTTTGCCTGCCGCTGGACCCGCCACGGCAGCTATCAACGGCCGCTGCGCGTCCGCTACTGACCCATTCACCTGGGCGGCCGAGGCCGACAGGAGGCGTGACCGATGAACAAGGGAGTGCCTCTCGTGATTCGATCGCGCACCGCATGGCTGATCGCCGGGGTCATGGTGGCCGGCCTCGCCGGGATGGCCGCTGCCCGCGCCGACGAAATGCCGACACGCAAGCCGGGCCTGTGGGAAATCCGTATGCTCGACGCCGCGACGAAAGCGGCCGGCATGACCATGCAGCAATGCACCGACGCCGCGACCGACAAGGACCTGACATCGAATCTCTCGCCGATGGCGAAGCAGACCTGTTCGAAGAACGACGTGAAGAAGACCGCCGTCGGTTACATGACCGACGCCGTCTGCACCGTGAACGGCATGTCGATGACGTCCCATTCCGACGTCACCGGCGATTTCAATTCCGCATATACCGTGCAGGTGACGTCGAAGGTGAGCGGTACGCCCGCCGGCGGTCCGCGCGAAACGACGATGACCGTTGAAGCCAAATGGCTCGGTCCCTGCAAACCCGATCAGAAGCCAGGCGACATCGTGATGCCTGGCGGCTTCAAGATCAACATCACGGATATGCAGAAGCTGAAGGACCTGCTGCCGAAGTAATCGGCGTACCGGGCTCGAACATTCTCGGCGTCGTCCCCGCGCAGGCGGGGACCCATAACCCCTAGCACTGATTGTTTAAAAATAAACGCGCCTTGTTGGCGGAGCCGACCCGCTGCGGCGTATGGGTCCCTGCCTGCGCGGGACGACGATTTCGTGTCGAGAATCCATCCACGAGCGAATTTCCGTTGTGTCTCTCGATACGCGACAAACATCAACTTATCTCGCTTCAAACCACCCCGAAGCGTTCGCTAAAGTCGGCGACGTTGACGAGGCCGCGGCCGTGCCGCCCGTCACCGATCTTGCGGTCGCCATCAAACGCCTCGACCTCGAAACGCACGACACGGCGTTCCACCTCGATGACGCGCGCGGTGGTGCGGACCACACGCCCGACCGGCGTTGCCGCGAGATGCCGGATATTGACCTCGGTGCCGACAGTGACCCAGCCCTTTGGCAGAAACGGCGCGATGGCGTCTCCCGAGGTCATCTCCATTTCGAGAATCATCATCGGCGTGCCGTAAACCGCCGGCATCATCGGGACGACATGCTGCACGGTCAGGTCATGCGTGACCGTCAACAGCCGTTCGGCACTCATGCCGATCTTGATAAAATCGCGTGCATCCATACATGACCCTTAGAACTGGATCGAATGTGCGTCGAGTCCCTCGCCCGGTCTGTCCACCTCTCCTTGGTCCCTCCCCCTTCAAATTGCTGGCCGCCGGGACTTCCCAATGTCGCTTATATATGATGATAGTCATCTCATATTGTGACGACGGAAGAGTGAAAACACGATGACCGAATTCAGCGGATTGATGGGCAGCATGACGCAGGCAGCCGACGGCTGGACCATCACTATCAGCGAGGACTGGCTGCAAGGCCGGACGGTCTATGGCGGCCTGTCCGCCGCACTCTGCCTCGAAGCCGCGCATCGCCAGTTCGGCGATCTGCCGCCGCTGCGCTCGGCACAAATATCCTTCATCGGCCCGGCGACCGGCACACTGAGACTTACGCCGGTCGAACTGCGCAAAGGCAAGTCCACCGTCTTCGTCGGCGTCGACCTGTCAGGCGAGAGCGGTCTCGCCACGCGCGCGACGTTCTGCTTCGGCGCGGGCCGCCCGTCCAAAGTCGCATTCGCCGCGAAAGCCGCCGCATCGACCGGCAAGCCGGAATCCTGCCCGGCATTCTTCGACCAAGCACCGCCGCACTTGCGCTTCCTGCAACATATCGAAGGAAAGAATGCCGGCGGCGCGTTTCCGTTCAGCGGTGCGAAAGACCCGACGATGACGCTGTGGCTGCGCCATCGCGATGCATCGCTCAAACCTTCGCTGGTCCCACTATTGGCGTTGGCCGATGCGCCGCCGCCCGCGATTGTCGCGATGCTGACTGCGCCCGGTCTCATCAGCACGATGACGTGGTCGATCGATCTGTTGACCGACACCATCGATACCACCGACGGCTGGTGGCTGATCCGCACCGAAGCCGACGCCGCCGCCGATGGCTATACCAGCCAGGTCATGACGGTCTGGAACGCGAGCGGTCAAGCGGTGATGACCAGCCGGCAAAACGTCGCGGTGTTCGGCTAAGGCGGGACGCGCGCTTACTTGCCCTTCGCCGCGGGGCTGCGCTCGGCGTAGGTCTTCCCGCCCTTCATTTTATGGTGAAGCGGCGCTTCGTTGATCTGGATGACGACGGCTTCGGCATCGACGCCGAGGTTCTTCACCAAGGCCTGCGTGATGTCGCGCATCATGCCGGCCTTCTGTTCATCGGTGCGGCCTGCGGCCATGCTGATGGTGATCTCGGGCATTTGAGTCTCCTTGGTCTTGCCGTTCGTCATTGCCGGACTTAGCCGTTCGAAGAACGGCGTCGCTTCGCTCGCCTATGATCCGGCAATCCATCATTTGAAGGATGGATACGCGGGTCAAGCCCGCGTATGACGCATCTTGTTAGCCCCACGTCACGTCATGGCGCGCGAGTACCTCGCGCACCTTGGCGACGAGATCGCTTTCCGCGCAGGAGAACTGCGCCGGCCGCGTCTCGCGCCATTCGGCGTTGGAGGCGATCGCGGCGGCAGCTTTTGCGCCCTCGATCAGATCCTTGATCTGCACTTCGCCGCGATCCTTTTCATCCGACCCTTGAATGATAACGCAAGGCGAATTGCGCTTGTCGGCATATTTGAGCTGATTGCCCATGTTCTTCGGATTGCCGAGATAAAGTTCGGCGCGGATGTTCGCGTTGCGAAGCTCAGCGACCATCTTCTGGTAATCGGCAACACGCTCGCGATCGAACACCGTCACCACGACGGGGCCGAAATCCGGCTTGGTATCGATCTTGCCGAGCATGGTCAGCGCCGCCTGCAAGCGTGACACGCCGATGGAAAATCCCGTCGCCGGCACCGGATCGCCGCGAAAGCGCGACACGAGCCCGTCATAACGCCCGCCGCCGCCAACCGAACCGAAGCGCACCGGACGCCCCTTCTCGTCCTTGGTCTCGAGCAGAAGTTCGACCTCGTAGACAGGGCCAGTGTAGTATTCGAGGCCGCGCACGACGGAGGGATCGATGCGGATGCGACTCTCGTCGTAGCCGCCAGCGGTTACGAGCGAACGAATCTGTTCAAGCTCGTCACGCCCATCAGCCAGAAGTTTGGATTCACCTGCAGGCTTGCCTTCGGTGAAGGCAATCACTTGTTCGATCGCATCGCTCGCAAGGCCCGCGCCCTTAGTGAAGTCGCCGCTCTCGTCCTTGCGCCCTTCGCCAAGTAACAAGCGCACGCCTTCCGGCCCGAACTTGTCCAGCTTGTCGATGGCGCGCAGCACCGTGAGTCTGCGACCCGCGTTGTCGTCGCCGCCGAGGCCAATGCTTTCCAGCACGCCGTCGAGCACCTTGCGGTTGTTGACCTTTACCACGTAGCTGCCGCGCGGAATGCCGAGCGCTTCCATGGCATCGGCGGCCATCATGCACATCTCGGCATCGGCGGCGGGCGAGGCTGAGCCGACCGTGTCGGCATCGAACTGCATGAACTGGCGGAAGCGGCCGGGACCGGGCTTCTCGTTGCGGTAGACATAACCCGCGCGATAGCTGCGATACGGCTTCGGCAGCACGTCGAAATTCTCCGCGACGTAGCGGGCGAGCGGCGCTGTGAGATCGTAGCGCAGCGATATCCATTGTTCGTCGTCGTCCTGAAACGAGAATACGCCCTCGTTCGGCCGATCCTGATCGGGCAAGAATTTTCCGAGCGCGTCGGTGTATTCCATCGCCGGGGTTTCCACCGGCTCGAAGCCGTAGCGCTCATAGACCTCGCGGATCACCTCGGTCATGCGCCTTGTGGCAGCAATCTCGGACGCGGTGCGATCCACCAGCCCGCGCGGCAGGCGGGCACGAAGTTTCTGCGGTTTTTTCGACTTTTTTTCGGACATAGGCTCACAGCGACGCGGGCTGACAAACTACGCATATGCAAATAGTCAACAAATCATCGGACGGGTTATCAGCCGAAGCCTGACCGGGCAAGGCGGAAGCCATATCCGTCATGGCCGGGCTTGTCCCGGCCATCCACGTCTTCCTTGTTGGGCGGCCTTAAGACGTGGATGCCCGGCACAAGGCCGGGCATGACGGTCTCTAAATGGAAATGGCGAAACTCAATTCACCAGCACGGCGCGATCGCAGCGGACGCCGGTGACCCAGACGTCGGCCTGCCCGATGCCGACGCCCAGCGTCGCCAGCACCTGCGCCAGCAACTGGTCGATCGAGCCGGTGGCGTTGCCGATGATGCCGGTCACCAGCCCGCCGAGACCGGGAATCGGCAATCCGAGCGGCCCGATCTGTACGTTGAGCGACAGATCGCCGAGCAGGCTGCCGGTCAGCGACTGGGTGAAGTTGGTTGTGGTGACGGTCTTTGTCGTCATCGCCTGGATATCGGCATAACTGAATGTCACCGGCGTCGGCGTAGTGTTGCCGATGCCGGCATGGGCCTTGCCGCTGACCTTGATCGCACCAAGGTCCACCAACGTCGCCGGGCCGGGATTAAGCTTGCTGGTGAAATTGTTCAGGTCCGCGACCGAAACGTTCCCGATCCACGCATCGACGATGCCGGGCGTCACGCCGAGCCGCACCGTGGAACTGCTGACATCGGGATAGCCACAACTCACCGCGTCGAGGGTCGCGGTACCGGAGGCCACCTCGACATAGATCGGCAGATTGACAGCGGACACGCTGCCGCTGCCGATCAGTTTCACCATCAGCAACACGCGGGTCTGCGCGGTATGCGCGCTGGCGCCTTGCGTGCCGATGGTGATCCAGCTCGATCCTTGCGGCTGCTCTCCGACCGTCGCCGTCAGCGACACGCTAGCGATGCCGGGCAGATTGAGATTCGCACCTGCCGCGACCTGATGCGCGCCGTTGGCGACATTGGCGGCCGCATTCAGAACATCGAGCGCGGAGAGGCTCACGCCGGCTTGCGGCTTCTGCCCGGTCGGAAGATCGCGATACGGACCGAGATCGATCAGCTTGCCTGGCGTGATCTTCGTGGTGGTGCCCGCCAACGCCAGCGAGACCTGTTGCAGCGCACTGGTCGCAGCATTGACGCCGCCCGCCGCCTGTTGCGCGGTCACCAGCGCGCTGACCACGTCGCCGATCTTCACGTTGCTATCGAGCACGTCGGCGTAAGTCGCGGCCGTCAGGTTCGCCCTGGTCGCCAGCGCCGAAAGGAAATCCAGTGCATCGATCTTCGCATCGGCCAGCGCCTGATAATCCATGACCGAGAGCGACAGCGATGTCCCCAGCAAGCTGCCGAGCACGCCGTTAAGCAACCCGCCATTGAGCGCGAGCAACCGCGATCCGACGGCGAACGATGCCACCGCCGTGCTCGCCGCCGTCGCCGAGGTGGTGATGATGAAGTGATCCGCGCCCGTGAATATCCGCCCGAAGAACAGCGGCGTCTGTGTTCGCATCGTCACTCGCGCGGCATTGGCGATGCCGTTCGCTGGCGCCACGAAGCGCGCCTGCGGGGCGAGTGCCGCAGACGGCGTATAGGTGCCGAGTTCGACCGACACCAGCGCGTCTGCCGGGTAGGCATTGTCGATCACCGTCGCCCGCGCGGCGCTCTCGGCCTTCGACAGATTGCTGGCAGCGACGATCGCGGCAAGATCGGCGGCGCTTTGGGTCTTGCGGCGATCGGCGAAGACGGAGCCGACATCGACGCCGAGCGCGGCGCAACCTACCACCAGCATCATGCAACCCGCGCCCATGATGGCGATGTTGCCTTGGCGGTCGGCGCAGAAGCGGTGCAGCAGGTTCGGCATCGCCGGGCTCCTCACTCAAAACCCACCGAAGGGAATCGCCGCCGAGCGTTCGATCCGCGATGGCGGCATCGGAACGAATGTCGGCAAGCCAAAGATGAAACTGCGCGACGCGTCGTAATCGACGGTGACCACAAAGACGTTGGCGTCCGAGTCGGATTTCGCGCTGGTCACCGTCAGGCGGTTGGCGGCGATCAGTGGATAGGAAGCGGCATTGGCGCTGACATAACCGGCGGCGAGGCTGCCGCGCTCGGCGTCATTCAGGCCGGCGATCGAGCGTCGGGCGGCCTCGGCGGCAAGTTGCTGGACGCCGTGCACCATCGCCAGGTACGAGCCGAAGATAACGATACCAAACACCAGCAGTAGAAACAGCGGCAGGAGGATCGCGAATTCGACTGCGGATGCCGCACCGCGACAGCGTGCGAAACATTGGAATTGATGAGCGAGCCATGTCATGGCCTCACTCAATCACACAACTATTAATTGTGTTTATATCCTATAACTCAATTTATGATTGCATATCCAATATTCAAGCATCAGGGAAACTGCGTAAGCCTGCCCTGGCGTATCGCACCTCGCAGAGCCGTGTTCGCCGCGACAAAAATACCTGCTCTGCGGCGTTGCTACGTTTCCACTGAGCGCGAAAACGATCTAAGTTGGGCGGCAGTCAATAACCCGCCGAAAAGCAGCAGAGGGACCCCATGTTAGACAAGAGCCCAAACCAACGCAGCGTGAACGTCCCCAACGATCTCGCCGCGTTCTGGATGCCGTTCACCGCGAACCGCGCGTTCAAGAAAGCCCCGCGTCTGCTCGCCGGCGCCAAGGACATGCACTACATCACCACCGACGGCCGCCAGGTGATCGATGCCGCCGCCGGCATGTGGTGCAGCAATGCCGGCCACGGCCGCAAGGAAATCGCCGCCGCGATCGGCAAGCAGGCCGAAGCGCTCGATTATGCGCCGCCGTTCCAGTTCGGCATTCCGCAGGCGTTCGAACTGGCCAGCCGCATCGCGGAACTGGCCCCGAAGGGCCTGGAGCAGGTCTTCTTTTGCAACTCCGGCTCGGAAGCCGCTGACACCGCGCTGAAGATCGCGCTGGCCTATCACCAGATCAATGGACAAGGCGGACGCAGCCGCCTGATCGGCCGCGAGCGCGGTTATCACGGCGTCGGCTTCGGCGGCACCTCGGTCGGCGGCATCGTCGGCAACCGCAAGATGTTCGGCACGCTGCTCACCGGCGTCGATCATCTGCAATCCACCTACAACCGCGACAAGCAGGCCTTCAGCAAGGGCGAACCGGAATGGGGCGCGGACCTTGCCGATGAACTGGAGCGCCTCGTCAACCTGCACGGCGCCAACACCATCGCCGCCGTCATTGTCGAGCCGATGGCCGGATCGACCGGCGTGATCGCCGCGCCGAAAGGCTATCTCAAGCGCCTGCGCGAGATCACCCAAAAGCACGGCATCCTGCTGATCTTCGACGAAGTGATCACCGGCTTCGGCCGCCTCGGTTACGCCTTCGCGGCGGAACGCTATGGCGTGCTGCCGGACATGATCACGTTTGCGAAGGGCGTCACCAACGGCGCAGCGCCGATGGGCGGCGTGATCGTCCGCGACACCATCTACGAGACGTTCATGACCGGCCCCGAACACGTCATCGAACTGTGTCACGGCTACACCTACTCGGCGCATCCGCTGGCTTGCGCGGCGGGCCTCGCGACGCTGGATATCTATCGCGACGAGAAGCTGTTCGAGCGCGCCAACAAGCTCGAATCGAAATTCGCCGACGCGGTGATGAGCCTGCGCAACGAGCCGAACGTCGTCGACATCCGCACCGTCGGCATCACCGCCGGCATCGAACTGTCGCCGAACAAGGAAGGGCCGGGCAAGCGGGGCTTCGAAGCGCTCCAGCGCGGCTTCCATGACAACGACATCATGGTCCGTGTCGCCGGCGATACCATCGCGCTGACCCCACCGCTGATCGTCAGCGAGGCCCGGGTCGGCGAGATCATCGAAAAGGTCGCCAAGATCATCCGCGCCGTCGCCTGATCGTTCCCCGGGCCGCCGGCCTCAACCCTGCCGGCGGCCCCTTTCGATGTTATTCCGGCTCGCTGGGCCGGTTTCCGGAACTGCGTTGTGGAGAGCTTGCGGGTTCCGAATCACCCGCAAGACGTGTGCTCGAATCAGGTCTAATGGTAGAGATGGGCCGTGACCTGATGACCTGGTCGGCGGCTCGATGGCCATGGCCGCTGGCGCGCCGGGAAAGACACGCGGAGCATGTTTCGGGTATCTACGATTTTCGTTGCCATCTGCATGGCACTGATCGCCGCATCGCTCGGCCTGGTTCTTTATGCCGTCGCCGGCATCGACAGTTCGCAATCCGCCATCGTCGCGCTCGCCGCGCTGACCTTCATGATCCTTTATAACGCGGTCTCGATGCGCCTCGGCGACCGTCCCAAGATCGGTCACCAGATTGCCGATCTCTCGCAGGGCACCGCGGATCTGGCGCGGCAAGTCGGCGACTTCGGACGCCGGCTGAGCGCTATCGAGGGTCGATTGGTCTCGGCCACCTCGGCCTCGCAGGACCGCTTCAAGGCGATGCACGACGAAATCAGCGAATTGGGCGGGCTGGTCAACCAGCTGGCGGAAGCGGTCGCGGTCCACGACGACCAACTCTCCGACGGCATGATGGCTGCACCGGCTCCGCGCCCGCACGCGCCGATTCCGCCGCCGGCCCCCGTCCGACCGGCCGCCGCGTCGTCGTATCAACCCGTCGTTGAGACCGCCGCTTCCGAGCCTGCCGGCATTGAAGACGATTACCTCGACATCGATGCACCGCAAGCGCCAGCCGAGGATGCGTTGATCGACGTCATCAAGGACGCGATCGACGCCAACCGCATCGACATTTATCTGCAACCCATCGTTACCCTGCCGCAGCGCAAAGTGCGTTTCTACGAGGCGGTGACGCGGCTGCGCGACGGCAACGACAAGATCATCGCGGCCGAGGATTTCATCGAGCCCGCCGAAGCCGCCGGGCTGATGGGCCGCATCGATCACAGCGTGATCCTGCGCAGCGTCCAGGTGCTGCGCCGCCTGATGATTCGCAACAAGGACGTCGGCGTGTTCTGCAATATCGCGCCTGCGACGCTCGCTAACCCGTCGAGTTTCGCCCAGTGCCTCGATTTCCTTGACGCCAATCGCGCTGTCGCGACGTCATTCGTCCTCGAATTCAAGCAAAGCACCTTCAATCACCTCGGATCGGTGGAGCGCGAGCATCTGGCGGCGCTGGCGCAACGCGGCTACCGCTTCTCGCTCGATCATGTCGAGGATCTGCGCATCGAGCCACGCGAACTGGCCGATCGCGGCGTCCGCTTCATCAAGGTCTCGGCGGCGCTGTTACTGGACCAGAAGCAAGGAGCCGGCGCCGACATTCACGCCGCCGATCTCTCCGACTTGCTCGGCCGCTTCGGCATCGATTTGATCGCCGAGCGGATTGAGGGCGAGCGAGCCGTCGTCGATCTGCTGGACTACAATGTCCGGTTCGGGCAAGGTTTTCTTTTTGCAGCTCCCAAGCCGCTGCGGCCCGAGACGGCACTCGCCTCCCCGGGCGATCCCACCTCTCCGGCGTTGCCGGGCAAGCCAAAGCAAGAGGTCCCCGTTGTTTCTCCTAAAACCGAGCTTCGACGGGTCGATCCGCCGCGTGCCAGCGGCAATGCCGCGTTGGCACGACGCGCCGTGCGCCCTCACTGATCGGCAACGGCACTCGCAATGATGAGCCTGCGTTTCATCGAACACATGCGCGACCTCGCCGCCGATGTCGACGTCCTGCTGAGTGACATCTGGGGCGTGGTCCACAACGGGCTGGAAGCTTTTCCCGAAGCCTGCAAGGCCCTTCACACCTTCCGTCAGCGTGGCGGCACCGTGGTGCTGATTACCAATGCGCCACGCCCGGCGGATTCCGTACAGAGGCAACTGCGCAAGCTCGGCGTCGCCGACGAAACCTACGACGCCATCGTCAGCTCTGGCGACCTGACCCGCAGCTTCGTGGCCGACCATCCAGGCAAGACCATGTTCTGGCTCGGCCCGGAACGCGACAACTCGATCTATCGCGGGCTTGAAGCCGCGTTCGCGCCGATCGAAAGCGCCGATTATATCGTCTGCACCGGCCCCTTCGACGACGAGACCGAAACGCCGAAAGATTATCGCGCCATGATGGAACAGGCGCGCGCGCGAAACCTGCCGCTGATCTGCGCCAACCCCGACATCGTCGTCGAGCGCGGCGACCGGCTGATCTACTGCGCCGGCGCTATCGCCGAGTTGTATCGCGAGTTGGGCGGCGAGGTGATTTTCTACGGCAAGCCGCATCGGCCGATCTACGAACGCGCCATGTCCATCGCGGAGGCCCGGCGTGGGGCGAAAATCCCGCTCCGCCGCGTGCTGGCGATCGGGGACTCCGTTCGCACCGACCTGACCGGCGCCCACGGCTTCGGGATCAACCTGTTGTTTGTCACGCGCGGCATTCATGCCGGCGAATTCCAGGGCGTCGACGCGCTGGATGCGGCAGCCGTCAAGGAACTGTTCGGGCATCCACCGCTGGCGCTGACCCGCGAGCTGCGCTGGTAAGAACGTCCATCGCGTATCTGAGCTTGTCGTTAAAGACGTGGATGGCCGGAGTATAGGCGAACGGAAGCGACGCCGTTCTTCGAACGGCTATGTCCGGCCATGACGAAACAACAAGTGCTGAAATTGCGGGCGCGCTTATGCCGCCACGATATCCGGGAACACTGCCTCGATCTTGGTCTTCAACGTCGCCGCGTTGAACGGCTTGACGATGTAATTGTTGACCCCCGCCTTCTTCGCCGCGATCACGTTCTCGGTCTTCGATTCCGCCGTGATCATGATGAAGGGCGTGGTCGCGAAGTTAGGGTCGGCCCGGACTTCCTTGAGCAGGTCGTAGCCGGTCATCGGCTCCATGTTCCAGTCGGAGATCACCAGTCCGTATTTCTTGCCGCGCATCTTGGCGAGGGCCGCCGACCCGTCGCTCGCATCGTCGATGTTCTGGAAGCCTAATTGCTTGAGAAGATTGCGGATAATGCGGATCATGGTGTTGTAATCATCCACCACCAGAACCGGCATCGATAGATCAACCGCCATATTAAGCTCCCTGCCTCACATCTGACCGACGCGTGACAAACGGTGATGGCAAGCCCCGTTTGTCCCCAACCAGCGCTGACTGTTACCATCACCGCTTAAACACCGCGTTAATCGGCGAGCGCGAAAAGTACGGATTGCAACCTCCGCGTCGGCAGCCTTAATCGCCAGAGCCGGCTTGACTTCAAACCCGGCTAGACCTCACTTCGATCGGCAACCCCGGCAAAATCGCGAATTCATCAATGTCTTCCAGCTTTTCCGTCATCCGCGACCAGACGCCCGCATCGGCCATTCCGCAGGGCGCGGTGGTGGCCATGGGCAATTTCGACGGCGTCCATCGTGGCCACCGCGCCGTGATCGGGGCTGCGTTGGATATGGCGAAGCGGCTCGGTCGCCCTGCCCTCGCCGTGACGTTCGAGCCGCATCCGCGCAGTTTCTTCAGCCCGCATACCCCGCAATTCCGCCTCACCGACGAGACCGGCAAGCTGCGCCTGCTGGCTGGGACCGGCCTCGACGGCGCTGTGATCATGACCTTCAACGCCGCGCGCGCCGGCACCAGCGCGCAGGATTTCATCGAGAAGGATCTGATCGGACGGCTCGGTATCAGCGGGATTTCGATCGGCTACGACTTCCATTTCGGCAAGGGCCGCGCCGGCTCGCCAGCGCTGCTGCAAAGTGAAGCGCCGCGGCTTGGCATCGAAGTCCATGTGCAATCCCATATCGACATCGACGAGCGGCCGGTGTCCTCCACCGCCATCCGCATGGCGCTGGCGGAAGGCCAGATTGCTGAAGCGACCGAGATGCTCGACGGTCCCTGGTTCATCAGCGGTGAGGTGATCCATGGCGAAAAGCGCGGCCGCGATCTTGGTTATCCGACTGCCAACATTCGCCTCGATCCGCATTGCGGCCTGCGCCACGGCATCTATGCGGTGCGCGTCGGTCTCGACGGCCGGCGATATGACGGCGTGGCGAGTTTCGGCCGCCGCCCGACCTTCGACAACGGTGCACCGCTCTTGGAAATCTTCCTGTTCGACTTCAAAGGCGATCTCTACGGCAAGATGTTGGACGTCGCCTTCATCGCCTACATCCGCGACGAGTTGAAGTTCGACGGCATCGAAGCGCTGATCCGCCAAATGGACGACGACAGCGTCAAGGCGCGCGCCGCGCTCGCCGCCGCGCCGAATGCCTTTCCAAAGCTGGGAGCGATCGGCTGAACAGAACCGAAAAGCAGAAGATGCTGGCCGGGGAATTGTATCGGCCGGACGATCCTGAAATCGTCGCGGATCAGGCCGAGACCGCACGCTGGCTCGCGCGTTACAATGCGGCGGCGGGATCGTCCCTCGATGTATTGCGCGATATTCTTGCCGAACGCATTCCGCAGCTTGGTGCGAACGTGACCATCCGTCCGCCGTTCTTCTGCGACTACGGCAGCAACATTCGCCTCGGCGACAGCGTCTTCCTCAACTTCAACTGCGTGATCCTCGACGTCGTTGAGGTCACGATCGGCGACCGCACCCAGATCGGCCCTGCGGTCCAGATCTATGCGGCCGATCACCCGCGCGATGCCGCCACCCGCCGCTCGGGCGTCGAATTCGGTCGCCCGGTGCAGATCGGCCGCGACGTCTGGATCGGCGGCGGCGCGATCATCCTGCCCGGCGTCAGCATCGGCGATGGCGCTGTGATCGGCGCCGGCAGCGTCGTCACCCGCAACGTCGAAGCCGGAGCAACCGTCACGGGTAATCCGGCCCGCCGCATCGCCGGCGCAAAGCCGGCATAAACCCTGCTGCGATCACGGCCTTTGCGTTCGCGCTGCCGCCTGCTATGGAAAGCGCCATGTTGGCGCGGTGCACCATAATTATTATCGGCCCGGCTTCCGCCTGAGCTCTGCTCGGCGCAAGACCGGGATTGATGTCGTTACCGCACGTCCGCGCCCTTTGGAGCATGATCCCGAAAAGTGGAAACCGGTTTTCGGACAAGATCATGCTCAAAGAAAAAGATAAACGACGGGTCTGATCCAACACAGTTGGATTAAGCCCTAGCCAAGCCAGAGTCTCATGTCCGACAAGCCGCAGAAATCCGCCGCCCCGAAATCCGACGGGCCCGACTACTCAAAGACTTTATTCCTGCCGCAGACCGAATTTCCGATGCGCGCCGGCCTGCCGCAGCGCGAGCCGGATATCCTCAAGCGCTGGAACGAGATCAATCTCTACGGCAAGCTGCGCGAGAGCGCGAAGGGCCGCGCGAAGTTCGTGCTGCATGACGGCCCGCCCTACGCCAACGGCAACATCCATATCGGCCACGCGCTCAACAAGATCCTCAAGGACGTGGTGACCAAGAGCCAGCAGATGCTCGGTCACGATTCCAACTACGTGCCGGGCTGGGACTGCCACGGTCTTCCGATCGAATGGAAGATCGAGGAAGAGAACTACCGCTCCAAGGGCAAGCAGAAGCCGAACTTCAAGGACTCCGCCGCGATGGTGGCGTTCCGCAAGGAATGCCGCGCCTATGCCAACAAGTGGCTCGACATCCAGCGCGAGGAATTCAAGCGGCTCGGCATCATCGGCGATTGGGACGGCCGCTACGCCACAATGGATTACTTCGCCGAAGCGCAGATCGCGCGCGAATTGATGAAGTTTGCCGCCAACGGCACGCTCTATCGCGGCTCCAAGCCGGTGATGTGGAGCGTGGTCGAGAAGACCGCGCTCGCCGAGGCTGAAGTCGAATACGAAGATCACACCAGCGATACGGTGTGGGTGAAGTTTCCGGTCACCTCGCCGGCGCACGGCGCGCTCGCCAACGCTAACGTGGTGATCTGGACCACGACGCCGTGGACGCTGCCCGGCAATCGCGCCATCAGCTTCTCCTCGAAGATCGGCTATGGCCTCTACAAGGTCACCGACGCGCCCGCCGACAACTGGGCCAAGACCGGCGACATGCTGATCCTCGCCGACAAGCTCGCGGAAGACGTTTTCAAACAGGCGCGCGTGACGGCTTACGAGAAGGTCCGCGACATTCCGGCCGACACCATGGACGCGATCGAATGCGCGCATCCGCTGAAAGGGCTTAACGGCGGTTACGAATTCACCGTGCCGCTACTCGACGGCGATCATGTCACCGACGACACCGGCACCGGCTTCGTCCACACCGCGCCAGGCCACGGCCGCGAGGACTTTGACATCTGGACCGCAAGCGCGCGCGATCTCGACGCGCGCGGCATCTCGACCGCGATCCCCTATACCGTCGATGAGAACGGCGCGTTGACCGCGCAGGCACCCGGCTTCGAAGGCAAGCGCGTGCTCACCGACAAGGGCGAGAAGGGCGACGCCAACGAAGCTGTTATCAAAGCCCTGATCGAACGCGGGCTGTTACTCGCGCGTGGCCGCTTGAAGCATCAGTATCCGCATTCGTGGCGCTCGAAGAAGCCGGTGATCTTCCGTAACACGCCGCAGTGGTTCATCGCGATGGACAAGGATATTCTGGACGCTCCGGCCAAGGCCGGAGCTACGGATATCGCGGACCACGGCAAGGCTGCGTCCGGCGATACGCTGCGCGCCCGCGCATTGCAGGCCATCAGCGTCACGCAATGGGTGCCGCCGCAGGGCCAGAACCGCATCACCGGCATGATCGCCGGGCGTCCCGACTGGGTGATCTCGCGTCAGCGCGCATGGGGTGTGCCGATCGCGGTGTTCGTGCGCGAGAAGGGCGACGGCTCCGCCGAAGTGTTGATCGACGATGCCGTCAACACGCGTATCTTCGAGGCGTTCGAGAAGGAAGGTGCCGACGCCTGGTACATGGAGGGCGCGCGCGAACGCTTCCTTGGGCAACGCGCCAACGAAGACTGGCGGAAGGTCGACGACATTCTCGACGTCTGGTTCGACTCCGGTTCGACCCACGCCTTCGTGCTGGAAGACCCGGTGCACTTCCCCGGCCTTGCCGGCATCAAGCGCAAGGTCGATGGCGGCCAGGACTCGGTGATGTATCTCGAAGGCAGCGATCAGCATCGCGGCTGGTTTCACTCCTCGCTCCTGGAAAGCTGCGGCACGCGCGGCCGCGCGCCGTATGATGTCGTGCTGACGCACGGCTTCACGCTGGACGAGAACGGCCGTAAGATGTCGAAGTCGCTCGGCAACACCGTCGAGCCGCAGAAGGTGATCGCGCAATCGGGCGCGGATATTTTGCGGCTGTGGGTGTGCGCCACCGACTACGCCGACGATCAGCGCATCGGTCCGGAGATTCTCAAGAACACCATCGAGACCTATCGCAAGCTGCGCAACTCGATCCGCTGGATGCTCGGCACCTTGCATCACTTCAAGCGCGAGGACGCAGTCGCGGCTGCCGACATGCCCGAGCTTGAACGGCTGATGCTGCACGAACTCGCCGAGCAGGACGAAGTCGTGCGCAAGGCTTACGCGGCGTTCGACTACAAGACGGTGGTCGCGTCTCTTGCGACCTTCATGAATTCCGAACTGTCGGCGTTCTACTTCGATATCCGCAAGGACACACTGTATTGCGATCCGCCATCGTCGAATGCGCGCAAGGCGGCGCTGACAGTGATCGATATTCTTTGCGACGCGATCCTGAAGTGGCTGGCGCCGTCGCTGTCGTTCACTGCCGAGGAGGCATGGCAGCTCTACCGGCCGAACGCGGAGCCGTCGGTGCATCTCACTTTGTTCCCGGGAGTCTTGCAGCAATACCGTGACGATACGCTGGCGAAAAAGTGGCAGACGATTCGCGACGTCCGCCGCGTCGTCACCGGCGCTCTGGAGCTGGAACGCGCCGCCAAGCGCATTGGCTCCTCGCTCGAAGCCTCGCCGGTCATCTACGTCGCCGACCGCGCGGTGCTCGCCACGCTGTTCGAGACCGACCTGGCGGAAGTCTGCATCACTTCGAACTACGAAGTGCGCGAGGGTGAGGCCCCGGCCGATGCGTTCCGCCTGCCGGCGGTCGAGGGCGTCGCGGTGGTGGTCGAGAAGGCCGTCGGCACCAAATGCGCCCGCTCGTGGAAGATTTCGCCGGAGGTCGGCGAGGACAAGGAATATCCCGACGTCACCCCGCGCGACGCCCAGGCGCTGCGCGAGTGGAAGGCGCTGGGGGTCACGGCATAACAACGACTTGGTCGTCCCCGCGAAGGCGGGGACCCATAACCCCTGACCTATCGATTGGAAGCAAGCAGCCAACCATGCCGCCCCTCATGTCCAAATCGCAGCGACACGGCGTATGGGTCCCCGCCTTCGCGGGGACGACGCCGGATTTTTGGGCGAGCGCAATAATCTACCCTGAGAGCTGGTTGCTCCGATGACCCCCCTTCGCGCCGGCATCGTCGCAGCCCTCGTCGCGCTGGTGCTCGATCAGGCGACCAAGCTGTGGCTGCTGTTCGTGTTCGAGCTAGGCCGTCGTGGCGCGGTCCAGGTGACGCCGTTCTTTGATCTGGTGCTGGCCTGGAACACCGGCATCAGTTACGGCTGGTTCCAGCAGGATGGCCCGATCGGCGCCGCTGTCCTGCTCGGCTTCAAGGTGATCGCGGTGATCGCGCTGGCGATCTGGATGGCGCGCTCGAAGACCCGGCTTGCGACCATTGGTCTCGGCCTGATCATCGGCGGCGCGATCGGCAACGCCATCGACCGCGCGGCCTATGGCGCGGTGGTCGATTTCGCCCTGTTCCACATCCAATGGGGCGGAAAAACCCTGAATTGGTATGTGTTTAACATTGCGGACGCGGCCATCGTTGTCGGCGTCGCGGCGCTGCTGTATGACTCTTTCCGCGGACCCGACGCCGTAAAAGCGCCCTGATCCCAGCCGATACGCTGTCGGAATGCACAAAGCTGACTTTGCCGGTCAAAATGCTTGCGGACTCCGCGTCCGGAAGCGGCGCGGAGCGCGACCGGCCCGATTGAAGCAGATTTGAACAGGATCCTCGTAATGCACAAAGCCGGAACAAGCTGCTGGACGATGCTCAATCCCTTCGATCCGAGGATTGCGCCCACCCGCCTGTCCCGTGCCGCCCGGATCGGCGTGGCCACGCTCGGCATCGGCATGGTGATCGGCGCCGGCGTGGCGCAGGCGCAGGATGGCGACGACGAGCCGACGTTCGAGGAAAAGATCATCCACAACATCATGACCGGCATCGGCGCTACCAACGGTACCGAATCCGGCATCGACTATCGCGAGCGCTCGCCGCTGGTGATTCCGCCCAAGATCGACCTGCCGCCGCCGCAGTCCGCCTCGGCGGGAGAACCCGCGAACTGGCCGAAGGATGTCGATGCGGTCGAGCGCAAGCGGATTCGCGCCGCCGAGAAGAAGCGCGTGATGGGTCCCGACGGCGCGCGCCCGCTGACGCCAGCCGAACTCGAAGTCGGCCGCACCAAGCACGTCGCCGCGACCGAGCCGCTGAAGCCGGGCGCCAACAGCAGCCCGATGCTGAGCCCGTCGCAGCTCGGCTACAAGG
>JAFKKM010000014.1 GCA_017305555.1 Hyphomicrobiales bacterium | reverse complement strand
GTCGCCACCACGACATCAGCGACCGACGCCATGGAGAGCATCGGCGCGCTCGGCGAACCGCCGGACACGATTATCGCCGACCTGCACCTCGATCACGGCGAGAACGGCCTCGACGCGGTGAATTCGATCCGCGAGCTGATCAAGATCGATGTGCCGGCCATCATCGTGACCGCCGACTACTCGATCGAAGCCGAGCGGGAGGCCGCTGTGTACGGGCTCGAACTGCTGCGCAAACCCGTCAAGCCCGCCGAGATGCGGTCGCTATTGTCATTCCTGCTGGCTTAGAACGCGGTGCACTATCCGTCATGCCCAGCTTTATGCCGGGCATCCACGTCTTGTAAGTCAACCAGGTCCAAAGCCGTGGATGGCCGGGACAAGCCCGGCCATGACGAGTTGGCGCTTCTATCGACCGAACAACAAGCCTCACCCGACGGACTTGGTTCGCGCATCCATCTCGTCTGAACAAACCGGGCTGCCGGGCCTATTGCAGCCGCGCGTGCTCGAGCGAAACGTGCTGGACCGGCGTTTCGCCGGCGAGGTTGGTGAAATCGATCTTCGATATCTCGATGATAGCGTTAGTACGGCTCGCGACATTGAGCTTCCGCAGGATCTCCGAGACGTGGACCTTCACCGTGGTTTCGCAGATTTTCAACTCATAGGCGATCTGCTTGTTCTGCAAACCCCTGCGCACCATGTCCAGCACCCGCAACTGCTGCGGCGTCAGTTCGTGCAGCCGCTTGAGCAACTCAAGATTCTGCGGCTGCGCCCGCTTGGTCCGCGCCGCATCGATGAACCGCTTCGGCAGATAGATCGAACCGCGCAGCACTTCGCCAATCGAATCCGCCAGTTCGCGCTTCGATGTCGATTTCGGGATGTAGCCCGAAACGCCGAGCGACAGCACACTGCGGACGATCTCCCTGTCTTCGAAACAGGACACGATCACCACCGGATTTTTCGGAAACGCCTTGCGGATGCGGACCACCCCGAGCAGTCCCGTGGTCCCCGGCATCGACAGGTCGAGCAAAATCAGATCGACAGCGTGGGTAGAGCCAAGAATCGCCAGCGCCTCGTCGATGGAAGTCGCTTGCAGGATTTCAGCATCAGGATTGGCGACGCAAACAGCGCTTTCCAGCGCCTCGCGGAATAGCGGATGATCCTCAACGATCAGAAATCGTGTCACGTCCCGGCGATCCTCACCTCGAACATGACCGCAGCCGATCCATCAATCGCATTGCAGCATGTTCCTGATGCCCGCTTACCCGGAGCATCGTTCACGTTTTCGTTGCTTGCCTCTCAATATAGCACGCCCCGAATAGGCGCGGAAGTTGATTCCGCTGCTGCTTTCGCGGCACGCTGTGCGGCATCACACAACGCATCCGTGGCGGCGACGTTCGTTTCGCCGCCTACTACCAAGTAGGCCCTTGTCGCATGGCAGGTTTTGTTGATCATGGTGGAAAGCTCCCGAAACGGAGCAAAAAAGACCACGATTTGACGGGTTCGGGAGCTTGCATGGGAAGGTACGCCGCACGGCTCTATTTGCTGCGGAACCTGGCCCGGAAGCACACTGTCCCCGCCGCGAGGCTGTGGCTGACTGCTATGGCGTGCGTCGCCGCGAGTTGGATCGGCACGCCCGCTTTCGCGCAATCGCAATCGCAATCGATCAAGATCGGCTACCTGCACGGTCCGTTGTCGAAGGAAAAGATTTCGCTGATCGACATTCCGGCGCCGAACGACGGCCTCGCCGGTGCGCAACTCGCGATCGACGACAACAACACCACCGGCAGCTTTCTCGGCCAACGCTTTGAGTTGATCGAAAGCAAGATCGGCGACGGCGACGATCCCGCGCCCGCCGTCAAGGCGCTCGCCGATCAGGGCGTGGCGTTCATTGCCGCGAACCTTCCGGCCAACCAGCTTTTGCAGGCGGCCGACGCCGGCAAGGCAAGCGGCGAAGTTCTCATCAATGCCGGTGCCCCGGACGAGCGGCTGCGCGAGCAGGATTGCCGCGCCAACCTCATCCATGTCGCGCCGAGCCGCTTCATGCTGGCTGATGCGCTGGCGCAGTATCTCGTGCTGAGGAAATGGCGCAACTGGTTCCTGGTCAGCGGATCGCACGACGGCGATAAAGCCTTCGCAGATGCCTTGCGGCACGCGGCGAAGCGGTTCGGGGCGAAGATCGTCGCCGAGAAAGAATTCAAGGACACCGGCGGCGCGCGGCGCACCGACAGCGGCCTTGCCGAAGTACAGCGTCAGATGATCGACCTGACGCAGGGCGCACCGGACTACGACATTCTGGTCGCGGCCGACGAAAGCGAGGTGTTCGCCGGCTACCTGCCCTATCGCACTTGGACGCCGCGCCTTGTCGCAGGCTCCGCAGGGCTGGTGCCGACGACGTGGGACGCCGCGTTCGACCAATGGGGCGCGCTGCAACTGCAAAACCGCTTCAAGAAAAAGTTTCAACGCTTCATGACGCCGCTGGACATGCAACTGTGGACCGCCGTTCGAATCGTCGGCGAGGCGGCGGCCCATGCCAACACTGCGGATTCGGCCAAGCTGTTCGCTTACATCAAGAGCCCGGAATTTTCAGTCGCGGCATTCAAGGGACAGAAACTGACGCTGCGCGACTGGAACCTCCAACTGCGTCAGCCCATCCTGCTGTTCGACGGCCGCAACACCGTATCGATCTCGCCGCAGGAGGGTTTCCTCCACCAGTCCTCCGAACTCGACACGCTCGGACTGGACCGGCCCGAAACCAAATGCAAACTTCAGTAATCGTGCTTTTCAGGGCGGGGCCTTCATGATCGGAACCAGCATCCTCAGACACGTCGGCCTGACCATTGCCGTGCTCGCGGCGACGACCGCACCGAGCCTTGCCTACACCGCTTACGTCTCCAACGAGAAGGGCAATTCGATCTCGGTGGTGGACACTGACGCCCTGAAAACGATCGCCACCATCAAGACCGGTGAACGCCCCCGCGGCATCGAGGTCTCGCGCGACGGCAAGTTCGTGTTCGTCGCGACCGGCGATGACAACACCATCCAGATCATCGACACCACGACACGCAAAATCGTCGGCGAATTGCCGTCGGGTCCCGATCCCGAGCAATTCGCACTCGATCCAGCCGGGAAATTTCTCTATGTCGCCAACGAGGACGATGCCGCAGTCACCGTGATCGACGTCGAGGCGCGCAAAGCGGTTGCAAAGATTCCGGTCGGCGTCGAGCCGGAAGGCATTGCGGTGAGCCCTGACGGCAAGACCGTGATCTGCACGTCGGAGACGACGAGCATGGCGCATTTCATCGACACCACCGATCGCAAGGTGGTGGCCAACGTGCTGATCGGCTCGCGGCCCCGCTCCGCCGCATTCAAACCCGACGGATCGGAATTGTGGATCACGTCCGAGGTCGGCGGCGGGCTTTCGATCATCAACCCGACGACGCGGAAGATCACCAAGGTGGTGCGCTTTACCATCCCCGGCCTGCGGGCGGAGAAAATTCAACCGGTTGGCATCAATATCACCAGCGACGGCAAACTTGGCTTCATTCACCTTGGGCCATCGAACCGCATCGCCGTCGTCGACGGCACCACACATGAGGTGCTGAAGTATCTGCTCGTCGGGCAGCGGGTGTGGCACGGCGCATTCACCCCGGACGGCAAGTACCTGCTCGCCGCCAACGGCCTGTCGAACGACGTTTCCGTCATTGATGTCGCCAATCTCAAGGTCATCAAATCGATCCAGGTCGGCGAATTGCCGTGGGGCGTCGCGATGGGGCCGAAGTGAACGACGTCGCGATCCTGACGCAGGCGGCCAACACAGCCGGTCCTGCCGCGCTCGATGTCGTTGGTGTCGGACATCGTTACGGCGCGCGCGTGGCGTTGCGCGATGTCTGCTTTTCCGTCAGGCCCACCTCATTCACGGTGCTGCTCGGCCTCAACGGCGCCGGCAAGTCGACGCTGTTTTCGCTCATCACCCGGCTCTATGCGATCCGCAACGGCCATATCCGCATTCTCGGCCATGACGTTGCGCGCGAACCCGGCGCGGCGCTGAGCCGGCTCGGTGTGGTATTCCAATCGCGCGCGCTTGATGTCGATATCTCGGTGCAGCAGAACCTGATCTATCACGCGGCGCTGCACGGCATCGGCCGGCGGCAGGCCGACGAGCAGATCGCCCGCGTGCTTACGCTAGTCGATTTGACGGATCGGCGGCGCGAGCGGGTCAGCAACCTCTCCGGCGGTCAGATGCGCCGCGTCGAGATTGCCCGCGCGCTGTTGCATCAGCCGCGATTGCTGCTGCTAGACGAGCCGACCGTCGGCCTCGATATCAAGTCGCGCGCCGATATTCTCGGCCATGTGCGCCGCCTGCTGCGAAGCGGCATCGGCGTGTTGTGGGCCACGCACCTCATCGACGAGGTCGGCGATAATGACGACGTGGTGGTGCTGCATGGCGGATGCGTGCTGGCGAAAGGCGCGGTCAGCGACGTCGTCGCTGCTGCGGGCACGTCAGATATCGGCAGTGCCTTCACCAAGCTGACGCAGGCCGACACTGGCGCGGGAGCCGGCGCATGACCGTCCTCACCGATACGCCCACCGGACATCGTCTCACGCTGGCGCAATACTGGATTTGCCTCTGCGGCATCGTCTGGCGCGAGGCCCTCCGCTTTATCCATCAGCGCGAGCGATTCATCTCGGCGCTGGTGCGGCCACTGGTGTGGCTGTTCATTTTCGCGGCCGGCTTTCGACAGGTACTCGGCGTCTCCATCATCCCGCCGTATGAAACCTACGTGCTCTACGAGGTCTATATCGCGCCGGGCTTGATTGCGATGATTCAGCTTTTCAACGGTATGCAGTCGTCGCTGACGATGGTGTACGATCGCGAGACCGGCGGTATGCGCACGCTGCTGGTGAGCCCGTTCCCGCGCTGGTGGCTTCTGACCTCGAAGCTGCTCGCCGGCACGATGGTATCGATCCTGCAAGTCTATGCGTTCCTGCTGATCGCGTGGTTCTGGGATGTGGAAGTGCCGCCGGTCGGCTATTTTCTGGTGATCCCGGCCCTGCTGCTGAGCGGCTTCATGCTCGGCGCGCTGGGAATGCTGATCTCCTCGCTGATCAAGCAATTGGAGAACTTCGCGGGAGTGATGAATTTTGTCATCTTTCCGATGTTCTTCGCCTCGTCGGCGCTCTACCCGCTTTGGCGGGTCAAGGAATCCAGCCCGTTCCTCTATTATGTCTGCCAGGCCAATCCCTTCACCCACGTCACCGAACTGATCCGCTTCGCGCTCTACGGCAAGGTGGAATGGGTGTCGCTGGCTGTGGTCATCGGCTGCGCCGTGGTGTTCCTGTGCAGTGCCATTGTCGCCTACGACCCCTCGCGTGGCTTTCTCGCCCGGCGCGGAGGGCCTGGTGGCTAAAGCATGATCCCGAAAAATGGGAACCGGTTTTCGGAAAAGATCATGATCAAACAGAAAGAGGCACGACAGGTCCGATCCAACCCTGTTGGATCGACCTGTCGTATCGGGAATTTTTCCCGACCCGTCAGCCGTATTCTCCCGCCCGCCTACGACCTAAAGGGAGTGCCATGCTGGCATCCCCGCCTCTACGATCTTTCCCAAGACGTGACGGCCAACGCCGCGTCATTCGCGGCAAATGCCGCCTTGGGGGGAAGCGTTGATGAGGCGGACATTCGCATTCTGCGTCTTGGCCTCGGGATTGCCGATGGCCGTGTCCACGGCCCAGGCGCAAGAGATGCTGCCGGAAATCCAGGTCGTCGCCGATACACCGTTGCAGGGCCGCGGTATCGATCGCGACAAAGTGCCATCCACCATCACCACCGTTCATGCCGACGACTTCCAACGCGCGGCGTCTCCCAACATCACTGACACCTTGTTCCAGCGCGTTCCCGGCGTCAGCTTGTCCGATCCCAACGGCAACAGCGCGCAGCAGGAAATCCGCTATCGCGGCTTCGCCGCCTCACCGCTGCAAGGCACGCCGCAGGGGCTCGCCGTTTACATGAACGGCATCCGCCTCAACGAGGCGTTCGGCGACACCGTGAACTGGGACATGATCCCGACCAACGCGATCCAGCAGGCCGACGTCTTCACCAATAACCCGATCTTCGGCCTCAACGCGCTCGGCGGCGCCGTCAATCTGCAAACCAAGAACGGCTTCAACTGGCACGGCTTCGAGCAGGAAATTTCCGGCGGCTCCTATGGACGGGTTCAGGGCGGCCTGCAATTTGGCGCCGAGTCCGGCAACTGGAGCACCTACATCGCCGCACAGGGTATGCAGGATCATGGCTGGCGGCAGAAATCGCCGACGACGCTCGGCCGCTTCTACGGCGACATCGGCTGGCGCGACGATAAGGCGGAATTCCACCTGTTCGGCTCGGTCGCGACGTCATCGTTCGGCGCCACCGCGGCGACTCCCATCGAAATGCTGAACCGCGATTGGAGTTCGGTCTACACCACACCGCAAACGACGCAGAACAACACCGCGCTACTCGGCCTCAACGGCAAATACGCACTGACCGACAACTGGACATTGCAGGGCAACCTCTACGGACGTTTCTTCCGGCAGTCCCATGTCGACGGCAACGACGGCGATTTCGAGCGTTGCAACAACGCATCCTCCTACGCCAATCATCTCTGTTTGGAAGACGATGGCTTCGCGCGTCCGGTACCCTTCGTCGGCGCGGCGGCGCTGGCCTTCCGCAACCAGTTCGCCATCCTCGACGCCAACAACCAGCCGATCCCCTGCCCGCCCGGCGCCGGCAACACTTGTGGCCCGGTGCCCTACGGCACCATCGACCGCACCAACACCCGCAGCACAACCTTCGGCGGCTCGTTGCAGGCGACCAACGACGCCAAGCTGTTCGACCATGGCAACCGTTTCGTGATCGGCGGCAGCATCGATCGCGGCAACACCGACTTCAACGGGTCGAGCATGCTCGGCTATATTTTCCCGGACCTGAGCGTCGGCAGCAATCCCGCGATTCCCGGCATGGGATCGATCATCCACACCGTGGGCGACGTCGGTTATGCGCCGCTCGGCATCACGACCCGCAACACCTATTACGGCATCTACGCCACGGATACGTTCGACATTACCGACCGCCTCGCCGCCACCGCCGGCGTGCGTTACAACATCGCTGACATCGCGGTGCGCGACGTGCTCGGCACCAGCCCCGATCTCAACAGCGACTCCCGCTTTTCGCGGCTCAATCCAGTGGCCGGGCTGACCTACAAGATTACGCCGGGACTGACCGTCTACGGCGGTTATTCGGAATCCAATCGCGCGCCGACGCCGCTCGAACTCGGCTGCTCCAACCCGAACAAGCCGTGCTTGCTGGAAAGTTTTCTGGTATCGGACCCGCCGCTGAAGCAGGTGGTCGGCCACACCTACGAAGTCGGCCTGCGCGGCACCTCGGCGCTGTGGGACGGCTCGTTGAACTGGAAGGCCGGCCTGTTCCGCACCGACAGCACCGACGACATCATCACCCTCGCCAGCAGCATCGCCGGACGTGGCTATTATCAGAACGTGCCGGAAACACGCCGTCAGGGTGTCGAATTGTCTGCGGAGTACAAATCGAGTCGCTGGATGGCCTACGCCAGCTACAGCTACATCGACGCGACCTACCGCTTCTCCGGCGATCTCGCCTCGCCGAATAATCCGATGGCGGATGACGACGGCAATATCCATGTTGTGCCAGGCAACCATATTCCCGGTATCCCGCAGCATCAGTTCAAGGCGGGCGTGGACTATATAGTCACGCATAGTCACGCCCGAGTGGAAAGTCGGGGCTGATCTTGTCGCGGTCGGGCAACGGTATTTCGTCGGCGACGACGCCAACCAGAATCCGAAACTGCCAGCCTACGCTGTCGTCAACCTGCATACGTCTTATCAGGTGTCGAAAAACGTCACGCTGTTCGCCAACATCAATAACCTGTTCAACAACAAGTATGCCCTGTTCGGCACCTATTTCGATCCCAACGGCGTCACCAAGGCTGGGATGCCGATCGCGCTGACCGATCAACAAACGCTGGTGCCCGGAATACCGTTCGCAATCTATGGCGGGATCAGGATCAAGCTGTAACGGATTGAAGTATCAGCCCCGCACACCGCACGGAATCGTCGCCTCGACCGTGGCGCCGCTGGCCGAGGTCACCGTCATCGTCCCGCCCAGTGCCATCACCCGCTCGCGCATACCGGTCAGGCCCAGCCCCAGCTTGTGATCCGGCGGCAGGCCCCTGCCGTTATCGCTGACACGAACGCGCGCAGCTTGACCGCGCCCGATGCCGGCAACCGGTTCGATCGTCACGCTCACTCTGCTCGCGCCGGAATGGCGGAAGGCATTGGTCAAGGCTTCCTGCACGACGCGATAGATCGTCAGTTCCGCCGTTTCCCCGATGGGGCCGAGCGCGTCGGAGATGTCGGTGTCCACCGTCACATCGGGATGAGCGCCGCGCCAGAACCGCACCAGTGCCGCTAGCGCCTCGCCGAGCCCAAGCTCGCTCAATCCTGCCGGCCGCAATCTGTCGAGTACGCGGCGATTGAACTGCTGCAACGCGTTGACCTGTTCGAGCATCGCCGTACCGTGCTTGCGCAGGCCCACAATGTCGGGCGTCGCCGCATCCGCCATCCGCATCAGCGCCGTGGCGTGGGCGCGCAGCGCGAACAGATAAGGGCCGAATTCGTCGTGCAGTTCGCGCGCGATCTCCTTGCGTTCGACATCCTGCAAGGAGACGACGCGCTCGGCGAGCCGTTGCTTGTCCGCGACCGCATCTTCGAGGGTGGCGGCCAGATGATTGAGCTTAGCGCAGATCGCTGCGATCTCCGCCGAACCGGTTGGCACCACGCGCGTATCGTAACGGCCGGTTTCGAGATCGGCCATGGCGTCCGCGAGCGACTGGATCGGCGCCAACGCCCGGCTGACCACGAGCATCGTCAGGATCAGCAGCGCCACGGCGATGGCCGAGCCGAACTGAATTTGGGTGACGATGCTGTCCCAGATTTCGGCGATCTCGTCAGTCGGATGCGAGGCAATCGATAGCGTGCCGTAGGACTTCCCCTCCACCGCGACCGGAATGCGCAGGCGCGTCGGCTCCGGCCGCACCATGGCGACGAACCATTCCGGCGGCGCATCGACCCGAAGGGCGTCAGCATCAACGGGCGCGCTGTCTTCAGGCGCGCCGTCGCGCGTGAGCGTTACAGTGATATGCCGCAGCTTCTGCAAGCCGTCGACGATCCCCGCCAGCTTGACCTCGGGGTTCGAACTGCCTTTCAGGTCGGCCACCGAGGCATCGACAAATTCGCGCGCCAATCGGATGACGCTGTCGTCCTCGGCTTGAATGCGCGGCCCCGCCTCCAGAACAAGGCGTCCGATATTGGCCGCGAGACCGAGCACCAGCACCAGCGCGACCAGCAGGTTCAGGCGCGTCCGCAGGGAAAGTTTCCGCCACATCCTCTCGTTCCGCTATGCCGTTGCGCCGCAGGCTCCGGGGAGAGCGTTGACAGACGAAAATGGCGCCGATCTAATCAAACGGTACATTATTCTGGTACGATGGCCAGATGCGCGGGCAATCTCATCGGTCATTATGGCAAAGAAGACGTCGAACAAACTCCGTGTCCTGATCGTCGATGATCATCCCATCGTGGTGTCGGGTTGCCGGGCCATGCTCGCCGACGATCCGAATGTCGTCATCAATGACGCCGCGGATGCGGAGAACGGCGAGGCCGCGTTCGCGAACGATCCGTCGCAACTGTGTGTGATCGACATCAACCTGCCGGGCGTCTCCGGATTCGAACTGGCACGCCGTATTTTGAGGCGCGACGCTGATGCACGGATCATCATGTTCAGCATGAACGACGATCCGATCTTTGCGGCGCGCGCGATCGAGGCCGGCGCCAAGGGGTATGTCTCCAAATCCGGCGACCCCAGCGATCTGGTCAACGCCATTCGCGCCGTGGCGGATGGCGGCACCTTTCTGCCACCGTCGCTGGCACAGAGCCTTGCGTTCGCCGGCCCGGCCTTCGCCTCGAGCCGGCTGGCAAAGCTGACGTCGCGCGAGATCGAGATCCTCCGACTGATCGGCGCGGGCAAAAGCCTGACCGAGATCGCGTGGATGATCAACGCCTCCTACAAGACGGTGGCGAACACATCCTCGATCATTCGCCACAAGCTCGGCGTGCGCTCCTCGTCCGAACTGGTGCGCGTGGCAATCGAGTCGCGATTGGCCTGATACTTACGCTATGTGCGCGCGACGTCGGGCATGTATGCAGGAACGCGCGCGCCGACCTCCCCTGCGATCTCGTCGATCGTCGCCTTGCTGCGCGCGCCGCGCGGCGGCGGCAAAGCCATTTCGACTGCGACGCTAGCGGGCCGCGTCGACAGGAAGAACAGCTTGTCCGCCAGTTGAATGGCGTCATTCAAGTCGTGGGTCACCAGCAGCGTCGTGACCCGCTCGCGCTGCGTCAGGGTCGTCAGTTCCTCGCGCAATCGTGCTGCGACTGCAACGTCCAATGATACGAACGGTTCGTCGAGCAACAAAAAGTCCGGCCGCACCGCGAAGGCGCGCGCAATCGCCACACGCCGTGCAAGCCCAAGCGACAATTCGCCCGGATAGTGCGACAGATGCGCACCGAGCCCCAATGTCCCTATCAGCCCGTCGAGCTTGTCCAGGGATTCATCCGGCGACAGAACGAGGCGGAGATTGTCGGCTACCGTCCGCCACGGCAGCAGGCGCGGCTCCTGAAACACCATGCCGAGCCGGCCGCGCCCCGGAATGCGTCGTTCGCCGATGAAATTCGGATCGAGACCGGCGGCGATATGCAGGATGGTGGTCTTGCCACAGCCCGAGGGACCGATCAGCGCGCCGAACGAAAAGGCATCGAGCTGCAAGCGCAGATCGCGAATAACCTCGACCGGCTTTCCTTCCGCCGAGACATAGGTTTTCGAATCGATGCGGATTTCAAGCGGCGTTGCGGCGCCAGCGGTTCGTACGTCGTTCAAGCGGTTGCACCAGGAATGTTTCGATGGCGAGCATAAGCGCGACGAAAGAGATCGCATAGCTCAAAATCCGCGTCATATCGAACAGCGAGAACGACGAGCCGAGCACAAAGCCGACACCGTTCGGACGCCCCAGCAGTTCGACCACCAGCACGATCTTCCAGATGATCGACAATCCCGAGCGTGACACCGCCGCAAGATACGGCGCCAGTTGCGGAAGCACGACGTTGCGAAGCCTCGATTGCCAGGTGAAGCGAAAGGCCTGCGCCATGTCGTCGAGCGCTGGATCGAGCGAGCGTGCTCCCTCCCGCGTCACCACGATCACGTTCGGCAGTTTGTTGAGCGCCACCGCGACGATGGCCGCCGTCTCGTTGAGGCCGATCCAGATGTAAGCGAAGATGATGATCACCAGCGCCGGCAGGTTGAGCAGCACCACCAGCCACGGATCCGCATAACGGTCGATCAGTTTCGAACGCCCCATCGCATAACCGCCCGCGACGCCCAGCGTGAAGGCGATGGCGAACGCCGCCGCTACACGCGCCAGCGTACAGGCCATCTGGAACGGCAGTTCGCCCGACCGCGTGTCGGCGACGATCATTTCGCCGACGCTCATGGGGCTCGGCAGCAGCGGCGACTGCGCCAGCCATGCGATCAACGCCCACAGCCCAAGCAGCACCGCCAGCGAGACAACCTTCGCCAACGCTCATCCTCCCGGTGACGAGCGATGATAATACATGCCAGCTGGAATTTCCTTCACGGAACCGAGCAGCGAAGGGCCGGCAATCTCGGTCAGCGTCTTGAACAGCGTCCGTGCATCGGCTTCCTCCGCAAGGATGGTCCGGCGCGGGATGCCCTCCCGCGTGCGATCACGATAGGCAAGGAAGGTGGCCTGATCCTCGGCCTGCATCAGCGGCCGCAGCGCTTCCCATTCGGCGTCGGATTGCATCAGGATATCGTTGGCCTTTTGCACGACGGTCAGAAAGCGCTCGATGGCATCCCGATGAGCCGCCGCGAATTTTTCGGAAAAAACGTAGCCGGTCAGCGCCACCGGTTCCTTCAAGCCGAGTTCGATCTGCGCCGCGCGGATATCGTAAAGCCGGCGATAGCCGCGCGCTTCAAGCCGCGCGCAGAAATTCCAGTAATTCAGATTGGCCTGCGATTCGCCTTGCAGCGTCTTCTGGAACATCAGCGGCGGCGCGCCGTATTGCAGTGTGACGTCGCGCTTGAGATCTAGTCCGTGGCGGATCGCGACGGCTTGTACGATGAGCCAGCTCTTGTCGAGCGGCCCGCCCGCAATCGACAGGGTCTGGCCCTTGAGGTCAGCGAGCTTTTGCAGC
The DNA here is from genome assembly GCA_017305555.1 of Hyphomicrobiales bacterium. Classification (GTDB taxonomy): domain Bacteria; phylum Pseudomonadota; class Alphaproteobacteria; order Rhizobiales; family Xanthobacteraceae; genus 62-47. The sequence goes on along the minus strand of JAFKKM010000014.1, from coordinate 96,992 downwards.
GGGGCGTCCTGCTTCACCATGATCGCGCTGATCGCGGTCGAATACGGATAGAATTGCAGCCGGGTGCCAAGCGCCCGCTCACGCGCCACCCACAGCCAGTCCACCACCGCGACATCCACCGAACCGGCGTTGAGCGCCAGCTTGCCGGCATCGGCCGACGACATTTCGGTAAGCTTGAGATCGAGATTGGCGGCGGCAGCCAACCGATGCCGTTTGATGACATCGAGCTGCCACGCGAACGTTCCGGTCTTTTGCAGGCCGATACGCAGCGTATCCGCGGCGAAGGAAGGAGACGTGACAAGGATCAGAACGACGGCGATGACGATACGGAGCATCAAACGTAGATTCCTCGGCCTGTTCTGAACCTGTCTCGGGCCGGCCCAGCATCGATGTTGCCGTCGCTGACGACGATCGGAGCATCCTGTGACATCTAGCGGCGCTTGGCTATGCCCCCCGCCTCCGCGGGTTTGTGATCGCCGCCTTCGAGCGGCGCGGATTCACCTTTGCCGCCACGCTTCCTCGGGACCGGCAGGCTGATCTTGCCGATCTCGATCACCGCCTTGTTGCGGCTGAACAGTTTCAGCTTGCGCAGGATCTCCGTCACATGCGCCTTGACGGTGGATTCCGCCAGCTTGAGTTCGGCGGCGATGTGCTTGTTTTGATAGCCGCGGCGGATCAGGTCAAGCACGCGAAGCTGCTGCGGCGTCAATTCCTGCAAGCGCTGACGCAATGCTTGAGTGAAATCGGTGTCGCCGCGCTCGCTTGAGCCGACGAAATTCTTCGGAACCGCGACCGAACCGCTCAACACACAGTCGATGGCCTGAGCCAGTTCGCTTTTTGAGGTGGATTTGGGCAAATAGCCAGCGGCACCGAGCGACAGCGCCTCGCTGACGACGTCCTGATCCTCGTGGCTCGAAACGATCGCGACCGGCAATCGCGGATAAGTTTCGCGCAACCGCATAAATCCGGAGAACCCGGTGGCGTCCGGCAAGGTGAGATCGAGCAATGCCAGATCGATTCCTTTTCTCTCGGCGAGAATATGCAGCGCGCCTTTGATCGACATGGTCTCGAAGATCACCGCATCGGGATGGGCCTGACGCACGGCATTGCCTAGCGCCTCACGAAACAGCGGATGATCGTCGATGATCAGAAAATTTGTCATCTGCCGGCCTCGTCAACGGCTGTCCACATCGCCGGCGGGACACCGGCGAGCGATCCCAACAGCAATCCGATTCCAACGCGATCCGATTTCAGCATAGCTTCCGCGACAGTGGCCATCCCTGGCAAGCCAAATCAGCACAAGCCCAGTTAACGCAAGCTCAATCGACGAACATCGGACGGCGACCTCATCAATATCCGAACACCGCAGCCATGGCGCTCTCAGGTGACGTAAAACCTGCGCCTCCGTTCGAAATCTCTAGTTCGCCGGCGCCTGCACGGTGAGCAGATAGGCATAGATTTCGTTGAGTTGCTTGTCGTCGAAGACGTCCTTCCATGCCGGCATCCCCTTGGCGGGCCGGCCCTCATGCACCGTCTTCCAGTAAGTGGCACGCATGTCGTCGCCGTATTTCTTGTGCAGGCGGCGAAGATCGATGTGGCGCTCGCTCTGGACCGCATCCGGCCCATGACAATGGGCGCAGGTTCCGTTGAAAGTTTCACGGCCGGAAGTCACCGCTTCGGAATCATTCTCGCGGCTCTTGATGACGTCCGGAGTCAGCGGTGCCGGCGTAGCAGCCACCGGCGCCGGTGCGGTGGTGGCATCGGCAACCACTTGCGGCTTCGTCGGTGCATCCATCGAGGCCAACCGCACCAGAGGCTGCGCAAGCGCCGTCAGCTTGACCGGCGCATCGGTCGGCAATCCGTATTTTTCGACGAGCGAGGGAAGCATCGCTTCCAGCTTGGGCAACGCCGCGTCGACCTGATCGCGCAATTCCGTCGACCCCTTGGCGAAGCCGATAGCGACCGGCCACGACAATGCGTCGCCATCCACACTCTGAATATCGTACTTGCCGCTATAAACCGTCTTGTTTAGCCAGCCCGCGACCGGCCCCCACACGAACGCAACGTCAGCCTTGCCCTGATCGAGCGCTTTCATGCCTTCGTCGGGACTGAGGACCGTGACTTTCTGGATCTCGTCGCGCTGTGCCAACATATTTTGCGGCGTGGTCTGGTACTGCACCGCGACCCTCAATTGCTTGAGGTCCGCGATCCCGGAAATCTTGCGACCTTTCGCCGTCACCAGCGCATAGCCTTCCTTGATGATCGGCTTGGAGAAGATCACCGCCGGCCCCATGAAGTCGGTGGTGGGGGTCAATCCGATCATCGCATCACATTGCTTGCCGAGCAGGGTCACCCGCACGGTGCGCTTGCCGAAGTACGACTTGTACCAGTCGTAGACCACCGGACGGTCGAGCGCCTTCGCCAAAGCCTGACCGATTTCGAGATAGAATCCGGGGTTGGCCGGATCGTCACTCGAGAACGGCAGATTGGTTGGATCGGCGCAGAACCGCAGCGGCTGACGATCATCCGCGACCGCCTGCGAGGCTGGCGCAATCAGCGATAGCGCAACAACGAGAGCCGGGATGCCTGCAAAGGCACGAGAGGTTCGGCGATTGAAGAACATTCCGTTCCACTCCAAAGAACTTGCAAGCATCCCTGACTCCCAAAGTTACGTTATTGCAGCGCGAACACGAACAGCGAACCACCTTCGGGGGCCGCTGCCGTCATCTTCTTGCCAACCTCGCCGAGGAAGGCCGGCAGCGATGCGGTACGTCCGACCACGACGGCGACGTACTGCTTGCCCTTGACCGAATAGGTCACCGGGCCGGCGCCGATGCCGGAGCCGAGATTCTTGTGCCAGAGAATCTTGCCGTCCTTGGCGTTGATCGCGCGGAATTCACCGCGGATATTGCCGGAGAACACCAGGTTGCCGCCGGTGGTCAGCGTGCCGCCGTTGAAGGGGAGATCTTCCTTGATGCCCCAGACCTTCTTCTGCTTGACCGGATCCCAGGCAACGAGTTCGCCGAGATATCCGCCCGGGCCTTCCTTGGTCGGGAATTCGGCACCGAGGTAGAACACGCCGCGCTTGTACGAGACGTCGCTAACCGACCAATCCATGCAGACGTTGTTGGTCGGGATGTAGACCAGACCCGTCTTCGGATTGAACGACATCGGCTGCCAGTTCTTGCCGCCGATCAGGTTCGGACAGATGTCCTTTGCCGGATGGTTCGGACCCGGACGCTTGGCGGGATCCTCGACCGCACGCATGGTCTTGATGTCCCAAGACTTCGCCCAGTTGGTGGACGGCACGAACTTCTCGGCCGACAGAACCTTGCCGGTCTCGCGGTTGGCGACGAAGAAGAAGCCGTTGCGATCGGCCTTCAGCAACGCCGGAACTGTCTTGCCGTCCATCTTGAGGTCGGCGAGCACCAGTTCGTTGACGCCGTCATAGTCCCAGGCGTCCGCCGGCGTGGTCTGGATGTGCCACTTGATCTTGCCGGTGTTCGGATCGAGCGCCAGCGTCGAAGCGGTGTAGAGGTTCGTCAGCTTGCCGAAGTTGCCGTCGCCGGTCGAACGCACGCCGGTGTTCCACGGTCCCGGGTTGCTGGTGCCCCAATAGACGGTGTCGGTCTTGGCATCGTAGGAGCCGACCAGCCAGGCTGCGCCGCCGCCATGCAGGCCGGTGTCGCCCTTCCAGGTGTCGCTGCCTTCCTCGCCCGGTGCAGGCGTGGTGAAGGTCTGCCAGAGTTGTTTGCCGGTATTGGCATCGAACGCGAGCAGCGCGCCGCGCACGCCGTATTCACCGCCGCCGAAGCCGGTGATGACCTTGTCACGCACGACGAGCGGCGGGGAGGTGATCACCGACCCTTGCTTGTAATCGACGACCTTCGAGGTCCACAGTTCCTTGCCGGTCTTGGCATCGAGCGCGGTCAGCTTGCCGTCGAGGCGGCCGATGTAGAGTTTACCATCGGCATAGGAGACGCCGCGATTATTCACGTCGCAGCAGGCATACTGCAACACGTCATCGGGAATTTCGGGTTCGTAGGTCCATTTGCGCGCGCCGGTCGCGGCGTCGAGCGCGTAGACGTACTTCGGTCCCCACGACGTGGTGACGTAAAGCGTATCGCCAATGACGACCGGCGAGGATTCGTTAGAGCGCAGCGAGGCGAGCGAGAAGGAATAGACGAGGGACAACTTGCCGACATTGTCGGCGTTGATCTGGTTCAGCGGACTGAAACGCGTATTGGCATAGTCGTGGCCGGCAATCGCCCATTGATTGGCGTCGGCGACCGCCTTGGCGACAGTGTCGTTGGCGCTGGCGCCAAGCGATCCTGCGACCAGACTGGCGATTATGGAAACGCCAGCCAAGAATCCCCTGCTCCTCAACCTCATCTGCTTCCTCCCAATGTTTGCTTTCGCTGCGTTCGCAATTCGACGAACCGGATCCGCAGGACGTATTGCAAAGCGCCGGCCGGCAACCCGCGGCCGCCATCACACTGGAATTACAGCATCGGATTTTCGCTATCAGTATAGGCGGAAGGTAGTAGTCCAGGATATTATCGGGAAATTTTCCCGGCGATGAGCCTTCAGGCATGTGCTTACCATCGAACAACGATCGCACATCGCAGTTGCGATATGCATGGCGATGGTGCGCGCGGCGTTTCCCACATTTCGAGGTCATTTTCATCAAAGTAGCGCGCCCCAGCATCGCTCTGTTCGCGGTATCGTTCGCGCTTGCACAATGCATCGCCGACGCACGCGCGAGCGAGATCGAGACCGAACATCTGTTCGGCTTCACCACAGGCAGCGATGTCGGGTCGCTCGGCGAGCGCGAATTCGAAGGTTCGACGACGGCGCGATTCGGAAAACGCACGGGCAGATACACAGCCGGCGAGCAGACCCTCTCCGCTGAATTCGTTCCGCTACCAAATCTCCGTACCGAATACAGTGCCGAAGTCGTCGCGCATGACATCGCCGGCGTGAATGGTCTCGATAATCGCCGTCAACTCGCGATCGGCAGCTTCTCCGCGGATTTCCGCTACCGACTGCTTGATCGCGCGACCGCGCCGTTCGGTTTCGCACTGGGCGTCGAACCGCACTGGTCGCGCATCGACGATGGCTCGGGCGCACGCATCAGCGAATACGGCGCCGATCTGGTCGCCGCCTTCGACAAGGAGATCGTCCCGGATCGAATCGTCGCGGCTTTCAACCTGCTCTACCAGCCGGCGGTGTCGCGCGCGAAAACCGGGGGCGACTGGTCGCGGGAGGCGACCGCCGGCATCGCAACCGCGTTGATGGCGCAAGTCTCGCCCGGCGTCTTCTTCGGCATCGAAGGCCGTTACCTACGGCACTATGACGGGCTCTGCCTCGACGACTTCGCGGGGCACGCCGGCTTTCTCGGGCCAACGCTGTTCGTCCAACTGTCACGGCGCGCCTGGGTCGCCGCCGCCTGGAGCGCGCAGGTCGCCGGCCGTGCGACAAATGTGCCCGGCCGGCTCGATCTGGTCAATTTCGAGCGCCATCAGGTCCGTTTCCTGTTCGGAATGAATTTCTAAGACGCTGAAAACAACCTGCCGCACCCCTCCCGTCTGGAGAAACAACCCTGAGAAATCCGTCGCTTGACCGATACCTGCCTACTACCAAGATCGCTGTTGCCAAGTCGGACCGGGATGCCTCTAATTTGGAACTATAACAATCTAACGGGAGGTGTCTCGTGACGGCGATAAGCTTGACGGTGAACGGGAAGGTGGTTTCCGGCAACGTCGAAGACCGGACCTTGTTGGTCCAATTTTTGCGTGATCATCTGAATCTGACAGGAACGCATGTCGGCTGCGATACCAGCCAGTGCGGGGCCTGCGTGGTACACGTCGACGGACGCGCGGTGAAATCGTGCACGACGCTGGTGGGCCAGGTCGACGGCGCCAGCGTGACGACGATCGAAGGGCTATCCCACGGCGACGAACTGCATCCGATGCAGGCGGCATTCCGCGACAATCACGGGCTCCAATGCGGCTATTGCACGCCGGGCATGATCATGTCGGCGGTGGACATTGTGCAACGCCACGGCGGCAAGCTCGATGAGGCCACGGTGCGGCACGAGCTGGAAGGCAACATCTGCCGCTGTACCGGCTATCACAACATCGTCAAATCGGTGCTGGATGCGGCCGGACGGATGAGCACGGCGCAGGCAGCGGAGTAACGCGGCCCACGCACGCGCTCAGGCGTCGTGCATCCGGGCGTCGCAACTCCGGGTCTTGCAAGGTCAGGCTCCGCGCGTTCGCGCTCCGTCGATTCAGAGCGATGCGCGGACCACGCGATTTGAACCAGCGATCGGGCAAGCGGCCTGTCACGGCGCGGCCTGCGATCGAACAAGGAGAGATCCCATGGGAGTGGAAGGCATCGGCGCAAGCGTATTGCGCAAGGAAGACCGGCGGTTCACCACCGGTAAGGGTCGTTACGTCGACGACATCAAGTTGCAAGGGATGACCCACGCGCATTTCGTGCGCAGTCCGCACGGTCACGCCAAGGTCAAGGGCATCGATTCATCGGCCGCGCTAAAAATGCCGGGCGTGGTGGCGGTGCTGACCGGGCAGCAGATCGTCGACGACAAGGTCGGCAATCTCATTTGCGGCTGGGCGGTGCATTCCAAGGACGGCACCCCGATGAAGATGGGCGCATGGCCGGCAATGGCGCCGGAAGTGGTGCGCTTTGTCGGACAAGCCGTGGCAGTTGTGATCGCCGAAACCAAGAACCAGGCCCGCGACGCAGCGGAAGCCGTCGAGGTAACCTACGAGGAATTGCCGGCCGTCACCAACGTCAAGGCGTCGATCGCCACCGGCGCGCCGCAGTTGCACCCCGAAGCGCCCAACAACATCGTCTATGACTGGGCGCTGGGCGACGAAGCCGCCACCAACGACGCCTTCAGCAAGGCGGCGAACGTGGTCAAGATGGACCTCGTCAACAACCGCCTCGCCCCCAACGCGATGGAGCCGCGCGCGGCCATCGCGCAATACGACGAAGCCGAAGAGCACTTCACGCTCTACACCACCTCGCAGAACCCGCACGTGGCGCGCCTGGTGCTGTCAGCGTTCTACAACATTGCCCCTGAAAACAAGCTGCGGGTGATCGCGCCCGACGTCGGCGGCGGTTTCGGCTCGAAGATCTTCATCTATCCGGAAGAGATGGTAGCCTTGTGGGCCTCAAAAAAGGTCAATCGTCCCGTGAAGTGGACCGGCGACCGCACCGAGGCGTTCCTCACCGACGCCCATGGCCGCGACCACGTCTCTCACGCAGAAATGGCCTTCGACAAGGACAACAAGATCCTCGGGCTGCGGGTGAAGACCCACGCCAACTTCGGCGCCTACATGTCGCTGTTCTCGTCGTCGGTCCCGACCTATCTCTACGCGACACTGTTGTCGGGCCAGTACAACATCCCGGCGATCTATGCCGAGGTGATGGGGGTCTACACCAACACCTCGCCGGTCGACGCCTATCGCGGCGCCGGACGGCCGGAGGCAAGCTATCTGGTCGAGCGGATGATGGAGACCGCGGCGCGGCAGTTGAAGGTCGATCCGGCCGAACTGCGCAGCAAGAACTTCATTCGCCAGTTCCCGCACCAGACCCCGGTGATCATGGCCTATGACATCGGCGACTTCCAGGCGTCGCTGGACGCCGCGATGAAGTCGATCGACTATGCCGGCTTCCCCGCACGCAAGGCCAAAGCCAAGAGCGAAGGCAAGCTGCGCGGCATCGGCCTCTCCTGCTACATCGAGGCCTGCGGCATCGCACCCTCGAAGGCGGTGGGCAGTTTGGGTGCCGGTGTCGGCCTGTGGGAATCCGCAGAAATCCGCGTCAACCCGGTCGGCACCATCGAAGTGCTCACGGGATCGCACAGCCACGGTCAGGGCCACGAGACGACATTCTGCCAGTTGGTGGCGGAACGTCTCGGCGTGCCGGTGAGCCAGGTCTCGATCCTGCACGGCGACACCGACAAGGTGCAGTTCGGCATGGGCACCTATGGCTCGCGTTCGCTGGCGGTCGGCGGTTCGGCCATCGTCAAGGCGCTGGAGAAAGTCGAGGCCAAGGCCAAGAAGATCGCCGCGCATCAACTCGAAGCCTCGGAGAGCGACATCGTCATCGAGAACGGCGAGTTCAAGGTGACCGGCACCGACAAGTCGATCGCGCTGCCGATGGTGGCGCTCGCGGCCTACACCGCGCACAACCTGCCGGACGGCATGGAGCCGGGCCTGAAGGAGAGCGCGTTCTACGATCCGTCGAACTTCACCTTCCCTGCCGGCACCTACATCTGCGAGATCGAAGTCGATCCCGGCACCGGCAAGACCGAGTTCGTCAACTTCGTCGCGGCGGACGACTTCGGACGTCTCATCAACCCGATGATCGTCGAGGGCCAGGTCCACGGCGGCCTGACCCAAGGCATCGGTCAGGCGCTGCTGGAAGGTGCGGTCTATGACAGCAACGGCCAGCTCATCACGGCGTCCTTCATGGATTACGCGATGCCGCGCGCCGACGACGTGCCGTCCTACAAGCTGCAACACACCACGACGCTGTGTCCGGGCAATCCGCTCGGCGTCAAGGGCTGCGGCGAGGCCGGTGCCATCGGCGCTTCGGCGGCGGTGATCAACGCCATCACCGACGCCATCGGCAACAACCACCTGGATATGCCGGCCACCCCCGACAAGGTGTGGCACGCTATCCGGGCCGGCGCATAACATAAGGGAGACGCATCATGTACGAGACCCACTATCATCGCGCCTCCTCGGTCGACGACGCCGCGGCGCAGTTCGCCAAGGGAGCCGAGGCCAAGTATCTCTCCGGCGGCCAGACCCTGTTGCCGGTGATGAAGCAGCGCCTCGCTGCGCCTTCCGACGTAATCGATCTCGCCAAAATTCCGGCGCTGATCGGCATCGAGGTGGGCGGCGACAACGTCACCATCAAGGCGGCAACGCCGCATTACGACGTCTCCACCAACGCGGCCTTGCAGAAGGCGATCCCGGCGCTGGCGGCCCTCGCCGGCATGATCGGCGATCCTGCGGTACGCTATCGCGGCACCATCGGAGGCTCGCTCGCCAACAACGATCCGGCGGCGGACTATCCGGCGGCGGTGCTGGCGCTCGACGCCACGGTGAAAACCAACAAGCGCAGCATCTCGGCGACTGACTTCTTCAAGGGCCTGTTCTCGACGGCGCTTGAAGACGGCGAGATCATCACCGCGGTCACCTTCCCGATCCCGGCCAGGGCCGGCTACGCCAAGTTCCGCCATCCGGCTTCGCGCTTCGCGCTGACCGGTGTGTTCGTGGCGCAGACCAAATCCGGAGAAGTCCGTGTCGCCGCCACCGGCGCTTCCGCCAGCGGCGTGATGCGGGTGCCGGCGATCGAACAGGCGCTCAAGGCCAACTGGTCGGCCTCGGCGCTAGACAGCGTCTCGGTTTCCGCCGACGGCCTGATGGCCGATCTTCACGGCGCTGCCGACTACCGCGCCAACCTCATCAAGGTCATGGCCCAGCGCGCCGTCAAAGACGCCGCGTAAAACAGCTCTCCCGCAGAGGACCACTCCGGCGCATCGCAAGGTGCGCCGTTTCTTTTTCGGGTTTTCGCTTTTGGAATGAGAAGCAGACCCGTCATGCCCGGCCTTGTGCCGGGCATCTACGTCCTGAAGTCATCGTAAAGCCGAAGACGTGGATGGCCGGGACAAGCCCGGCCGTGACGACTAGCTAAAGTGAAATAAACTTAGGTTTGCCCACCTACTTCGGTCGTCATTGCGAGCGAAGCAATCCAGAAGGTCATGCAGCAATGGCTGGATTGCTTCGTCGCTAACGCTCCTCGCAATGACGGTTCAATCTGAACTCATCCGCCTCAACCGCCAAGTCGACGTGCCCCTATTTCAGCGCATCGAAATGCTGCAAGAACTGCGCGGCCGAACTGTCCTGCACTTTCACCTCGACCTCGCCATTGCCCTTCGGGGCATAGCTGAAAGCGATCGACGGGTCTTCGCTCAATGAGATGCCACCTTCCATATCAAACACCTTGGCGCCACCGACGCTGACCGAGACGCGCTCCAGATAGCGCGCAGGCGTGTAGTCGCCGCTCGCGTTCTGCTGCATCCCGCTATAGTTCGGATGGCTGATCAGCAGCCGCGTCGGCACTTGAGCCAGGTCCGACGAGCGCTCTCGTCGCAACTGCATCTTACCCATGCGCGCCAGCACATCGGCTGAGGCGCGCGCATCCGGCGCGGAACAGCCGCCCGCCGCCTTGATATAATGCGACACGGCATAGAGCTTGCCGTCGTCGGTCTCGGCAACCGCGTGAATCAGCGTATATTCGTTGACGCGCACTCGCATCTTGATGTCGTCGCGCACGAAGGCCGGGCCGAGCTTGAAGCGGCCGGCGAGCGGCATCGGGTTGTTGTCGATCACCACCGACACCGTGGTGATCGGGCGATCGCCAATCAATTCCACGCTGATCGGCACCAGCGCCGCATTCATGGCCTGCTCGGGCACTTTCAATTTCAGCAGCGCGCTGCCGTCCTCGATAGCGCGTTCGCCAAAGATGTCGGTCGCCACGCTCCGCCAGCGCGCCTCGCGCTCCGCGATCTCGTCCTCAGCCATGGCGCAGGTAACGCCGGCGATCATCAGCAACGCCACCATCAGCAATCGTCTCATCCGTGCTCTCCCTGATGAAGCCTCATTGCACGCCCGGCCCTTCCGGTTCGACCACTGCGGTCGGCAGACCCGCATTCTGCCATGCCTCGATCCCGTCAGGATACCAGAATACACGACGATAGCCTTCCGCGATCACACGCTTCGCAGCGTTCCAGCTCGCCCAACAATCGGCGCGGCAATAGACTACCACCGGCCTATCGTGGTCACCGCCGGTGAGCACCGACAGTCGCGCCTTGACGTAGTCGGTCATCGCCGCCGAGATCACGCCGGAGCCCATACCGGGAATCCAAACGCTGCGTAGAATGTCGTGATGCGGCACCGGCCGCCACGGCGACGACAAATGTTCGGGACGACGCGGCGCGGGAAACACATCGATCGCTACAACCTGCTCGCGGTCCAGCAACGCGGCGAGCGCCTGCGTATCGATCACCGTGCCGCCGGTAATGGTCGCCGGCACCCGGCCGTTCATCGGCCCCTGCCAGTAGCCTGCGGGCTCCGGCGGCGCGTCGGCTTCCGCGCTTGCATTCGCGACCATCAGCGACGCCGCCGCGCCCACGACAGCGCAAATCGCAAACATACGGCGTGCAATGAATGGCCACCTCATTCCCATTCCAGCCGCCGATAGGCCTCGATCACGTTGCGGCCGTTGTAGGCATCGAACATCGCCCAGTGCGACCGTTCCGACAGCGCAAGCGTGGTCGCGGCATCCTCGATCGGCGTGCCTTTCGCAATCGCCGCGCGGGTCTCGTCGCGCAGCACCGTGAAATAGCGTTCCAACGACGCGACGGCGTCCTGCATCCGCACCAACGGTGGACCATGGCCCGGTACTGCCTGACGCACGCTCGAGTCGCGCATCGCCGCCAATTCCTTCAGCCAACCCTTGAGATCACCGTCGAGCGAGGGCGTTCGCCCGACAAACAACAGATCGCCGGCGAACAGAATCCCGGACTGCTTGTCGAGCACGCTGAGATCGCTGACCGTATGTGCCGGTCGATGCGCAGTCAGGACGAGACCGCGACCGCCGAGATCGAGTTCGGTTGGCTTATCCTTCGCCACCAGCATGGTGGGGACGACGACATCGCCTACTTCTCCCGCGCCGAGAATTTTCTCGAGGCCGTCGCGATAGAACACGCCGCGCGCGGCGAGTTGCTGCGGCAGTTCGGCGTGACCGACGAACGTGGGCGCGTCGGCCTTGAAGGCAGCGGCGCCAAAAATGTGATCGGGATGGACGTGCGACAGCACCACATAACGGATCGGCAATTGCGTCCGCGCGCGGATCGCAAGGCGAAGGCTGCGACCGTCATGCAGGCTGCCGCCGGGATCGATCACCGCCACCGCATCGCGCCCGATGATGAAGCCGAGATTGGCTATCGCGTCGAAGTTCCCGGCGGTGGCGTCCTCGGTGAGGCCCTGGCGAACGTGAATGCCCGGCGCGACCTCGATCATCGCCGCAGGCTGCGGCGCATCCGCCGCCTCCGCGCGCAACCGCGTCGGCACGCAGCACAGGCAGAGCCCGCCCAACAATGCCGCGCGACGTGACAGGGTGTTGTCGGCCGCGAGATCCATCACGCATGAGTCTAGCAGCGGCTCTGCCGCGCCCGATGCGTACTTTGGTCGTAGGCTGTATTTTTCAGCGGCGCGTTTTCAAGCGCCCTGATCAATGGCGTCTTCCGGCGTGCCACCCTTGAAATTGCGGTAGATGAAGCGGTTGACGTCGCCCGCGGCCTCCGTCTCCGCCATCTTGAAAATCCGCTCGTGCAACGGCGACAGCGTACAGGCCGGATCGGTATTGCCGGCATCGCCGGTCAGCGCGAAGGCCTGACAGCGGCAGCCGCCAAAATCAATTTCCTTGAACTCGCAACTCTGGCACGGCTCCGGCATCCAGCCGGTGCCGCGATAGCGATTGAAGGCGTCGGAGTTTTGCCAGATCCACGCGATCGAATGATTGCCGCGCACGGATTCGAAATCGAGGCCAGTGATGGTTTCCGCCGCATGGCACGGCAAAATCTTGCCGGTCGGCGAAATGTTGAAGAACTGCCGGCCCCAGCCGCCCATGCATTTCTTAGGGCGCAACGCATAGTAGTCCGGCACCACGTAGTCGATGGCGAGAATGCCTTTCAGCCGGACCTCGGCCTCCTCGACGATACGACTGGTCTCCTCGATCTGTTGCAGCGTCGGCATCAGGGCCGCGCGGTTCTTCAGCGCCCAACCGTAATATTGCACGTTGGCAACTTCGAGCCGATCGGCATCGAGATCGACCGCCATCTGAATGATGTCGGCAAGTTGGTGCAGATTTTGCCGGTGCATCACCGCGTTGACGGTGAGCGGCAAATCGAGTTCTCGCGCCCAATGCGCCGCTTCAATTTTTTTGGCGTGCGCATCCTTCATGCCGGCGACGCGATCCGCCACTGCGGGCTCGTTGCCCTGGAAGCTAATCTGAATATGGCACAGGCCGGCATCGGCCAACGTGCGCAGCTTGTCCTTCGTCAGCAGCACCGCCGAGGTAATGAGATTCGAATAGAGCCCGACATCGGTGGCGTGCTGCACCAGCTCCGCGAGATCCTTGCGCGCGGTTGGCTCGCCGCCGGAGAAGTGAATTTGCAGCACACCGATCTCGGCGAGTTCGCTCAACACCTTCTTCCACTCGTCGGTTGTCAGCTCGGTATTGGCGCGGTCGAGTTCAAGAGGGTTGGAACAATACGGGCATTGCAGCGGGCAGCGGTGAGTCAGTTCAGCCAGCACCGCGAGCGGAATGCCGAACGTCTCCGCGACCGACCCGCGCGACTCCAACACGGCAAGACCGTCCACCGTCTCGCCTGCCACGTTCGTCACGTTGGTCAGCGTCGGATTCATGACGTGGGCTCCTTCGCTTCGATCAGGAATCCCTTGTCGGCAAGGTCCTGCAACATTGCGACGACATCGACGCCGATGTCCTCGCGCGGCGCGACATATTTCGCCGCCAGTTGATCGAGCATATCCGCAACGCTACGCCCGTCGCATAGTTGCAAAACCTCGACCGCGATCTCGTCGGGGGCCAGCACGCGTTCCGGCGCGAGGATCACCCAGCGCTCGCGCGTCCTGTCGAATTTCAGTTGCGCATGACGCGGCAAAACCGGCCGGCTCGCTTCCGTCACGCTCAATTTCCGATTGCGAGATGGGGCCATGAAAGTGCCTTTCAGCCCGCCGCGGGAACGAAAGCGCCCGGCGGCACATGTCCGTCGACATAGGCATGATACAGCGCGTCGAGTTGAACCCAAAGCACGTTGGTCTTGAAGATCAGCGCATTGCAGACCGCCTCGCGTTCCGCGGGCGTCATGGCGTGAGCCTTGACGTAATCGAGCGCGAAGTTAGCGTCGCGCGGCGCCTGCGTCAGCCGGCGCTTGAAGTAACTCATGATGTCCGGATTGACGAAATCGTAATGCGCCAGCATCCCGGAGATGCGTTCCTCATGCAGGTTCGGCGCAAACAGTTCGGTGAGCGACGATGCGATGGCTTCCAACGGTGAGCGGTCGCGTACGAAATGCACGTAGGCTTCGACAGCAAAGCGTGTCGCCGGGAGAATGCCTTCGGTGGATTCGACATAAGCGGTGTCGAGTCCGAGTCCCTCAGTCAACTTGAGCCAACGCTCGATGCCGCCTTCACTGCCGCTATCGCCATCGTGATCCTCGATGCGATGCCGCCACTCCTGCCGCGTCTTGCGATCACGGAAGCGCGAGATCACCACCGCATCCTTGATCGGGATCGTGCTCTGATAATAGTAGCGGTTGAGCGCCCAGGCCTGCACCTGTCCCTTGTTCAGCTTGCCGCCGTGCAGCAGGCGATGAAACGGGTGCAGGTTGTGATACCGCGTCGCGCCGATATGGCGCAGTGCCGCCTCTAAGTCATCGGCATTTTGCAGCGGCTTGTCCGCGATCAGCGAAAAGGCAGTAGTTGCGATCACAGAGCGATCTCCATTCCATCCGAAACGATTTCCCACCCCGCCTCCTGCGCGGCCTTGCGCTCGGGCGAGTCGGCCAACAGTGCCGGATTTGAGTTGTTGATGTGCAGGAACAGTTTGCGCGCGATGTTGAGCGGCGCGAGCGCGGAGATGGCGCCATCCGCGCCCGACATCGCGATATGTCCCATCGCCTGCCCGGTCTTGCTGCCGAGGCCCGCCGCGATCAACTCGTCGTCCCGCCACACCGTGCCGTCGAAGAACACCAGTGGCGCGCCCGTAATGCGTTGCGCCAAATCCGGCGTCACCCGCGCGCAGGCGGCGAGGTGATAGAAATATTGGCCGCTACGCTTGTCGGTGACGCACAAGCCTAGTGTATCGCCTTCGGCGTTATCGCCGCCGGGATGCTGTTGCCCTTCGAGATACCACGCGCGCTTGCCCGGCACAACGAACGGCAGAATCTCAAGTCCCGACGATGAGCCGTCCGGTAGCAACGGTTCGAATGCGTGATCGGTCGCGATCGGTTCGCGCCGCACCAGCCTGTCATTCAGCACATTGAAGATGCTGTTACTGGCCAGGATCGCCAACACCTGCCGATGGGCATAGATCGTGAAAGGTGAGCTTTCGCGCAGCGACAACAGGCCCGCCACCGCATCGACTTCACCGTTGGTGAGGATAACGCCCGTGATCGGGCTGTGCCGGAGAGCGCCGGGCTTGGGGTGCAACTGCTTCGTCGCGGTGATCTGTTGCCGGATATCCGGCGAGGCATTGATCAGAAACCAATGCGCATCGTCAACGCTGACCGCAATCGACGATTGAGTGCTTTGCAGTTCTGGACGGTCGCCCCGCGATGCGCGGCATACCGCGCACCCGCAATTCCACTGCGGAACGCCGCCGCCTGCCGCGGCTCCAAGAACGACAACACGAAGCATGGCCTCGCCCCTGGACCCGGACAGATCGTCGCGAAGCTGCTTACTTGCGGGCCGCGCAGGCGTACATATTGATTTCCATGCCAACCGGCACTTCAACAATCTTCGGTGCTTTCCAGGCCATTTCCGTCTCCTAGATGGCGCGATTGCCACATCACAAATGTACGCGGGATCGGAAAGTTCGCCACCTATTCGGTGAATAGGAAACGCCTATTCCGCAGCGCAGCAATTATCGCATTACGCCGTGCCGGGCTTGCGCAGGAACGGCGGCGTTTCCAGCAAAGGCGGCATCTTGAAACCCTCGCCGGCCTGCCGCAGCGCATCCAGGAACGCGGCATAAGGCTCAAGCCGCCGGTATTGCGACGGCAGCAGCGCCACGATCTGTCGCGGCGGCATGTCGACCCGATAAAGTTTCACGCCATCGAGCGCTCCAGCGCCGACGACGGCCGATAGCGCCGGGGCAAGACAGACCCCGAGTTCTGCCCGTACCAGACGGATCGCGACCTCGAAGCTGCGGCAGCGGGCGATGACGCGATGGTCTGGCAGCATCTCGCCGAACCAGTTGGCGGTCTGCTTGGCATGGGGGCTGCCGAACACAAATTGGATCACTTGATTGAGGATGGCGCGATCCCCTGCCCGCAGGTCGCGGTTCGGCGGCTTCGACCTCGCCAGATCGAGGCGTTCCGGCACCACGAGGACGTAAGGATCGTCGACAATGGGAATGCGCTGGAATCCGTCGCTCGCCTGGGTAATGGAACTGGCGGCCACGAGGCCGATGTTGACCCGGCGGGTATTCAGCAATTCCAGGACATCGGCGGGCGCCTGTTCGTGGATATCGAAATCGACATCGGGAAAGGTCGCGTGGAATCGCTGCATCGCGGCCGGCAGGATTACGCTGAGGATCGAGTTGACGCCGGCAAGGCGGATGGTGGCGCGCGCGCCGCCGGCCTGCTCGTTCAGGCTGTCCTCGAACTCTCCCATGCTGCGCAGCACGGCTTCGACCTTCGGCATCAGCCGCGTGCCTGCTTCGGTCAATTTCAGTTGGTTGGAGCGGCGATCGAACAGCCGAGCGCCGGAAATCGATTCAAGTTTCGACAATTGCTGCGACAACGACGGCTGCGCGAGGCCGAGTTGCTTCGCGGCCTTGGTCAGCGTCTCAGAATGCGCCACCGTCCAGAAGACGCGAAGCTGATGCAACGTGATCTCCGGACGACGCGACT
Source organism: Hyphomicrobiales bacterium (assembly GCA_017305555.1). Lineage (GTDB taxonomy): Bacteria > Pseudomonadota > Alphaproteobacteria > Rhizobiales > Xanthobacteraceae > 62-47. The sequence continues at coordinate 80,230 of JAFKKM010000014.1, read as the reverse complement.
TGGTCGCGGCCGAACCCAGATCGATCGGCACCACGATCTCTTCGACCGCGCTGGTCGGGCGTCGTTCCTCGTGTCTCATCCGGTCCTGCGCTTCTCCGCCAGTGTTAGCCATAAGGCTACACCGATCGACATCGCGCCGGGAGGGGCCGTTGGAACTAGACGCGCGCTTCAGCGCAGGCCGAGGCCGCGGGCGATGATGCCGCGGAGGATTTCACGGGTGCCACCGCGCAGCGAGAACGACGGCGCCGCCAGCACGGTGTAATGCAGCGTGCGGGCCAGTTCGGCGGTGCGCTCCGAGCCGGGTTCGATCTCGACCAGCGAGCGGACGATGTCCGGAATCTCCTGCTCCACAAGCGCGCCGAGATCCTTCACAACCGCTGCCTCCAGCGCCGGGTTCTGGCCGTTCTGCAACAGCCAAGCGACGCCGCGCGAGAGTTGCCGCAGCACCACGAAGTGCGACGCCAGCCGGCCGACCGCGACGGTTGCCTGCTCCGACGGATGGTCACGCAACACACGCACCAGTTCCGCGAACAGCACGAACGACGACAGGAAGCGCTCCGGCCCGGAGCGCTCATAGGCCAGTTCGCTGGTCACCTGATGCCAGCCGTTGCCCATTTCGCCGATCAGCGCCGACGACGGCACGAAGACATCCTCGAACGCGACTTCGTTGAAGTGCTTCGCGCCGGTGAGGTCAGCAATCGGGCGGATGGTGATGCCGGGCGTTTTGAGGTCGACCAGCAACTGGCTGGTGCCGCCATGACGATCGCTAGGGCTGCCGCTGGTGCGGCAGAACAACAGCATGTAATGCGCGCGATGGGCGAACGTCGTCCACAACTTGGTGCCGTTGACGCGGAAGCCGCCTTCAACCGGTTCGGCGCGGGTGCGCACGGCCGCAAGATCGGAGCCGGAGTCGGGTTCGCTCATGCCGATGCAGCAAAACAATTCGCCGGCCGCGATCTTCGGCAAAACGGCCTGGCGTTGTTCCTCAGTCCCGAACCGCAACAGCAGCGGACCGCTTTGGCGATCCGCAATCCAGTGCGCGGCTACTGGCGCGCCGACCGCCAGCATCTCTTCGAGCACGACGTACCGTTCCAGACTGGTGCGCTCGTGGCCGCCATATTGCTTCGGCCAGGTCATGCCTATCCAGCTGCGCTGGCCCATCTTGCGGGAGAAATCGGCATCGAAGCCGCTCCACGATGCCGCGCGCACATGCGGCGGAATCGTCTTCAGTTCTTCAGCGAGGAAAGCACGCACTTCGCCGCGCAGCTTCTCGGCTTCCGGCATCACGGGCGGATTGGGAAAGGTGAAGAACGACATCATGCCCCCTGACCTGAACCGACCGACACGACAAACGGCCACAGCCCATCGGCACTGGCCGCGATCGCTTCCTGCCCCACCACCTTGCTCCAGTAGCGCTCCGAGCCGCATTCATCGCGCCAGCCCCACAGCCGCCGCGTGAAGAAATGCAGGCGGTGTTCTTCGGTGAAGCCGATGGCGCCGTGGACCTGATGCGCGATCGGCGCGGCGATGCTGGCGGCCTCGCCCGCGCGCACCTTGGCCGCCGCGATCGCAACGATATCGAGACTGTCGAACGCCGCGCTGGCGACATCGGCCGCGCCGCCCGCGGCGGCGACCTGCCCGGCCAGCACCGCGAGCTGCTGCTGGATCGCCTGCTGCTTGCCGATCGGTTTGCCGAACTGCACGCGCTCGTTGGCATAGCCGACGGTGATCTCCATGACGCGCGCCAGCGCACCCGCCATCTCGGACACGCGCAATGCCGCGAACGCCGCCTTCAGCGAGCGAGGCGTCCAGTTGGAGGGCGCCGCGCGTACGTCGTCGGCAGCAATCTCCGTATCGACGGCGATATCATCCGCGGGAAGATTTGCGAACGACATCGCAGGTGCGATGCTGGCAACGCCACGCTTCAACCGCACCACGAAGGACGTGCCCGCGTGCTCGGTCAACAGAACAATTGTATCGACATGGCGCGCCCACGACACGCCGTCCGCGCGGCCGGTGACTCGCCAGCTGTCGCCGTGCTTTGCCAGCGCAAACGCTCCGCTCTCCGCGACGACGACGGTTGCCGGACCTTCCGCGACATCGAAACCCGTTTCGCTCAACAGCCGATTCGCCAGCATGGTCTCCGCCAGCGGCACCGGCGCGACGTGATAGCCGGCGATGCGCAACAGCGAGATCGCCTCCGCCGATGGGATGCCGAAGCCGCCGGCCACCTCGCTCACCAAAGCTAGCGGAAAGCCTGCGTCCTGCACCTTGGCCCACGCGGCTTGCGGCCACTGACCCTGCTCGACCGCACGAATATCCTTCTCGTCGAATGATCCAAACAGCCGACCCGCGCTCTCATTCAAAAGTACGCCTGTCTCGCCTGATTGCTGATCCGCCATACTCAATTCCCAATCGCCATGAGCCGATGCGCGTTCGCTGCCGCACCCGCGACGCTTGAAATGTCATAAGCGTCGTCAGGCCAGGGATCAACGCCATCTCGTGCATGACCGCCCGTCATCGGGCCGACGCAACCCGGCGGCATTTGGCGGCGCGGACTGCTACGCGTATCGCGCGACCGACAGGTCGGTGGCGGGGACCTCCGGCGCGACGCCGGCGATCTGGTCGGCAACGACACGCGCCGCGCCGCAGGCCATGGTCCATCCCAATGTGCCATGGCCCGTGTTGAGATGCAGATTGTCGAAGCGCGTCGGCCCGACGATCGGCGGCCCATCCGGCGTCATCGGCCGCAACCCGCTCCAGAATGTCGCGCGCGACAGATCACCGCCTCGCGGAAATAGATCCGTCAGCGAGCGATCAAGCGGCGCTCGCCGGCTCGGTCGCAGCCGGACCTGATAGTCACCAACCTCTGCTGTACCACCGACACGAATGCGATCCCCAAGGCGTGTGATGGCAACCTTGTAGGTCTCGTCCATGATGGTGGATTCCGGCGCCGCGTTCTTGTCCGTGATCGGGACCGTGAGGGAATAGCCTTTGACCGGATAGACCGGAATATCGATGCCGAGCGGCCGCAACAGCAGCGGCGAAAAACTGCCGAGCGCCATCACATAGACATCGGCGGCGAATGCACCGCGATCGGTCGAGACTTTGGCAACGCGGCCGCCGCTCACATCCACCGATTGGATCGTCGTGCCGTAGACGAATTTCACCCCACGCTCAGTAGCGATCTGTTCGAGCCGTTGCGTGAACAGATGGCAATCGCCGGTTTCATCGTCGGGTAGCCGCAAGCCTCCGACGAAGCGCTCGCGCACCGCGGCCAGCGCCGGCTCGACCCCGATGCAACCGTCGCGATCAAGCACCTCGTAGGGCACCTTGTATTGCTTCAGCACCTCGATGTCGCCGCCGGTCGCGTCGAGTTGCGACTGCTTGCGGAAAAGCTGGAGCGTGCCCTGGCTGCGTTCATCGTAGCTGATGCCGGTCTCGGCACGCAGCGCGCGCAAACAATCGCGGCTGTATTCAGCGATGCCGACCATGCGCGCCTTGTTCACCGCATAGCGCGCGGCGGTGCAGTTGCGCAGCATCTGAAACATCCAACGCCACATCACTGGATCGGATTGCGGACGCACCACCAGCGGTCCGTGGCTATCCAGAATCCAGCGGATCGCCTTCAGCGGAACGCCGGGGCCAGCCCACGGCGAGGCATAGCCGGGCGAAACTTCGCCGGCATTTGCAAAGCTGGTCTCAAGACCGGGCCCAGGCTGGCGATCGATCACCGTCACCTCGAAACCCAGCTTCGACAGATAATAAGACGTGGTGACGCCGATCACGCCGGCACCGAGAACGAGAACCTTCATGAAGAAATCCCAGACTCTGTTGCGATCTTCGTCACAGCGACGCCTCGCAGCGGTCTTCTCACCCGGAAGATTGCCAGCGAAATGGCGGCGGTTCCTGTCAAATGTCCGTTTACAGACTTGCGCTGACGCAGGATTATCTCGTTAAATCGATCAAAATTAGAGATTTTATTCGAAAGTCCAGCTACCTGCGTCAGAATCGAGAGTAATCATGACCATCGACCTCGATGGAATCGACCGCAAGATCGTCCGCGAACTGGTGCGTGATGCCCGTATCAGCCAGGTGGTACTGTCGGAGCGTGTCGGACTATCGCCGACCGCCTGCGCGCGGCGGCTGCAACATCTGGAGAAGGCCGGCGTCATTCGCGGCTACGCGGCCGAGATCGACGCCGCTGCGCTCGGCTATCGGATGCTTGTCATTGTCAACATCACGCTGGATCGCCAGAGCGAGAACGCCCTCGCCGCCTTCGAGAAAGCGATCGGCAAATGCCCCGACGTCATCTCCTGCTACCTGATGTCGGGCAGCGACGACTATCTGGTGCAGGTGCAGGCGCGCGATATGGAAGACTATGAGCGCATCCACAACCAGCATCTGTCGCGCCTGCCGGGCGTGGTGCGGTTGCATTCGAGTTTCGCCATGCGCAGCGTGATCGCGCGCGGCGTTTCGCCTGCCGCTCTGAACGGATGACAGGGAGCCTCACCTCTCGTTCAGAGATACAAGGCTCCCTTGGGCTCCCGGACTACCAGGTATCGATGCACGGCCGCTTGCGATGCGTCCGCTTCTCCGGCGTCGGCACCGAGCGCAGGCCGGCCATGATCCAGTCTCGCGTCTCGGCCGGATCGATGACTTCGTCGATCTCCAGCACAGAGGCGATCGAAACCGCCTTACCGTTGGCATAGAGCTGCGCGACCTTGTCCTGATAGTACTTCTCGCGCTCGACCGGATCGGCGATGGCTTCCATCTCTTTGCGGAAGCCGAGCCGCACATAGCCTTCCAGACCCATGCCGCCGAATTCGCCGGTCGGCCACGCCACAGTGAAGAATGAGGCGTGGAAGCCGCCGCCGATCATCGACTGCGCACCGAGCCCGTAGCCCTTGCGCAACACGATGCCGAACAACGGCACGGTGAGGCTGGCGCCGGTGACGAACATGCGCGCGACATGGCGCACGATCGCGGTCTTCTCGGCTTCGGGGCCAACCATGAAGCCCGGCGTGTCACACAGAGAGACGAGCGGAATGTCGAACGCATCGCACAACTGCATGAAGCGCGCTGCCTTGTCGCCCGCATCGGCATCGATCGCGCCGCCGAGATGCTTCGGGTTGTTGGCGATCAGGCCAAACGGCTTGCCTTCGATGCGAATGAAGGCGGTGATCATGCCAACGCCGAAGTCGCGGCGGATTTCCAGCACCGACCCCTCATCCGCCAGCAGATCAATCACGTTGCGGATGTCGTAAACACGCAGCCGGTTTTCGGGGATCGCCCGGCGCAGCAGCCGCTGGTCCGGTGCTTCCCAACTCGTCACCGCGCCCTGAAAATACGACAGATATTTTTGCGCGACGGCGGTAGCTTCTTCCTCGTCCTCGACCAGAATATCGATCACGCCGTTGGGCGACTGGAACGACACCGGTCCAACTTCGGCCGGATGATAGACCCCAAGTCCGCCGCCCTCGATCATCGCCGGGCCGCCCATGCCGATCGAGGCATTCTTGGTCGCGATGATGACGTCGCAAACGCCCAGCATCGCCGCGTTGCCTGCGAAGCAATAGCCCGACACCACGCCGACCACCGGCACCAGGCCGGAGAGTTTCGCGAACTGCACGAAAGATGGGCCGTCGAGGCCGGTCATGCCGAGACGATCGGTATCGCCGGGACGACCACCGCCGCCCTCGCCGTAGAACACCAGCGGCATCCGCCATTGCTCGGCGAGGCCAAGCATCCGGTCGATCTTCTTGTGGTTCATATGGCCCTGAGTGCCGGCCAGCACGGTGTAATCGTAGGAGATCACCATGCAGCGCGCCTCGTGGGCGCCGAACTTGTCGGCGTTGACCGTCGCGACGCCGGTGATCAGGCCATCCGCCGGGGTGTTCTTGATCAGGTCGTCGAGCGGACGGCGGCGGCGTTGCGCCGCGATCGCCAGCGATCCGTATTCGACGAACGACCCTTCATCGACAAGCTGCGCGATGTTCTCGCGCGCGGTGCGCTGGTTGGTCTTGCGCCGCCGCTCTACCGAGGCGGGGCGGTTCTCGTCGCGCGTGTTGGCGTGGCGGGCAATCACCTCCGCGAGATCGGGACGGATGTGATCAAGATCGATGTCGAGTTGCTCCTCGACCGCGCTACCGCCGACATCCGCCGGCTCGATGAACAGGATCGCATCGCCTTGCATCAGCGTCTCGCCGTCGCCGGCCGCGATCTTCACCACCTTGCCGCCTTGTGGCGCGGCAACGAGATGCTCCATTTTCATCGACTCGATCACCACGATGTGCTGACCGGGCCGTACCAGATCGCCCTCCACGACATTGATGGTGACGATAGTGCCCTGGAGCGGTGCAGGTACCGCTATAGAACCTTCCGGCGCAGTGGCAGCACCGCTGGCAGTCTTCGTAGTACCCGTGTTTCCAGTCCCCGCAGCTTGTTCGAAGAACAGCGGCCGCTCCGGCTTTTTCGTCGCACCGACGAGCTCCGCAACATGCGTGTCGACGAAATTGGTGCTAATGCGATTGGCAATGAAATCCGGATGCGCCAGCACCGCCTGAATGAACGGCGCGTTGGTGGCAACGCCCTCGACGCGGAATTCACGCAATGCGCGTCCCGCTTTGGCAACCGCTTCCGGCCAGCGCGCGGCCGGCGCATGGACGATGACTTTCGCTAGCAGCGAGTCGAATGCCGCGCTGGTCTTGTAACCCGAATAGCCGAACGTATCGACGCGCACGCCGGGACCGGACGGCGGATCGAACACCGACAGCGTACCGCCGGTCGGCTTGGTCGCCCCCTTCTCGTCCATCGTCTCCATGTTGATACGGAGCTGGATGGCATAGCCGCGCGGTGCGGGCACCGCTGCTTGCGTCAGACCGAGTGAAGCCAACGTCGCGCCGTCAGCAACCGCGATCTGTGAGCGCACCAGATCGACGCCGAGCACCTCCTCGGTCACCGTGTGCTCGACCTGAAGACGCGGATTGGCCTCGATGAAGGCGAAGGCCGGCTCGTCGCCGGCTGTCTCGCCATCCACCAGGAATTCGAAGGTGCCGAGGCTGTCGTAATGCGCCGCTGCCGCAAGCTGCTTGGCGGCATCGACGATGCGCGCGCGCAAGGCATCGCTGAGTGATGGGCTCGGCGCGACCTCGATCAGCTTTTGATTGCGGCGCTGGATGGTGCATTCACGTTCCCACAGATGGCTGATGCCACCATGTTTATCGCCGATGATCTGCACCTCGATATGGCGCGCCTTGCGGATCAGCCGCTCGACATAAACGCCGTCGCTGCCGAAGGCGGCCTTGGCTTCCGACTGGCAGCGCGCATAGGCGTCATCGAGCTGCGACGCCTGTTCGACGATGCGCATACCGCGCCCACCGCCGCCCGCCAGCGCCTTGATCATCACCGCCGCATTGTTGCCAAGCGAAGCGAAGAACGCTTTCACCTCGTCCAGTGTTGTCGCGCCTTCGGTGCCTTCGATGATCGGCACACCGCAGCGCTTCGCCAAGATCTTGGCCTCGACCTTGTCGCCGAACAGTTCGAGCGCTTCCGGCGACGGCCCGACGAAAGTAATACCCTCTTCCTTGCAGCGCCGGGCCAGCGCCGCGTTCTCGCTGAGGAAGCCGTAGCCAGGATGCAATGCATCGCAATCGGCCGCCTTGGCTGCGGCGACAATGCCCTCGATATCCAGATAAGCGCGCGCGCCGCGTCCAGGAATTTCACGCGCTTCATCGGCCGCACGGACATGCAGCGACAGCGCGTCGTCCGCCGGATAAACGGCCACGGTGGCGATGCCGGATTCACCGGCGGCACGGGCGATACGGATGGCGATCTCGCCGCGATTGGCGATCAACAGCTTGCGGAATGACATGAGTGATTTCCGTTCAACACGAAGACAAGCGAGGCCGCGATACTGCGGCCTCACGGTACAATCAGGTGCTCAGTTCCTGTTTCTTGACCTTGCCGGTCGCCGTCATCGGCAACGCATCGATGATGCGGACCTCCGGCACCTTGTAGACGGCCATGCGCTCCTTGCACCACGCCTGAATTTCTTCCGGCTTCACAGTGCCGATCGCTTCCGGCTTGAGTTGAATAAAGGCGACGGGCACCTGACCCTTACCCGGGTCCTCACGGCCAACAACACCCGAACCGAGCACCGCCGGATGCTGGCCGAGCAGCGCCTCGATCTCCGGCGGAAACACGCTCATGCCCTTGACCTTCAGCATCTCCTTGCGGCGGCCGAGGAAGTGGATGAAACCGTCGGCATCGATCAGGCCGATGTCGCCGGTGCGCAGCCAGCCATCGACGAGGCATTCCGCCGTCGCTTCCGGCTTATTCCAGTAGCTCTTGAGCAGCGACGGGGTGCGGACGCGGATCTCACCTTCGGAGCCGATCGGCAGCAGTTCGCCGGTCTCAAAATCGGTGATCTTGAACTCCGCGCCCGGGACCGGCAGGCCGACAAAGATCGGCTGCGAGTTGAGGTCGAAGTTGTCGTCCTGGAAACCGGTGGTGAAGGTGTTCGAGGTGTGGGTCTCGGTCATTCCCCACGAGCTTTCCGCGAGGATGGTGCCGGTCAAATCCTTCCAGCGCTGGCGATAGCCGGCGTTGAGTTTCTTGACAAACGATACCACCCGCACCTGGCTGAGCGACGACAGATCGAACTGCTTGAAGCGCGGGTGATCCATCATCTCGACCGCGCCGTCGACCGGCATGGCCATGATGGAAACCTTGTGTTTCTCGATCGCTTCAAGCACGCCGACCGCATCCCAACGCGCCAACAGAACCAGCGTTGCGCCGGAGAACAACGGGAAGATCAGGCCCAGATTCTCGCCCGCGATCCAGAACTCCGGGAAGAACGAGAGAAACACGCTCTTCTCGTTGCTGGTCAGTCCGGTGCCGTAATTGGCGGCCGCGGTGTAGACCATATCGCGCTGGGTATGGACGCAACCCTTCGGCATACCGGTGGTGCCGCCGGTGTAGTTGAGTGCAGCAACATCATCGAGCCCGGCCGGCGGCAGCGGCGCGACGTCGCCCATCGCGGCCAGCGCCGGCAGCAGATCGGTCGCCTCCGGAATCGCCACGCGCGGCGCGCGAAGCGAGTCGGGCACCGGAATGGTCGGCTTCGCGGGGATCACATCGGCAAAACTGGTGACGATGATCTCGCGCAGTTTGGTCTCGCCCTTCACCTGATTGACCGTCTCGATCAACTGGTCTTGCGCGACGATCACCTCGGCATCGGTATCGTTCAACTCGTAAGAGAGTTCGAACGCGCGCGACAACGGGCTGACCGGCACATGCACAGCACCGAGTTTGAGAATGCCGAAGAACACGATGTGGAACTGCGGGCAATTCGGCATAAACACGGCGACGCGGTCGCCCTTCTTGACGCCCTTGGAGACGAGCAGCGCGGCGAAGCGATCGCTCTGCTTGTCCAGATCCGCATAGCTCATGACATGGCCATAGAAGATCACCGCCGGATGCTCCGGCTGCTTCTTCGCCCAAGCCCGCAGGTATTCGGTCAGTGCCACCTCGCCATGGAGATACTGCGGCTCGCGCGCCGCGCCTTTCGGCCACGCCTTGCGCCAGAGCGCGTGAACCTGATCCAGATAGTCCTTTTCGTTCAAAGCAGCGGCCATGCTCGCCGGTCCTTCATACCTGTGCGCCGCTTACGACGCGGATGAGTTGAGTTCGCCCAGAATCTGATTCTTGAGCTTGTACTTTTCGACCTTGTTGGTCGGCGTCACCGGCAGCGCCGGGACGAAACGGATATGGGCGGGCTGCATGTATTTCGGCATCACCCGCTTGGTGTGTTCGCGGAGTTCGTCTTCGCTCAACGTTTCGCCTGTCACGAGTTCGACGAACACAGCGATATCCTCTTCACTGCCAATCTTCGCGGGGATCGGTACAGCAGCCGCTGCGCGCACCTTGGCGTGGCTGGCGATCAGCGCCTCAACCTCGTAGGACGAGACGTTCTCGCCGCGCACGCGGAAGAAACCGCCCATGCGGTCGACGAAGCAATAGAGGTCCGAGCCGTCGTCGAGTTGCTTGCAGGCATCGCCGGTGTGGAACCAGCAGGTGCGGAACACCTTGATGGTGGCTTCGGGCTTGCGGAAATACTCCTGAAGCAACAGACCCGGAAAGCGCGGACGGAACGCAAGCTGCCCGACCTGACCCGGCGGCAGCACGTTGTCGTCGTCGTCGAGAATGGCGACCTCGAACAACGGATTGGGCACGCCCATCAGCCCCTTGGGCAAGGTCTGCGCACCATCCAGCAGCGGCCGACCGATCGCCGCGCAACGTGCGCGAATGTCCGCTTTCGATGGTCCGCGCCACAGCGGCGCCGGCGTGCCCTGCTCGTCGCCGAACTGGTCGATCACCACTGCGAAAGCTGAGCCAGACTCGGTCTGGCCGAAACCAGCCGTGACGAAATCGAAGCCGAAACGACGCGCGACCTCGTGGTGATTGCGCGGGAACGGCTGCATGTGAACCTTGTTCAAGGTGTTCGCACGGTCATCGGCACGTGGCTCGACGCTCATCAGATACGGCACCATCACGTCGAGCAGCACGCAACTGGTGGCGCCACATTCCCGGATCCGGTCCCAGAATTTATTGGGACTGAACTTGTCCCACAGCCCCACCGTGTTGCCCTGCCACACCGCACGAGCCAGCAGGAAAAACGCGCCGCCGACATGATACAGCGGCAAGTCGCAGTAGATCACATCGTCGGACGACGTCAGCTGCCGGGTCTGGAAACCGTAATGGTTCATCCAGCGGAATGGTTGCAGCACGCCCTTGGATGGCCCGGTAGTGCCCGACGTATAGACGATATTGGCAAGATCGAACGGCCCGCGCGGAACGGTCGGCACCGGCGCGGTGCTGGCGGCAAGGCTGTCGAACGATACGATCTGAAGCCGCTCGAAAGCCGAACCGAACCTGTCGTCGGTGCGGTCGTGATCGTTCGGCTGGGGCGTATGCACGATCAGCCGCTGCAACGGAATGTCGTCAACCACCTCCCCAAGCACTTCGGCAAAAGATGGATCGGTGATCAGCGCGAACGGATCGGTGTCCTTGAGCTGATAGGACAACAGCACGCCCCGAAAATTGAAATTGACCGGCGCGAAGATGCCGCCGGCCCGCCAGATTGCGAACATCGCCAACGCGCTGAGCAGCGAATTACGCGTCAGGACGCTGACAGGAACACCCTCGGTGACGCCCAGCGCGGCGAGACCGGCGGCGATGCGATCGGTGCGCTGCTTGAATTCGGCGAAGGTCAGCTTGATGCCGTCCTCACCGTAATGGATGAAGACCTTGTCCGGCACGGTGCGGGCGCATTCGTCGAGCTTGTCGAGAACGACGTCGCCTTCCGCAACCATCGCTGCGAATGTCTGCTCGGGAGTCATTGTCTCTCGCATGGTTTGCAATCCACTAGCGGCGCTTCATGGTGGGATCGAGCGCGACCCGGAGCGATTCACCCAGCGCGTTAAACGCCAGTGCGGTGAAGAGAATCGCGAGCCCCGGCGGATACATCTGCTCGGGCGCGATCTCCATGTTTTGATACGCGCGCGCCAGCATCGCACCCCAGCTTGCATTCGGCGGCTGAATACCGAGGCCAAGGAAGCTGAGGCTCGCCTCCGCGAGCAACGCGCCGGCAAGCAGCAGCGTCACCTGCACGATCACCGGCTGGATGGTGTTGGGCAACACATGGCGCCACAGGATGCGGCTGGTCGAGGCGCCAAAGCAGCGCGCACTATCGACGTACAGTTCATGGCGCACCACCAGCGTGCGCGCACGCACCAGCCGCGCAAGCTGCGGCGCGAACACGATACCGACCGAGATCATACCGTTGGTAAGCCCGATACCGAGCGCGCCGGTGACCGCGATGGCTAGCACAATCGCGGGAAACGACAGGAAGCTGTCGATGATGCGGCTGACGATTTCATCGACCCAACCGCCGAGATAGCCGGCCAGCAGGCCGACCGGAACGCCGATCAGGACCGCGACGAACACCGCAAGGAAACTCGCATAGAGCGAGGCTGTCCCGCCGTAGATCAGCCGGCTGAGGGTATCGCGGCCGAGATCGTCGGCGCCGAGCCAGTGCGTCACCGACATCGGCGCCAACGTCGCATCGAAATCCTGCGCGAGCGGAGAATAAGGCGAAATCCACGGCGCCAGCGCTGACATCGCGACAAGAATGCCGAGGAACGTCAGACTGATCGCGCCGCGCAGATCCGACCTGAACCACTTGCCGAACTTGCTCATGCGGCTCGGCCGCGCGTCGAGCGCCAATGCTGTGTCCGTCATGTCAACTGATCCTCGGATCCAGGATACTGTAAAGCACGTCGGTCAACAGATTGAGCGTCACCACGATCAGCACCATGGCGAAGACCACGCCTTGCACCACGGGAAAATCCCGATGAATGGCGCCGTTGACGATCAGATTGCCCATGCCCGGAATCGCGAACACCGCCTCGACCACGACGGTCGCCGCCAGCATCCGGTTGAACAAAAGGCTGATGACGGTCAGCAGATTGACGCTGACGTTCTTCAGTCCGTGCCGCCACAGGATCGATGACGGCGGCAATCCCTTGGCATGTAGCGTTCGCACCTGCTGCGACGACAGGATTTCCACCAGCGACGAACGGAGTTGGCGCGCGACTTCGGCGATGCCGCCGGACGCGAGGGCACAGGCTGGAAGAATCGCGTGCCGGATCGCGTCCCAGAAATCCTCGCTGATCGGAGTGGCACCGGTGGCTGGCAGCCAGTTGAGATCGAGCGAAAAAAACGCGACCATTAACATGCCAAGCCAGAAATTCGGAATCGCCACGCCAAGCGAGGCGATCGTCATGACGAAACCATCAGTCCACGATCCCGGCTTGCTCGCCGCAGCGATGCCGAGCGGAATGCCAATGACGAGCGCCAGCAACATCGCGAGCACGACGATCAACATCGTGTGCGGCAGGCAGCGCTCGATCGAGGACAGCACGGATTCGCTAGAGACCAGCGAACTCGACAGATCGCCGTGGACGGCCTTCCACAACCACGATCCGTATTGCACCAGGAACGGACGATCGAGCCCGTAAATGTGTTGGATTTCGGCGATGCGGGCATCGGACGCGTTGTCGCCGGCGAGCGTCACCGCGACGTCGCCGGGCACCAGTTTCAACAATCCGAATACGATGAACGTCGACAGCACGATCACCGGAATCGCCTGCAACAGACGACGGACGATGATGCTGAGTTTGCGGGACTGAAACATGACGCCGATGGTCCGAAAGGAATGAAGGCGTCGCGTTCAGGAGAAGACCGTAACGCGACGCCGGAGGGATTAGCCGAGATGCATGTTCTCGAACTTCGGCTTTCCGAGCAGGTTCGGCTTGTAGCCCAGCGCCTTCTTGCTCAGCGCATCCAGTTCGTACTGGAACGCGATCGGCGCCGAGAGCCCGTTCTCCATGATAAAGCGCTGAATCTTGGCGAACACCTTGGCGCGCTCGGTCAGATCCTCGCTTTCACGGCTCTGCTGGATCAGCTTGACCAACTCGGGATCGGCTTCGCGGCCGGCGTTGTAGTAAGCGCCCTTATCGAAGCCAAGCGCGTAAGTCATGCTAGGATCAGGCCGGCCCGTCCACGCCGAAAGAAGGACATCGAACTTCTTCTCGGTCGCGAAGAACTGTGCGCTGATCTCGGCGATGGTGCCGCGGGTGAATTTCAGACGAATGCCGGCCGCACCAAGCTGTGCCTGCAACACCTCGCTGCGACGAACGGAGTCCTGGTCGTTGTAGCTGCCGATCGTCAGTTCGATGCCGTCCTTGAATCCGGCTTCCGCGAGCAGCTTCTTGGCCTTGGCCGGATCGTGCGGATAAAGCGTCGACACCGATTTGTCGTAGGCCCAATGCGAACTCGGAAGCGTCATGGTCGCCGGTTCGCCGAGACCGCTCATCGTCGCCTTCACGAAAGCCTGGCGATCAAGTGCGAAGTTGACCGCCTGCCGCACCTTGACGTTGTTGAGCGGAGCGCGCGCGTAGTTGAAGTAGAGCTGGATACAGTAAAGCGTCGGCGCGGTGACGACCTGCAAGTTCTTGGCGCGGTCGATCACCGGTTTCAGGCGCGCCGGCAGCGAGAAGGCCATTTCATTCTCGCCGGCGATGACGGAACGCAACGCAGTAGCGAGCTCCGGAATGATCGAAAATTCGATGCCGTCGAGATAAGGCCGTCCCGGGCGCCAGTAAGCCTCGTTGCGGGTGACCACGATGCCGGCATTGTCCGCCCAGCTTACAAACTTCCACGGACCGGCACCAACCGGCTTGCGGTTGGTGTCGTTACCGAGCGCCTTGATGTTGGCGGGCGACACCATCATGCCGGCGCGGTCGGACAGAATCGCGGGAAGCGCCGTGTCGGGATTCTTCAGTTTGAGTGTGACTTGGAGCGGCCCGGTTACCTCGACGGAGGCGACACTGGTAAGATCCGCCTTGACGTTAGAGCGCGGGTCCTGCCGGTTGCGCTCGAGATTGAATTTGACTGCCTCGGCATCAAGGTCGGTGCCGTCGTGAAATTTGATACCTTTGGTGATGTCCAGAACCATCGTGTTCGGATCGGGATAAGCCCACTTCGCGAGACCCGGCTTCGGCTTCAGCGTCGTGTAGTCCCATTCGACCAGCGTATCGTACATCGTCCACAGGATGCTGTGATCGGAACCCGCACCACCAGTTGCGGGATCAAGCGAGGACGGATTGGCTGGCGCAGCCACCTTCAGAATGCCACCCTTCTTCGCGGCTTCTTGGGCAAAAGCCGGCAAGCCGGTCATGCCAGCCAACGCCGCGCCGCCTGCCAAGGCCATGATTTCGCGTCGGCTCAGCATTCCGACCATGCGATTGGAGTTCGTCATCTTAATCCTCCCTGTTTCGAATCGTGTTGCGGTATGGCGTCGTTCGACGGCGGACCATCCGCGGTCGAAAAATGGCAAGCGACCCAGTGTCCCGGCTTCAATTCACGCCACGCCGGAACATCGTCGGCGCAGCGCGGCTGTGCGACGGGACAACGGGTGCGGAAACGGCAGCCGCTCGGCGGCGAGATCGGGCTGGGAATTTCACCTTCGAGCACGATACGCCGCGCGGTTCGCATGGCGGATGGCAACGGCAGCGGCTCGGCCGACAACAGCGCCTGCGTATAAGGATGCAACGGCCGCTCGATGATATCTTCGGCCGAACCCAGCTCCATCAGCTTGCCGAGATAAGTGACAGCGATGCGATCCGAGATATGCGACACCACGGAGATGTCGTGAGTGATGAAAACGTAGGTCAGGCCGAATTCCCGTTGCAGATCGGCGAACAGGTTGAGGACGTCGCCACGAATCGAGACGTCGAGCGCGGCCACCACCTCGTCGCAAACGATCACCTTGGGCCTCAGCATCAGCACGCGCGCGATGTTGACGCGCTGCTTCTGGCCACCGGAAAGCTGATGCGAATAGCGGTCAGCGAATTCGCGCGGCAACCCTACGCGCGAGAGCACGGCAAGACCAGCCTTGCGCCGCGATGCGTCGTTGCCTTCCTTCAAGACCTCGGCCGGCTCGATCACGCTGTCGAGAATGGTCATGCGCGGATTGAGCGCAGCGTTCGGGTCCTGAAACACAATCTGGTAATCACGCCGGTGGCGGCGAAACTCGGCGCGGCCGAGGGTCGCCGGATCGCGGCCTTGATGCAAAACCTGCCCCTCGGACGGCTTGATCAGCGATACCAGCGCCCGCCCCAACGTCGTCTTGCCCGAACCGGACTCGCCGATAATGCCGAGCGTCTCGCCTTGGAAAACGTCGAAGTCGATGTCGTCAACAGCCTTCACCGTGTCGCTGCCGTCCCGCGTCGGAAACAGGATGCGCAGATTTCGCACTGACATGATCGGTGTCGACGTGGACGCTGCCGTCGGCTCTTGAACTGTTGCGCTCAATTCACGGCTCCCGGCAACGAAATCTCCGCCGCTCGACAGCACTGAACGGCATGTTGCGGCCCAAGCGCCACCAGCGTTTGCCGAACCTGACAGCTTTCCGCCGCATAGGAACACCGCGGCGCGAACCGACACCCGGCGGGCATGGCATTCGGCGACGGTACCCGTCCGGGAATCGACGGCAAAACACTGCGACGCGCGCTCAGACTTGGCAGCGACCGCAGCAGGCCGGACGTATAAGGATGACGCGGCTTCATCAGCACGTCGTCGACCGGCGCATCCTCCACGACCTCGCCCGCATACATCGTGATCATCCGGGTGCAGGTTTCGGCGACAACGCCGAGGTCGTGCGTGATGAACAACAGCGCCGTGCCGGTGCGTTCGCTGAGCGTGCGCAACAGATCCGTGATCTGCGACTGCACCGTCACGTCGAGCGCGGTGGTCGGCTCGTCGGCGATCAAAAGCTTCGGTTGACAGATCAGCGCCATCGCGATCATCACGCGCTGACGCATCCCGCCCGAGAGTTGATGCGGATATTCGTCGCAGCGACGCTCCGGCGCCGGAATGCCGACTTCCGCCAACGCCGCAATGGCACGTTGCCGCGCTTCCTTGCGGTCGACGGGGAAATGCGCCCGATAGGCTTCGCCGATCTGCTCGCCGACGGTGAAGACCGGATCGAGCGCACTCATCGGCTCCTGGAAGATCATCGCCATGTCGCGCCCGCGCACGGCGCGCATCTGCCGCGCCGACAACGTCGCGAGATCGCGCCCTTCGAACAGGATCTGCCCGGACAGGCGCGCCGTCTGTTCCGGAAGAAGCCGCAACAGGGACAATCCCGTGACGGTCTTTCCACAACCGCTCTCGCCAACAATTCCGACCCGCTCGCCCGGCGCAACCGAAAAGCTGACCTCGCGAATGATCGGCAATTCTCCTTCGGAGGTCTGGAAGGCCAGCGACAGCGCGCGCACGTCAAGCAGCGCATCCGTCGATGCGCTGCTCGTACGATGCGCGTTCGTTTGTGTTGGAGCAGACTGAAAAGAGGTCGATGCGGCCGCCATGATCAAGCCATCTCGGATGCTGAGAACATCGAGTTGCGACAGCAAGCCATTGCCCGCGCGACAGGTTCTCCAGCCAAGAGGCGATTGCCACCTCGGCCCGTCATAGAAGTCAGGAAGACCAGTTTTCCGGCTGACTGCCTCACGCGAGTCGCTCCTTCCCGATCAACCCGATCTTGGCGCCGGGGTCCGATCGTTTTTGCGCTTACGCGCGAGAATCGGCTAAATCGTTGCAAACAAAAGAATTCTGTCGGCGATAGAAACCGCAAAAATCTTGTTGGCGGATCATGTGAGGCTATAAAAGCCAACTCCTGTCAATTGTCAACAATTGACAAATCGAGTTATAACTGAAGACGAGGTCGCCTCGCCGGCCTTAAAAGGACTGGAGCAGGTCATGGCAGCGCCCCTTCTGAAACTGGCGGCGGTGAACGACAGCGACGTAGACGCCCGATTTTCACCGCGGACGATCCCCGAGCAGCTTGCTGAGGAATTGGGTGCCGACATCGTCGCGGGCCGACGTAAAGCCGGCGAACGGCTGATCGAGCTCGACCTCGCACAAACCTTCGGGGTTAGCCGCGGGCCGGTTCGCGAGGCGCTGCGCATTCTCGAACGGCGGCGAATGGTCGATTTGCTACCGCGCCGTGGCGCTTACGTGCGACCGCTCTCACTGAAATCGATCGCCGATCTTTTCAACGTTCGTCTCGCGCTCTCGCTACTGGCGGCCCAAACGATGGCGACTTCGCCGGTCGAAAGCTACGTTGAAACACTGGCGCGCCGCTGCACCGAACTTAACGGCATGGTCGAGAACGGGGACCCGATTGCGTTTGCCCGGGTGACCACGCGCGCCGTGCGAACCATCGCGCACGGTTCCGGCAACGAGCTTCTGCTCGAGTTGTCGATCGACCTCGCCAACCAGACCGTTTGGGCAACGATCTGGAAAACGCCGCTCGATTATCTTACCCAGGATGTGCGCCGCGAGGCTGCGGATCTGATGGCGGAAACTCTGGAAGCGGTCCGAAAGCGGGACCCGGAAACGGCGGTTCGAAGTCTTCGCGTGTTGCTTGAAAACGACCGTGATCGCGCGCTCGCCGTGCTGACAGACTTGCGCAAGGAAGCGGGCGATCTCAGCGCGATCTCCTCAGGCTAGTGGCCCGTTTCCACGAACGATTCCTTGAGGCTGGCGCTGTTGAGCAACATGGTAGCGATTACCTCATTCGCTCCCGGTCGATAGACCGACGTGCGAACCCACATGCTCTCAGTGCGTTTGCTTTCACTGAGCGCCACGACTTCCCGCTCGATCTCGTAGTCCTCGCCGACGAAAAGAGGCCCCTTAATCAGCTTGATTTCCTGATCGGCAAATAGGCCGACAGATGAGCCGCGAACCGGGAACGGATCAACCTTCGCGTTGTGATTGAGCAGTACGCTGATCATCTCCATCGGTATGATCGGCTTCCCCCACGGCGTCGATGATCCGCCCTGCGGCGTGTACCACGACGACGGTTGGGTGATCTTCTGAAGTTTCTGGTTCAGGGAGAACGGGTAGAGCGCGCCCATGTTCTGCGAAAAATCCATCCGGACCTTCTGTCGCTTCGACCTCATACCGACACGGATATCACGCAGGATGACGAGTTGCCCGACAGGTTTCAAACCGCCGACCCTGAGCTCCAATGCCGTCTCCGACGGATCGCGGGCCAGCGATATCGAGCCGCGCAAAACTTCCGTGCCGTCCTTTTTCTCCATCCAGATTTCTGCATGGGTGCTACCGGCCACCGGCGAATTCAGGAGCGCACGGACTTCCTCGCCTTCGAAAACGGCATTGCGATAATGCGCGGAGATGCAGCCGCTTTCGAGAAACTCCTGCCCCCAGAGCGATACACCGAGCGGAACGAACTGACTGAAATGGGTCGGCCCCTCGATCGTGCCGCCACGAAACCCGAGCTTCTGTGCGGTCGCGTCATCGTGAATCGAGGCGTGGCCGTCATAGGATTGTTCGGCCAGCATCTGCATCGGAGCACACCAGGGGCTCGACAGAACAGAGCCATCGGTCGAAATGGCGGTCGAGAATCCGAACTCGTTCATGCTTTCATCCCTTCATCAGGCCGATAACAAACCGTTGCTCTCTCCCGCTCGAAAATGCGAGGCAGAACCAGCAAGGCGTCGCCAAGGAGATAGCACGGCCGCGAGACGCTGCCACCATATTCGTCGCAGCGGCATATCGCGCAGTACGGAATTGACGTGTGTCTATAATTTGATCCGGTATTCTGAATCGCCTCGGGGTGGGCGATGGCTCGACCGCCATCGGTTGGAAGCGAACGCTTCGCTATTTGGTCAGCATATCGCGCAATTTGAAACGAATGATCTTTCCGGAACCGGTGCGCGGAATCTGGTCGACGAAATGCACCGAGAACGGCACCTTGTAGGACGACAACCGCTCCCTGCAGTGGTTGAGAATTTTCTCGGCTTCAAGATTGCCATCACCTCGCTTGACCACGAACAGCGCAGGGACTTCACCAAGAAGTTCGTGCGGCAAGCCAACGACGGCATTATCGACGACGCCGTCGATAACACTCACGACTTCCTCGATCTCTGCCGGTGCGATATTTTGCCCGCCACGAATGATCAGTTCCTTCAATCGGCCCGTGATCGTCAGAAAGCCGTTCTCATCGCTCTTGGCGAGGTCGCCGGTATGATACCAGCCATCGCGAAGCGCGGCCGCGGTCTCCTGCGGTTTGTTGTGATAGCCGATCATCACATTCGGGCCACGAACGATCAGTTCACCTTCGCTACCCGCCGCCACGTCTTTCCCTGACGCCGCGTCGACAATGCGAACGGCAAGGCCGGGAATCGGCAAGCCGCACGATCCCAACACCCGTCCACCGGACGGCCAGTTCATCGTTACCATCGTCGCGGTTTCGGTGATGCCATATCCGTCGAGAAGCATGGCGCCAAAACGCGCTTCAAACTCCCGATTGAGCGTCGCCGGCATGATCGCGCCCGCCGAGATGGCCAGTCGAAGTCCACCGAGAGCCGTCTGAGGATTTCCTTTCGCTGCCTCCAGCAGATAATGAAACATCGTCGGCACACCCGGAAACAGAGTGAACTCACCGTCGCCAAGCAACCGGAGCGCCTCGCTGGTGGAGAACTTCTCCATGATGTACTCGCTAGCGCCGGCCGCGAGAATACTGAGCACCGACAGGTTCAGCGCATACGAATGAAACAGCGGCAGCGGCGAAAGCACCTTGTCATGCTCGGAAAGCTGAGCGATCGGAGCCCAACAGGACGCCGTCACCCACAGCATACTGTGAACCGAAAGCAGCACGCCTTTCGCCCGCCCGGTGGTGCCCGAGGTATAGATGATATACGCCGCATCGTGAATCGAAGACGGGTCGCGCGGTTTCGACTTTGAAATCGTCGTTGCGAGGTTTTCGTAACGCAGGCCGTTGCCACGGCCTCCCCCACGCTCAACCAGAACCGCGATCGTAACCGTCGGACACTGGGCCTTGATCGCATCGATCATCGCAGCACGTTCATCCGTGGTGATGACAACCTTGCAGGATGCATCCTGAAGCCGATACGCGATTTCGCTCTCCGTGGCATCGTAACTGATCGGCACGCCGATCGCCCCCGCGCGGGTAATCGCAAAACTGGACTCGATCCAGTCCACGCTATTCGGAAGGAAGATCGCGACGGTATCGCCGGCAACCACACTTAGATCGGCCAGATGCCCTGCCAGATTCGCGGTTCGCTCCGCCAATTCGCCGTAGGTGACCTGACGGGTGGCATCCGCGAATGCAACTTTGTTGCCGCGCTCATCAGCGTGGCGTTGAATCAGCGTCGCAACCGACGCAATCAAATCCGTCCGTAGCATATCTACGTCCCTTACTTCGAAAGTAGCCCCGTTAGACCATACTGAATCCACCGCTGATGCTGATCACCTGCCCGGTGATCCAACCACCGTGAGGCGATGCCAGCAGCGTCACCATCGGCGCGATATCCTGCGGCAATCCGAGGCGACGAAGCGGATAGAACTTGGTCAGCTTATCGCGATTGGCATCGACCCACGCACGATCATGCGCGGTCTCGATCAAGCCGAGAGAGATGGTGTTCGCGGTGGTGCCGAAGCGGCCGAACTCACGCGCAAGCGACTTCATCAATCCAATGACGCCGGCGCGCGCGGCGGCAACAATGGCGAGACCGGATTCGCCGACACGCGACGAGTCTCCGATCAGAGCAATGATCCGGCCATCCCCCGCCTTTTCAAGATGTGGGGCCGCTGCCTTCGAAACGTGAATGGCCCCGTAAAGACAAATGTTGATCTGCTTTTGCCATTCGTCCGGCGTGGTTTCGACGAAGCGGTTGCGCAGCGCGACGCCTGCGTTATTGACGACGATATTCAGGTGCCCGAAATCGGCGACGATTTTGTTGACCATGCTCTGAACGGCGGCAAAATCTGAAACATCGGCGTGATAGGCGATCGCCTTGCCTCCATTCCGTTCGATTTCCGCGACCACCGCTTCAGCTTGATCCTTCGAGCCGCGATAGTTCACGGCAACTGCCGCACCTTCCGCCGCAAGACTGAGCGCGATTTCCCGCCCGACATCCCTCGCGGCACCCGTGACCAGTGCGACCTTGCCTTTAAGTTTCATGTCCATGCGATGGATCCTTGTGGTTTTTGCTATTTTCGATCAGTCGAAAGAGCCGCTCGGGGGAAATCGGAAGTTCCAGAATATCGATGCCGAGCGGCGCCACCGCATCGGCGACGGCGTTGGCGACAGCGGCAGGCGCGCCGATTGTGCCGCCCTCGCCCATGCCGCGGAATCCGTTCAATGTCGTCACCGATTCCGCCTCGATATGCACGACGTCGATCGGCGGCACTTCGGTTGCCGTCGGAATGATGTAATCCACGAGGCTGGCGGTGACGTTCTGGCCTTCGTCGTTGTAGACGACTTCCTCATACAGCGCGGCACCGATGCCCTGCGCGACGCCGCCATGTACTTGTCCATCGACGATCATCGGGTTGATTAGCCGGCCGCAATCCTCGGCAACGACAAACCGCTCCAGCTTGATTTCGTAAGTATCCGGATTGATCTCGACGACCGCGAGATGCGCGGCGGTGGCGCTGGTGCCGAACACCGGATCATACGTCTTCGTTGACGTCAGTTCTTCCCGCTTGTCGGCCGGGATACGTCCCATCTCGAGATAGACCGCCCGCGCCAGTTGCCGGAACGTCAGGGCTCTATCGGTGCCCACGACCGAAACCTTGCCGTCCTCGACAATGAGATCTTCCGGCGCGGTTTCAAGCAGATGAGACGCTGCCCGGATGATCTTCTCTTTGACTTCCTTCGCCGCTAGCGTTGCCGCGCCGCCCGCCAGCACGGCGCTGCGACTGGCATAGCTCCCGGTGGCATTGGGTACGGCCGCGCTGTCGCCCTGGATCACGCGAATGTCTTTGACACGGCCACCGAGATGTTCCGCGACCACCTGTGCAAGCGTCGTCTCCAGACCCTGCCCCATCGCCGTGACGCCGAAGGCGGCGGTGACGGCGCCGGTCGAATCGATGGCGATCTTCGCGGTTTCTGTGCCTGTGTTGATCGGCATTCCGGGCGCCACCGAGATGCGCGACCCAATACCGGTCAACTCCGCGTAACAGGCGACACCGATGCCGAACCAACGGCCGGCGGCCCGCGCTTCCGCCTGCCTTGCACGCAGATTCGGATAATCGACCTGCGCGCAGGCGGCATTGAGGCACTCGGTGAAGGCACATTGATCCCAGATGATTCCTGACCCGATACGGTGAGGAAATTCATCCGGCTGAATCATATTCCGTAAACGCAACGCGACCGGATCCATGCCGAGCCGTTGCGCGGCCATGTCCATCAAGCGCTCAGTCACGAATGTCGACGTCGGCCGCCCGACACCCCGATACGGTCCTGTCGGCGGCTTGGACGTCGCAACGCCACGGACACGTCCATGATAGTTGGCGATCTTATAAGGACCAGGCAGGAAACTCACCACCTGAACCGGCTCGATCACGGCCGTCCACGGATAGATCGAATAAGCACCGACATCGCCGATCACCTCGGCCTTGAGCGCCACGGCGTTGCCTGCGGCATCCAGCGCCAGTTCGGCATCAACGATCTGATCGAAACCCTGACTGGTAGCGGCAAGGTCTTCCATCCGGTCGCTGGTCCATTTCACCGCGCAGCCGAGACGACGCGCGGCGAACGCGACGAATATCTCCTCGGGATAAAGCGAAGCTTTGCCTCCGAAGCCGCCGCCGACATCCGGGGCAATCACACGCAACTGGCTGCCCGGCATATCGAGCGCATCCGATAATGCATCGCGGATAATTCCTGGCACTTGCGACGACGTATAGAGCGTCAGCTCGTCCCGGCCCGGTTCGTATTCGGCAAGATACGTGCGATTTTCCATCGCGGTCGGCGTCTTGCGATGAAAGCGAAAGCGGCCCGAGACGCGAACGGCTGCGTTTGCAATCGCGGCCTCGGCGTCTCCGGTTTTGAATTCCCGAGAGCACAGGACATTGGTGCCAGCTTCTTCATGAAGAAGCGCGGAAGACGGCTTGGCCGCCTCCTCAGGATCGATCACCACGGCCAGCGGCTCATACGCGATATCGAGCAGTTCGAGCGCGTCTTCGGCCAGATAGCGGCTCCGCGCAATCACCCCGACCACGGGCTCGCCGACGTAACGTACTTTATCTGTCGCCAATCCAGTGATCGGCGTCGCGTAATAGTTTTTCATCCGCGAGGTCGCAAAGACCGCGTTGACCTCCGACATGTCCTCGGCGGTGAACACCGCGACAACACCATCGGCCTTGCGCGCCGCACTGCAATCAATGGACTTGATCAGCGCATGAGAATGATCGCTGCGCCGGAACGCGACGTGCAACATGCCCGCGGCCTTGCGATCATCAACATACGCACCCTTGCCGGTGAGCAAACGCGGATCCTCGGTCCGCTTGACGCTAGCCCCGACGATCTTGGGGCGCGTGGCGAGTTCCTCAGCTTCCCGAGACGCCGCAACCTGTTTTGTCGATGCTTCAGTCATAACCGTTTGCCAGCTTGCGTAGCGACTGCCACTGCGCATCATCGTGCCCGCAAATCACGGTGGCACCGTCGGCTTCGATAGCGCGAACCTTCGCGAAGCTGTCGCGGCAGAGGTCCTTGTTCCAGGTGTTTTTCGGAATGATGCCGCCATCCAGATTTGCCCGGATACTGACCGCATCCGCCGCCAGCAAAAAGCGCCCGCTGTGCTTCAGGGTCACCAACGCGCCCATCGTTCCCTGCGTATGACCTGGCAGGTGGATCAGACGAATGGCCCCATCGTCGAACAGGTCGAGATCGTTTGTCACTGCCTGATAGTCGAGCGGATGGTCCCACTCGACGGGGAGATATCCAGCACCGACAGCGTCCGCGCTCCGTGCAACCGCCAATTCCTCCGCGCGCACCAAGATCCGCGCTTTCTTGAAGAACTGGTTGCAGCCGCAATGATCCGGATGCAGGTGCGAGCAGACCACGATATCGATATCGTCCGGCGCAAGCCCTACCGCCTGCAAGCTGCTGATGACGTTATCCTGAGGCGACATCAGCGGCGTCATCACTCGCGCCAGCGCCCCCCACCGTTCCTCAGCGTTGGTGACGATATCCGGATGGCAGCCGGTATCGAACAACACGTTACCTTTCGGATGCCGCAGCAGAACGCAGTTCACCGGCAATTCGATCGACTCGTTGCGATCGACGTCGGGAAAGTAGATGTGCTTGCGCATCTTCAAGCGGCCGCCGGCCAAAACATGCATCTTCATGATACGGCCTCGTCAGTCTGAGCGACTTTCAGTTCGTCGGCGGCCTGGCGCACAGCGCGGACGATGTTCTGATAACCGGTGCAGCGGCAGAGATTTCCAGACAGCCCCTCGCGGATATCTTCGTCGTTTGCCAAAGGCGATTTCCGCAACAAGTCGATCGTCGTCATCAGCATTCCGGGCGTGCAGAAGCCGCACTGCAAGGCGTGGCAATCATGAAAGGCTTTCTGAACCGGATGCAGCGCATGGGCTGTACCGAGTCCCTCGGCAGTCTCGACGATCGCACCATCGAGCTGTATCGCCAGGAACAGACAGGACCTCGCGCTGTCACCGTTCACCAGCACGGTGCAGGCGCCGCAGACGCCATGTTCACATCCGACATGCGTCCCCGTCAGACCGAGATCGTTGCGTAGGAAATCGGACAGCAGAAGTCGAGGCTCGACCGATCGCTCATAGTCCACGCCGTTGACAGTGATCCGAATAAGCACAGGCTCACTCATCGGCTTGCTCTCCTGGACCGATCCCACGCCTTGGCAAGAGCTTGTTGCGCCAGGATGCCGACCAAATGTCGACGGTAATCTGCCGATGCGTGCAGGTCGGTATTCGGCTCGACCGCTGCACGGATCGCATCGACGGTGGCAGCGACCGCGGCCTCGCTGTAGCGCTGTCCTGTCAAAATGTTCTCAGCCTCCGTTGCGCGCATTGGGGTTTCACCAACGCCCATCATGCCGATGCGGATGTCAGAAACCCAGTCGCCATCGCTGTCCATGATCACCGCTACGGACGCCAACGCGAAGTCGCCGGAGCGCCGCGCAACTTCCTCGAACGCCCAACCGGTTTCTTCTCGCAACTTCGGCAAACGCACCTCGACAAGCATGTCGCCATCCTCGAGCGCCGTGGTGAGCGCGCCGAGAAAGAAATCTCGTGCCTCGATCGTTCGACGCCCCGCGTTCGACTGAACCTCAAGACGCGCATCGAGCAGCAGCGACATCATCGGCAGTTCCGCCGCGGGATCGGCATGCGAGAGGCTTCCGCCGATGGTACCGCGATTGCGGATGGCGAGATGGGCCACGTAACCCATCGCCTCGTGCAGGACCGGAAACTGCTTTGCGATGAGGTCGGATGTTTCCAGAATGCGATGCCGCGTCAGCGGGCCGATGCGGATTTCGTCGCCATCGTCGCGGACATAGGCGAGATCCGGAATTCGATTGATATCAATCAGGATCGACGGCCGAAGCAGCCGAAAGTTAAGCATCGGCATCAGGCTTTGGCCGCCGGCAATGATCTTGCCGTCGCCGCCGGCATCGGCCAGCGCCTGGATTGCGGCCTCGATGCAGTCCGCAGCAAAATAATCGAATGGCGGCGGCTTCATGCTCAAAGCCCCTTGAATGCGGGACGCCGCTTTTCAGCAAACGCCAGCCGCGCTTCGCGATAGTCTTCACTATCCGATGCGCGGTCGATCATCGTTTGGGCGAGTGCCCCGCTTTCCCCCATCGAAGCTTGATTCAGGATATATTTCGCGCCCGCGATGGAAAGCGGTGCCTTCTCGGCGATTCGCGCCGCGAAGCGTCGCGCTTCAGTTCCCGAGTCATCATTCACCCGATCGACAAGGCCGATACCCAGAGCCTCTGAGGCCCCAAGGCGTTCGGCCGTATAGAGGATACGTTTTGCCGCCGTGAGCCCGACCAAGCCCAACAGTCGTTTGGTGCTCTGGACGCCATAGACAATCGACAAGTTGGCGGAAGGGATTCCAATTTCAGCCGCCGAACTTGCGAAACGAAAGTCGCACGCCATCGACAGGTGGCATCCACCGCCAAGGCAATATCCATTGATCGCAGCGATGACAGGTTGAGGCACACTGGCAATTGCCTCGGACGAGGCGTCGACAGCGATTTCATAGTCCGCGCTATCTTGTGCATTCGACCGCACAGCGGAAAACTCCGAGACGTCTGCCCCCACGCTGAAGTTACCGCCGGCGCCGGTGAAGATGATTGCGCGAACGTCGCGCTTCGCTCCCAACTCGGCGAAAATGCGCGCGACGTCCTTCCACATCGACAGCGTCACGGCGTTGCGTACGGCTGGACGGTTCAGCGTCACCGTCGCAATATTGTTCTCAACCGTGCATTCGATATCAGCCACGATCATTGCCTTGTTGTGTAGAGCGCCGTCACTCAACGGCTGTAATCGAACTGGAAACCTGCGCACCAAACTCCTCGAAGAACTGCGCGGCGAGCTTCTTGGCCGTGGAATCAATCAAACGCGCCCCAAGCTGTGCGATTTTTCCGCCAACCCGAGCTTCGGTATAATAGGACAACTCTGTGGTCTGCGGATCGATTTCCTCGAGCGCCACCTTGGCGCTGCCGGCAGCGAACCCCGCGATTCCGCCCTGCCCTTCACCGGCAATCGTGTAGCTCGTCGGAGCCACGACATCGAGCAAGCGGACCTTGCCCTGGAATTTGGCCTTGATCGGTCCGACCTTAAGAACCGCGACCGCCGCAAATCCATCATCGGGTGTCTTTTCCAGACTTTCACATCCCGGAATGCAGACCTTGAGGACATCCGGATCGTTGAGCGCCTCCCAAACGCGCTGCTTCGGCGCGTTCAACGTGATGCGTCCTGACATGTCCATGGCCGCACTTCCTTCTTAGTTCGCCGGGTGCCGATGCAACGGCGCGACTGCCCGCGAAATCTCGTCCGGTATCGATACGGGACGGCCGGACTTTCTCTCGACGTAAACGTGAACCAGAAATCCTTGCGCACAGGCCAGATCGTCATCGTCGCGAAACAGACCGATCTCGTAGCGAATACTGCTGCTTCCTCGATGGCCGATCCGCATTCCGACATTGATGATCGATGGAAAAGCAATCTCCTTGAAATACCTGCAATTCGTCTCGGCAACCAAGCCGACCACCGGGCTCGTCTCGACGTCGAGAACGTGGTTTTCGATCAGATACTGGCACACCGCGGAATCGAAGAAGGAAAGATATGTCACGTTCGTCATGTGACGATACGCGTCGTTGTCTCCCCACCGCGTCGTCATCGCGCGAAAGTGAGTGTAGGCGCCTCTTGATTCCGGTCCCGGTCGATCACTCATGAAAGAGCCTCATGGACTTTCGGCTTTAGTTCACCTCGAGCCGGATCACTTATCAAGCTCGCTGGAAAAATGTCTTGCGGAGCCTCCCTCGCGACATCAGCGATAACGGCGCCATATCGCGAGGGATAGATCTTTACTTCGGAACCGATATCAGCCCTTCTTGACCAGCGGACATGCGCTGTCCTTGAGCGGACGGAAGGCCTGGTCTCCGGGGATCACTTCGCGCAGCTTGTAGTAATCCCACTCACCCTTCGATTCCGACGGCTTCTTGACTTCATACACGTACATGTCGTGTACCATGCGACCATCCTCACGGATCTTGCCGTTCTTCGCGAAGAAGTCGTTGACCGGCAATTCCCGCATCTTGCTCATCACCGCCTTCGCATCGTCGGTGCCGGCCGCAGCAATCGCCTTGAGGTAATGCATGGTCGACGAATAGTCGCCGGCATCGCCCATATGCGGCATCCGCTTCATCCGCGCGTAGAAGCGCTTCGACCATGCGCGCGTCTCGTCGTCGCGATCCCAGTAGAATGCATTGGTCAGCACCAGCCCCTGCGCGAGATCAAGCCCCATACTCTTGATGTCGGTGATCCAGACCAGCAGGCCGGCCAGTTCCTGTCCACCCTTCCGGATGCCGAATTCCTGCGCGGACTTCACCGCATTGACCAACACCGTCCCGGAGCCCGCCAGTGCAACCACCTGAGCCTTCGATGCCTGTGCCTTCAGCAGGAACGAGGACTGGTCGAAAGTTTCCGGCGGATAACGCACCGACCCCACAACCTCTCCGCCGAGCGATTTGACGATCGCGCTGGTATCGGCCTCCAGCGCGTGACCGAATGCGTAGTCGGCCGTCAGGAAGTACCAGCTTTTCTCGCCGGCCTTCAGCAACGCCGCACCGGTTCCCTTCGCAAGGGCATAGGTATCGTATGCATAGTGAATGCTGTTCGGCGTGCAGGCGTCGTTGGTCAGCCGCGACGAACCGGAGCCGTTGACGATGGCGATCCGATCCTTCTCCTTCGCAAGCTGGGAGACGCCAAGCGCGATCGACGAATTGATCAGATTGGCGATCATGTCGACCTTTTCGACATCGAACCATTTGCGCGCCAATGCGGAAGCGATGTCGGGCTTGTTCTGATGATCCGCGACCACCACCTCGATAGGCTTACCCAGCACCTTGCCGCCGAAATCCTCGACGGCCATCTTGACCGCGGTGACCGCCCCCTCGCCGGATTCATGAGAGAATTGGCCTGACATGTCGGTCAATACGCCGATCTTGACGACATCGTCGGAAATCTTGCCGGTTTGCGCCGCCGCCTGGTTGACCAACAGGGCGGCTGCGGCCGCTGCGATCAACATCCTTTGAATTCCAGCCATCGTATCCTTCCTCCCCAGGTTGTTCGATGCGCTCGCTTCTTTTCAGTCACATGCATATCTAGACTGTAATGACATGCATAACTAGACTTACTTTTCCGGAGAGTCAATCGCGATGATGTGGTAAACGAGCGCTCCGCCCGAACGCGCACAACCGCCATTCCACGACGAGACCAATTCACGATGCCTGCTACTGCCAAGATTCAGACCGCGAAACCTCCGGTCAGATCGGCTCCGAAGTCGGCCAAGGCCCGGCCGGGCGTCACGCGACGCGAACGAAACTGCTCGGTCGCGCGAACGCTCGACATCGTGTCCGATGCATGGGCATTCCTGATCATCCGCGAAGCCTTCTTCGGAACGCAGACATTCGAGGCGTTCCGCTCGGCGCTGGGCATCCCGCGCGCGACGCTTACCGATCGCCTAAGGAAGTTGACGCAACTCGCGATCTTCCGTCAGGCGGCGAGCGGCTCCTCGCAACGCAAGGAATACCGACTGACCAAAATGGGCTTCGATCTGTATCCGAGTTTCATCGCCCTGATGCAGTTCGGCGATCGTTGGCTGGCCGATGGCAAGCCGGCGCCCCTGACGCTCGTTCACATGAGTTGCGAGTGCGCGTGTCATCCCATCGTCGCCTGCTCCCATTGTGGCGAGAGCGTCGGCGCACGGGACGTCACATACCGGGATGGACCAGGCGCCGGGCGCTATCCGGCGAAGGCAGGCCGCAACACCAGGAGACCCTCGGATGGAAACCGTTTCCTGCTTGGACGTCCAAGCTCGGTGTCACGGGCGCTGCAAATTATCGGCGACAAGTGGAGTTTCATGGTTGTTCGCGAGGCTTTCTTCGGCAATCGGCGCTACGACAAGATCCTGACCGAGCTTGAGATCGCCCCGAACATTCTCACTGATCGCCTGTCCCGCATGGTCGCCAACGGCGTGTTTCACCGTCGGCAATACCAAAGTTCGCCCGATCGCTACGAGTATCTCCTCACCGATATGGGGCGCGATCTCTACGGCCCCTTCATCGTAATGTTACGTTGGGGCGACCGCTGGCTCTCCAAGGGCAAGCTACCGCTCCTGCTCAAGCACACCACCTGCGGACACGACTTCCATGCGTCGGTAATTTGCGATCACTGCAAGCAACCGATCGTTGCGGCCGACATGCAGTATAAACTGACTTACGATCCCGCATCCTTTGGAGCCCTGAGCCCGCGCTCCGTCACCTAAGGTCTGAATGCGCCTTGATCGTTGTCAAGACGGAACGCGCGCGAGCAGCCGCTGCGCCAGCTTGAGGTGCGGCATATCCAGCATCCGTCCGTTGAGACTCAGGGCCCCGGCGGTCGGATTGGCCGCGAACGCCGCGATCACCGCCCGCGCCTCCGCGATCGCGGCTTCGCTCGGTGTGAACACATCATTGATAATGTCCACCTGCCCCGGATGGATCGCCATCTTGCCGGTGAAGCCGTCTCGCCTCGCTTCCTCGCACTCCCGGCGCAGCCCATCACGGTCCTGAAACGGCGGATAGACGGAATCGATCGGCTGCACGCCGGCGGCAACCGCGCCGAACAGGCACAAGGAGCGCGCGAGACGAAACGGCTCGATGTAACGTCCGTCAGCATCGTGTTTCGACTCAGCGCCGATATCGGCGGCCAGATCCTCTGCACCCCAGGTCAGACCGCTGAGCCTCGCGCTTGCTCCGGCATAGGTCCCAAGCTGGAAAACCGCTTTCGCGGTCTCGGTCGCTACAACCAGAATCTTGGTGTGGCCAACGGGACTGCCATGCGCCTGCTCGAGAAGCGCCAGTCGGGCATCGAGATAACTCACATCCGTTCCACCTTCGGCCTTCGGCAGCATGACAGCGTCCGGCCGCGCCGGCATGACGGCATCGAGATCGGCCTCGGTCAACCCGCTGTCGCGCGCGTTGATCCGCACGATCAGATAGGGACGCTTGGGTTTCGTAACTTGCTCGCGAAGGAAATCATGCGCGATGGTCCGGGCCCGCGGCTTACGGTCAGCGACAACCGAATCCTCAAGATCGAGGATCAACGCATCGGCGTTAGTTCCGAGCCCCTTGGAGAGCTTCTTTTCGGAGTCCGCTGGAACAAACAGAAACGAGCGCATGAGACTACCCATCAAATTTAAGCATCGTCGCTATAACATGCGAGCGGCGTGGTCATGAAGGCGTTCGAACGCTGATGACAGGGCTTCGCTCTAGGGTGCCCGGAAGCGAAGCCCTGATCGAGATCAGCGTTGCCCTCAGCGTCCGAAGCGAGCGGCGGAGAAGCTGTCGAACGACAATTCGTTGACCCGCCACCAGAACAGTTCCTCCTGCCGATACGCGTTCCAGGACTCGTAGACTTTCTTGAACACCGGATTCTGCGCACTCAATTCGGCGTAGAGCTTCTCCGTCGCGTCATACAACGCATTCAGAACCTCCCGCGAATAGATGCGCACCTGCGCGCCGGCTGCAACCAGACGCTTGAGTGCAGCCGGATTGCCGTTGTCGTATCTGGCGAGCATCCAGCCATTGACCGTGGCGCAGGCAGCTTCAACGGCAGCCTTGTAGTTCGCCGGAAGTTCATCCCAGTGTTTCTGACCGACATAGAGCGAGACCTGCGCGGATCCCTCGGCCCAGCCGGGCGCATAGTAATACTTGGCGACCTTTTGCAGACCGAGGCGCTCATCGTCATAAGGGCCAACCCACTCGGCGGCATCGATAGTGCCGCGTTCGAGCGCCGGATAGACATCAGCCGCACCAAGCTGCTGCGGAACCACGCCGAGCTTGGCCAGGACCTGCCCCGCCAATCCGCCGGTGCGGAATTTGAGTCCTTGAAAATCCTCGACCGTCTTGATCTCCTTGCGAAACCATCCGGCCATCTGCGCGCTGGTGTTGCCGGCGGGGAAGACGCGAATATTGTAAGGCGCGAACACCTCCTGCATCAGTGAGGCACCGCCGCCGTGCGTCA
The DNA here is from genome assembly GCA_017305555.1 of Hyphomicrobiales bacterium. Taxonomy (GTDB): domain Bacteria; phylum Pseudomonadota; class Alphaproteobacteria; order Rhizobiales; family Xanthobacteraceae; genus 62-47. The sequence goes on along the minus strand of JAFKKM010000014.1, from coordinate 47,995 downwards.
TCCAGGCATTCTGCTGCCGCGCGTTGAGGCCGAATGGCAGACAGGTGTCGAATGCCAGCGCTGGGTTCTTGCCGATATAGTAATAACTCGCCGAGTGCCCCATCTCGACGGTGTTGCTCTGCACGGCATCGAGCACTTGCAAGGCCGGAACCACTTCACCGGCGGCGAACACCTGAATGTCGAATTTGCCGTCGGTCAGATCGCTGACGATCTTCGCCAGCAGCCGGCAGCCGCCGTCGAGAGCGTCGAGACTTTTCGGATAGCTGGTGACCATTCGCCATTTCAACGCCGGTTGCGACTGGGCAATAGCGGGAGACACAACTGCTGCCGTAGCGCCCGCGAGCGTCACGCCGATCACACCACGCCGGGAAATCGCCTTTGATGACAAGTCCATAATAATCTCTCCCTGCTATTTCTGCTTAATTGTATGAGCTTCCGTCAACGCGAGAGTGCGAGGACTTATTTCGCCTTATCGGCGGGCCGCTTGCGCATGAAGGCCACGCGGGTGCAATTGGCGACTTCCTGATTGTTCTGATTGAAGGCGCGATGGCGGAACGTCACCAGTCCCGCGTCGGGTCGCGATCCGCTGGCACGGACGACCTCCACCGTGGTCACGACACGGATAGAATCGCCGTGAAAGACCGGCGCAGGGAAATTCACGTCGGTCATTCCGAGGTTGGCGATGGTGGTACCCAACGTCGTGTCGTGTACCGATATCCCGATCATCAACCCGAGCGTGAACAGCGAATTCACCAGTGGTTTGCCGAATTCGGTCTTCGCGGCGAAATGAAAATCGATGTGCAACGGCTGCGGATTGAGCGTCATGTTGGAGAACAACATGTTGTCCATCTCCGTCACAGTCCGGGTGATCGGATGGTCGAACGTCTGCCCGACTGAAAATTCCTCAAACCATAGACCCGGCAATCTAACCTCCCCTGTTAGGAATCTGCGGCAGCGTTCGCTGGTTCGATCGAGACGATCAACTGGCCGGCGCGAACGGTCTTGCCCTTCTCTGCCGCGACCCGCGTGACCTGTCCGGCGCAAACCGCCTTCAGATCGGTGAATAGTTTCATCGATTCTAAAACAGCGACAGTTTGCCCAGCTTCGACGGCATCACCTTCCGCCACCATGACGTCCGCCAGCAGACCCGGCATCATCGCGGTTATGTTGTTAGGATCGGCATTGTTCGCAGCAGAGGCGCTTTCCAGCGCGACGTCTGCCGTAAGGCGAACCTCAAAGTTCGCTTCGACCGATCGGGCGCGGATCGCGACGCGATGGCCATTAACGGCGAACGGAAAGCGATACGTCGTCTCGCCGACCTGCGCGACCAGAATTCCCTGATCCGCCGTCGCCACGACATCAAGGACACCACTGGCGTCGGTGATCGTGAATTGATCGCCATCTCCTGCCACCGTCATGGCCTCGGCTTCTGCATCGCTCTTGACGGTCAGATGACTGACGCTGGTGCGCCCGCCGGGACCAAGAACGCGGAATCCGGATTTACCAGACCACGGCGATTGCTGGTCCGATGAACCGCCCGCGATTCTGACGACAAGCGCGGCCATACGGCGGGCCAGAATCATGTCTTCCGGATTATACGTCCAGCCACTCGGCCAATTTTCGGCGATCAGCCGGGTGGTCGCACGTCCTCGCGCAAAATCATCGGTACGCAGCGCATCGCTCAGAAACGCGCGGTTGGTCGCCGGTCCCAGCACGGTCAGTTGGTCTAGCGCGGTCGCGAGTTGCGCAACTGCTTTGTCGCGGTCGCTTCCGGCTGCGATCACTTTGGCCAACAGGCTGTCGTAGTGCAGCCCGATCATGGTCCCCGTCGCAACGCCGCTGTCGATGCGCACGTTGGCGGGCGGCGCCCACAGTTCGATCTTTCCGGTATCGGGGCGGAAGCCCTGATCGGCACGCTCCGCAGTGAGACGGGCCTGAATCGCGTGACCACGACAGCCGATGTCGTCCTGTTTGAACGGCAGTTGTTCGCCGGCTGCGACCCGCAACTGCCACTCCACGATATCGAGGCCAGTGATTTCCTCCGTCACCGTATGCTCGACCTGCAGACGGGTGTTCATTTCGAGGAAGAAGATGTCCTCGGTCTTGGCATCAACCATGAACTCCATCGTGCCGACCGAATCATATCCGATGCTGGACGCGAGTTGCAGCGCGTGGCGGTGAAGCGCGTGGCGGGCCTGTTCGGACAGGTTCGGCGCGGGAGCTTCCTCAAGCAGTTTCTGATTGTTGCGCTGAACCGAGCAATCTCGCTCGAAGAGATGCACGAGATTGCCGTGCTTGTCGCCAAGGATCTGAACCTCGACGTGGCGCGGCCGCTCGATCAGCTTTTCGATCAGCAGGCGGCCATCACCGAACGCGGCTTCCGCTTCGCGACGCGCCGCGATCAGCGAGTCGCGCAGTCCGGCGACATCATGAACCGGCCGCATCCCTTTGCCCCCGCCGCCAGCCGACGCTTTGATCATTACCGGCAAACCGATGCGCTCTGCTTCTGCGGCGAGACGTTCATCGCTCTGGTCTTCGCCATCGTAGCCCGGCGCGACCGGCACGCCCGCCGCAACAGCCAATCGCTTGGCTTCGATTTTCGATCCCATCGTAGCGATGGCCTCGACACGCGGCCCGACCCAGACGAGGCCATGCTGCTGGCAGAGTTGCGGCAAGTCCGTGCGTTCGGAGAGGAAGCCATAGCCGGGGTGAATGGCATCGGCACCCGCGGCCAGTGCCGCACCGATGATACGATCGGCGCGGAGATAGCTGTCGCGCGCGGGCGCAGGTCCGATCGGCACGGCGACATCGGCGAGTCGGACATGCATCGCGTCGCGATCCGCGTCCGAATAGACGGCAACGGTATGCAGGCCGATGCGCTTTGCCGTGCGAATGATGCGGACGGCGATTTCGCCCCGATTGGCGATGAGAAGCGTACGAAACATGCCTTGTCCTACATTCGGTAAACGGGCCGCGCCGACTGATCGCGCGGTTCGTCGGCGGAAAGCGAAAGACAAAGCCCGAGCACATCGCGCGTTTGCGCCGGCTCAATGATTCCATCGTCCCAGAGGCGCGCGGTCGCATAATACGGGTCGCTCTGTTCTTCGAACTGCGCGCGCGTGCGACGGTCCAGTTCGGCGATAGCGGCTTCATCGCCGCTGCCCTTCAGGCTTTGCCGGCGCAACTCAGTGACAACCGTAGCAGCCACGTCGGGACTCATGGTGGCGATGCGCGAGTTCGGCCAGGTGAATAGGAAACGCGGCCGGAAGCCCCGTCCGCACATGCCGTAATTGCCTGCGCCGTACGACCCACCGATCAGCACAGTGTATTTCGGAACGCGCGCATTGGACACCGCATAGACCAGCTTCGCAGAGTGCTTGGCGATGCCGGCGCGCTCGGCCTCAGTCCCCACCATGAAACCGGTGATGTTCTGAAGGAACAGCAGCGGAATATGCCGCTGGTCGCACAGCTCGATGAAATGCGCGCCCTTGACCGACGATTCCGAGAACAGCACGCCGTTGTTGGCGAGAATGCCGATCGGAAAGCCGTGAATGCGCGCAAAGGCGGTAACGAGCGAAGCGCCATAGGCCGGCTTGAATTCATGCAACTCGCCGCCATCGACGATCCGCGAGATCACCGCGCGAACGTCGTAGGGCTTTTTCAGATCGACCGGCACCAGCGAGGCCAGTTCTTCCGGATCGCCAGCCGGCGGGACCGGCGCGAAAGGCGGCTGCGCCACGCGACGCAATGTGCCGAATCCCAGTACGATTTCACGGAGCCTGCCGATGGCAGCAGTTTCGTTATCGACGACGTGATCGGTCACGCCGGAGACCGTCGCGTGCATGTCCGCGCCGCCCAACGTTTCACCGTCAACGATCTCATTGATGGCTGCTTTTACGATGGGCGGTCCGCCGAGATGGATGCGGCCGGTGCCGCGCACCATCACGGATTCATCCGACAGCGCCGGGATATACGCACCGCCCGCGGTGCAGCCGCCGAACACCGCCGAGATCTGCGGAATGCCCGCCGCCGACATTCGGCACTGATTGTAGAACGTGCCGCCGAAGTGATCACGATCCGGAAACACCCGGTCCTGCTCAGGCAGGAACGCCCCGCCGCAATCGACCAGATAGATGCAAGGAAGCCGATGCTCCTCGGCGATCTCCTGCGCGCGCAGATGTTTGCGAACGGTCTCGGCGAAAAACGAACCACCCTTCACGGTGGCGTCGTTAGCGATCACCATGCACGGCGTGTCGTGGACGATGCCGATCCCCGTGACGATTCCCGCCGATGGCAATTCACCGCCATACAGTCCGTCAGCCGCGAGCGGCGACAGTTCGAGAAACGGGCTACCGGCGTCGAGCAGCAGGTCGACGCGATCACGCACCGGAATCTTGCCGCGTGCCCGATGGCGCTTGACCAGCGCCTCACCACCGCCTTGCAAAACAGCCCCGTGCCGGCTCCGCAACGTTTCGACCAGCGCCTCAAATCGTGATGCAGTCATCGTGCCCCTTCCAGCCGGTGGATCGCCCTGGCCCGGCTTGCGGTCAGTCTCGCGATGCCTTATACCTAACAACTGTTAGATAGGGAAGCGGGAAATCCGGACATTGTACTCGGCTGTCGCTCGGAAGCCGATCCGTCTGGATCGATGAGGAAGATCACAAATGAACGGACTCGCGCAAACGCAATCACCGTATTTCACTGCTGAGCACGAGATGCTGCGCGATCAGGTCCGCCGCTTCGTCGAGGAGGAGATCAAGCCGCACGGCGACGGGTGGGAGCAACAAGGCTTCATCCCCCGCGAGGTATTGCGGCGCATGGGCTCGCTGGGCTTCTTCGGCATTCGCTATCCGGAAGTCTACGGCGGATCGAACATGGACACGTTGGGGAGCGTGGTGTTCGCGGAAGAACTCGGCCGCTCCACCTTCTCCGGTCTCGCGATCACGGCGCTGGTTCACACCGACATGGCGTCGGTTCATGTGTTCAACGCCGGCAGCGAAGCGCAGAAAGCACAATGGATGCCGAAGATCGTGTCGGGCGAAGCAATCTGCGCGGTCGGCGTGACCGAGCCGGATGCAGGCTCCGACGTAAAAGGCATCCGCACCACCGCGCGCAAGACCGACGCCGGCTATGTGCTGAACGGCGCCAAGATGTTCATCACCAACGGCGTTCATGCCGATCTTTATTGCATCGCTGCGAAGACCGGCGAACTGTCCGGCGGCAGCAAGACGATCACCATGTTCCTGGTTGAGAAAGGAACGCCGGGCTTTCGCGTTAGTCGCGCGCTCGACAAGCACGGCTGGCGCTCGTCCGATACCGCCGAACTGGTGTTCGAGGATTGCTTGGTGCCGCACGATGCCGTGCTCGGCGAAGAGGGCAAGGGTTTCTACGCCATCATGCGCAACTTCCAGAACGAGCGCACGGTGATCGGCGCGATGGCGATGGGCGAGGCACAGGCCGCGCTCGATCTGACGGTCGCTTACCTAAAAACGCGTCGGGCGTTCGGTGCACCGCTATGGGACAAGCAGGGCATACGACAGCGGATCGCCATGCGCGAAGCGGAGGTTGAAGCCGGGCGGCAGCTTGTCTACGCCGCCGCCTGGGGCGATGCGCAGGGACGTGACGTCACCCGCGAAGTCTCGATGGTGAAGGCCTATTGCGGCGAGCTCGTCAACGCCGTGATGTACGATTGCCTTCAGTTCCACGGTGGTATGGGCTTCATGCGCGAAAGCGTGATCGAGCGAATGACGCGCGACGCGCGCGTCCAATCGATCGGCGGCGGCGCCACCGAAGTCATGCTCGAAGAAGTCGCGAAGCGGCTTTGAGGGTCGCATGAATAATCCAGCCGACGCGTCGATTTCACTGGATGACAAATACAGCCGCGACACCGGCCGCATCTACCTGACCGGTGTGCAGGCGCTGGTGCGTCTGCCCCTGATGCAACGCCGTCTCGATCGCGCCGCGGGATTAAACACGGCGGGGTTTATCTCCGGCTATCGTGGCTCGCCGCTGGGCACTTATGACCGCGAGCTATGGTCCGCCAAACGCCACCTCGCGCAGGACGACGTCGTCTTTCAGCCAGGATTGAACGAAGACCTCGCCGCCACCAGCGTGTGGGGGACGCAGCAGATTGGTCTGTCGTCCGGCGCGACGCGAGATGGCGTGTTCGCGATCTGGTACGCCAAGAGCCCGGGCGTCGATCGTTCGGGCGACGCGCTCAAGCACGCCAATGCGGCGGGCACCGCGCCGTTTGGCGGCGTGCTGGCGATCGCGGGCGACGACCATGCGTGCAAATCGGCAAGTCTGCCGTCGCAATCAGACTATGCCTTTCTCGATGCGTCGATCCCGGTACTGCACCCGGCCAATGTCGCGGAGGTGATGCGCTTTGGCCTGATCGGCTGGGCGATGTCGCGCGCGACCGGGCTTTGGGTCGGCATGAAGGCCCTCGCAGACACAATGGATTCCGCTGCCACGGTCGAACTCGCCGACGTGGTGCCAAACATCGTGCAACCTGCCGGGCTACCGACTGACGTGTCGATCCGCTGGCCGGATACGCCGCTCGAACAGGAGCGCCGGTTGTTCGATCTGCGGCTTCCGGCCGCGATTGCCTTCGGCCGCGCCAACAGGCTTAACCGCGCTATTGTCGATCCCGGCCCGCAACGCCGCCGGCTGATGATCCTCACCGTCGGCAAGTCGCGGCTCGACGTGATGCAAGCACTCTCGATGCTAGGCCTCGACCTGGATCAGCTCGAAGCACTGGGTATCGGCTTCTGCGCCATCGGAATGCCGTGGCCGCTCGATCCCGATTTCGTTCGCGAGCATTGCAGCGATGCCGAAGAGATTTTGATCGTCGAGGAAAAGCGCCCGCTGGTGGAAGACCAGGTAGCGCGCGTTCTGCTCACCGGCGATTCCATTCGCAACCCGCGACTGGTCGGCAAGATCAACGAACATGGCCAGCCGCTGCTGTCGCCGCGCGCGGCGTTTTCCGTCGATCACCTCGCCCGCGTCATCGCCAAGCGTTTGGCGGGATTGGGGCTCGGCGATCAACTGCCGTCACGCTTCCTTTCCGACGACGCAAGCGGAGAGGCCATCGAACCGGCGCTGGCGAAGCGCCTGCCCTACTTCTGCTCCGGCTGTCCGCACAATCGCTCGACATTGGTGCCGGAGGGAAGTCGCGCACTCGCCGGCATCGGCTGCCACTATATGGCGCAGTGGATGGATCGCGACACCACGACGTTCACGCAAATGGGCGCGGAAGGATCGAGCTGGATCGGGCAAGCGTCGTTCACCAGTACCAAGCATGTTTTCGTCAATCTGGGCGACGGCACCTATGCCCATTCCGGCCTGCTGGCGATCCGCGCCGCGATCGCCGCCGGCGTCACCATCACCTATAAGCTGCTCTACAACGACGCTGTGGCGATGACCGGTGGCCAGACCGCGGAGGGCGGATTCACGGTCGCGCAGATCGCGCGGCAACTCGCGGCCGAGGGCGTGCGCGATATCCGCATCGTCGCCGAAGAACCGGAGCGCCATCGTGGCGAAACGCTGCCGTCCGGTGTTGTCGTCGACCCGCGAGATCGTCTCGAATCGGTGCAGCGCGCGTTGCGTGAGACGCCGGGCGTGTCGGTGCTAATTTACGATCAGGTCTGCGCCGCCGAGAAGCGCCGCCGCCGTAAGCGTGGCCAGATGTCGGATGCCGGCAAGCGCATCGTCATCAATGAGGCCGTTTGCGAGGGCTGCGGCGATTGCGGCAAGAAGTCGAACTGCGTCTCCGTGGTGCCACTGGAAACCGAATTCGGCCGCAAACGGCAGATCGATCAGACCACCTGCAATCAGGACGCAACCTGCGTCGATGGCTTTTGCCCGAGCTTCGTGACGATCGAGGGCGGCGTCGCGAAGAAGCCGAAATCCGACGCGATCGCGCCACCCGCGGTGCCGGCCCCGCTGCTGGATTTATCCCGCCCCGCAAATCTGGTCGCGGGTGGTATCGGTGGCACCGGCATCGTCACTGTCGGCGCTATTCTCGGCATGGCGGCACATCTCGATGGCCGCATGGCGTCGGTGATGGATCAGATCGGCCTCGCCCAGAAAGGCGGCGAAGTCACAACTCACGTTCGTATTGCGGCGAACTCGGACGACATCGGCCCGGTGCGCCTTGCGCCCGGCGAAGCCGAGACCTTGATCGGCTGCGACCTCGCAGTGGCAGCGACGCCGGAAGTGCTTGGATTGCTCGCACCAAATGCCATCGCGGTGATCAACGATCACGTGGTGATGACCGGCGACTTCACCGCCAATCCGGATCTGTCGTTTCCCGATGCGGCGATGAAACGCCGTATCGCCGCACGCGCCGAGACCTCCTTCACCGATTTATCAGCGCTGGCGACGGCGTTACTGGGCGATGCGGTCGGCGCCAATATGATGGCGCTCGGCGTGGCCTGGCAGAAGGGCCGCGTGCCGCTGACGGAAGCGTCCATTCTACATGCGATCGAACTGAACGGCGCCGCCGTGGCCATGAACAAGCGGGCCTTCGCCTGGGGACGCGCACTGGCATCCGACCCCGATAGCGTTCTTGGACGGCTATCCAGCCCGGCACAGCAATCGCTTGCGACATCGTTGGCCGATATCGTCGATATCCGGGCGACCGAACTGGTCCGTTATCAGAACGAACACCTCGCGCGCCGCTTCCGCGATCTGGTTGCCGACGTGGCGAACGCTGAAGGTCAGGTTCGTCCGGGTTCGACCGACCTTGCGGCAACGGTCGCGCGCAGCTTTCACAAGCTGCTGGCCTACAAGGACGAATACGAAGTTGCACGCCTGCATGTCGAAACCAGTTTCCTCGCGCGGCTGAACGAACAGTTCGACGGCGGCACCCTCGCCTTCCATCTGGCGCCGCCGCTGCTCGCGCGGCGCGATCCGGTCACCGGGCATCCCCGCAAGATGCGGTTCGGCGCTTGGGTCGTGCCGGCGTTCAAACTACTGGCCAGGCTGAAATTCCTGCGCGGAAGCTGGGCCGATCCGTTCGGCTACACGGACGAGCGGAAGTCCGAACGCCGCATGATCGAGCAATACGAAACGTTGCTGCGGACACGCATCATGCGAGAACTGAATGCGGCAAATCACGCGCTTGCGATGGAAATCGCGGCCCTGCCGCTCACCATCCGCGGCTTCGGGCACGTGAAAATGGCGGCTGAGGCGGATGCTCTCAAGCGTCAGGCCACCCTGCTCGGACGATGGCCCGATGCCGGAATAACCCATCAAGCCGCTGAATAGGGCGCCAGCCAACAAAGACTGAAACTAAGTCCGTCGCGCACCGAATGCGATCTGCGCAAAGTCGGTCGCGATCTTGTCGATCGGAACGCGTCCCGGTCGATACCATTCGCCGGCCCAGTTCACCGCACCGAGCAGCATCAGGCGCGCTGCATCGAGCGAGACATCCTTGGGGATATAGCCTGCTTCCGAGGCATCCTTCATGAGTTGCTGCCAGATATCTTCATAACGCCGCCGCTCAACACGGCAGGTCTTGCGCAACTCCGGCGGCAGGAACGCAAAAGCCCGGATCGACGCCGAGGTGTAATCGCTGTGCTCCAGTGAGGACAACAGATGGGCCTTGATCGCGGCTTGCAGGCGATCACGGGGCGTCGCCTTCTTAGGAAGGGCGTCCAGCGCCGACATAACGGCCTTGTGGACCAGAAGCACGCCCTCGTTGATCACCCGCTCGACGATCGCGTCCTTCGACGGGAAGTGGTGATAGATGCTGCCGGCCTTGATCCCGACTCGCTCAGCGATCGCACGCGTGGTCGTCGCCTCGTAGCCGCGATGGCGCAGCAACCATGCCGTAGCATTGAGGATTTGTCGGGCCCCGCTGTTCTGATCCGGAGTGTCGGATTTGGCGGCGGACGCCTTCGCGGTCCGTGCAACTGCCTGGCTAATGGTCACCTCTCCTTGCAATCAAACGCTGCCCCATTTCGCTTTCTCATGCCGCGTCTTCCGCATCAAGAGGCGTGCGCTACCTTCCTGGAGCGCCTGACCGGCTTCGTCGACCAGCGTAATGGACAATCCCAGCAGGCCATGCGCCGGGTTACTGACATTGCGCGTTTCGACGACCTCGATCAAGGCACGAATCGTGCTGCCCGGCCGCATCGGCGCTTTGAAATCCCAGGTCACACCAAGTAACGCGACCACCGTGCCGTCGATCAGGTCCAGGCGTGAGGCAAGGCCGAACGCGATCCCGATGCCCATCGGTCCATGGGCAATCCGACCGCCGAAGCCGGTCGCCGCCGCGAACACTTCGTCGGTGTGGACCGGATTGTAGTCACCGGTCAGGCCGGCGAATGTGCCGATGTCAGCCTCGGTAATCGTTCGGGACGGCGTCTCGAACCGCTGGCCGACACTGAACTCATCAAACAAGCGTCCCATCAGTTCTTTCCTTTATCCGGCGTCGCGACAACGGGGCGCGGGTCACGGCGTCGTTCCATTGGCTTCGTCGCGAAGGTCCTTGCGGCGGATTTTCCCGGTGATCGTCATCGGCAGCGAGTCGCGGATTTCGATCTGCCGCGGATATTCATGAGCCGACAGGCGTGCCTTCACGAACCGCTGCATGTCTTCCCGAAGGGCATCGTCCACCGTCGTCCCGGCACGCGGAACGACAAACGCCTTCACCACCTCGCCACGAACGCTGTCCGGCACGCCGACAACCGCGACCAGCGCAACCGCCGGATGCTGCATCAGGCAATCTTCGATCTCGGTCGGCCCGATCCTGTAGCCACCGGAGATGATGACGTCGTCATTGCGACCGTGGAACCAGAAGTATCCCTCCTCGTCACGATGGCCGGTATCGCCGGTCAGCAGCCAGCCATTGCGGAATTTCTCCTTGGTGGCGTCGGGCATATTCCAGTAACGCAGGAAAAACACCGGGTCGGGCGCCTTCACGGCGATGGTCCCGGTCTCGCCCGGCTTCACCGGATGCCCCTCCTCGTCCACCACCTCGAGCACGTGGCCGGGCATCGCCCGCCCCATCGATCCTTCCTTCAACGGCATGATGGACGCGCAATTGCCCACTGTCAGGTTGGCCTCGGTCTGACCGTAGAATTCGTTCATCGTGAAGCCGAAGACTTCGCGGCCCCAACCTAGCATCTCTTCGCCAAGCCGTTCGCCGCCGCTCGCGATCGAACGCATCGCATAAGAGAAACGCTCCTGCGGCCGTGTCACCTGGCGCATCATCTTGAGCGCGGTCGGCGGCATGAACGCATTGCGGATGCCGTGGCGGCCGATCAACGAGAAGGCTTCCTCGGGATCGAATTTCTTCAAACGTTTAGCAAGCACCGGAATGCCGTGGAACAGCGACGGCAGCAGGACGTCCATTAAGCCGCCGGCCCAGGCCCAGTCTGCCGGCGTCCACATACGGTCTCCGGGCTGCGGAAAGAAATCATGCGGAAACTCGACGCCCGGCATATGGCCAAGCAAAGTGCGATGCGCGTACAGCACGCCCTTCGGATTTCCCGTCGTGCCCGAAGTGTAGACGATGATCGCCGGGTCTTCTGCGGCGGTCGCGACCGTGGTGTGACTGGATGACGCGGCCTCGATCAATGCCGACCATTCGAGCGTCGAACCATCGACGCGATCCTCGACCGCGATCAGCAATGGCTTGACCGTCAGTTGATCGCGCAACTGAATCAATTTCTCGATCCCTTCGGTGTTCGACACCGCGGCCTTGGCGCCGCTGTCATTGAGCCGATAGGCAAGCGCGTCCGGCCCAAACAACGTGAACAACGGCAACGCGATCGCGCCGATCCGATAGGCCGCGAGATGCGTGATCAGCGCTTCCGGACATTGCGGCAGCAGGATTCCGATGCGATCGCCGCGATTGATGCCTTGCGCCAACAGCGCATTCGCCAAGCGCCGCGAACGCTCCTGAAGCGCCTCAAAAGTGAAATCGGTAACGGCACCGTCCGTAGTCTCGTAGATCAACGCGGTTCGGTCCGCACCGACATGCCGGTCGCAGATCGCGTCGGCGATGTTGAACCGCTCCGGGATAATCCAGGAAAAGGTCTCGCATACTTCTTTGTAGGATCGTCCGGCCAGCGACATGCAAACTAGTCCTTGTGAGTCTCCCTAACGATTGGTAGGTATAACGGACCGTGACCACCGCGGCAAGTCTGGCTTCCTGGGACGAGAGAAGCGGCGCGGCCTGTCGTGGACAGTTAGGTCGCGCCTTACGTCACGCGATGGCAACAGGCCGGATCGGCGAACCGGTCGCGCCGGTGAGGCGCAGCGGCAACGCGACGAACAGCGCGCGCGGCGCACGCTTTTTGGCGATCTCTTCGAGATTGAGATTCTCGATGATGTGAATGCCGGCATCAACCAGCAGAATCGCGTGAACCGAAACGCCGGGCGTCGGCAGGCACTCGAAGCCGGGCGTATCCGATCCCATCAAGGTCACACCGCGCTCGATCAGCCAGCGCGTCGCCTTTTCACCGGGGCCGGGCATTCCACCGCGACGGCCGATGAACATCTCCGCGTCCGTCCAATATTTCGACCAGCCGGTGCGGATCAGCACTGCATCGCCCGGCTTGACCTCGGCACCGCTCAACGCCAGCGCGGCCTCAATATCGGCGACGGTGATTTCCTGCGCGGGCGCGAGACAATCGAGGCCCTTGGCGGCGGCAACGTCCAGCACCACCGCGCTTTGAATGATCGGCGGGATATCCGCGACCGAATGTTCGCGGTAGCCGTCGCGCGTCTCGACATCGGCCACCCGTACGTCACCATGCAGGCAGCCGTTGCGGGAGAAATGGCCGAGCGCGTCGATATGCGTGCCGGAATGGCCGGACGTGACGATCACTTCATTGGCGAAGCTGGAGCCATCCTCCCGCTTCACCGGATGCGGATCGCCGTGGCGGCGATGCAGTGCCAGGGAGAACGGGATGTGCTGATGATAGACCGGCATCGACGGCGCCATCGCGTGCGACAGTTCATAAAGCTGCGCACCGGCGGCGACCGCACCGAGAATGCTGGCGTCAAAGCGCGGAAGCTTGCTTTCCATTGTCGTCTCCCCTGCGCCGGTCGACCTAGACGCCGATCTTCGGCGCGCGATGCTTGTCGAGACCGATGGCGATGTTCTTCTGCTCCATGTAGATCTCGAAAGCATAGTCGCCGCCGTCGCGGCCGATGCCGCTGGCCTTGACGCCGCCGAACGGGGTCGGCAGGTGCCGCACATTCTCCGAATTCACCCACACCATGCCGGCTTCAACGCTTTGCGACACACGGTGCGCACGGCCGACATCGCCAGTCCAGATGTAAGCGGCGAGACCATAACGCACATCATTGGCGATGCGCAGCGCATCGGCCTCATCCTCGAACGGGATCGCGGTCAGCACCGGTCCGAAGATTTCTTCCTGCGCGATCTTCATCGAATTCTTCGCATCGGTGAACAGCGTCGGGCAGACGAAATTGCCCTGCCCTTCCATCGCGCGCTTGCCACCGGTGGCAACAGTGGCACCATCCGCCTTGGCATGATCGGCGTAGCTCAGCACCTTCTCGACATGCCGCTTGTGAATCAGCGGCCCGATCTCAGTGGCGGGATCGAGCGGATGGCCGACCTCGATCTTCTCGACGCGCGCCTTCAACTCGGCGGTGAACTTGTCGTAGATCGAGCGCTGCACCAGCGCGCGACTCGACGAGGTGCAGCGCTGACCGTTGAGGCTGTAGATCATGAACAGCACCGCGTCGCGCGCACGATCGAGATCGGCGTCGTCGAAAACGATCACCGGATTCTTGCCGCCCAGCTCGAAGTGCACGCGCTTCAAGGTCGGCGCGCCCTGCGCCATGATGTGGCTGCCGGTGATCGACTCGCCGACGAAGGCAATGGCCTTGATCGCCGGATGCTCGGTCAGCGCCTTGCCGGCGCTCTCGCCGAAACCGTGCACCAGATTGACGATACCCTTGGGCAGACCGGCACCTTCGAACACCTCGCTCATGATTTCCGACAGGATCACCGCGGTGAGCGGGCTCCATTCCGCCGGCTTGTGTACGATGGTGCAGCCAGCCGCGAGCGCCGGCGCGATCTTCCAGGTCGACAGCATGAACGGCGTGTTCCACGGTGTGATGACGCCGACGGGACCGATGGGCTGACGGATGGTGTAGTTGAGATGCGTTTCGGTCGGCAGCGACAGGCCGTCGTTGGCTTCCGGCGCCTTGTCGGCATAGAAGCGAAAATTTTCGGCGCCGCGCAGCGCCGCCTTCGCCATGTAGCGGATCGCCTGTCCGCTATCGACGCTCTCAATCAGTGCGATCTCTTCGGCGCGCGCCTCGATCTTGTCGGCAATCTTATGCAGCAACGCACGGCGCTTCTCGCCCGGTACGGTGCGCCAGACCTTGAACGCCTCTTCCGCTGCGCGCGCTGCGCGATCGATCTCGGACGCACCGCCCGACGATACATTGCACAGCACCGAGTTGTCGGTCGGATCGTAGTTTTCGAACGTCTCGGCGCCAGTCACGCTCTCCCCAGCGATCCGATGCGGCACCGGACCATTCTTGAAACGGCTCAGATAAGTTTGCGCCTTGCGCAGATTGTCGGTCAGGGCATCGTTGGCGAGAGGCTTGTTCATGGTGCTCTCCTGTGGCGATCAGCAGGTCGGGTGCTTCGACGGAATAGCCATGGCGGGATATCCCCGCCTGGTCGATGGAATATATTTAACGTGTTAAGTATCTCGCCGCAAGTCCTTTGATGGCAGGCGCTGCACCTTATTTTGTGGCCAACGATCCGTCCGAAAAGACCGTCTCGCCGCCCAGCAGGGTCAGCCGCGCGCGCGTCGGCTCAATGGCCTCCGGCGGAAGCGCCAGTATATCGCGATCCAGCACCGCGAGATCGGCATACTGCCCCACCGCGATGCGGCCGCGACGTTGCTCGTGCCCCATCGCGAAGGCGCCACCCTCGGTATAGGCGGCGAGCGCTTCGGCAGCTGTGAGGGCTTCCCCGGCATTGAAGACCCGTCCATTAGCGGCTTTGCGGTCGATCGCGGCGGCAATGCCGAGATGCGGCGACAGCGGCCCAATCGGATGATCTGAGCTGCCGGCCACGACGATGCCGGCATCGCGCAGCGTTCGGCCGGGATAAAGCCGCTCCGCACGCACCTCACCCACCGCTTCGGCGAACGACGCCCCAAGGCGGCGCAGGAAGCCGTATTGCGGCACGACCACCGCGCCGAGCGATTGCACCTGCGCGACCGCCTTGGGGCCACGCACCGCAAAGTGCTCGATACGGTGACGTGCATCATCGCGCGGCCATGCCTTGTGCGCGGCGGACAAGCAATCCAGCCACTGATCGATACCGCGATCACCGATGACATGCGCGGCGAGTTGCCAACCGCTGGCGTGGCCATCGATCACCTTGGCGCGCAGGTCGGCCGGCGGCTCCATCAGGAGACCTGCCGTCTCGCGATCCGCGTAAGGCTCGAAGAACGCGGCAGTGCGTGCGCCGATGATGCCGTCGACAAAGAATTTCAACGTTCGCACCTGCCAGCGATCATCGATACCGGTCGGCGCGAGACCATATTCCCGTGCCTCATTCGGATCGATGCGCAGCATGAAGCCCATGCGTAGCGGGAGGCCGCCGTCGCCACGTAACGCGTTCCAGATGTCCCACTCGACCTTGAAGCCATTGTTGAAGCCGACCGCCGCTTCGGTGACCGCAACGATGCCGTAACTCAGGCACTCGTCCGCCACCTTACGGATGGCCGCGATGGTGCGTGCGGTGGATGGCGGCGGAATCAGCGCCGCGACGATGTCGGCGGCGTTTTCGGTGAGTACGCCGTTGAGACGGCCTTTGCTGCGCTCGATGGTGCCGCCGACCGGGTCGGGCGTCGTCTCATCGAACTGCGCGCGCTGCAAGGCGGCCGAATTCGCGACCGACAAATGACCGCCGGTCCGCCGCAGCAACACCGGTCGCCCGCCGGACACGACGTCCAGTTCCTCACGGGTCGGATGGCGGCGTTCGTCGAGAAATTGTTCGCTGTAGTCCGCCGACATCACCCATTCGTCGGGCGCAGCGGCCTCGCAGACGATGCGCAGACGCTCCAGCAGTTCGGCGATTGTGTTAGCCGTGGGACCGAGTTGCAGGTTCAGCAGTTCCTGCGCCCGCATGAACAGATGTGCGTGAGCATCGGTGAGTCCCGCCACGACACGGCTGCCGTCGAGATCGATAGCCCGGCCTGCACGCGGCGCGTCTTTCGCCGCGCCGATCCAGGCGATGCGACCCGCCTCGATCAGAAGGCTGTCGGCATCGCGCTGCGCGGCGGTCGCAAGACGGCCACCGCGCAGCAGTATCGTGGTCGCCTCAGACGGCATCCTTCACCACGGCGATCATGTCGATCTCGATCTTGAGACCGGCGCGGGCGAGGTGCGCAACGCCGACCGTGGTGCGCGACGGCGGATCCTTCGGAAAGAACTCGCGGAACACTTCGTTCATCGCCGCGAACTCATTCATCATATCGGTCATGTGAATGGTCATCTTCAGCGCGGTATCGAGCGATGCGCCACCGGCTTCCGCCAGCGCCTTGACGTTCTCCAGCGCGATGCGGGTCTGCGCCTTGATGTCGTCGGGAAATTCGCGGGTCACCGGATCGGAACCGGTCTGGCCCGAAACGAACAGCAACTTGTCCCAACGGATCGCCGGCGAATACGGAATGCCGGGACGAAGACCGGTGGGCGGAACGACGACAGTACGTGACATGTTTCTTCCTTCTTTTATGGGAGCGATGGTTCAGGTGTCGGTCATGGCCTCGCGATAGCGATCGCCGGCGCCGAGATAGGCCGCGAGAACGCGAGGGTCCTGGCGAAGTTGTCCGGCCTCGCCAAAGGCGACGACGTTGCCGACTTCGAGCACAAAACCACGCTCCGCCACTGACAGCGCGAGATTGGCATTCTGCTCGACCAGAATGCCGGTCATGCCGGCGGCCTTGAGCCGATCGATCGCTTCGAAGATTTCTTCTGTGATGCGCGGCGCGAGCCCCGTGGACGGCTCGTCAAGCATCAAAAGCTGCGGCTCGGCCATCAGCGCGCGGCCCACGGCGACCATCTGCTGCTCGCCGCCCGACAGCGTGCCGGCGAGTTGCTTGCGCCGCTCCTTCAGCTTCGGCAGCAGCGTATAGATGCGGTCCAGTGCGGCCGTCATCTTCGCGCGGCCTTCGTGACGGCGCAGAAAGGCGCCGAGCCGCAGGTGATCCTCGACGTTGAGGCCAGGAAACAGTTCGCGCCGCTCCGGTACGATAACAATGCCGCGCGCGACGCGCGCCTCCGGCTTGAGCGTCTTCAAGTCCTCGCCGGCAAAAGTAACCGTTCCGGACGCTTGCTGCAAAACACCCATCAGGCTGTTGAGCAGCGTCGTTTTGCCGGCGCCGTTAGGGCCGATGAAAGTGATGAACTCGCCGCGCGCCACCGAAAAGCTGATGTCGTCGATGGCGATAGCTTCACCGTAGCCGACGGTGAGATTGGCGACCTCAAGCAGCTTTGTCACGGCCACCTCCGAGGTATGCGGAAATCACCGCGGGATTGGCCTGCACATCCTTGGGCGATCCCTGCGCGATGATGCGGCCGCGATCGAGCACCACGAGACGCTCGACGCAACCCATCACCAGCTCCATATCATGCTCGACCAGCAGGATGGTGACATGCTCGGCCTGCAACTGCCGCAGGATTCGCACCAAGGTCAGCTTCTCGGAGAAGCGCAACCCGGCCGCCGGTTCGTCCAGCAACAGGATTTGCGGATCGGCGACCAGCGCCCGCGCTATCTCGACGATACGCTGCTTGCCGAGCGGCAAACTGCCGGCGGCAAGATCGGCTTCCGCAGCAAGTCCGACCCGCTCCAGCGCGGCGCGCGCGCTGGCGAGCGCCTTGCGGTTCTCTTCCCCGTCGAGAGCGAACAGCCCGCGAATGAAGCCCGCATCGGTGCGGCAATAGGCGCCGAGCGCGACATTCTCGATGACAGACAGTTCCGGCATCAGTTGCACGTGCTGAAACGTGCGCGCCATGCCGCGGCGAACGATATCGTGCCCCGCCGGAAGCTGTTCGCCGAACAACGTCACCCGACCGATGGTTTGGCGCTGCAGGCCGGAGATAATGCTGAACAGCGTAGTCTTGCCAGCGCCGTTCGGGCCGATCAGCCCAACGAATTCGCCACGCCTCAATTCCATGTCGATGCCGTCGAGTGCCTGCAAGCCACCGAAACGGATACCGATCCCCTCGAGACGCAACAACACCTCGCCGCGATTTTCCGTCAACACCGTGCGTGCGAGCCCATCGCCCTCGCGACTGCGCAACGTCGGCTTCGGCAGGAAGCGCTCGACCGCCGGCCACAACCCCTGCGGCCATTTCAGCAACATCACCACGAGGATAACACCGAACACGATAACCTCGAGATTGCCGGACAGACCCCAGCGCGCGAGGATATCCTGCAACGACCATTGCGCGCTTTCCAAGGTCAGCGCACCCAGAACACCGCCCGCCGCGCTCATCGGCCCGCCGACGACCGCCATGATCAGCAGTTTGAACGAGGTCAACAGCGAGAACGGCGAAGGACTGACGAAGCGCAACAGATGGACGTAAAGCGCACCCGCCAATGCCGCCAGCACCGCGGAGAATACGAACACCTTCACCCGCAGCACGGTGGTATCGACGCCGAACGCCTGCGCAAGGCCGTCGTGGCCTTCGAGCGTGGCAATGGCGCGTCCCGTCCGCGAGGTTCGCAACCGCGACAGACCAAGCACCGCGAGCAGCGTGACGATCCAGATCAGTTGGGTGTAGAGGCGATCATCGGTCAGCGCAAAGCCGAACAATGACAGCGGGGGAATCTTGTCGAGGCCAGATGCGCCACCCGTTACCTCATGCCAGGCCGTGAAAACGCTGGCGAGCGCGATGCCGTAAGCCAGCGTCGCCAGCGGCAAGTAATGCCCGCGCAGCCTCAGCGTGATGAAGCCAATCAACGCGGCAACCAAGGCCGTCGCACTGACGCTCAGCACCAACGTCGCCAGCGTATCGATGCCATAAGCCCGCGCCACCAGCGCCGAACCGTAGGCACCCAGCCCCATGAAAGCGCCCTGCCCCAGCGATATTTGCCCGGCCTGTAACAGCAGGACAAGCCCGACCGCAACCAGCGCATAGATACCGGCGTAGGCGAAGATACCGACATAAAACGACGGCAGCACCCACGGCACCGCGAGAAGAATGATACTCACGATGAGCGCGAGCCTGGCGCGAGCGCTCATCATCTTGCCTCCACGCGCGAGCGCGTGTTGCGCCAGAGCAGAATGGGAATCAGCAGACTGAAAACCAGCACGTCGCGATAGGCGCTGGCGACATAGGCCGACGTGGACTCCAGGCCACCGACGATCATCACGCCGACCAGCGACAGCGGATAATCGATCAAGCCGCCCATGGCGCCGCCGACAAATCCCTTCAAGCCGACCATAAAGCCCATTTCGTAGTTCGCGGTGATCAGCGGTGCCAGCAGCATACCGCTGACGGCGCTGAAGGCTGCGGCCAGCAGAAACGCAAGCGCGCCGGTGGCGTTCACCGGAATGCCACAGAACTGCGCGCCGAGCCGGTTCATCGCCGACGCCTGCAACGCTTTGCCGACCAGCGTGAATTCCGAGAACACATAGAGTCCGCCCATCGCCAGCAATGCCGTAACCAGAATGGCAAAGCTCTGATAGCGGATGAAGACCGGCCCCATCATCACGCCGCCGGCGGCGATAGGATCCACGGGATAAGGATTGGCGCCCCAGATCAGGAGGCCGAGCCCCTGCACGCTCATCGAGACGCCGACCGAGATGATGACGAAGACGATGGTGGTCGCATTGGGAATCGGATGCACGGTAAAGCGGTAGATCAACGCACCGAGCGGTGCGACCAGTATCAGCGCTACCACCATCATGCCAATGACCGGCAGATGCAGCGCCAGCGCACCCCGCGTCAGCGCCAGCGCGATGATTCCCGCCACGATCAGTCCGCCCGTATAAAGCGATGCCTGTCGCCAGTCGCGCCGCCAGCGACCGACGTCAAGAATGGCGCAGAGCGCGAGCCCGCCGATCAGGAGATACAGCGTCCCCGGCATCCGACCCTGCAACAGGTCGGCAAGCGTCAGCGCGCCGAGCATCACGTACTCGCCTTGTGCGATGTTCACCACGCGCGTGACGGTGAACACCAGCACAAGGCTGAGCGCGAGCAGCGCATACACAAGGCCGTTGGTCAGACCATCGACCAGTAGAAACAGAACAGTGTCGGTCATGCCTTACTTGGATTCGTACAGGCGGAACTCACCGTTCTTGACCACGGAGATAAAGGTGCTCCGATGGTCGAGACCGAGGTGATCGGTCGGGCTATAATTGAAGATGCCGCCGACACCGACGAAGTTCTTCACGCCCTCGATCTTGTCACGCAACGCCGCACGCGAGGCGTCGAGATCGTCGAGCTTGACGCCGGCCTTCACGACCTCCTCGGCGGCCTTCAGCGTGATGTTGCCGGCATCCCAGGACTGGCCGGGGAAGATGTCGACCTTCGGCACGTTGAAACGCTTTTCATAAAGCGCGGCGAACTTGGCGATGACAGGCTTCAGCGGGTTGCTGTCCGGCAAATCCTTGTAGACCAGCACCGGCGTGGTGCCGAGCAACGCGCCTTCGACGTCCTGCTTGCCAATCGCAATGAAGGCGTTGTTGGCGGAGCCGCCCGAGTGATAGATCGGTCCAGTGTAGCCGACGCGCTTGAGCGCCTGATGCACCAGCGCAGCGGAGGGCGGAATCGCGTGGATGTAGACCGCGCCCGGATTGGACTGGCGTACCTTCAACGCCTGCGGAGTGAAATTGGTATCGGTGCGCGAGAAGCGTTCGGAGGCGACGATCTCGACGCCCTTGGCCTTGGCCACGCTCTGCATCGCAATCCAGCCGCCCTCGCCGAAGGAATCCTCAAGACCGAGGAACGCGACCTTCTTGATACCGCGCTTGACCATGTCGTTGACCAAACCGGTCACCTGAAGCTGGTCGGTGCTTGGCGTCTTGAAAATCCAGTGCCGCTCTTGCACCGGCTCGATCACGCTCTGGCCGAGCGCCAGCGAGATATTCGGCACCTTCGCCTGCGTCACGGTTTCCAGAATCGCCATCGAGGTCGGCGTCGTGGTGCAGCAGATCACCACATGCGCGCGATCCTCGGTGATTAGCTTGCGGACGTTGTTGACGGCCTTGGTCGGGTCCGATCCGTCGTCATAGGTAATGAACTTGACGGTGAACGGCAGGCTTGTGTCCTTTGCAAGCTGCTCCTGCAGCAGTTCCAGCGCATTCTTCTCCGGCAGACCCAGCGCCGAGGCCGGGCCGGTCATCGCCACCACCGAACCGATACGCAGTTCGGGCTTGTCGGCGGCATGCACCGACACCGAGATCGTCAATGCCGCCACGGCCGCAGCGACTGAAAGGATTTTCATGTTTCACTCCCCAATAAGATCAACAGAGCAAGATTTGCAGCAAAGGTGGCGCGCGAGTATGCGGGCCGCCTCGGTCGAACGTTGATGGTCGCGTCTTCTCCGGGCGCTTCAGTCGAGAACGTAAGTCGGGATCGCCGGCAGCAGCGGCGGCTTGGTTTCCTGCATCGCGGTGCCGTCGAAGGTCTCCACCGCCATGGATTCCTCAAACCAGCGACGCGGCGGCGGCGCACCCCACAACGTCTGCCGCACTGGGTTATTGAGATTCCAGCGGATCGGCTCCGCCGCGGTGTTCCCGGTGAGATAATCGCCGGTGTAAAGCTCGAAGCGGTTGCCGTCGGGATCGCGCACATAGACGAACAACGCATTGGAGATACCGTGGCGCGCAGGACCGCGCTCGAGGCTATCGGCATAGCCGGCCCCGGCGAGCATGTCGCAAGCACGGATGATCGAGAGCGTATCGGGCAGCGAGAACCCGACGTGATGCGCGGCTGGGCCGGCGCCGGTCATCACGGCGATGTCGTGCACGGTCGATTTGCGGAACAGCCAGCTTGCCCAGATGCGCTTTTCCGGCGGATCGGATTCGGTCAGTTCGGCACAGCCGAAGCCCAGCTCCTGTGTGTACCAGTCGTAGCCCGCTTGCGCGTCCGGTGTCAGCACGTTGGCATGATCGATGCGGGTCGGCGAAGCGCCCTTGTGCAGATGATATTGCTGCACCAGCCACGGCACCTGCGCGATCTCGGCGTAATAGTCGATGATGAAGCCGAACGGGTCCTGCGTGCGCAGGGTGCGGCCTTGGCCCAGCATATCGTTGCCGGCCCAGCGCGTCGGCAGGCCCAGTTCCTCGAAGCGGACCTTCATGCGGTCGAGGTCGCCTTCCTCGCTCACCACGAAGCCGATGTGGCCGACGCCGGCGGAGTCCGCCTTGCGTAGCACGAAGGTATGATGCTGCTTGTCCTCGGTACAACGCAGATAGATGCGGTTGTCGTCACGGGCGGTCTCGTGCAGTCCGATCAGGTTGACATAGAAGTCGCGCGCCCGCTCGAGATCGGTGGTGCGGAACTCGATATGTCCCAGCTTCTGGATGTTGGCGATATCCTTGATGCGGCCAGTGCTCACGGTCATCCCCTTGCTCATTTCGGCGGCGATACTGGCCGGCAGGTTAGCGGGCGGCCGGGGCGCGTCTGTATCAGCCGCTACCAAGCACCAATATTCTTTGCCGCCGCCTCCCAGCCCGGGCGCTATTTCGGCGCGTAGGCCACCGCCTTGATCTCGATGATGAGGCCCGGCCGCGCCAGGCCGGCGATCTCGAGGATGGTCCAGGTCGGGTACGGCTCGCGGATATAGCGGCTCTTGATCTCGACGAACTTGCCGAGATGGTTCTGCAACCCAACGTGGTAGCTGACCAGTTCGACGATATCGTCGAGCGAGGCGCCGGCCTCCTCCATCACGATCTTGAGCCGGTCGAAGGCGTTGACGATCTGGCCCTCGTCATTGGCCGGCATTGAGCCATCCGGATTGAGGCCAATCTGGCCGGCGACGTAGAGAAAATTGCCCGCGCGCACCGCCGGCGAATAGCCGAATTTCTTGAAGATCGTCGAGCCGTCTGGCGTGGCGAAGATCGGATTGGTGGAGTTGATGGCTTGTTTCTTCATTGCAGTCTCCGGTGGTCGAAATCAGATGCGCGCGGTCGGCGGCAGCGGCAGGTCGAGCAGCAGGCGGCCATAAGGCTCGCCAATGGCGTCCGGTTGCAGCAGCATATGGCTGCTCATGGCGTGAACGTCGCGGAATAGCCGCTCGATCCGGGTCCCGCTTGGCAAGACCGAACCGCCGAGTGCTGCGAACAACCGCTGTGTGGTCTGCAAGGCGAGCCGCGAGGCGACAGCGAAGCGGGTGCGCATGGCGGCGCGTTCGATCAGACTGACATGCCCCACCCGCGCGGCATCAAGAATCTCATCCGCATCGTCGAGCAGCGATCGGCGCAGGATCGCCAAGGTCGCCTCGCTGGTCGCCGCCTCGATCTGCGCGACGCGATCTTCCACCAGCGCCTTCTGCGCCGCCGGGCTGACTTTTGCCTTGGCGATGGCGCGAAACTCCTCCACTACGGCCGAGGCAACACCCAATGTCGGCGCCAGCGTCGACATCGCATTGATGGGATTGAGCGGCGCGGCGGTGATGGCGCCGTGTTGCGGACAGGTCGGGTGACAGCCACCGTCTTGCAGCATCTGCCAGCTCATCCAGCGATGCGCGGGCACGAACGTTTTTGTCAGCGAGATATCCTTGCTGCCCGTGCCGCGCATGCCCAGCACGTTCCAGCTTGCCTGATCGACGGCGAAAGCATCCGCCGGCACCAGCACCACATGCGGCACCATCTGCCCGTCGACCGGAATCGGCACCAGAAGGCCCGCCCAGGTCGCGACATCGATGCCGGACGCATAGCGCCAGCGACCGCTGAGCAGGATGCCGCCCTCCACGGACTCCGCCACCAGGTCCTGTCCGACGCCGCCGGTCAGAAGCGACACGATGGTCGGCTTGCCGGAGAGAAAGACATCGCGCTGGGCTTCCGCCGAGAATTTTCCGATCATCACCACGTTGGCGCTGGAAAGGCCGAGAATCCAGGCGGTGGACGAACAGCCACGCGCGATCTCGTAGGTCGCTTCCCATGCGGCGCGCGGATCGAGCCCGAGACCGCCATAGGCGCTCGGCTGGGTAATGCGGAACAGATCGTTCGCCACCAGCCGCTCCACCACTTCCGGCAAAAGGCCGCGGCGCTGTTCGACCTCGGCAGCCTTGCCTTGTAACCAGTCCCGCATCCCGGCCGCATTGGCCACCACGGCGGCGGCGCTGACGCTGCCTTCTTCCGCTGGCCGGTTTTCCGCTTGCGCAAGTGCCATTGACGCCATCGGCTCCATCCGAAAAACTGATGACGCAAGGTTAGCCCGGCCGATTTCTTCCGGGCTGTATCGCCCTATACGAGATGGCGCATCTTTTCCGTTCAATCTGGGATCATGCCCCGGACCACCCATTCCATGACGAAAAAGAAACTCGGGACTTGGCGCATCGATCGGCAGCTCGTCGAACAGATCAGCCGACACGCCGCCTTTGGCCGCCGCCGCAAGTTCAAGAAAAACGCCATGCTCTATGAGCAGGGTGAAGTCTCGACGCGGTTCTATTTCGTGCTCAAGGGATTGGTGCAGATCTCGATCTTTCGCGCCGACGGCTCCGAGGTCGTATTGGAGTTGATGGGACCGGAAACCGTTTGCGGCGAGGGCTCGGCCTTTGACGGGCTGCCGCGCTTTTCCAGTGCCGCCGCCATCGAGGATACCGAGGCGATCGAGTTCGATACCTCGAAGATGACCGAGATTTTCCGCGCTCATCCGGAGTTCGCGACTTCGCTGCTGCGCGTCACCAGCCTGAAACAGCGCGTCGTCGCGATCCGCTTGAAACATCTCGCGTCACGCGAGCCGCAAGACCGCATCATGGAGTTACTGACGCGGCTCGAGGAAATGTTCGCGATCGATCACCCGAAAGGGCGGCTATTGGTCACTCACGTCACGCATGAGCAGATCGCGACCATGACCGGCACGTCACGCGTGACGGTGACGCGTACCTTGCAGCGGCTGCGCGAGCAAAACCGCATCGACATCGTCGACGGTCATATCCTGCTCAAACGCCGACCTTGTGCCGGTTGAAGCGTTGTCCTATCCGCACGCACCAAGCGGATGGGGATGCATGACGCTATAACGCCCCTCATGATAGAGCAGCGGCTGCTTCGCGGTCGGCGGGCCGACGATCTCACGGACGGCGCCGACGATGATCGTATGATCGCCGCCGGGATGGGTGCTCGCGACCTCGCAGAACATTACCGCATTGCAATCCGGAATCGTGAACCATTCAAGATGCCGCCGACATGCATTTATATTCCAGGCTGCGGTCTGGCCGGCGAAGTAACCGGAGATATGCCGCTGCGCGTCCGACAAAATGTTGACTGAAAACGAGCCACGGGCAATCACCGAGCGCCCCGCCCGGCTTTCATTACGCGCGCAAAACAACAGCAGCGGCGGATCAAGACTGAGAGAGGTGAGCGAATTCACCGTCAATCCGATCGGTCCCTGCTCTCCGGCCGTCAGTACCACTGCGACGCCGGTGGCGAAGCGGCCCATCAGGCGACGAAACGTCACGGCAGCAGCATCGGTCATGCGCGATTATCCCGGTCATTGCATCGACTGGAGCATGGCAGATCGCATCTGGGAATGTCGTATCGCGGTACACAGGCCGCGAGAGTCTCACTAGGCCTGTGGGCGCTCGCCAATCATTGCGTCCGCGAGTTGCGACCGCACCAATTCGTATTGGCCGCGCTTGCAGCGCACCGCGCCGTCGCGCCGCAATTTCTGCATCGCGCGCGTTACGGTGATGCGCGAGGCGCCGATCAAATTGGCGATTTGCTGATGCGTCAGGACGATAGCCGGAGAATCCGGTGTCGTGATCTGCGACAGAAGTTCAGTGATACGGACTTCCGGAGATGCCTGCGTCACCTGCGCAAGTCGCGTTGCCAGCATCCGTTGCTTCAGCGCGATCGTCTGCACCACCAGCGGCGAGAGCGCGGCATGAGTGGACATCAGCTTGCAGAAATCCGCAGCCTGGATCACCAGCACTTCGCAATCCTCGAGGACGCTGGCACTGGAGAAGCGCGCCAAGCCGTCGAACGCCGCACCCTCGCCGCAGAGCGCGCCGGAGCCGACGATATCGATCAACAGTTCCTGCCCATCAGGACGAAGCATAGTGATGCCGACGCGGCCCGACACCACGACAAAGACTTGATCGCTCACCTCATCCTGCCGGTAGAGCGCCCGCCCCTTGGCGAACTTGCGGCGCACCAACGTCGGCGCGACACCAAGAAGATAGGCCAGCATTGCCTGCGGCACACGCAAGGTCTCACTGACGCCCGGACGCACCGCAGGAGATAGCGCAGCCTGAGACTGGGACATCCCGTCACTCCTTGAACGAGGCCGAACGACGATCGCGGCCGACGCCACACGGCAATTATATCACCGCGCCGTGGTCCGCAGCCACTGCGTCATCGCCTCATGCTCGGCCTGTGCCGCCTCGCACACCGCCCTTGCGCGCACAAAGCCGTGAATGAGCCCCAACCCGGGCCGAAACATCACAGGAACGCCGGCGGCTTTCAGGCGCTCCGCATAAGCTTGGCCATCGTCGCGTAGTGGGTCATGCTCGGCCACCACGACGAAGGCCGGCGGCAATTCCGACAGATCCTCGCACCGCATCGGAACGGCGAGCGGATTTTCGCGCTGCTGTGTGTCAGGGCAGTACTGGTTCCAGAACCAGATCATCTCCGCCGCTTTCAGGTAAGGTGCCTGAGCCTTGCTGATATAGGACGAGCGCTGGAAATCGACATCGACGCACGGATAAAGCAACAACTGCCCGCGCAACCGCACAGGACTGTCGCGAAACGCGATCGTCATCGCGGCCGCAAGATTGCCTCCGGCGGAATCGCCACCGACGAAAATCGCGGTGGGGTCAACGCCGATCGCAGCTGCATTGACGAAAGTCCAGGCGACAACCGTGCGACAATCCTCCATCGGCGCGGGAAACGGATGCTCCGGTGCACGGGCATAATCCACGCTAACGACCACGCAAGGCGTGTCCGCAGCGATCGCGGCGGTGATCGAGTCGTGGCTGTCGATGCTGCCGATCACCCAGCCGCCGCCGTGCATATAGACCAATGCGGGGAGCGGCTGCGACGCGCGCGGACGATAGATGCGCACGCGCACCGGCCGCTGGCCGTCGATGATGCGGGTTTCGACATCAAGGCTCTCAGGATACGGCGCACGTGCCGCGGCCGACAGCCGCTCGACGCGCTCGCGCCAGACATCGACCGGCAACGACAGAGCCGGCTCCGGCCACGCCTCCTCGAGTTTTGCGATGAACGGAACAAGCTGCGGATCGATGGCCATGGACTGAGTATCCTGACTGGAACAGAACGGATTAGACGCCGCCGTGAACGAAACGCCCGCCCACCATGGTAGCGAGGCAGGACAGCGTCTCCAGCTCCTCACCCGGCGTGGCGAGTGGACATCCGCTGAGCACCGCGAGATCGGCGAAATAGCCCGGCATGATCCGTCCCTTGACGTTCTCCTCGAAAGAGAACCATGCGCCATTTTGTGTCATCGCGCGCAGCGCCAGTTCGGCGGACGTTCGCCCGCCCGCACCCAGCACTTCGCCCGTAGTGCGCTCGCGGCGGGTACGCATCGCCCGCATGGTGGCCAGCGGATTGAACGGGCTGTTGTCGGTGCCGCACGCCACCGGCACGCCGAGCGCGTCGAGTTGCGCCGTCGGCGACACCAGTTCGCGATCGGCTTCCGACAGCGGGAAAAAGCGCGTGCCCACTTTCCAGACGTGATAATCCGGGATCAGCGTGACGCCGATGCCAAGCGCCTTGAGGCGCGCGAGATCGGATGCCGATGCATGACTCATGTGTTCCACCACCCAGCGGCGGCGTGAGATGTCATGAACCGCATGTACGCGTTCAAAGATCGGCAGCA
Organism: Hyphomicrobiales bacterium; assembly: GCA_017305555.1. Taxonomy (GTDB): domain Bacteria; phylum Pseudomonadota; class Alphaproteobacteria; order Rhizobiales; family Xanthobacteraceae; genus 62-47. Next base: position 19,969 of record JAFKKM010000014.1, on the reverse strand, counting down.
GTTCGTACAGTTTGTCCACGGCAATCGTATGGATGCGCAGGTCGTGCGCGGCCGCGAGCATACACAGCATTTCGAAATGCGCCGGTTCGTTGGCGTGCTTGATGTAGCACGACCAGCCCAGATCCGCCGGATCGATCCGCGCGGCCCGCGCCGCCGTCGGCTCGCCGCCATAGCCGACAAAAATGCCGCCGATGCGCAGCGTCGCATCGCCGATTCCCGCACCGCGCGCGTGCGAGAGCCAATCGCGCATCATCAGTTCGGCCTCGTCGTCGGTGGCCCATGTCGGGCTGACGACGAGATGCATCCGCATCGTCAGATCACCGGCCTGCCACAGATCGCGATAAGCGCCGATCACTTCGGGCGCGCAGCCGTGCCCTTCATAGACGCTGGTGGTGCCGACGGTGTGATACGCCCGCACCGAGCGCAGGATGCCGTCGCGGCGATCCTGCAGCGAAAAGCGCGGCACCGCCGGCAGCAGCGCGATCTGCGCTGAATCCGGATAGTTGTGTTCGACGATAACGCCGGTGAGATCGCCCGCGACATCGCGTTCCAGTTCGACGCCTTCCACCGGCGACATCGAATTGCGGTCCAGCCCATTCAATTTCAGCGCCAGCGAATTCAACGCCGTGTAGCACGGCACCAGGCTCCAGTAGCCTGACGGCGGCAGAATACAGACCGGATGATCCGGCGCGGCGCGATCCAGTTCCTCGCGGGTCGGCATCCGGCGTTCGCGCAAGACAATCGGGCCGCCGAAATAGAACGGCGCATCGCCGACCGGCATGGTAACAATCCATTCGCCGCGCGGCGTCGCCCTGGCAAGCTCAGAAATCCGCGCCAGCACATTGGCGATGCTGCGTACATGGCCGAGAGAAGGGAAGTGATCGCGCAATCCCTCGGTATCCATATGGGCGTGCGCATCGTTGAACCCGGGAATGATGGTGCCGCTGGTTTCGGTCACACGCGTCTGCGATCCCTTCAATTCCAGAATCTCGCGCCGTTCGCCCACAGCAACAATGCGATCGCCGGCGACGGCGACCGCCTCCGCTATGCTCCCGGCGGCATCCAGCGTGATGACCTTGCCGGTCAGAATGTAGTCGATGTTATGCGGGCTCATTCTGCGCACTCCCCATCGCCTCCGCTTCGGCACGCACGGGGCCGGCGCCCTCCACCCAGCCAAGCCTGGTGCAAAGCCAAAGGAAGACGCGCTCGCCCAACCCGCCAATGCCGGCCGGAATCACCACCAGCGTGATGATCAGCGCACCGCCGAACACCAACCCGCCGAGCGAGACATCGATGTCGCTGGCCCAGATCGGCACGAACTGGATAAACATTGCACCGATGATGGCGCCATTGAGCGAGGTGATCCCGCCCACTACCGCACCAACAAACAGGCTGAGACTCATCATGACGTTGAAGGTGTCCGGCGACACGAAGCCAACGATCATGGCGTAGAGCGATCCGGCAACGCCAGCGTAAAGGCTGCTCATCGCGAAGGTCGCAGTGGTCAGCGTCGCGCGATCCACGCCCATCACCGCCCCGACAAGCTGATTGTCGCGTGCCGCGATCAGCGCCCGTCGCAACGGCCCAGACAAGATGCGACGCGCGACCACGTAAAGCGCCGCCGCGATCACGAGGCAGACAAAATAGATCCATTGCGAGTCATCGAGCGGCAGAAAGGCAGGCGCTTCGGGATTTCCGACATTGAGCCCCTGCACGCCCCCAGTGAAACCATCGAACCGCTTCAATATTGGCGGCACCGTGATCGACAGTACCAGCGTGCCGAGCGCCAGATAAAGTCCCTGCAATCGCAGCGCCGGAAAACCGAGGCACCAGCCGGCGATCCAGCTCAACGCTGCCGAGACCGGGATCGTCGCATAAGGATTCCAGCCGTAGCGCACCACCAGAATCGCCGTGGTGTAAGCGCCGAGCGCGACAAAGGCTGCATGGCCGAGCGTGATGGCGCCGCCGAATCCAGTCACCAGATTGATACCGACGATAGCGATGGCGAACGCTAGCACCGTGGCGAACTGGCTGACCAGATAGCTCGGAACGACGAACGGAATGACATAGAGGAAGATGACAGCGAGCACAGCCGTCACCGCCACACGGATAGCTACCGGCAACTTCGGTTTGACGACGAGGCTCATAGCCGCACAACCTTCTTTCGCCCGAACAATCCATCCGGCTTGATCAGCAATGTTCCGAAGATCAGAACCAGCGCGACGATGATCTTGAGATCAGGCCCGATCCACGGAATGTAGGTGCCGACCAGATTCTCGACGACGCCGACCAGGAGACCGCCAACAACCGCGCCGACCACGCTGTCGAAACCGCCGAGCGTCGCAGCGGCGAAGGCGTAGATGATGACGCCGAACATCATCGTCGGATTCAGAAAAACGCGCGGTGCCACAAGAATGCCGGACAGTGCGCCGAGCGCTGCTGCGATACCCCAACCGATCAGCAGCATCACAGGAACCGAGACACCGACCAGAATGGCGGAATCCGGCGTCGAAGCCGCGCCACGCATCGCCAGCCCCACCTTGGTGGTCTCGAACAAGAGATAGAGCAGCAACAGCACGATGCCAACAACTGCGATGATACCTACCGTCTCCGCGGACACGGTGAACGAGCCGAATTGCAAGTGCGCCTTTGGGAACAGGCTCGGCAGCGCCTTGATAGTGTAGGTCCAGAGGAAGCCAGCGAGACTGTTGAGCGCGAGATACAAGCCGATCAACACGCTGACGACCGTGAGCAGGCTCGCATGGGACAGCGGCTTGACGATGGTGGCATACAACAGCGCGCCGGCAATGAAGGAAATGACGATACTGACGAGCGCCGCCGGCACCAGTGGCATTCCCCACGCCATCAACTGCCAGACAAGGTAAGCGGACAGCATCGCCATTTCGCCTTGCGCGAAATTGACGATACCGGTCGAGCGATAACTGAAGACGAGCGCAAGCGCGAGCGACGCGTAGATCGCGCCATCCGCGAGACCATCGATAATCTGACTGGCGAAAAGATTCATTCGTACCCCAAGTAGATGCGGCGAACCTCGTCATTGCCCGCAAGATTCTGCGCGGAATCCCGCAGCACGATCTCTCCGCTTTCGAGAACCACGCCGGAATCCGCCACATCCAGCGCCAGATTGGCACTCTGTTCGACGATCAGCATGGTCATGCCGGTTTCTTCGCGAATGGCGGCAAGGGTCTTGAACAGCCCCTGCGTGATGATCGGCGCCAAACCAAGCGACGGCTCGTCGAGCAAAAGCAATCGCGGCCTCAACATCAGCGCGCGGGTGATCGCCAGCATCTGTTGCTCGCCGCCGGAGAGGCTGCCCGCTTGCTGCGACAGCCGCTCGCGCAGACGCGGAAAGAACGTCAGCCAGCGTTCGCGATCCTGCCGCGCTTCCGCGCCCGTGCGCAGATAAGCGCCGAGCCGGATATTTTCGTCCACCGTCAGATCGGCGAAAGTGCCGCGTCCCTGCGGCACATGCGCGACGCCAGCCGCGACGATCTTGCGCGCCGACAGGCGATCGATACGCGCCCCATCGAACAGGATCGTGCCTTCGCGGGCGATGGTGCCGGAAATCGCGCGTAACAGCGTGGTCTTGCCGGCGCCGTTGGCACCGAGCACCACCTGAATCTGCCGCTCCTCGACGTCCAGGTCGATCCCGTGCAGCACATTGCGCGCGCCGTAACCGGCGTGCATTCCCTTGATGCTGAACAGACTCATGCCGCCGCTCCCAGATAAGCGGCCGCGACATTCGGATCGGCCTTTACCTCGGCCGGCGTTCCATCTGCAATCTTGACGCCATTCTCCAGCACAACAATGCGATCCGAAATTCGCATCAGCATTCGCATATGATGCTCGACCAGCAGCACGGTCAGGCCATAACGTCGCCGCACCCGCAGGATGACGTCGGACAGTTCGTCGACTTCGCCATGCGATAACCCGTTGGCCGGCTCGTCCAACATCAGAAGCCGTGGGTGCGAGATCAACGCCCGCGCAAGCTCGATCCGCTTCAGAGTGCCGAACGGCAGACCTCCAGCAAGATGATCGGCAACGTCCGACAATCCGAGATCGTGGAGAATCCCGCGTGCTTCCTCTTCGGTTGCGCGGGGGTCGATCACCGCGCCTTTGCCGAAGATGGCATTGATGAAGCCCGGCTGTAGCCGATGATGCGCGCCGAGCAGCACGTTCTCCGTCACCGACATGGTGCCGAACAGCCCGACGTTTTGAAGCGTACGTGCGACACCAAGGCCAATAATGCGGTTCGCTGGCAATGCCGTGATATCCTGCCCCGCGAAATGGATCGTGCCCCGGCTCACCTGGTAGACCCGCGAGATTGCGTTGAACAACGTGGTCTTGCCGGCGCCGTTCGGCCCGATCAATCCGCAAATGTTGCCGTCCGCGACGTCGAACGAAACGTCCTGCAGCGCACGCACGCCACCGAACTCGATTCCGACATCGCGAACTTGCAGCAAAGCGGTCACTGGCTCGTTCCTTTGCCGAAGATCGCCTTCGGCATACGTGCGTGAATGCCGTTGACGCCATTGACAAGCTGGGTCACCAGCAGATCGGCTTGCAGGGAGCACAACGCGTAAGCGTCGGATCGCGTCATATCCTTGGTCGCGACGAGCAAATCAATCATGTCAAGCACGGCTTGCCGCGCCGCCTCGCGCAGATCCTCGTGCAGCCCCATGGTGATGAAGTGCTCGCGCGTCTCGGCCCTTGGCCGCACGATCGAATAGCTCTTGACGACGGATAGTTTCAGACGCGCGGCGGTCATCGCCGTCTCCAGCGCGGTCTGCACCACCTCGCCCGATCCCTGTGCCGCATGAGCATCGCCAGCATAGAATCCGGCGCCGTCGACGAAGACCGGCAAGTATAGAACGCTGCCGGCGACCAGATCGGCGCAATCGATATTGCCGCCGAAGTTGCCCGGGATCGCCGAACTGCGCGGCGCGTCATCGGGTGGCGGCAGCACGCCCATGATGCCGAGGAACGGCCGCAGCGGAATTTTGATGCCGTCACCGAAACCCGCGGTCATGGTCCGGCGATCGAGCTGGAAATGGCGCAGTTCAGCATCTTTGAAGATATCGCCGAGCAGACCGCGGCTGCGCCCGCCGGGGAAGATCAGGTTGATGCCGTGATCGGCGATCTCGAGACTTTCGATCTCGACCTTGAGAACATCGCCGGGACGCGCGGTCTCGACCGCGATCGGGCCGGTAAGGCTGTGCGGCCCGCGCCCTTCCGCGCGGAAACGTTCGCGCAGCGCCATTGCCTGATCGAGCGCGAGCGACGGCCCGCCGGCATTGTCCCACATTGCCCAGGTATCGAGAATCACCGTGTCGCCCGATGCGACCGTATGGACAGCCTTCGTCTTGGGATCAATGATCCCGCCCTGCACAGTGGCCGCGCAGGCTTTGAGAACGTGAACCGCCATCAATCCGCCTGCGCAGTCGCCGCCTCGACGGCAAAGACCTGTAGCCGCATCGGCGTGCAGCGTCCGCCGTTGATCTGGCTGACATGATCCTCAGGACAATTGGAGATCGCGATCAGACAATCGATCTCCGCGCGCAGTTCGACATAATCGCCCGGCTTCGACACCGGCGACTCGGCAACCCAGGAATGATTGCCGCAGTCGTGATGATAGTTCATGAAGAAGTCGATGGTGTCGGGGATATCCTCCGGCAAAACTCCGTAAGGCGCCACGACGCCGCTGATGATCTCGTGGCAACCATCGATGCCGGTCAAGCCGAAGCTCTCGTAGAAGCGCCGGTTGCACATGCGCTGATTGACTTTGTGAACGCCCTTCGGCTCTGGCGTTTCCTTGATGATGGTCATCAACGGCGTGTAAATGGTGGACATCAGCACATCACCCTCGGTCAGAAAGTCTTTCGACATCGCAACCGTCGGCTCGGCACGCCCGGCACGCCGCGCGCTAAACTGCATCGCGTACCGTGTCGTGGAATAGGATAGAGACAGTCGGTCGCGATAGTTGTTAGCGTTGAAGATCGCCACGTCGACAACCTGCTGGCCTTCCAGATCGGTGATCCTGAAAACCTCCCCTTGGCGGACGATAAGCGCTCGTCCGGTTTTCGGCGGCAGGATTTCGTTCAGCAACTCGGTGTTCATGATCAACTACCCGATCTTACTTGGCTTGATGAGGGGTCTTGCCCTCATACTTCGTGATCACGTCACCTACCGGTGCCCAGCTTCCTTTGCTGTAGCGGACCACCTGCATCGATTCGATGTAGAACGGATCACGCTCGCCGTCGACGCACGCCTTGACGCCGGGGACAAGACCGAGCACCGGAACACCACACAGATGCCGCGCCGATTCCATGATCCCCGCGCGCGTCGGTGTCTTGGTTTTCTCAAGCACGGCGACCATGGTTTGCGCCTGCCCGAAGCCGATCATCGTCATTGGATCATCGAGGTTAAGGCCGGAGCTGGGAAACTTGGTGCCGACCTCGCGATAGGTCTTGATATCTTTGGTGTCGGCATAGTCCTTGGTAGTCGGGTCCATTTGAGCAACCGCCGAATAGACGCCTTCCGAAGCCTCCTCGCCGGCAGGCTCCATCACTGTCTTCTTCGAGGCGCTGATGTTGGTGACGATCACCATCGGCCGCCAGGACGTATCCTGCACCTTGCGCAGCGTCTGCGCGGTGAACTTCGGGACTGCAAACACGAGGAGCACATCCGCATTGGTCGCCGCGAGATTGGAGACCTGTGAATCCACCGTCGGTGACGTCACCTCGTAAGACTGTGCGGCAGCGATGGTGATGCCGCTGCCCTCGGCCGCGTGCTTGAATGCGTTCAACAGCTCCTTGCCGAAATCGTCGTTCTGATAAAGGACCGCGACCTTGGCGTCGGCCTTTCTCGTCTTCACGAATTCCGCGAAGATACTGCCCTCGGTGGTGTATGCCGACTGCCAGCCGATGGTCCAGGGAAACGCTTTGGAGTCGGTGCTGAATGCTGAAAGGCCGCTGCCGACGAAGAGCTGCGGCACGCCGCGCTTGTTGACATAATCACGGATCGCCAAGCCGGTCGCGCTGCCTAACGGGCCGATGATCAACGCGACCTGATCGCGTTCGACAAGACGCCGGGCCTGCTCCACGGTGCGCGGCGGCGAGTAGCCGTCATCATAATAAGTGTAGGAAATCTTCCGGCGCTTGCCGTCACCCATCATCACGCCGCCATCGCGATCGTTGATGTACTTGAAGTAGGCATCCTGCATGGCGCAGATCGTAACGAAGGACGCGATCGGGCCGGTGCTGGGGCAAATGCCACCGATTTTGATTTCGGTGTCGGTGACGCCCGGCGAGGCCTTTTCGGCCGCTGCGGCGCCGGACGCCGCTAGCACCAGAACGGAAGCGGCTGCAAGAGCCGGCTTGATCCAATTGAAGGCACGACGCATCTGTAAGTTCCCCTTCCCTTGGCGGCTCGGCCGCCTCAATTGTCGTTCCGATATCCACGGCCTGAGGCCGCACGATGCCGTTCCGTGCGCGCCTTCGCGCGCCGGTTCATGATGAAATGCCGAACTTCTGAAAATCAGTCAGCGGCTACGCGACAGACCCCTTGCCTTGCAACGATTCGACAAGCTTGTTCACAGCGACGGTTGCGCCCTTGCCCGCCTCATTGCCGAAGATCAGCCGCGCGAACTGTCCGCCGAGATAAGGGTGAAGCCCGAGATCGTAGAGCGCGAGAAAATTCCGCGTCTCGATGGCGCGCCGCTCGTCCTTCCGCAGCGGATAACGATCCAGCACGGCCGCCTCGTTCGCCGCAAATTCCTCACGCAGCTCGGGTGACCATTTCAAATCCTGAATAAGATCGTGCGTGGCGAGCGACGCTTTGAACTTCTCGAGTCCCATAATCGTCTCCCTGTCAGGCCGCGCGCGATTTCGGCATGTTCGGGCTCATGTCCCACAGCACACCACCGACGCCGCACTTGAAGTCCTTGTGAACGGTGTAACCGAAGCTCTTGCCCGGCTTCGAGCCGATCGCACCGAGCACGACCACCCAGGCGAGCAGTTCCGCCGTGCCGCCGGAGCCGGCTGCCTCCATTTTCTCCAGCGTCAATTCGTCGAGCAACCTCTCATGGTCACCGGACGCGACAAGATCGAGGAACCAACGATCGAACTCCTCGTCGATAAAGTAATAACGCGCCCCACCCGGCTCGTGGCTGAGGCCGCCGGAACCGAGCAGCGCGACACGCATATCGGCCGGAAGGTCGTCGCGAATGAAATCGCCGAGTGCCTTGCCGACCTCATAGCAACGGCGTTGATCCGGGATCGGCGGCACGGTGCAGTTCTGCAGCACCGGCACCATGGGAATGCCGGAACCTGCGACGTTGGTAAGCAGAACCGGGACGGAGATATTGTCGTCAAACTTCAGATTCTCGGTCTGCGCGAACATCCGGATGCCACGTTTGGTCATGCCGTCGAACAAGGCGGCAGCCACCTCGGGCGAGCCCTTCACGGTGTAGTCCTCGCAGCCGATCCACGGCTTGAACCACTCGTAAGGTCCGCGATGCTCCGCGGCCATTCCGATCAGGAAATCGGGATAAGTACGCACGCGGCTATTGGCGAGATGATCATTGGCGAACACGATCAGAACGTCCGCCTTGGCCGAGGCCATGGCGTCGGCGAGGCTACGATAGGTATTGATCACCACATCCTTCACGTCGGCAGGCGCGGCCTCCAACAATCCGATCAAGCCTGGCGCATGTGGCGCGCCGGCAGCGTAAACGATCTCGGCCATAGCGTTCTCCTTCTCGATCCAAACCTGCTTTACATTTCCAACGATGTCAACATTTTCGAAAATCTGTTTCTGCTTGGATTCTGACCACCACTGGCCCATATTGCATGGAGATTCGCGACAACTAGGCGCAGCGTATGCGGAACATGCCCAAACAGCTCCCACGCAAGTGGGGTCCAAGCCTGCATCCGTCACGCGACGAAGCGCCGAAGACACTTGCCGGCCGCGTCGTGCAGCAACTGCGCCTCGACATTATCCGCCACCATCTTGAGCCCGGCGAACGGCTCCAGTTCGAGAAGCTGAGCAAGCGCTACGAAGTCGGCACAAGCCCGTTGCGTGAGGCCCTGTTTCAGGTGGCCGCGCAGGGCCTTGTGATCGCCGAGGATCACAAGGGTTTCGTCGTTGCGCCGATTCAATTCGATGAGATGCTGGATGTTTCCAATCTCCGCGCCAACCTCGAAGCTTACGCCATTCGCGGCTCCATCCAGGAAGGGCGTGAAGATTGGGAAGTGGACCTTCTCTCCGCATTCCACCGCCTCAAGCTGGCCGGCATCGCCGTCTCCGCCGATCAGGACGACGAGGATTTGCGCACCGAGTGGGAAGACCGTCATCGCGCCTTCCACTATGCACTGTGCAAGGGCTGCGGATCGCCATGGCTGCTGCACTTCTTCGACGAGCTCTACGACCACATGGAGCGCTATCGCCGCTACTTCTGGAAGTATGCCGAGCGCGCCGTCGCCACCGACAACGAGCACGAATCCATCATGAAGGCTGCGCTCGACCGCGACGAGGAGCGCGCGGTGAGCCTGTTGCAGGCTCACTTCCAGAAGCAGGCGCGCCTTACCATGAACCTGCGCAAGAAGGTCGAACGCGCCACCGCCGCGGCCAGCTAGAAATAGGGGCAATCGGCAACGGATCGCCGATCCACGGCTCCGTTCGGAATGGCGCTCACGCACAATCTCCATGCCGCAATACCTTGGCCTTGGGTTCTTGCGAGGCCGGAGATGGCATAAGATGCCTTCATTTCGGCGAGGCCGTGAAGGCAGAATCGCGCTAACAATCTGTTCGATGCACCGCCGACGAGTCTCGATCCTTGGTTTCGAGATGTTCGCCACTCGGAAACGCCGTGCCATGCGCAGGATACCTGCACGCGAGGAGATTGTCGGTGACCACAAAAAAGCAGGTCAGGAAATTGCCGGGCACGCAATCCACCACGACTGCGGCCGCCAAGCCCCATAAGCTCGGCGCGATCGGCTCGCTTGATGACTTCATCCCCTACAAGCTGTCGGTGGTTGCCAATCGCGTCTCGCAATCGATCGGGCGCTTGTTCGAAACTCAGTTCAACCTGCAAATGCCCGAATGGCGCATTCTCATGGCGCTCTACGCCTATGGAACGCTATCCTTCATTGAAGTCGTCGAACGCACCAGCATGGACAAGGCGCGCGTGTCACGCGCCCAGCGCCGGCTGGTCGATCTGAAAATGATCACCTTGCAGAACGACCCGAACGACGGCCGGCGGATATTCCTGTCGATCACGCGCTACGGCGCAAAAATGTGCAAGAGCATTCTGCCGGAAGCGGCCCGCACGCAGGCGTGGTTTCTTGCAAGCTTGTCGGACGCCGAACAACTGCAGCTCGATACCATCTTGAACAAGCTGATGCTCCGCAGCCAATTGCTGCAAGGACCGAACGCGACGTTCGACACCACTGACGGCAACGACGGTTGATGGTCGCAGCCTTCAGGATAAGCGCAACCGGTGGGCATGATCAAAGTGCAGCGACCGTACGTCGCGGCAAATGCACCGCTTCTCCGCGAGCCTAAGCGACGTCAAGCACGTCCGCCGAAAGGCCCAGTTTGACCAGGGCTTCCGCGTAGGACTTTTTCGGCTCGCGCACGTCAAAGTGCACCGTCGACATTCCGGCCTTTTCGGCGCCGTCGATGTTGCGCCGCTGGTCATCGACGAAAACGCACTGATCGGCCGGCAGTTTCAATGCCTCGAGGCATAGCTGATAGGCACGCGGATCCGGCTTCAGGATTCCGGTATAGGTCGCATCGACGACCACTTCGAAATCGCTCAGAAGCGGGAAACGACGAGTGAATCCTTCTCCGTAAAACAGATCGAGTTCATTCGACAAAATCGCAAGCCGCTTGCCTGCGGCAGCGGCGGCTTTGATGGTCCGGACCGCTTCCGGTCGCATCGTCGATATCGGATCGTCGCCTCGCGCCCGGCGTACGAAATCGCTCATCTCCCATCGCTCGCCGAACAAGCTGCCGACTTCCGCAACCCGCGTCCGCCAGTAGTCGCGCTCGGTGATGCGGTTCTCCTGCATGTCGACCCACAACGGATCCGACGCAGGATCGAACGGTCCGCGCCATGTCAGGCTGCCGGGCGTAAGCCCCAATGCCCGCTCCGTGATCGGATGCGTTTCGAACATGGTCCGCGAAATGACGCCCCCGAAATCCAGAACAAGCGCCTGCTTTCCTGTTGCCATCGCAGTAGGCCCCGTCAGACCGACGGTGAAGCCGGGAGGGCGGCCGGCGTGCCCGGCGGGATAATTCCCGCCTTCACCCAGTCATCGAACGTCGCAAGCACCGCATCGATGAACGATGCGTCGTTGATGTGTCCATCCAGTTCGAGAACCTCAATCGGCGTTCTGAGACCTCCAACGAATTCGTCGACGAAAGCGCGATGCGCCTCGGGTTCGTGAAGCGGCTGACCCTCGCGATCCCATTCCTGAATGCCCTCGCGCGGCACGATCACCTTCACCTTGCCCTGCGCGGCGGCCAGCTTGCGAACAATGGCGCGCGCCACCGCGCGCCGTTCCTGCGCCGTCGAAATCACCGAAGCGATCAGCCTATTGTGCTCATGCCGTGGACGATCCGCATAAACCTCGGGAGTGTCCTTCCATGTCGGCATGTCGATCATGTCGATCGCGCCCGGTGCGACGATCTGAGGAATTCCGAGCCGGCCCGCGTTTTCCAACCGATCGCCGCCGGCAGTGACAATCGAGCCATGGACGTCGTTCGCAAGCTCCTGAAGGCAAAGATCGAGCACGGCGGCGAACTTGTTCTGTGCAGCCAGCGACTCGAAAGCTCGTCCGCCCATTCCGGTCGAATGAAACACCGCCACCTCGTAGCCACGCTGCTCGAGCGCGGGCTTCAGCGCCACGATGTAACGCAAAGCGCTCGTGCCCAGCGACGTGACCCCGACCAGAGGCCTGTCCGTCGCCAACGGTGCGGCGCTTCGACATGCGCCGACAACGGCACTCGCCGCCATCCGCAGCGAGGATTTGCAGAGGCTGTTAAGACCGTAGAGTCCGCCCGCCCAGAGGATCGCCATCAGATCGGGCGCCAGACGCTCCGGCGGAACCAGATGCGAGAACGAGACGGTCGAGACGAGAAATTTGGGAACGCCGACCGGCAGCGCCGCGGTGACATCCAGCGCGAGGTCGGTCCCCATGGTGCCGCCGAGCACCAGGATGCCATGCGCCCTGCCCTCCCTGAAGGCCCGCAACGTCAGCGCGATGGCTCCGCGCGTCATCGCCTGCATGGCGACGTTTTCATCGGCCGAGGCAGCGACTTCCTCCAGTGTGAGCCCAGCTGCGGCCGCCACGTCCCTGTTGGTGATATCCGGCGCGAAACGGGTTTGATCTCTAACGCCGACATCCATGATGACAGCCCGACCACCAGCCTCCACAACGCAATCGCGCAGGAATGCGATCTCATCAGGTTTGGTATCGACGGTGCCGATAATCAGCACGCTGTCATGAGGAGCTTTGCCGGCGGTGTTCATCGGAGAATGCGTTTCAGAATCGCGTGTGGGTTGAACGAGAATTCAATGTCGAAGCGCAACTTGCCTTGCCGCTATTGCATCCCGCGGCATGTGACAGATCGCTATCGCATCCTTGCAGCTCACATTGGCCGTTCGCAACCATGCCGCTAGCCCCTCACTGGAGCCGCCACCTTCAAAACATAAAGCATGACGATGTGTGCTCATGTGCAACCGGCTCGGCTCATAGCCTCGCCGATTTACGCGAACGGCAGATCACAATCAGATCAGATTGTTTCATTGTCAACAAATATTCTTATCGATCCCAGAGCGCGTGTGATCGTCTTAGAGCCGCGCCACCATCGCTCCTACCGGCGAAGAGACACAGTCACCGCATACCGTGGGGAAGCATACCTTCACCACGCGGGATCCAGGGAACTGAAAGTCTCGTAAGGTGCTGGCACGGGGCTGCCCCAAGGGACCAAATTCGGTCCGGTCGGGATAAGACGTTCATTGCTTGACAGGCCCTTGAGCGGCTTCTTATATGCGCCGCACTCGCTTCGGGGATTCATCTTGGGAATTCGTCAGGCGGGGACCGTGGCGGGGTAGCTCAGCTGGTTAGAGCACGGGAATCATAATCCTGGGGTCGGGGGTTCGAGTCCCTCTCCCGCTACCATCAGAAATTATCATTATATATCAGCGCCTTATAATTGTCGGAGGTTCCGACCACTGTGAGACATCTCACGGTGATGTACCCATGGGACAGCTATGGCGCGCGTCTCCTATCTCGCCCGTCGCGAGGGTCGCTACTACCTTCAGGTTCGCTGCAGTCACGTCGTGGCCGGACTGCTCAATCAGCCTCTGTTTCGGACGTCGTTAAGGACCGCCGACTATCGTCAGGCGCGGCGGCGTGCCGCCGAATGTCTGGGCTGGGTCTATGGGATGAATGACAGTATCGATTTTGCCGCGTTGTTCGCGAAGAACGTCCGGCAATTGCAGACCTACCTCTCCGATCCATTGCCTCTCTCGGACGATCGCCTGTTCGCTCGGCGCAGCTACGAAGAGATGCTGAAGAACCTGAATCACCGCGCGCAGGCGCGCGACTTCGATCCAAATGCCAGCGAGCCGAGTTACCGTGCACTGTTCGAGGCCTTCGTCGAACAAAACCTCGAGGCTGAGACGATGTTACGGCAGCGCGAAAAGATGGCAGCCTATGAGCAAGGCCGCATCGACATCAAGATGGGCACGTCACGGCTTTCTAAGAACAGGCGATATCATATTCCGATTTAGCGAAGGGCAGATATTGCATCGCAGACTGTGGGATCGGGCGAAGACCATTTCGGCGGCGATGCTCTTGCAAAGCCAAAACGCGACCGGTCAGGTCGGTGTGCTGACAGGCTGCGATCAGCTTATTCACCTGAATGCCCCTCCTCTCGCAGTAGGAGAAAAGCCGATCAACATTGATGATTACGTCCGAGGGTGCGACAAGTTGCCGGGCATCGCGAAGAGATTGATCGATGATGACGGCAACCTCATTTGCGCTCGATTTTTGTTCACACCCGCCGATTGACAGTGACGGTCTCAACTCTCTCGCAACCGGAATGACAAATCTTATGAGGGAGATGGAAACGAAAGCCCCAGCGCCCGGCTTGAAACTTGGATTTCTAAAGGCCGGTAAGGATCTGCTTCGGATATGGAAAACCGAGGCCCCTGATGATGAGGATATCGAGAAGTACATTCTTCAGTGCCCGGAAGTTTTGCGCCCACGCCTAGACCGGCTTGGCCGCAACCATCGCGCGCGGCGAGCTACACGTCCGCAAGTCGCGGGAGTGGATGGCTTCGAACGGGAAGCGGATTGGCGATCGGCCAATATTTCTCATTCCTGTTCGATCGTGCTAAATCCCGCCACGATCGAGCGAATGCAGGTGCGTTTTGAAGAAAGCCAAGCGAGCGGCGAAATGGCCGCGCGACCCGGAGGGGATGCGGATTCGCATCCTTGAAGCCGCGAAGAAGGAATTTGCCGCGTACGGCCTCGCTGGCGCCCGGATCGATCGCATCGCCGCTGAAGCCGACGCCAACAAGCGTATGCTGTATTACCATGTCGGCAACAAGGAAGACCTCTACCTTGCTGTACTGGAAGCCGCCTATGAGAAGATTCGCGCGGAGGAACGCGGCCTCGATCTTGAGCATCTCGATCCCAGCGCGGCCATCGCGCGGCTGATCGACTTCACCTGGAACTACTTCATTCGGAACCCGGAATTCCTGGCACTTCTCAACACTGAGAATGTGGCCAAGGCGCGCAACCTGAAGCGCTCGACCAAGGTGAAGTCTATGCATTCACCCTTTGTCGAGATGATCCGGACCATCGTCGATCGCGGCGTCAAAACCGGCGAGTTTCGTGTCGCGATGGATCCGGTGCAGCTTTACATCTCGATCGCAGGATTGTGCTTCTTCTATCTGTCCAATAGTGCGACGCTCAGTTTCATCTTCGGCCGCGACCTGTTGAAGAAAGACGCCAAGGAAGAACGGCTTGAGCATGTCATCATGCTGGTGCTCGCAGCCCTCACTGGCCGGTCCGGTGCGACGCTCACGCCAATGGCGACGGCCCACGACTCCCATCTGGCATAGCCACGCGCGGAACTCCTCTGCCGTTCTCCCATTGGCAGTAGAATAGCGTTTTGCGACGGCCGCCAGGCTTCCCATGGCCGGCTGAAGCGCCCGTCTCCAATTTCCTTTCACCAGGCATTTGACTCTCGACCGGTCTGAGGAGTATTTATCCAACGAGTTAATTTGTACAGAACGGCATTGCCGGAGGACGGATGGCGGAACCCGCAGTCACGACGCAATGGAGCAGGTTGCTCAATGCGGCCTGGGTTCGGCCGCTATTGTTTCTCGTTCTCATCGTCGTCGCGTGGGATCTGTCGATCCGAATCTTCCACATTCCCGCCTATCAAATCCCCGCGCCGGCCGATGTCGTCGCGGTGCTGTGGACGAGTTGGCCGGAGTTACTGGGTCAAGCCTGGCCGACCACTTACGCCACCGTCGCGGGCTTCCTGTTGTCGGCGTTGTTCGGCATCCCGGTCGCGATGCTGATCGCTGGTTCGAAGACGGTCGAAAGCTACGTCTATCCGCTGCTGGTGTTCTCGCAATCGATCCCGAAGGTGGCGATTGCGCCGCTGTTCGTGGTGTGGTTCGGCTTCGGTCTGCTGCCAAAGGTGATCTGCGCCTTCCTGCTCGGGTTTTTTCCCGTGGTTGTTTCGGCGGTGCAGGGCTTCAAGTCGGTCGATCCCGACATGGTCGATCTGGCGCGCGCCATGCAGGGCAGTCGCACCAACATCTTCCTGGCCATCAACCTGCCACACGCGATGCCGGCGATCTTCTCCGGCCTCAAGGTGTCAATCACGCTGGCAGTGGTCGGCGCCGTCGTCGGTGAATTCGTCGGGTCCAACTCCGGCATCGGCTACGTCATGCAGCGCTCGATCGGCACTTTCGATCTGCCGACGATGTTCGCAGCATTGGTGATCCTGGCGTTGATGGGCGTCATCCTGTTCTGGGTGGTCGATCGCATCGAGCGCCTGGTCATTCCATGGCACGCAAGCCAGCGCGCCGATGTCATCATCGCAGCATAAACATAATCACCAAGCGTCATCTTCGCGATGACCGATATAATTCTGGAGGGAGGAAAACCATGAAAAGAACGCTGACATTGTTGATGGCCGCGATGCTTACGGCTGGTCTCGCGGTCACGACACCTGCGAAGGCTGCGGACAAGGTCGTGCTGATGCTGAACTGGTACGTCTATGGTGAGCACGCGCCGTTCTATTACGGCAAGGCCAAGGGCATCTATGCGTCGGAAGGCATCGATCTCGAAATTCAGGAAGGCCGCGGATCTGCCGCCACCACGCAGGCCGTCGCCGCCAAGACCGCGAACTTCGGCTACGTCGATGTCCCGACCATGATGCGCGCCGCCATCAAAGGTGCCCCGGTGATCGCCACCGGTGTGTTGCTGCAAACCACTGCGATGTCGGCAATGGGTTTTGTCGATAAGAACATCCGCAAGCCGGAGGACATCAAGGGCAAGACGGTGGCGATCACGCCCGCAGACTCCATCACCCAGATATGGCCGCTGTTTTTGAAGAAGACCGGCCTCAAGGAATCCGATTTCAAGACCGTCGCCGGCGATGCGCAGACCAAGCTCAACGCGGTCATCAACGGTCAGGCCGACCTGCTGCTCGGCTATGTCATGGACCAGTCGATGAAGATCAAGGACGCCACCGGCAAGGACGTCTATCCGATCAAGTTCGCGGATTACGGCATCAACCTCGTCTCATCTGGCATCATCGCCAACACTGATTACGTCAAGCAGAATGCTGATCTGGTGAAACGCTTCATGTCGGCCACCACCAAGGCCGTCGAGGCGGCCGAAAAGGATCCCGCCGCCGCCGCGCAGTCGATCCTCGATGCCAATCCGAAGGGCGGCAAGATCGGCACCTTGACGCAAGGCTTCGAACTGACCATTCCGCTCTATCGCACGCCGGAAACCAAGGACAAGCGGCCCTTCCAGGTCACCGACCAGAACATGAAGGACAGTGTCGATCTGATGGTCGAGTATGGTGGGCTCGATGCGAAGGCCAAGGAAAATCCGAAAGCCTTCTACACCAACGACTATCTGCCGAAGTAAGGTGATTGCCGGATGAGCCCTGCCATGCAACCGATTATCCGTCCACGCGGACACCTGCGCGTCGCTGTTGAAAGCGGCAAACAGACCGACGGCTCGGGGATCCAGCTCTCCGGCGTCTCCAAGACCTACCGGTCGCGCGAGGGCGATGTGCCCTCGTTGCGCCCGCTCGATTTTCACATCAACGACGGCGAGTTCTTTGTCGTGGTCGGCCCGTCCGGCTGCGGCAAGTCCACGCTGCTGAAGATGATCTCCGGCCTGCTGCCTCCATCGACCGGCGAGATCAAGGTCGATGGACTTCCCATCACCAAGCCGCACGGCAACGTCGGCATTGTGTTTCAGAGCGCGATGCTGCTGCCGTGGCGCACCGTGCTCGGCAATGTGATGCTGCCGATCGACATGAAGCGGCTGCCACGAGAGAAATATCTTCCGCGTGCCCGGGAGCTTCTGAAAACCGTGGGCCTCGCAGGTTTCGAAAACAAGCTGCCATGGCAGCTTTCCGGAGGTATGCAACAGCGCGCCTCGATCTGTCGTGCGCTGGTACACGATCCGAAGATCATGCTGATGGACGAGCCGTTTGGTGCGCTCGACGCGCTGACGCGCGAAAAGATGAATGTCGAATTGCAGCGCATTCAGCGCGAAACCGGCAAAACCGTTCTGCTGATCACGCATTCGATCCCGGAGGCCGTATTCCTCGCCGATCGTATTCTGGTGATGACCGAACGGCCCGGTGCGATCGCCGCCATCTATGATGTGCCGATGCCCCGTCCCCGGACGCTCGACATCATGGCCGACCCAACATTCATCGCCCTGACCCAGACCATCCGCCAGCACTTTTCCAGCCAAGGCACGTTGGACTGATTTTATAGGGACAGTGATGCAGATGCGCGTCGCCATCCGCGACATTTCGCTGTTCGAGCGGCCGGTGCAGTTTGTCCGACCGTTCCGCTTCGGCGTGGTCCGGGTGGATAGCGCACCACAGGCCTTCGTGCGCGTCGAACTCGAGATCGAAGGCGGACGAACAACGACCGGTGCCAGCGCCGAGATGATGATGCCGAAATGGTTCGACAAGCGCCCGGACCGCACCCCTACCCGCACCATCGACGACCTGCGCCGCTCGCTCGCCATCGCCCGCGAGTTGTATCTATCGGACACTGGGTTCGACACGACGTTTGGCCTTCACGCCGCACGGATTGCAAGTCAGGTGCGGGTCTGCTCCGAGGCGGACATTCCACCGCTCGCGGCCTCCTTCGGCCCGGCGGAGATCGACAAGGCCATTCTCGATGCGCTGTTGCGTGGCCTCGACCTCGATGTCTTCCAGGGGCTGGCCGCTAACGTCGCCGGCATCGACAATCGCCTGATGCCTGACCTCGCGGACAGTGCCATTACGCAATTCCTTGCCGCGACTGCGCCGAAGCCACGCATCGCGATCCGCCACACCGTCGGGCTCGATGATGCGCTCGAAGGCCGCGACGGCCTCGCCGCCGTCATTCGTGACCAAGCCGTCCGCTATCTCAAGCTGAAGCTTGGCGGCGATACGGATGTTGACGCTGCGCGGCTTGGGCAGATCGCGGCCACCATAGAAGCGGCCGTAAATTCCGGTATCCCGATTGACGGCATCAGCCTTGATGCCAATGAGCAGTATGCCGACCTTGCTGCACTCTCCAACTTGCTCGATCGCCTCGATCGTGATCCTGCGCTGGCGCCGATCGCAAACCGGCTGATCTATATCGAGCAGCCGATGCCCCGCGACGCAATGCTGACGTCCGCTCTCGGATCGCTGGCGCGGTACGCCATGATCATCGACGAGGCCGACGGCAGCTACGACGCGTTCCGCGCGGCGAAAGACCTCGGCTATCGCGGCGTGTCGTCGAAGGCGTGCAAAGGGCTTTACAAGTCCATTCTCAACGCCGCGCGTGCAGCGACGTGGAGCAGTGACAACCAGAGCTTTCTCATTACTGCCGAGGATCTCACCTGCCAGGCTGGACTTGGCGTGCAGCAGGATATCGCGCTCGGCGCGCTGATCGGTGTCGGCCACGCCGAACGGAACGGCCATCACTATGTCGAGGGCTTCGGCGGCGCTCCCATGGCCGAGCAGGAACGCTTTCTCGCCGCGCATCCCGATCTTTACGTCCGCACCTCCGACGGCATTCGTCTGGCGGCGGCCGACGGATCGCTCGCCACGTCATCGCTGGTCACTCCGGGTTTCGCCTCCCGCGTTCATCCGGATTGGTCCGCTCTTCAACCACTGCAGTCAACAACCAGAAGAATTCCGCAGGAGCAGTTTTCATGACGACACAACGTCTCGGCCTCATCATGAACGGCGTTACCGGCCGCATGGGCCTCAACCAGCATTTGATCCGTTCGATCGTCGCAATCCGCGATCAGGGCGGCGTCAAGCTGGCGAATGGCGACCGGATCATGCCGGATCCGATCCTGGTCGGCCGCAGCGCCGACAAGATCGAGCGGCTGGCCAAAACCTATAATATCGCGCGCTGGACCACCGATCTCGACAAAGCGCTCGCCGACAAGAACGACACCATGTTTTTCGATGCCGCGACCACGCAAGCGCGGCCGACGCTGTTGACCAAGGCCATCGAGGCCGGCAAGCACGTTTACTGCGAGAAGCCGATCGCCACCAATTTCGAGGAAGCGATCAAGGTGGTGAAGCTCGCCAATTCCAAGGGCCTCAAGCATGGCACCGTGCAGGACAAGCTGTTTCTGCCCGGTTTGAAAAAGCTCGCCTTCCTGCGTGATTC
>JAFKKM010000179.1 GCA_017305555.1 Hyphomicrobiales bacterium | reverse complement strand
CCGTCTGCCACTGACGTATTGCTACGCCCGTTCGACTTGCATGTGTTAAGCCTGCCGCCAGCGTTCGCTCTGAGCCAGGATCAAACTCTCAAGTTGGACTTGAAACTTTAAACCGGCTGATCACAACGTTTGACGAGGTCCCACCATTTGTTAGCCGAAGCCAACTTGCTGTCTGCGATTCACATCGCGGACAACGATGGTGTAACCTTTGAAACGTGTACCGCCGAAGTCTTTCGTCCGGTCTCAATGCTCGAAAGCCGAAGCCTTCTTACAATCGAGACCCGCAAGGACTCCGCCGTCCACGTTTCTCTTTCTTCATCTTCACTTGTCAAACAGCCCGGGGCGGGAGCCCCTCTCCTGTGACCAGGAGGTTTGAAGTTTCACTCGACGCCGAATGACAACCGATAACTCTCGGCTGTTGATTCACTCATCAAAGTGAGGGACTTCAAAGGCGCGGCCGGATGCCTTGACCCGGGGGTCAAAGCGTCGCCGCGCTCAGTGGCCGGGTTATAGGCCCTCCCAATCGGGGTTGTCAACGCCCATCGTCAAGAAATCGTCACGCAGTGCAAAAAATTTCAAAACCCTATAAAACAAGGCGTTTCAGGCCCCACGCCGTACTTGAGCCACATTCCTGCGACGTTCTGAGCGAAAGAAAATTTTGAATCGCCGGGGATCAACAACCTTAGGCGGGACCGAGTTCCGGGGATCGGCGATCGATATCGGGCATTGCGCCGGATTACCCCTGCCTGCACGACCAAGAACCTTGAAGCATATGGCCCTGAGCACGATGCCGGACCGCGCCAGCGGCTCCGGACGTAATCTTGCTCTAAGCGACTGAAAACGATCACGTTCACGGTCTTGGATCGAGTTCGATCCGAAATCATCGTGATCTCGGATGACCACAGGAGACACCGACGCCATTGACGTTGCCTGCGCGGATCAGCACTTTGGCCCGCGATGCTTCGGACCTTGGCGTGGCGAGTGACGCGACGCGGATGGTAACGGGATCTCGGGGGACCACGGATTGAGCCAGAAGACGCCACGCGGAGCCTTTCAAGGGCGAGGGACCGGGGTCATCGACCTTGGCCACGAGCCGCCGCTGTCGGTCGATGGCTCGGAAGCTGCCGTCATCGATCGCCGCCGTATCTCGGTGCAATGGTTCAGCGGGACGATACTCACCGGCCTGTGCGGCGCGGCCTTGATCGGCGGCGCCGTTTTCGCGTCGCTCGATGGTGAAATGACCTTCGCCAAGGTTCCGGAGCGCGCCGAGGC
>JAFKKM010000013.1 GCA_017305555.1 Hyphomicrobiales bacterium | reverse complement strand
CCCGGATGTCGATTTGCGCAGCGCTGCCCCTTTGTCGTCGATCGTTGTCGCGAGGTGTTGCCTGCGCTGGAGCCGATTGACGGCGGCGCACGCGTCGCCTGTCATCGGATCAATGAAATCGAAGCGATGGACCTCGTCACGCGCGCCGATACTGCTTGATCGTGGCGGGAGATACATGGGTACATGAGTGCTGGCGCCCAGAACGCCTGCTTTTCTGGATGGCGCGCCAAGCATTGCTGAAATTATTCTGGTCGTGAACGCCTTTACAAAAGCGATTGGCGACTGGGTACAGCTATTCAGCGGCCTGGTTCACGATAGATCGTTTCGACTCCGTGCCCGGTGAAGCGCCTGTTGAGCGGCCCCAGCCGGACGCCGCGTTGGATAGCTTGTCGAGATAGAGGTAAACCACGGGTGTGGTGAAAAGTGTCAGCATTTGGCTGACCAGCAGGCCGCCCACCATTGCGTAGCCGAGCGGCTGCCGAATTTCCGACCCCGTCCCGGTGCCAAGCATCAACGGCACCCCGCCAAGCATGGCGGCCATGGTGGTCATCATGATGGGACGAAAGCGGATCAATGCGGCCTTGCGGATCGCCGCTTCGGATGACAAGTGCTCGTCACGCTCCGCGGCAATGGCGAAATCCACCAGCATAATGCCGTTCTTCTTGACGATCCCGATCAGCAGCACAATCCCGATCAGGGCGATCAGGCTGAAGTCGTAACCGAACAGCATCAACGTTGCCAACGCGCCCACGCCGGCCGAAGGCAATGTCGAGATGATCGTGAGCGGATGGATGTAGCTCTCATACAGGATGCCGAGGATAAGATACACCACGCTCAAGGCCGCAAGGATGAGCAATGGCACCGTGCCGAGCGACTGTTGAAAAGCCTGTGCCGTGCCCTGGAAGCTGCCGTTCAGCGTTGCCGGTGCGCCCATGTTGGAGACCGCACGGTTAATCGCTTCAGTCGCCTGACCAAGCGCCGTGCCCTGCGCGAGATTGAAACTGATCGTCGTTGCCGGGAATTGGCCTTGATGGCTGATGGAGAGGGGACGCACCGGAACCGTCGACCATTTCGCGAAGACCGACAGGGGAACCTGATCCCCCGTGGTTGGCGATTTGATATAGATCTTGTTCAAGGTGTCGAGCTTGCCTTGCAACTCGGGCAGGATCTCCATCACCACATGGTAACTGTTGACCTGCGTGAAATATTGCGCGACCTGCCGCTGACCAAAGGCATCGTTGAGCGTGTCGTCGATCAATTGCGGCTGGATTCCGTAACGCGACGCGGTATCGCGATCGATGGTCAATGTCAGTGTCGTGCCTTCCGTCTGCTGGTCGGTGGCGACGTCGCGCAACTCCGGCAGCGTTTTCAGTTTGGCCAGGATCTTCGGCGCCCACGAATTCAGTTCGTCGAGATTGGAATCCTGCAGGGTGTATTCGAACTGGGTACGCGTCGCCCGTCCGCCGAGACGAACGTCCTGCGCCGCCTGCATGAAGGCGCGCGCGCCCTGCACCTTGTCGAATTGCGGTCGCAGCCGTGCGATGATCTGTTGCGCATCCGCTTTGCGTTCGTCGCGCGGCTTCAGCGTGATATACATACGCCCGTTGTTCAGGGCGCTTCCGCCGCCGCCGATCGCCATGGCGACGCCCGCGACTGCGGGATCAGCGAGTACGATCGCGCCGAATTGTTCCTGAATGCGTTTCATCTCGGCAAAGGAGACGTCCTGACCAGCCTCGGTGACGGCAGTGAGGAGGCCGGTATCCTGTTGCGGAAAGAATCCCTTGGGAATAACCGCAAACAGATATCCAGACAGCGCGACAGTAGCGAAGAAGACGCACAAGGTGGTCAGTCGCCAGCGCAGCACCAGATCCAGCCCGCGTTCATAAGCGCGAAGCAGTGCATCGAAACCGCGCTCGCTGAGCTGATAGATGCGCCCGTGCTTTCCTTCCTGGGAATGCGGCTTGAGGAAACGCGAAGCCATCATCGGTGTCAGTGTCAGCGACACCACCAGAGATACGAAGATGGTCATGGCGAGCGTCACCGCGAATTCGCGGAACAACCGGCCGATGATGCCGCCCATCAATAGCAATGGGATAAGCACGGCGATCAGCGAGATGCTGATCGACACAATCGTAAAGCCAATCTCGCCGGCCCCCTTCAACGCCGCGGCGAAGGGCGTTTCGCCCTGTTCAACATATCGTGTGATGTTTTCGAGCATAACGATGGCGTCATCAACGACGAATCCCACCGAAATCGTCAGCGCCATCAGCGACAGGTTATCGAGCGTATAGCCGAACACCCACATCAGTGCGCAGGCACCGAACAGAGCCAGCGGTACGGTGACGCTTGGAATGACAGTCGCCCAGATACTGCGCAGGAAAACAAAGATGACCATCACCACCAGGACGATTGTGAGCAGCAGCGTATACTGGACGTCCTGAACGGCGGCGCGAATGGTCTGGGTGCGATCGCTCAGGATCGACACATGAATCGCTGGCGGGAAAGCGGCGATGATTTGCGGAAGTTTAGCCTTGATCTTGTCGACGGTATCGATGACGTTGGCGCCCGGTTGTTTGAAAACCACCAGAAACACCCCGCGTTTGCCGTTTGCCCACGCTGCCTGCTTGACGTCTTCAGGGCCGGCGACCGCTTGGCCGATATCACGAATTCGCAGCGGTCCGCCGTTGCGGTAGGCGATGATGACGTCGTTCCAGTCCTTTGCCTTGAGCAACTGATCGTTGGCGTAAATGGTGTAGCTGCGCGTAGCGCCGTCGACATTGCCTTTTGGGCTGTCGACGGTGGTGATGGCGATCTGGCTGCGCACATCCTCAAGGGACAGCCCTTTGGCGACCAGCTTGGCGGGGTCGATCTGGATGCGAATGGCGGGCTTCTGTTGGCCGCCGATGGTCACCTGAGCGACGCCCGAGATCTGGCTGATCTGTTGCGCCATTTGCGTGTCGGCGTAGTCGTCAACTTCGGTCAGCGGCAAGGTATCGGAAGTCGCCGACAGCAACAGGATCGGCGAATCTGCCGGATTGACCTTGCGATAGGTTGGCGGCGAGGGAAGGCTCTTGGGCAATTGGCCGCCGGCCGCGTTGATGCCGCCGAGCACATCATTGGTGGCCGCATCGATGCTGCGGTTGAGATCGAACTGGATGGTGATGGCGGTCGAGCCGAGCGAACTCGTTGACGTCATCTGCGAGATGCCGGGAATCTGTGCGAACTGCCGTTCCAATGGCTGCGCGACGGAAGAGGCCATGGTTTCGGGGCTCGCGCCGGGTAGTGACGCCGAAACCTGGATGGTTGGAAAGTCGACCTGTGGCAACGGCGCGACCGGTAGCAACGGATACGCGACCAGACCAACAAAGAGGATACCCGCCATCAATAACGAGGTCGCAATCGGAAAGCGGATAAACGGTGCCGATATGCTCTCGTTCATGGCTATCTCGCCTTGGCCTGAACAGATTTGGCATCGGCATCGGCGACGGTGATCGACACGGGGGCACCGGGCTGTACTCTGTATTGCCCGGATACGATCACGTTCTCCCCGGGCGTCAGGCCTTTTTCAACGACGGTGCGCCCGTCCACCGAAGCGCCGATCGAAATTTTCCGTAGCTCTGCCTTGTTGTCTTGACCGACCGCAAACGCGTAAAGGCCGGCGGCGCCGCGTTGGACCGCGTCGCCCGGAATGACAATGGCATCTTTCAAGGTGGCCACCAGCAGTCGCGTCGAAACCGATTGCCCTGGCCACAGCGCATGATCGCTATTGTCAAACACCGCCTTCAGGCGAATGGTTCCGCTGGTGGTATCGACCTGATTGTTGATCAACGAAAGCGTCCCTTCGGACAGAACTTTCTTGCCGTCGGTCGAGAGCGCAATCACCCGAGGTGGATGCGAGGCGAGAGCACTTTTGATCTCGGGAAGCTTTTCCTCCGGCGCCGTGAAGATGACGGCTATCGGCTCGATCTGGGCAATTGTGACAATGCCGGTCTGAGTCGAGGCGTTGACTATATTTCCTTGATCGACCTGACGGAATCCCGTGACGCCGGCTATCGGTGCGCGGATTGTGGTGTAATTGAGTTGGGTCTGGGCGTTGGAGATCGCGGCGTTGTCGGCCTCGATTTGTGCGGTGCCTTGCTGCACTGTCGCGCGTTGCGTGTCGGTTTGCTGTCGCGTCGCGAACTCCCCGAGCTTGGTATATCGCTCTAGGTCGAGCTTGGCGTTGGCAAGATTGGCTTCGTCCTGATCCTTTTTCGCCTTGGCCTGATCGAGGGCAGCCTGGAAGGGCCGCGGATCGATCTGCGCGATCAGATCGCCCTGCTTGACCAGTTGCCCTTCCTTGAAGGCGATGGTGTCGATCTGCCCGTCAACGCGGGTACGCACTACGACCGTGTTGAAGCCCTGAACGGTGCCCAGGCCCTCGAGATAAACCGGGAAGTCAGCCTTTTCGACAGCGGCTATGGTGACCGGAACACCGGAGCGGGCTTGCGTTGAAGTTGTCTTGCCGATTTCGCTGCGGCCCGCCCCAAAATGGTGCCAACCGAAATAGCCGCCGCCGAACAGCACTGCGGCGGCCAAAACCCCATAGAAAGTTCGCGAAGCGATCATCTTGGTTTGACTCACGACACATGTTGCCGGGAAACGGCTATCCGGCCACCACATTTAATAGGCGTGCAATTAATACGTAAACACACTATAATTTGAGGATTGCTATCCTCCAGGCAATGTTCCGGACGATGGTTCCGGACAATGAATGGTACTTGATGACGCTCGATCTGAAGCGGCAGCTCGTTGCACAACTCATTGAAAGTTCGCGGTTGCTCCGCAACTTTATCGATACCCGTGCCAAGAGGTGCGGTACCACGCGTGCCCAATGGATCGTGCTGTTTCGGCTGCGGCAACAGGAAGGCCTGTCTCAGGTCGATCTGGCCGATATTCTGGAATTGCAACCGATTTCCCTGGTCAGGCTGCTGGATCGTTTGGTCGAGCAGGGGCTGCTGAAACGGCGACCTCATCCGAAGGACCGGCGTGCCAACCAGCTATATCTCACCCGAGCGGGGCGCAAACTGGTCGACGATCTCGACAGCCTGCGGGATGCCATCGCAATGGATGTCCTCAAAGACATTCCCGTCAGCGCGCTCGAAGCCAGCCTGAACGTTCTCAAGGATATCAAGGACCACGTTAAAAACGGCGATGACGGGGCAGCGAGTGGTTCTGCCGAGCAAATTCAATCAATCGCCGCGCGGTCCACGCGACGCTCGCGATGAGATCGATCGCTTGTGACATTCTGTAATTTTGTTTGTCGTCGTCTTGGAGATCATATTGTGGCTTCAAGAACATATGAGTTCGCAGTCTTGTTCTGAATGGCGCGTCAAAACACCCACCATTCAGGACGAAACTGCGAACTCTGGTTGCGCGTCTTCTAGAGAGTCGAGCGATCGGTGGCAGCCGGTGTATCCGCGATCTTCATCAATACGAGATCAGTACCTCGAGTCGGAGAACCATACATCATCTCACGCCGAGGGCGAACGGAGTGTGCTGCCACGCGCTGCCTTGCCTCAGCAAGCGGTCACACCCGTCAGAGTCCCGCGCACGCAAAAATTCATTGTCGATGATTTGACGGACATGGCGTTTGTCATCACCGTCGACGTACGTTTCGTATCTACAGAGAAATTGGCACGTGAACCGGGGCAGCACGCTTGGTGGTGGCGGTGCGGGTCGGCAATACTGACCGATTTGTCAGATAGGCTTGCCGTGGATGCGAATGCTGATCGAACTGCGAACCTCTCAACCGGATCGCGTCAAAATCTAAAGCTCTGATCTTATTGATGTGAGAGCAATGATTCCGGCGTCGATCGGTGTCGAGACCCATGCCAGGAATACAGTCTGGTGGTTCGATTCCGACGTTTGCGTCCCGTTTCAGCAGACGACTTTGCATTCGTTAGAACCAGTGGAATTTCGATTTGATATGCGGTTCGCGGCCTCGCGCACGGTGGGTACCAAATCTCAAATCCACTCCATTGGCTTCAGTCTTATCGTCTCGTTTCGATCTCGATGTATGACCGGCGGTACTTACCAGCTTGACAATCAGCGTCGCGACGCTCAAGTTTATGAAATGACATTTCAACATATAAAACGCTCATCAGCGAACAACGAATGAGCCGCACACTCGAACAGGGACTGAAACTTTTGATGGCGTTGGCAGATCTTTGCGAGGAGGAAGATGACGCGCATGTTCCCCTGCGCCAGATCGCCGCCGCCGCGGAAATGAACAAGTCGACCGTCTACCGCTTGCTGCAGAGCTTCTCGAAGTTCGGGTTCGTTGAATCTGACGAGGCAGGTTCCTATGGCCTCGGCTCAGCGACATTGCTGCTCGCGCGCGCCACGCTCGGGCGAAACGCGACGCTTGCAGCCGCGATTCCGGTCATGCGCGAGATCGCGCAACAGACCGGCGAAACGGTCAGCCTGTCGGAGCGACGAGACCTCTTCAACGTCACGATCTACGAGATCGAAAGCGCGCAGCCTATTCGCTACGCAAACAAGCTTGGCGCCGCGGCCCCGCTCCACATCAGCGCGGGAGGGCGGGTGGTTCTTGCATTCAGCGAGCCGTCGGTTCAGGCGGCCGTGCTGAAGGGAAAGCTTGAGCGCATTACACCGAAAACCATTGTCGATCCGGTCAAGCTTCGTAGCAAACTGAATGAGGTCAAGAAAGCAGGCTTCGCGATCAGTTCCGGCGAACGGGTATCCGGTACCAATTCGGTGTCGGTTCCGGTCCTGCGCAGCGATGGCTACGCACGCGGTGCGATGAGCATTCTATGGCCGTCGCGTGGCAGTGAAGTCGATCGAAAACGCATCGCGACATGGCCGTCGATGCTCATGTCGGCTGTACGAATTTTGCACGGAGTTTAAGTAAGATGGCCTTGTTGGAAGGCGTTCGCGTCCTGGATATGGGTTGGGTGCTTGGAGGACCGTTCGCGGGGCAATTGCTTGCGCAGATGGGTGCTGACGTCGTGAAGATCGAGTCGCCCGAGGGCGATTTGGCGCGCGGAATTCCGCCTCACTTCGCTGACGGGGAATCTTCGTTCTTCCTTTCGGTCAATCGCGGCAAGCGCAGCGTGGCGATCGATCTGAAGCAGTCGCACGGGCGGGCCGTATTCGAGGATCTGGTGCGGCGCTCGGACGCCGTGATTCATAATTTTGCTCCGGATGTGCCGAAGCGGCTCGGTGTCGACCTGCAGACGCTAAAGAAAATCAATTCCAGGATTTGCGTCGGTCAGCTTATCGGCTTTCACGATGAAGGGGAGTACCGCAACACGCCGGCATTCGATCTCGTGATTCAGGCGCAGTCCGGATTCATGAGTTTGACGGGTGAGCGCGGCGGCAAGCCCGTTCGTGCAGGCTATCAGGTCGCGGACCTTGCGGGCGGGCTTTATCTGGCGCTCGGCCTTGTCGGCGCGCTCCTCGGCGCCGCACGCACCGGTGAAGGCCGTGAAATTCAGGTCTCGCTGTTCGATTGCCAGATCGCCCTGCTGACGTGGCAGGCGCAGAACTATTTTATCTCGGGTGAGGTGCCGCGCCGCAACGGCTCGCGTCATCACATGATTGCGCCGAGTGAAGTTTTCGCCGGTTCGGATGGCAGATACTTCGTGATCTCGCCAACCGGCGATGCTTTCTTCGGCAAGTTCAGTATTGCCATCGGCCACGCCGAACTCGCGGATGACGAGCGGTTCGCGACCGGAGCAAGGCGCATTGCCCATGTCGATGCGCTGGCCGAGACGCTGCAATCGATCTTTTCAACGAAGCCGGCGGCCTCGTGGGTCGACCTGCTGAAGGCGGAACGGATTCCGGCCGGTTTGCTCAACGACGTCGACGGCGCACTCGGCCATGATGTCACGGCGCTGCGCGGCATGGTGGAGACGCTGGTCAATCCGGCAACCGGAAATGATCTTTCTTTCCTCGGCAATCCATTCAAGTGGGCCGGGAATAAGCCTCTATCCTATCCGCCTCGGCTTGGCGAACATACGCGCGCGGTTCTGGCCGAGGTGTGCGCCTACGATGCAGGTCGCATTGATGAACTCGTCCGCGAGGGTGCGGTCGCAACAGGAGAACGGAAATGAGGTCGCGGCGGCCGTAAGCTCCGGGCCGTCGTCAAAACAGCGAGGGATAATCCTCGCACGGACTGGCCGGCCGGAGCGCCACGGTTCTCCTGAAAGCCCGGCTGGATCGAACTATCAAAAAGGGAGGAGGAAACGATGTTCAAGAATAATAAACGACACGGATATCTGATTGGCCTGAGCGCGGTTGTGATGGCGATCTCGCCGATGACATTTGATGGCGCCGCCCATGCCGCGGAGAAGGGTATCAAGATCGGCGTATTGCTGCCGCTGTCCGGCCGCTATGCATCGGCGGGGCAGGCGAACAAGCGCGGCGTCGATCTCGTTGTCGAGGAGGTCAATCGCAACGGCGGCATCAAGGCACTCGGCGGTGCGAAGCTCGATCTGGTTGTTGCGGACGACGCTTCCGATCAAGTGACCACCGCGCAGGAAGCGCGGCGCTTGATCGGTCAGGAGCAGGCAAGATTCCTGATTGGTCCTTACGCGACGCCGGAAGCCGAAGCAGCGGCGCCAGTCGCCGAGCGCAGCGGCGTCGGAATGATTTCGACGCAGGCCTCGTTCGACGGACTGTTCGAGCGCAACTATAAATTCTTTACCAGCGTCTCCATGACGTCGAGCCAGTTCGGTGAAAGTTATGCCGAATTCGTCGACTGGCTGAATGAAAAACATAACGCCGGTATCAAGACGACGGCGCTGACGTTTCCGAACAACGATTACGGCAAGACGGCGAGCCAGACGGCGGCCGCACACCTGAAGAAGTCGAACGTAAAGGAGCTTGATGCGTTCGGCTTTCCCCCCAAGGTTGGTGACATGACGCCGGTCGTTCAGCGCGTCAAGGCGATCGATCCGAATGCTGTGATCTCAATCGGCTATCTGCAGGACGGCATCCTGCTACATCAGGCTCGCGTCGCGCAGAACTACACCAGCCCGCCGATCTGGATCGGCGGCTCGGATGCATTCAGCAACGACAGATTGTGGCAGCTTCTCGGCGACATCGCCCCGAAGGCACTTTCCGGAAAAACGTTTGCGCTCGCCCAGTTCGACAACGGCGTGAAAACACCGGGTGTCGAATGGCTGGTGTCAACCGCGACCAAGGCCGGGTTCAAGCACGAGGAGATCGATCAGGGTATGGCTGCCGGAGCGCAGGCGGCGTGGATCGTCGTTCAGGCGTTGGAAAACTCCAAAACCACCGACCCTGCAAAGCTCGCTGCGGCAGTGCACGACGTCAAGTTGCCGGCAGACAGCCCGCGGGTGACCATGCCTCAGTTCGACAACGGCGTTGCTTTCGAAGCTTCTGGCAAGCCGAAGAATCCGGTCGCCTTGTTCGTTCATTGGGATAACGGCAAGAAAACCGTGATTTATCCGACGAAGCTCGCAACTGGCTCCTATGCCTGGTAGGCCAGCATAATGCTCGACGCGAAAGGGCTCACGAAGTCATACGGCCAGGTCAGGGCCGTGGTCGACGTGAGCCTATCCATCAGCAACGACAGGATCTACGGCATCATCGGGCCGAACGGCGCCGGTAAGAGCACGCTGTTTCGCTTGCTGAGCGGTTTTGAGCGGCCGCACGCTGGCACGATCACATTCGATGGGCGGCGCATCGAAAGCCTCGCCGCCCATCGACGCGCCGAGCTCGGCATCGTTCGTAGTTTTCAGGAACTGGAGTTGTTCCCTGAACTCACGGCCGGTGACGTGCTGACCACGGCCGGACTTCTACACGACAAGCTCGCGGATGCGAGGGAGCGTGCGCGCGAGACCGCCGCTACGTTCGACATTCCGTGGAATGTCCGGGCAACGGAACTTAATCCCGGCATGATCCGGCGCATCGAACTGGCGCGCTGCATTCTGGCGCGGCCGAAAGTCGTTCTGTTCGATGAGGTGATGGCCGGCCTGACAATCCCCGAGGCCGAATTCATGTGCGAGAATATCCGGCTTTTGCATGAATCCGGCGTCGCCATCGTCATCGTCGAGCACGTCATGCATGTGGTTCGCTCGCTGTGCCGCCATATCTATGTGATGGCATCGGGGCGAATGATCGCGCAGGGGGCGCCGGACGAGGTAGCGAACGATCCTGCGGTTACCGCGGCGTATCTTGGGACGAGAAAGAGAGGCGCCCTTGCTTGACATTGCGCAGCTTTCCGTCAGCTACGGGAAAATCGAGGTGCTGCATGATGTCAGCATGCACATCGCTCACAACGAGTGCGTTGCATTGCTTGGCCCCAACAACGCCGGCAAGACAACGCTGTTGCGCGCAATTTCCGGTCTTGTCCCTGCGCACTCCGGCTCCATCAGGTTCGCGGATGCCGATATTCGTAATCAACGTTCCGATCAGATCGTCGCGCAGGGGATCATTCAGATTCCCGAAGGGCGCCACATCTTTGCAGGCCTTTCAGTGGAGGAAAATCTCCTTGTCGGCGGGGCGCGGCTGAAGCCGCGGGCACGGCGGCGGCAGTTGGACAAGTTGCTCGACGCTCTGCCTTTGCTTGCGGAATTGAGAGCGCGCCGGGCCGGAACCCTCTCCGGCGGTCAGCAGCAACTGGTCGTCATCTGCCGCGCGCTCATGGCGGAGCCACGACTGCTCCTGATCGACGAACCGACGCTTGGCCTTTCTCCCGTGGCCATCGATGATGTCTTCACCACTTTGCGAAATGTCCATGGCGCCGGCACCACCATCCTGCTGTCGGAGCAGAACGCCGAGCTTAGCCTCGAGCTGTGCAGCCG
This sequence comes from Hyphomicrobiales bacterium, assembly GCA_017305555.1. GTDB lineage: Bacteria > Pseudomonadota > Alphaproteobacteria > Rhizobiales > Xanthobacteraceae > 62-47. The sequence goes on along the minus strand of JAFKKM010000013.1, from coordinate 90,942 downwards.
GGGTTATGTTATGGCGGGCGGCCGCATCGTTCTCGAAGGCGATAGCGCGCAGTTGAAGGCGGCGGCTCTTGGCGAGGTGTATCTGACGTGATTGGGCTCGTTATATCCGGTCTTGTCCAGGGCATTTTAACTGGACTGATGCTCGCCTTTCTTACGGTCGGCATGACATTGATCTATCGCATCTCGCGCTTGACGAACTTCGCTCACGGCTCGCTGTTCGTTGTGGCGATGTATCTCACCTTCGCGCTCAGCCGGTCGATCGATATCAATCCATTGCTTTTCGCACTGGTGATTACTCCGTTGATGGCATGTCTGGGTTGGGCACTGTACTGGGGCCTGATCCATCCGATCCGCACCCGACATCATCTCCTCGCCGTTCAGCTTCTGCTCGGGCTCTCCTTCGTTCTCGACGCCAGCATACTGATCGGCTTTGGAGGCGATTTGCAGTCGGTCGAAAGCCCGTTCAACTCGCGCTTCGTGCATATTCTTGGCACCGGGTTCACGATGACGACGATGATCGGCGCGTCGATCTCTCTTGTCGGGTTAGGCGTCCTCGCGCTCGCCATCCAGTGGTCGGACTTCGGTCGTCATCTGCGCGCGGTCGCCAACGATAACCTGGCGGCACGCCTTGCCGGTCTCTCGGTCGAGCGTCTGGAGGGGTTAACCTGGGCGCTTGGTGTCGGCATGCTCGGCATCATCGCGCCGCCGATGAGTTCGATCGTGACGCTGACGCCGGATATAGGCTTGCAATACACCGTCCTTTCGCTCGTTATCCTGATCGTCGGCGGCATGGGGTCGCTTGTCGGAACGATCTTCGCGGGGCTTGTCGTCGGCATCGCTCAATCGTTGGGACTACTGTTCCTGCCGGGCTCGTTCGGCGCGCTGTTGCCCTACGCGCTGCTGGTCGGCGTGTTGATGCTACGTCCGGGCGGTTTCGCCGCTTTGCTGGTGCGATCATGAAGGCGGTGTCGGTTCAATTCGGGTTCAACGCCCTCGTCGCTTTGGCGGCATTCGGCGCCATCGAGGTCATGCCGCACTACTGGATCGGCGTCATCTTCCTTGCCGTGATCTATGCAGGCGTTGCCTCGGCGTGGAATCTCGCGGGCGGTATCGCCGGTACGTTCTCGTTCGGCCACGGCTTGTTCTTCGGCGCTGGGGCTTATACTTCGGTGCTGCTTTTCACCAATTACGGCCTCACCCCATGGATCGGTATGTTGGCCGGCGCGCTGATCGCGGCGCTTACGGGAATGGCGATCGCGTGGCTCGCCGAACGCTGCGCGATCGGAGATCTCGCTTTCGCGGTCATGACGCTCGCAATCGCCGAGATGGCTTATATTTGCATCGACAGTTTCGAGCCGTTTGGCGCCAGTCGCGGCATCAGCCTGCCGCCGGCAAGCGGTGTGGCCGCAATGCAATTCTCGTCCGACGCATTGTATTTGTGGACCGCGATTGCATTTCTCGTGATTTGCCAGATCGTGGTCGCAGCATTTGCACAATCGGCGCGCGGCTATCGCTTCCGCGCGGTTCGTGAAAATCCGCTCGCTGCGCAGGCGATGGGAATAAGCCCCGCGCGCGAACGCATGATCGCGCTGGCGGCCAGCGGCGCGCTGACGGCGCTGGGAGGCTCGATCTATGCGCAGTATCTGCTTTTCGTCGATCCGCTCACGTTCTTTGGGCCATCCATCACCATCAAGGTGATCCTGTTCGCGCTTGTCGGCGGCATGGGCACCGTATGGGGACCGGTGATCGGAACGATGTTGTTATTTCCTCTTGGCGAATGGCTCAGAGGACTTTTCGGCGGCAACGTGCCGGGCTTCGATTCGTTGTTGTACGGGCTGCTGGTCATCGTGTGCATTTTGCTGTTTCCGCGCGGGATCAGCGGGACCGTCAATTACCTCTTTCGCGGTTCGTGGCCGCTCAGGTCGAGGAGAAAGAAATGAAGATCATCATTGTTGGTGCGGGAATCGGTGGTTCGGCGCTCGCGCTCAGTTTGCAGAAGACCGGACTGGATTACGTACTCCTTGAGCAAGCTCCGTCCTTCGGGGAGGTCGGGGCCGGAATCCAGCTCAGTCCGAATGCGGTGCGCGTTCTGACCTGGCTCGGGCTCGGCGAAGACCTTGAGCGCTTTTGCGCGGAGCCTGACTTCCACAAGTACTCGGTTTGGGATACCGGTGAGACCGTGTTGCGTGTCGCACTCATGCCGCAGGTTCGAAAAATCTATGGCAGCGCCTACTATCATGCGTATCGTCCCGACGTGATCGACGCCTTGACCAGGCGGCTGGATCCCAGTCGCATCAAGATGAATCACAAGGTCAAGTCGATGGGCCAGGACGCCAACGGCGCATGGGTCGTTTGCGAGAACGGCGAGCGATACGAGGGCGATGTCGTAATCGGAGCGGATGGCATCCACTCGATCGTTCGCGAACAGGTATTCAAGCCTGATCCGCCGCGGGCTTCCGGGTTCGTCTCGTGGCGCGGCGTTCTCGATGCGGCGGATGTCAGCGATCTGAAGGTCCCGGTTTCCGCTTATGTCGACATGGGCCCCGAGTTGTCATTCGTTTATTATTACATTTCCGGCGGCCGTAAGATGAACTGGCTCGCCACCGGTCCCGCCAACGGCAAAAAACTCGAATCCTGGTCGCAAACGGCGTCAAAAGAGGAAATTCTCGCGGCCTTCAATGGCTGGTATGACAGGCCGCAACGGATCATTGCCGCCACGAAAGAGATTTTCGTGACCGCGATGTATGACCGCAACCCGCTGGACAGTTGGGTTGACCGTCGCATCGCGCTGATGGGTGATGCTGCTCATGCCATGCTGCCCTATCACGCCTCGGGCGCCGGCCAGGGAATTGAGGACGCTTGGGTGTTGGCGCGCTGTCTGGAGCTTGGCGAAACGGATCCGAAAAAGGCACTGAAGCATTACGAGGAGTTGCGGCTCGAGCGTGCCAACCGGATGGTCCGGCACTCGCGCGAGGCTGAAGGCTGGTATCATCTCGCCGACGCCGAAGCGGTGGCGCAGCGCAATGCCCGATTCCGTAAAAAGAACGAAGCGTTCGGTGATCGCATTACGCCTGAGCAGCACTGGCTCTATAGTTACGACGCCGAGAAGGCTGTCCTCGGAAGCGATACCGAATGGCGAAGTCTGCCGGCCTGGTAAGCTGGAAGCATGCGGGATATTTGCCTGACATCGAGCGCGTAACAGGCAATTCCGTGAAACAGCAGAAGCTGGGGTTGGCCGGTCGAGGCCGGCCGGGTGATATCCTGGAGACGTTTGATGTCGATTGAGGTGACCCAGTCAGCGCTGGCGCAAGTGTCGGCGGTCTATCGGATTCGGGTAGGCGATGTGCTCGTCACCGCACTATCGGACGGATACGTGAAAGGCGGCGAGGCCATTCTGCGCAATGTCGATCTCGATGCGGCGAAGGCAGTTCTTCATGCCACGCACCGCTATCCTGCCGTTGTCGAAATCAATACGTTTGTTGTTCAATACTCCGGTCGCACCATGATTGTTGATACCGGGGCCGGCGGCTACATGGGACGGAACGCGGGCTGTCTAGCGTCCAATCTGCGCGCGGCGGGTATCGATAGTCTGGCAATCGATACTGTTTTCTTGACTCATATCCACCCGGATCATGTCGGCGGACTTACTGACAAAGCCGACGGCAAAGCGCGATTCCCGAATGCCGAATTGGCGGTCAGCGCAGACGAATACGCCTACTGGATGGACGACGCGACGATGCAGCGCGCCGGCAAGAATGATCGCGCCTTGTTTTTCGAATGCCCCCGCGAACAGCTCGCGCCTTATCGCGATCGGCTGCGTCTCTTCAGGGACGGAGAGATTTTTCCGGGAGTCACGGTGCTGAAGGCACCGGGTCATACGCCGGGTCACACGATGTGCCTGATTGCTTCCGGTGCGGAGGCGCTCCTGATCTGGGGCGATACGGTCCATGTTCCCGAAGTGCAAACAGCGTTTCCGCACGCCGGCGTGGTGTTTGATGTCGATCCTCAAGGCGCGGCCGACACCCGCCGTCGGGTGTTCGACATGGTTGCCACCGACAGGATGCCGGTGGTGGGAATGCATCTGGGCTTTCCAGGGCTCATGTATCTCGATCGACATGATGAGGGCTATCGTCTGGTGCCAATGCCTTGGCGACATACTTTGTAGGCGAGAGCTCGTTGCTGAATTATCTGCTGAACTTAGAATGATAACGAAACTTCAATAGCGTATAAGTTCGCAGTTCTGTTCTGAATGGCGCGTCAAAATACCCACCATTCGGAATTGCGACTATTCGGGTCAATAGGATATCTCCGGATCAACTCGCGGCAATGGTCTCGGCGGAGTCGGCATTGATGCCGATATGCAGTGGCAATTTATTTCATCCAAAGTCTCACTTGGATTCAACCCGTGATAGTGACATTCTCGCTTTACCGATTTCAGATCGGGAGTGAAAACAATGAAAAAAATAGCGATTTTTGCTGGCGCGGTCATGCCTCTAGCGGGTGCCGTACCGACATATGAATGCTCATCTTGATCAGTTGAAGGCGCCGCTTTCAATAGCCTTTCGTACTTTCCAATCATTCGACTGACACGGCGTGGCTGAGAAAGATCTTCTCGTCTCGGCGTGGTGTCATGCCCGCGTCAACTAATGGCCGTCTTGTTATGCCCGCTGGAAGTCCTGCAACAGCTGCCTCGGCCAACCTCCCGAAATACGATATGCGTCTCGGGCCTGATACGGACGGCACGGCACTCGCCCTTTACCGACAGAATATAGAGATACTCTATAAACTCGATCTTGAACCCGACGTGGCGGCACGGTTCTCGGCGCATGCGATAACATATAAACTCCCGTATGCAGTATTCGCTCAGGTCGATTCCGTAGCGCAAACACTAAGGCGCCGTCCGGAGGAGATTGCGCGCGGCGGTGACCAATTTTTGTTGCACGTCCAGGTAAAGGGCGAACTCGAGTCGATTTACGGCGGCCACGCTCGCAATGTGCGGCCGGGCGATGTGGTGGTTCTCGATTTGAGTCGTGAGGCCGAGAGCCGCGCCACCGATTTCCGCAGCATGTACATTATGGTGGCGCGCGACATGGTCCCGTCGCAACTGCTCGACGAAACGGCCCATGGCACCGTATTCCGGGCGACAAGTGGAGCGGGGAAAATGCTCTACAGGGCAATGGAAGCATTGATTCAGACCGCGGACGGATTGAGCCGAGCGGAAGCCGGCGCGGTGGTGGATGGTCTGCTAGCGATGACGGCGGGCATGCTTGAAAGTGTGATGGCGCACGATGACGATGCCGGTGCCGCACGATTGGCCAAAGCCCTCGCGCTGATCGATCGCGAACTCGGCAATTCCGACCTTTCGCCAGCACTCATTGAAGCAAGCCTGCCGCTATCCCGTTCCGGTCTTTACCGCCTGTTCGAGCCGCTTGGCGGCATGCGCGCGGCGATCTTGCAGCGGTGCCTGGAGCGCACCATGAAAACGCTGCTCAACAGCAAGTTGGTGATGCCGTCGTTACGGTCAATTTCGCCCAAGTACGGATTCCAAAGCGAAGAACAGCTCACCCGTTCGTTCCGTTCGCGTTTTGGCCTGACGCCGCATCAGTTCCACGCGATGGTTCGGCGGAAGGACTATGCCGGACTCGCTGCTCAGGCCAAACGAGGCGGCTTCGCCAATCTGCAGGCCTGGATAGAAGCCTTTCCGGACGAAGCTCGGGCCTCGGAGCTGAGCGCAGAATGAGTTTGCCAAGCATGTGGCGCTTCACGGGCACTTGGTATTTCATTTTCGCTGCCGGACAGATTGTGCGTGGCTCGGTGAGAGCGATCGTGCCGTTGCCGACGGAAAACATACGAAGTAACGTCGGTCGGCCAGATTTTCGCCGATCAATACCACGCTCCAGCAAGAACGCGATCGATTCTGTTCCCGGACGGGAAGATCTGGTTCTGCATCACGAAGCCATCGATGTTTGCATACCTCGCGAGTATCTAAAGCCGGGCAGCGGTTTGCCAAACGAGATCGATATCGAATCCTGTGAATGCTGTTCGCCAAGAGGTTGCGAACGCAATCGGGGCTGTCTTCACAGACAAGTTGCTACTCCAAAGAGTGGATCGCTTGTATCGAAATTGAATCCGTCGCCCCGCTCACCAGCTTACTCAATATAACAATCGCAGCGATAGCCAAGTAAACGACCCATGTTCCGATCGCCCAGATGCGGTATGTTCGTCGGTCTGCCTCCGTTAAATCGCTTTCGTTGAAATGCGGTCTTGTTTGTTCATCGGGAAGCCTGCTCATTTGCGGTGCCTGCATGGGCTGAGGGATTGGTAGATGAGGATTGCGGATCGATTCCGGATGTTTGCAGCTCAAGTCCTGCTGCTTACGTTGTGCGGCCCGAGTCTGCTGCTGTCGTCAACTTAACGATCCGTATCGCCGTCCGATGGCGTGACGCGGAACTGAATAACTGAAATGGTCATGGTTTAGGTCGAGTCCTGCGACATGTGCGGCAGGTGCCACGCAAGGCGCCGTGTCGCCAGGATTTGCCAGAGCCGTACGATATTCGTCGGCAGCAATAGAGCGTGAAGCATGAGAACTGGCGTGAGCTGGTTACGCACCGCGTATGTCATGAAGGCGACATTGCTCGCCAAGGCCAGCAAGCGGAGGGGTACCATCGTTCGGCAACCGAATGAGCCGATGACGGTAACGGTGATCGTCTCGCCCGCGAGGTTCTCGCGGGTATCGTTCACACCAACGCCAAACGCTTCGATCCACTTTCGGGTTGCAGCATGGCATTCGGCCGAAGAGGCGCTGACGGTGTAGTTCCAGGACAACGGATGGCCGATCCCGTTGGACAAGTTCGAGATGTGTACGGCCGTTATCGTTTCAGCCGGCGAGGCGGCCGTTTTTGCATGGGTCATCGCGTCACTGCTGGAAGGCAATGCTGGGAAGGCAAATCTAGGGATGCAATGGGGCGGACTAATCAGTTGGCGTTCAGACTATAGGCAAGGAGCACGAAGCTAGTCGAACTCCAGACCGTATTTCCTCCGTGAATCAGCTATACCGTGAGAAGTGAGAGCGGGAGTCTCAAACCGACGACGCAGAATCCAAAAATGCGTGGGTGCTCAAACTTAAACTGAATTGGGGAGGCATCCGCGGCCGCTTTGGGCCGCACCCTAAATACGGTTTCGCACGGAGTTTCAGCTATATCGTGAGCCAGCAAACGGCGTCACTTTTCCTGACACCGGCGCTGTTCTACCCCGGTCACGCTGTCTGTCGGAGCCCCGATCGGGACCAACGATATCGATGTTCAGTTGCACGCTTGCAGCTCAATGGTTGGCGACACTTGAATCGCATTTGAAATCATCAAAGTCAGCTTCGAACAGCTCTGTCAGCATTCTCCGCCACTGGCCAAGGGCCTCTTCTCATTATGTGGCGGTCGCCCAAGGTGGAATTCGCCTTTATAGTCGTGACTCGCGTGATGAAAATTATGTCTATAATTCAATAACATAAGAACTATTAGCTTTATTCTAAGTGACGCGCCAAACATCGACCGTTACGAATAAGACCATGAGCAGCGCGCAATATTGCGGCTGCAACAGCTGCAGTTGCCATCTCATGGCACCAAACCTAGCGAGCTGGAGTATCGTTCGGAATTGCCAAGCATACAATCTAAAGCGTTCCGGCACCAAGCCCCGCGAACAACCTACGCACGCGACATAAGCATTGCTGTCGTCTCAGTCGGGCTCTGGCCTATGGCCATTCATACGCAGATCAGCGCGGATACTTGGGTTGCGCCGCCCTCAAGTCTCCCGAGGCTTCACGCTGGGGTCGATCTGCACCAGCGTGCCTGGCACTTCCGTCTCAATCAGGTCGCGCATTTTACTGATGATTGCTGATGCTTCGGCATCGATCTTCTCGCTTGATCCGGCTACCGCGATGGCGAGCGCGCCAGCGTGAGGCGTCGCGGGGAGCTGCATGGCGATCGTGCTGAGCCCGGGCGTTCCCCTGTTGCGGGTGTAGGCAAAGCCTTGCCGACGAATTGTTGCAAGTGCGGACTGTAAGTCGGTGAACTGTATGGGAGGCGCGGCCAGTCCATCGACGTTGATTCGAAGCACGATGCGCTGAACGTCATTGTCGCTCATCAGGCTCAGGAGTACGCGGCCGGGCGTCGACTGCGTCAGTAGCCTCAGACTGCCGGGTTCAAGATAAAAGCGAACGGACGTCGTGCCCTGCAACACGTAGATATATTGGCTGTAGAGCCCGTTACGGCTTGCCACGAACGTGGTGAGTTGCGTGCTGTCATGCAGCTCGTGAATGATCTTCTCGAGGTTGCCGCCGGGCAAAATACGATCGCGAAGCCAGCTGCCGATCAGCGAGATACGAGCGGTGGGCACGTAGGTCCGCATTCGACTATCGCTATTGAGATAGCCGAGATCGACAAGGCATTTGAGCAATACTGACGTGCTTGACGTCGGATAGTTGAGGCGCCGGGCGATCTCTGTCATCGCAGCGGGGCGCTGGATTTCCGCAAAGTATTCGAAGATGCGGAGCACCCGATGGGCCGACTTGATCGTGGATGGTTCCAGTTCATCGCCGGCGGCGCGAAAGGCATTGTCGCAGCGATTGGCCTCAATGACTGTTACCCCGGGATCGTCGGCAGAGCTCAGTATCCGTTCGGCGGCGATGCGCCGTCTGCCGCGCCGCGAGGGTGTTTGTGTATCCGCGTGGGCTCGCTTCATCCGGACATCCTGGCTCGCGCGAGGGGACCGCTCCCTTCTAGGTGGGCATCTGGGTCGATGACGTGGCGCGTCGCATGACAACTGTGGGCGCCGCGAATGCAGCCGTCAATGCCTTGAGATGCACGTCGTGCAGCGGCGGCTGTCGCACGATTTCATATATCTGGAATTTTTGATTGTCATGGCCCTCAGGCTGGACGGGGCAAAATCCCGGCGACATCTTTGTGGCAGCAAGCATCCGTTCCGCTCCGGGGAGCGAACTGGCCAGACAAATGCCGTCCGACCACGAGCCTCAAGAGGTTCGGTCAGCAGAGGAGGTCGCCATGCACGGTAATCACGTCCCGTTCAGTGCTGCGGGTGTTCGAGAAGCGGATGAAACGGATCCGTCACGCCATGTCGCGCTCGATTGTGCGGGCCTCAATTTTTACGACGCCGACCGAGGGGCACGCGATCTCCTCAAACTCTACCTGTCGGATGACGACCATCGGCATCTGGAGCCGCACTTTCGGCGCTTGGGCGAACTTGCGGGCGGCAAGCTCGATCAGCTCGCGCGGATCGCCGACAAGCATCCGCCGGTTCTCAACGCACGCGACGCCATTGGCCGCGACGAAGACTGGATCGACTATCATCCGGCCTACCGTGAGATGGAAAAGATCGCCTTTGGCGATTTCCAGTTTCAGGCGATGAGCCACCGCGGCGGTGTGCTCGGCATGGAGCGTCCGCTGCCCGTGGTCGCCAAATACGCCTTTCAATACCTGTTCGTACAGGCCGAGTTCGGGCTGATGTGCCCGATCAGCGTCACCGACACCTCCATCCATCTCATCCGCAAATTCGGCAGTTTGGAACTGAAGGATTACCTGCTGCCGAAAATGCTGTCGGGCGATATCGCGACGATGTGGAAGGGCACGCAGTTCATGACCGAACGGGCGGGCGGCTCCGATGTCGGAACGATAGAGACCGTCGCGCGATGTGAGGACGGCGTTTGGCGTCTCACTGGCGACAAGTGGTTTTGTTCTCATACCGACGCTGATGTCGCGCTTGTACTCGCGCGGCCTGAGGGGGCGCCGAGCGGCACCGCCGGACTTGCGCTATTTGCGCTGCCTCGCCGGCTGAAGAACGGTCGCCGGAATAGCTACCGGATCGTCCGTCTCAAGGACAAGCTCGGCACGCGCTCGATGGCGAGTGGGGAGATCAGGCTCGAAGGGGCCGTCGCCTATCTCGTCGGGGAGGTGGATCGCGGCATCAAGCAGATGATGGAGCAGGTCAATCTATCGCGGCTCTCGCATGGCGTGCGGGCCGCGGCCATGATGAGGCGTTGCGTCAATGAAGCGCTGGTCTGCGCGCGCCAGCGCGTCGCGTTCGGGCAGACGATCGTCGAGATGCCTCTGCTGCGTCGCCAACTCGCGAAGCTGATGGTGCCGACCGAGCAGGCGTTATCGATGGTGATGTTCGCGGCAGCCGCGATGGATCGAGCCAACGCCGGTGCTCAAGAGGCGATCGACCTGGTGCGCATTCTGACTCCGCTTTTGAAGTACCGCGCCTGCCGCGACAATGTTCCGGTGGCGACCGGATCGATGGAGGTACGAGGCGGCAACGGCTACATCGAGGAGTGGGTCCATGCACGGCTCATTCGCGATGCCCATATCGGCATTATCTGGGAAGGCACGAGCAACATCAACGCGCTGGATATTATCAAGCGCGCCGTCGGCAAAAGCCGCGCGCATCTGGCTTTGGCAGATGCACTGAGACGTCGTCTCGCTGAGGTAACCTCGTTGCCACAGCGGTTTCGCGAACGTCTTGATCTTGCGCTCACGCGGGCTGTCGCATTCGCCGAACGCGTTGCGGCCGAACCGGACTCAGAGACTTCAGTACGGCTGGCGGCCAGCGCACTTTATCACGCAGCGTCCGCGGTGTTGTTGGCTTGGGAGGGCAGCCGGCCCGGCGTCGATCCGCGACGCGCGCTGTTTGCGCGCTTGGTGCTCGAACATCGGCTGACGAGCCGTGATCCCCTGATGGCGACCGATGAGGCGTGGGAGCGCGAGGCAATCGACCTGGTGCTCGCGGAGGGGGCGGTACAGGCCACGCAGGTTCATGCACTGCTGGATGCGTAGCATATGTTCGCCAAACTGGGGAGGGCACACATGACGAGAACACGATACCTGACATTCACGGCGCTGCTGCTCGGTAGTCTGATAGCACTTCGCCCGGCTTCGGCGCAGATATCCGGTGACGTCGTCCGTATCGGTGTCATCAACGACATGTCGGGGCTTTATTCTGACCTGGGCGGTGAAGGATCCGTCGAGGCAGCGCGGCTTGCAGTCGAGGATTTCGGCCCGACGGTGCTCGGCAAAAAGATTGAGATCGTTGCGGCGGACCACCAGAACAAGCCCGATATCGCGGCCATCACGGTGCGGCGCTGGATCGACGAGGAGGGCGTCGATGCGATCGCTGACGGAGGAAACTCGGCAACCGCGCTCGCGATCCAGGGGATCACGAGCCAGAAGAAACGGATATTCCTCATCTCCGGACCGGGTTCGTCCGATCTCACCGGAGAGCAGTGTTCACCCTACGGCTTTCACTTCACCTACAGCACGTATGCTGAAGCATCCGCAGTGACAAAGGCGCTGCTCAAGCAGAAGAAGGATACCTGGTTTTTCCTGACGGCGGACTACGCCTTCGGACATGCGCTGGAGCGCGACGCCTCGAATTTCATCACGAAGGCGGGTGGAAAGGTGCTTGGCGCGGTGCGCCATCCGCTCGGTGCCTCCGATCTGTCGTCGTTCTTGCTTCAGGCGCAGAACTCTAAGGCACAGGTGATCGCGCTTGCAAATGCTGGCGGTGACACCGTCAACAGCCTCAAGCAGGCGGCCGAGTTCGGTATCGGCAAGTCCGCAGACCAACGCATTGCCGCATTGCTGATGCTGATCACCGACGTGCATTCACTCGGCCTGCAGGCCGCGCAGGGGATCATTTATGCGACGTCATTTTCGTGGACCCAGAACGAAGGAACGCGCGCTTTTGGCAAGCGTTTCATGGCGCGACGACGAGGGCAGGCGCCAACCATGATTCAGGCAGGTGTCTATAGCGGCGTTATGCATTACCTGGAAGCGGTGAAGGCCGCGGGTACGGACGACGCAGATGCCGTCGCGGCTGCTATGCGCAAAAACCCTGTCAGCGATTTCATGACGCAGAACGCACGGATACGCAGCGACGGTCAGGTTTTGCGCAATATGTATCTGGTTCAGGTCAAGTCGCCAGATGAATCCAAGGAGCCGTGGGACTATGAAAAAGTAATCGCGACGATCCCGCCGGAGGAAGCCTGGCGCCCGCTTTCGGAAGGCGGCTGTGACCTGGCAAAAGGAGCGGTCGATAAGTAGTAAGCCTTGCTCAAGTTGAAAGCGCACTATGTCTTGCAGGCTTGAGTTGCGGCTGGCACTTGAATGAGCGAGATGTTAACGACGATCTTGAGCGGCAGGCAAGTCTGTACGCTTGGCCAGATCAACCGGAGAGTAAACGCCCATGTGTGCTGCGCTCGTTCACTATGCCATTACGGATTCGGTTGCGGAAATCACGCTTGATCGTGCGCCTGTCAACGCGCTGAGCATGCCGTTGATCGACGGGTTGCTGGACGCATTGGGCCGGGCAAAGGACGACTCATCCGTGCGTGCGGTTGTTATTGCCAGCGCCCATAAGGTTTTCTGTGCCGGGCTCGATCTCGATATCGTGCGTGGTAAGCGCGGGCTGGATGCCAAGGCTTTTCTCGAACGTCTCTATTTCGCGCTGAACGATGTGCAATATCGGATGGGCAAGCCCACTATCGCCGCCGTGGATGGTGCGGCGCGCGCCGGTGGTATGACCATCGCGGTGTCCTGCGACATGATCATTGCAGGGGAGGCGGCCACATTCGGATATCCGGAAATCGACGTCGGATTGATCCCGGCTTTGCACTTTGTCCAGTTGCCGCGGCTGGTTGGAAAGCATCAAGCGTTCGGTCCGCTGTTTTTAGGCGATCCGTTCGACGCGGCCACCGCATTTCGGATGGGCCTGGTCAGCGAAATCGTTCCGAAGGGTTCTGCCCTCGACCAGGCGCGTGCCGTCGCGCGACGTTTCGCCGAAAAATCGCCGGCCATCATGAAGATTGGGCGTGACGCATTCATGCGCGCGGTCGATGCGGACTATCGCCGTGCAATCGAGCATGCAGCGGATAGTTTCGCTCTTGTTGCGAGCACGCAGGATTGCCAGGAAGGGCTTGACGCCTTCGTTGAGAAGCGACCGCCGAGATATACGGGGCGTTGACCGAAAATCCTGCGGCGGAGGACGCGACCTTTAGAAGCGACCGTGTCGTCCTGCGCCGTCCGTAAAGCGTTGCGCACCGGCTTGGGTCTCCGATCGGAATGCTTCTTGTCCGTATTGCGCCTCGATGCGGATCGCGTCTTGATCCGAGAGGCCCCATTGCTGGTGAGCGGACATGCGATCGGCGAGCATGCAAATTTGAGGAAAGTCGGCGATCTCGTGGGCCAGATCCTCGGCGGCTTGTCGAGCGGTTCCAACCGGTACCAGGCGGTTGGCGAGGCCGATTGCGAGCGCTTCCTGTGCGTAAACGGCGCGGCCGGTCATCAGCATGTCCATCGCCCGGCTTTGCCCGATCAGACGCGGTAACCGAACCGTCGCTCCGTTGGTCATCGGGGCGCCCCATCGACGGCAGAACACGCCGAATACGGCGCTTTCGTCGACCACCCGAAGATCGCAAAAGATCGCGAGTGCAAGTCCCGCGGCGACCGCGTGCCCTGACACCGCAGCGATGATCGGTTTCGACAGGAACTCACGCAGCGGGCCTTGATCGCTTCCGGCCCATGCGAAACCAATCGATTTGCCGGAGGCCAGTTCCTTGAGGTCTGCTCCGGCGCAGAAAGCGTCGCCGGCCCCGGTTAGCACTGCGACGCGTGCGTCGGGATCATTCTCGAAATCATGGAATGCCGTCCGGAGCAGCGTCAGTGTCTCAAGGTCCGCGGCGTTTCGCACCTCGGGCCGGTTGAGGGTGATCGTCGTGACGGGGCCTGCTTTTTCGACCAGGACTTTGGAGGTGGGCTCGTTGTTCATGATTCCCTTTCTGCGCTCTGCCGCGATCTCTCCGTCCGAAAATGCTACCGGGCTATTCGCGTTCGGTTGCGGCCATGACTCCGATCGCGGCTTCCGAGTTATTCCCGGCGGATGATGCTCAGAAGTTTTCGGACGATCGTCGCAGGCGTCTCGCCGCCCGGTCGATACCAGGTGATCGTCCAACTCATCGACCCCAGCAGGCCAAGCCGGAAGATACGCCGATCAATTCCTGGCGGAAGGGGAAGCTCTGCAATTAATTCCTTGAATACCGATTCGTAGCTGTCCCGCAGCGCGACCACCTGATTTGGCAAATTCGAGACCGACAGGTGTGAGATGAGAACGGCTGCATAGCTGTTGGTGTCGAGCAGTCCCTGCGTGTGGGCGATGCATGCTGCTTCAAGGCGTGCCCACGGATCGGTACGGTTGGCGATTGCCGCGGTTACAGCGTCAAGCGATTGCGATACAGCGAACGCATAGACGGCAACGAACAAATCTTCCTTCGACGGGAAGTGATGGTATAGCGAGCCGGGCAGGATCTTCACTGCCGCGGCGATGTCGCGCATGGATGTGCCCTCATAGCCCTTCGAGCCAAATAGGCGTGCGGCTTCGTTGATCACCACTTGCCGGCGATCATCCAAGGGCTCGATCTGCTTCTTGGCTGCAGGCGGTCGCACCGGTTTCGCCGGACGTGTCTTCCGCTTGGCCATAGGGCGGGCTGTGCGGCTTTTCGAACCCATCGGTTTCATTCGAAGCTCTCGGAGATTTTCCTTTTTCTTATCCGACAAAATTTGCTCCGTCGACAGGGTCGCACAAATCGAAACAAACGATTGTTTGGTGTTGACTCTTCCTGAAGCCGATGGGTAACGTCCGTGCACTGGCAAGAGCATCAAACTGAAGGGATGAGGACGCGCGATGGGAGCTTGGGAGGTCAAGGGACCGACGACGGGGACATGCAAGTCATGGCGTGACATCGATCCGGATCTCGCGGAGAGCGTTACCAAGATCAAGGCTCCGGCGGGACGCGGTATCGCATGGGAAGGCGCCGATATCTGGGTCTATCGCGATCGGCCGCGTAACATTTCGGAATGCCTGGCCGCCAACGTCGCGCGCTGGCCCGACCACGAGGCCTATGTATTCTATCCTGCCGGTCAGAGGATGACGTGGCGTGATGTCGGCGAACAAGTTGATCGGGCCGCGGCGCGACTCCAGCGTCATTTCGGCTTCAAGAAGCGTGATCGACTTTGTCTGTTGACGGCGGGATGCCCTGAATATGTCATCAGCTATCTGGCCGTGATCCAATTGGGCGGGATCGCGGTTCCGGTCAACCTTGGTCTCACTGCGGATGGTCTTGCAGCGCAGATCAATAAGGTTGGTGCCAAGGGATTAGTGGTTTCGCCCGACGTCTGGAACGGCAAGCTGGAATCTATCCGCACCTCTCTCGAAAGCGTTGAAGTCGTTTTCTCGACCGGTGAGGATGCGCCATCTGGAACTCTTGCCTTCTCGCGACTGATGACGCCGGGAGCCGAGCCCATACGTCCGGAAGCGGTCGATGAATGGGATCTCTGTGCCATCTCATTCACATCCGGCACGACCGGCGCGCCGAAGGGCACCATGGCCATGCACATCAATGCGCTCGGTTGTGCGCAGAACGTTGTGATGGCCGCCAAGGGACTTGGCCCGGACGACGTCAATCTCTGTATGCCGCCGCTCTACCACAATACGGCGGTCTACGCGGACTTTCTGCCTGCACTTCTTTCCGGCGGAAAGTGCGTAGTCATGGCCGCCTTCGCGCCGTTGGATGCGATCAAGTTGATCGAAGCCGAACGTGCGACGTGGGCGGTGGCCGCGCCGATCATGCTTTGGATGATGATGAATCATCCGGAGTTTTGCAATCACGACTGTTCGTCGCTCAAGAAGATCATCTTTGGCGGGCACGCCGCGTCAGAGACATTCATCAATCAGCTCAACGATCAGTTCTCGCCGGTTGCCATCGTGAATGCTGGTTCCGTGTCCGAGAGCACCGCAGTCGGGTTCGCGTTGCCGACGGAAGATGCACTTCGGAAGATCACCAGTTGCGGTTTGGCGACTCCCAACACCGATATCGCGATCTTCGATGATGATGGGAATGAGGTCACCGAGCCGAACGTGATCGGCGAGGTTGCCTATCGCGGCCAGCAGACGAATGCGGGCTATTGGGACGAGCCGGCGCGAACGGCAGAGGTTTTCCGGCGGGACGGCTTCGTTCTCTCCGGTGACTGGGCCAAAATCGATCAGGACGGCTATCTCTGGCTGCTCGACCGCAAGAAGGACATGGTCGTGCGTGGTGGCCAGAACGTCTACTGTATCGAGGTCGAGAACAAACTGTATCTCCATCCGAGCGTCCTGCGCGCCGCCGTGGTCGGCGTGCCGGATCACGTATTCTCGGAGCGTCTGAAGGCGGTTGTGGTGCTGAAACCCGGCCAGAGCGCGAGGGCGGAAGATATCCGGGAGCATTGCGGCCGGCATCTCGCAAAGTATGAAATGCCCGAATACATCGTCTTCAGCAACGCCTTGCCGACAAATCCGGCAGGTAAAACCGTCAAGCCGCCGTTGATCGATTTTTGGGGCGATGTCGGCGAGGACGTCAAAGCGCGCTTCGATGCGTTCTGTGCCAGCATGCCGCCTGCATTATTAGACATGCCGCATATGAAGCTGGATGGCACGCCCGTGACTCCCCGGGAGGCTCTCTCGGACCTGGAGCAGGGAACGGAAAGGGCGCAACGGATCATGGACGTGATCGTTGCGCAGGGCATTATCGCGCTCACGGCACCGAACGAAGCCCGTTTCCGCAAGTAGCTATCGATACACTCGTTGACGCGAGGCCGCGAATGGCCTCGCGCTCCTCTCCACAGCCGGAAAGGGCCTATCCCTGTGCTGAATCTCGATTTCGCCAATTCGGCGATTAATGCCGATCCGTTCCCGATGTTCTCTCGATTGCGCGAAGAAGATCCGGTGCACTGGTCGCCGGCGATGAAAGCATGGGTCGTCACGCGCTATAACGATGTGAGGCAAATCGCGGTCGCCAACACGGAAATGTCGGCGAACCGTCTGGCGCCGTTCTTTGCGGCCGTACCGGCCGATAGCCGGGGCAGTTACGCAAATCTCATGACCTACCTCGGCAACTGGATGGTTTTCCAGGATCCGCCAGATCATACGCGGTTGCGACGATTGTTCACCAAGGCCTTCACCTCCCGTTCGGTGAAGGCGTTGGAGCCCAATATCGAGCAGATCGTCGGGCTGCTGCTTGACGAGATGGACGAGAAATCCCGGTTGACCGGAGCGGTCGATTGGATAGCGGACTTTGCCTATCCACTGCCTGCGACGGTTATGATGGATCTATTGGGTGTGCCACGCGACGATCTCATGCGGGTCAAGGAGTGGTCCGACGATATTGCCCTTTTCATAGGCACCGCGCGCGCGACGGCCGGCAAATATCAACGTGCCGAGGCTGGTGCACGGGCGATGGCGGAGTACTTTCGTGGCATTCTTGCGCAACGTGCGGCCGATCCGCAGGATGATATCATCAGTCAGCTGGTCTCTGAGCGAAACGAGCGGCTGACCGACGATGAAATCATTGCCACCTGTATCCTGCTTCTGTTTGCAGGGCACGAAACGACCACCAACCTGATTGGAAACGGGCTTTACTACACGATGAAGTTTCCTGACCAATGGGCGCGATTGAGGGATGATCCTGCGCTGGTTGACCCGGCGATTGAGGAATGGCTGCGCTACGACGGGCCGAGCGGTGCGTTGGCACGGGTAATCACCGCCGATATCGAGTTCGGCGGAAAGCAATTGATGGCGGGGCAGCGTCTGTTCGCCTTTGTCAATGCTGCGAACCGAGACCCTCGGCAATTTACCAATGCGGATCGCTTCGATATCGGCAGGACGCCGAACACGCATCTGACCTTCGGTCATGGCATACACTTCTGTCTTGGTGCGTCGCTTGCGAGGCTCGAGGGACAGATTGCCCTGCGGACGCTGATCGAACGATTTCCGAATATTAGTCTCGCAACGGACGACGCGCCGCTGTGGAGGGACTCCGTGATTCTACGTGGAATGGAATCGCTTTCGCTGCGTTTGCGCTGACCCAAAGCTGGAGGAATTTCGATGAAAGCAACGCTGCCGGAAGTTTACGTGATTGGCACGGCCTGTACGGCGTTTGGGAAAAGGCCGGAAACGAGCTTCACGGACCTGACACGAGAAGTCTATCTCGACGTGCTGGCGGATGCCGGGATCGAGAACGGGCAGGACATCGCGATGGCGTGGTTCGGAAACTGCGGAATGGGATCGTTCGGGCAGCGCAACATTCGCGGGCAAGTCTGTTTTTCGCCACTCGTCAGGGAGGGCCTGTTTCCGGAGCGCGTCCCGATGATGAATGTGGAAGGCGGCTGTGCCACGGCATCGCAGGCATTTCATGGGGCTTGGAAGGATATTGCATCCGGCGATGCGATGCTTTCGCTGGCCGTCGGGGTTGAGAAGACCTTCGCTCCAGAATCCCCTGCGCGAACGCAGGAGATTTTTGATGGAGGCATCGATCGTCTCAATCCGGAACAATGGATGACGTATTACGGTAAAGCGGGAACGATCTGCGGTAAGCCATTCGATCCGGAGACGAAGCGCGGCACCATCTTCATGGATACCTACGGGATGCAAGCGGCGTATCACATGAAGCGTTACGGAACGACGCAACGTCAGATCGCAGCCGGGGCTGCAAAAAATCATGCGCATGGAAGCCTCAATCCCCTGGCGCAGTACCGCTTCAAAGTGACGGTCGACGAGGTGCTGGCGGATCGTGAGATCAGCTATCCGCTGACGCGCAGCATGTGTGCTCCGATCGGGGACGGGGCGGCGGCGGCGCTGCTTTGTTCGGCCGATTATCTTGCGTCCTTGCCGCGGAAGATCAGGGACCGGGCCGTCAAGGTTCGTGCCTCCGCCATGTCAGGCGGCAAGTATCGGTCTCTCGACGAGCCGGGCCTGTCGCGCATCGCGGCGGACAAGGCCTACAAGATGGCGAACCTCTCGCCGTCGGACATCGACGTCGCGGAAGTTCACGATGCCACATCCTTCTGCGAAATCTATCAGGCGGAAATGCTTCGATTCTGCGCCGATGGGCAGGGCGGGGCCTATGTTGCATCCGGCGCGACGACGCTTGGCGGGGAGCGCCCGATCAATCTCTCGGGAGGTCTCGTCTCCAAAGGACATCCGGTCGGAGCGACGGGCCTTTCGATGATCCACGAACTTACGCTGCAATTGCGGGGCGAAGCCGGTGAACGACAGGCAGAAAAGGCCGAGATCGCACTCGCCGAGAATGGTGGCGGCGTCATGGGTTTCGATGAGGCCGCCTGTGTGGTCACAATCCTAGAGAGGGGCGCATTCTAGGCTAACGCCTGAACCGTAGCGCGAACTATCGTTTTCCCTTCACCATTTATCTCTTCATATCACGCCCCTCATCGTGGATGAGGCAGCAGCGTCTTCCGAATTCGAAGATATGCGCTCAGCAATCGTTGCGTTTGACGTGACGTCCGTCACCACTCTCACGGCGGCGGCGATTTCTCTTCTGAGATTGGTGGCTCTAAAAATTGCGACATCGGCCACAACGGTACGGCTGGACGGCACGATGTAACGGCGCATGAATCGCATCCTCTCAAATGTTGACAGACTGACTAGTCAGTCGATAAAATGAGACTGTAGCGTATGATCGAGCGACGCCCGATCGAACTGAAAGTCAGTCGGATGAACGATAGTTTTGCCACCGACCTCCATCGCCGAGCGACTGTCGCCATGCAGACGGGGCACGCGGACGCCGATGAGCATGGCGGCCGAATCCCGGTTGGCCAGTACATGAGTGATGCTCTTACAAACCAGGAGCTAGGCTTGTTGCGGCAGCATCCGCAGCCGGTGGTCGCAAGTTCGTCGCTTGCGTTGCCCGGCGCGTGGCTGTCACTGACGCACTTCGGCGTTCCGCTTCTGCTGGTTCGTCAGGAGAATGGGAGGGTCGAGGCCTTCATAAACGTCTGCCGCCATCGTGGCGCCCGCGTGGTGCCCGAAGGCAGCGGCAACGAAGCGGGTATGTTTGTCTGTCCCTATCACGCATGGTCCTATGGACCCGATGGCGCGCTTCGAGGTGTCCCTGAATCCTTCGGCTTTCCCTGCCTCAAGCGCGAGGAATCCGGGTTGCGCAAGCTGGCAACGGTCGAGCGGGCGGGGGTCGTCTGGGTCGTTCTCGACCCGTCGTTGTCGGAAAGCGATCCTGGCGAGCGGCTGGGCGCACTGATGGACAACCTCGAGTCACTGGAAGGGCTCAGCAAGTCCGTGGGGTTCGCACCGCGCTCCTACATCGTCGAAGCGAACTGGAAATTGCTCGTCGACGGCACGTTCGAGGCCTATCACTTCAAGGTTGCCCACCGTCAAACCATCGCCCACCTGTTCGCAGGCAATATGCAGATTATCGACGAGTTTGACCTTCATCGGCGCCTCTATCTCATCAAGGCCAGATTCGCGGAAGACAAACCGGACATCATCGGCTTCGATCCAAGAAAATATGGAAACATCATCTACTCTTTCTTTCCGGCCACGATGATCCTGGTCCAGCCTGACCACGCGCAGCTCAGCAGCCTCGAGCCTCTCAGTGCGACCCGGACGCGGGTGCATGAGGTCACGTTGATCCCGCAACCGCCAGCCTCGGACAAGGCGACGCGATACTGGCAGGCTAACGTCGACCTGTATCGGCGGACCCTCGCGGAAGACTACGAACTGGCTGAGTCAATCCAGACCGGCCTCGCGACGGGCGCGAATGAAGCGCTCACCTTCGGTACTTTTGAGTATAGTGCGCTGCGCTTCCATTCACAGCTTCAGCAGCAACTTGCGGCTATGTCGACCGCGGGCTAACCAGCGGCGGCGCTTTATCTTGCCTGACGATGAGGCGCGCATGTCCAATCGTTGGGTGCCAAGGTTCGCCACCGATCGTCCTAGGGATGCGGTATTGGGCTGGGAACGAGCGATGGATCCGCTGATCGTGTACAATGGTGAGATGCCGGGTAAGCCTAGATCTCGCAAAGAAATCATTCTGGATCGTGCGGAGCAGCATTTTGCTGACCACGGATTTCAGGGTGCATCGCTGTCGGCCATCGCGCGTGACTGCAATGTCGGCAATCCGGGGCTTCTCCATCACTTCCGAAGCAAGGAGGTGTTATATCGGGCCGTCCTCGAAAAACAAGCTGAGGACCTGTCGACGCGTATGTCCAAGCGCGTCAGGCCGGCTCGAAGTTCAAAAGAGCGCTTGCAGGCTTTCGTGGAACTTCACGTAGAATGGATGCACGTCAGGCCGACGGGGTTCAAGCTGGTGACGCGCGAGTTGCTCGACAACTCCGAGCGAATCCAACTGGCGCAAACAAGACCGCTCGAGGGTTTTCTGCACGACAGCGTGGCCCTTCTGAGCGATGCTCAATCTGCCGGCCTCATTCGCCGCGATATTCAGCCTGTCGTCGTGCTTACGATCATCCTCGGCACCTTGAAATACGCAAAGATCGTGCGACCCACGTTCAGCAAGGCTTTTTTGGAACCGGCGCTAGAGAGCGATACGCGATGGATGAAAGACGTCGCACGTGACGTTCTCCGCGTCGTGTCGTCCGGTGATATTTCGCAGGCTTGATACGAGTGTTAATGTCCACTTTCCTAAGGATGCCTCGGCCTATTTTTATTTCGAAGTAGCGACGGGAATTCGCTTGAGCAAGTTTCCCATCGATTCTCTATCGTCCGGAATGGACGTGGCGTTCGTCGCACTCGGCGGATGGCGGGATGAGGCGCATACCCTGATCCAGCTCGCGCTTCCCGACTGACAGGAAAGCGATATGTCAGGCGGTTGGAAGCGTTCTGAAACGCGCCCTCCGAAAAGCATGACGGACACGGGTCGCCCGCTTAGGCGGCCAGCCCAATGCGTCTGAAAACTGGGACTACGTGCTTCAGAGCCAGGCTCCGCTAAGGATAGACTGGGAGTCCTGTCCGATATCAGGGGCAGGGCAGAGTAACGCTTCGAT
This sequence comes from Hyphomicrobiales bacterium, assembly GCA_017305555.1. Lineage (GTDB taxonomy): Bacteria > Pseudomonadota > Alphaproteobacteria > Rhizobiales > Xanthobacteraceae > 62-47. Next base: position 69,034 of record JAFKKM010000013.1, on the reverse strand, counting down.
GTCGGCCGTGCCTGGCGTGCGCGCGGCAAAGACCGCGCCGACGCGTCGCGTGTCAGTTTTCACTGCAGCCCCTGTCGCAAGGACGTGCTCGTTTGCGAGCCATTCGGATGGATTGAGGATGCGGTCGGCAATGATATCAGCAGCATGCAGCCGGGCCAGCCAGGAGTCTGTGGTGTCGGTCGCAAAAACCTTCCTAAGTTCGGCGGCGAGTTCTTCAGCGCAATCCGAGCGGAGAGAAAAATTGGCGTATCTGGGTTCTTTCGCCAGATCCTCCCGCGAAAGCGCGGAGCAAAGACGGACGTATTGCGCTTCTGTCACCAGTGTTACCATCAACCAGCCATCGCTTGTTCTGTAGCTTCCGGCGGGAACGTTGAGTAGGCGGGGTGTTCCACCCTCAAGGGAGTACTCGGCGAATTTGTGACCTAAAAGAGCCGCTGTCGACTGTGTTAGATTGATGTCGAGTCGGCGACCCTTGCCGACAGTCGTGCGGGCGAATAGCGCCGTTGCGACTGCCTGAAAGCCATAGAGCCCCGTGCAAACGTCGGATAGCGTTGCGCCGACCCTGTGCGGAACACCATCTGCGCCGACATTCACTGCAACCAGACCGGAAAACGCCTGCGCAACCGAGTCGGAGCAGGGGCGCTGCGCATACGGGCCGGTCTGTCCGAAGCCGCTGATCGACAGATAGATCAGTCGCGGGTTGTCTTTGCTTAGCGCGTCGTATCCAAGGCCGAGCCGGTCCATAACCCCTGGACGGAAACCTTCAATGACGACGTCGGCTGCCGCAGCCAGTCTCCGGGCGGCCTGGATCGCTTCGGGCTGCTTGAGGTCCAGCACGAGACTGCGCTTCCCGCGATTGTAGACGGCCGACAAGGCCGATTGATTGCCATAGGTCGTGCCGAGCCTGCGTGACCAGTCGCCCTCAGGCGGTTCGACCTTGATAACGTCAGCGCCATTGGCGGCGAGAAGATATCCGGCGTAGGGAGAGGCTACGCCCTGACCGAAATCAAGGACCCGTAGACCGCTGAATGGAGCTTCGTGGCTTGGCTGGTAAGACTTCGTCATTTTCGTTGTTCCGGGATCAACGCGATCTTTCCGATGACTTTTCGACTCTCCACGCGGTGCAGAGCCTCTGCGAAGTTTGACAGTGGCATCGATTGGTCGACAGGTGCGCGCAGCTTGCCTGCGTCATAGAGTTCGAAGAGTTCCTCGAACAAGGTTCCGACGCGCTCGCGCAATGCGGCATCAGCCTTGCTCTTGCCCCACGCCATGTAGAATCCCCAATAGAGGCCGATGACCGTCAAGTTCTTCACCAGCACGATATTCGCGGGGATCTCGGGGATGCGGCCCGACGCGAATCCGATCGGCAGCAGTCGACCGAGGGGTGCGATACAACGTAAGGACTCGTCGAATACGTCGCCGCCGACCGGGTCAAATACGACGTCCGCGCCGCGTCCACGCGTGAGCTCCAACACCCGGTCGCGGAAGCCGCCTTGTCGATAATCGATGGCGTGATCGGCTCCGTACTGTTTGACGGCTTCGATCTTCCGGTCTCCTCCTGCGGTAGCGATAACCATCGCGCCTAACGCGCGACCGATTTCAACAGCGGCCAAGCCGCTGGCGCCTGCGGCGCCGTGAACGAGCAAAGTCTCACCCGGGCGAAGTCCGGCGCGCCACTTCAAGCCGGCATATGCGGTCGCGTAAATAGTCGGAAAAAGCGTGGAGCTTTCGAAGCTCAAGGAATCGGGGATGCGGAAGACGTTGTCGCCATCGACCACCGCTTCGTCGGCGAATCCTCCGGAGGGAAGGCCGGCGCACACGCGGTCACCGACCCTAAGACACGTTCGGATGTCCGACGCGATCTCGCTGACGATACCTCCAATCTCGGTGCCGGGTACGAACGGGATGTTTGGACGGTTCTGATGCTTGCCGGCTATGAACAGAAGGTTCGCAAAGCTAACGCCTGCGGCGTGCACCGCGATCCGGATGGTGCCTGGCTCGAGTACCGGCGCCGGCGCGTCATCGTAGACGAGGTCGTCGATTCCGCCGAAGCGGCGTCCGATCACTGCGCGCATCTTCAATTCTTCTCCATGCCGCCGTGGCGGCCGGATCCCGACGCGAACCGGCTGGCTCCGGCCTGCGCTTCCTTGCGGCGCGCTTCGACGGAAAGCTCCGTCTCCAGAGCGATGGCATCCATTTCGGACAGGTTCCACTGGCGGATTGCTGACATTCGATCCGACCGCATCGCGATCTGCGGAAATGCCGAGATATCGTGCGCCAGTTCGAGCGCAGCACTTAAGGCTTGGCCGACTGGAACGAGGCGGTCGGCCAAACCCATGGCGAGCGCTTCAGCACCAGTGACCTTACGTGCGGTCAAAAGCATATCGAGTGCGCGGCCCGCTCCGATGAGACGAGGCAAACGAACGGTCGTGCCGTCGCTCATCGGCACGCCCCATCGTCGAGAAAGAACAGCGAAGATCGCAGTCTCCTCTGCAATGCGGAGATCGCACCGGAGGGCGATACCGAGTCCTCCGGCACAGGCATATCCTGCGACCGCGGCGATGACCGGTTTCGATAGGATGCCATGGCATGGGCCGTCCGGATCACCGGCCCAGGGCTTGTACTCGCGACCTGCCGCGAGCTCCTTCAAGTCCGCGCCGGCGCAGAAATGGCCGCCGGCACCAGTCAGAACGGCGACCGCTTGGCTCTCGGCGTGATCGAAGTCCCGCAGCGCTTTGGTGAGCGCTGCGGCGGTTTCATTGTCCAAGGCGTTACGTACAGCCGGACGATTGATTGTGATGACCGTGACCGGTCCGTCGTTCGCGACCAACAGCGTCGGATCGTCCGTCATGCTCGATCAGCCTCCTCAGGTCAGTGAGTCTTGAGCAACGGGCATTCGCTTTCGTCAGCGGGACGCCAAGCTTTGTCACCTGGAATCGTTGCGACAATCTTCCAGTAGTCCCAAGGTCCCTTCGATTCTTCGGGTTTCTTGACTTCGGTCACGTACAGATCGCGCAGCAGGCGACCATCTGCCCGGATCTTGGCGCCGTGCGTGAAGCCGTCTTCGACCGGCATCTCGCGCATCTTCGCTGCCACCTTGTCGGCGTCGTCGGAGTTTGTCGCCGCGATCGCCTTCAGATAGTGCAGAACCGAACTGTAGACGCCGGCCTGAACGATGGACGGAGGGCGTCCCATCTTGTCCCAGAAGCGCTTGGCGAACTTGCGGCTGCCGTCATCGAGGTCGTGATAGTAAGTTGTCGACGAGATCAGGCCCTGTCCATCCTTCAAACCCATGGCGTTCACGTCGTTGATGAACATGAGGAACGTGACAACCTGCGTGTTGGGGCCTATCACCTTGTATTCCTGGGCCTGCTTAATGGCATTGCTAGTGTCGCTGCCCGCAGTTGCCAAAGCCAATACCTTGGCACCAGATCCTTGTGCCTGCAGCAAGTACGACGAGAAGTCGGACGTGTCCAACGGGGTGCGGACGCCGCCTACGATCTTGCCGCCGCCAGCCTCGATTCGCTTGGTCGCCTCCGCTTCCATCGACTTGCCGAATGCATAGTCGGCTGTGATGAAAAACCATGTATCGCCGCCACGTTTTAGGACTCCCTCGGGAGGCGCGGCGGCGAGTGCGTAAGTATCGTACATCCAATGGAAGCTATAGGGTGAACAGGCTTTGCCGGTGATCTCCGCGGTCGCTGGCCCAGAGAACAGGATGATCTTCTTTTTCTCGCGCGAGACGTTCTGCATCGCAAGTGCCGCCGCCGACGATCCGCCGTCAGCGATGACGTCGACGCCTTCCGTGTCGTAAGCCTTTCTCGCGAGATTCGATGCGATATCAGGCTTGTTTGCGTGATCTCCCGAAACGACCTCGATTTTAGCGCCGGCGACCTTGCCACCGAAGTCCTCCGCCGCAAGCTCGGCGGCGACGATCGATCCTTTGCCACCCGCGTCAGCGTAGATGCCGGTCATGTCGTTGAGGATGCTGATACGGACGACGTTGTCCGATATCTGTGCAAAAGCTGACGATGATACGAGTCCGGCCACAAGGCCGGCTCCCACAGCGCCTGCGATGGATATCGACTTCATTGTTTACTCCCTTCCGCTCTTGTTTCGACAATCGTGCCATCGGCGACGAGATGATCGATCTCGGGCTTTGAGTATCCGTGCTCGAGAAGCACCTCTCTTGTGTGTTCGCCGAGGCGGGGTGGAGCGGGTAGGCGACTGCCTGGCGCTGCCGTGCCCGGTATGAGCGTGAGTGGAATCCCGTCGAACGCACCGCCCTGCAACGTGGCCTGCAATCCGGAGCCACGAACATGCGGATCGTTCAGAAAGTCCGGATAGTCCTGCACCGGCCCGCACAAGACGTCGTTCCGTTCGAACGCCTCAATCCAGTGGCGACTGTTTTGCGTCAGGAGAATGCGGGTCACCTCTGACGTGATCTCCGTCACGTGGCCGAGACGACCTGCCTCACTTGAGAACCTCGGATCGGAAATCCATTCGGTCTTGCCGATGACCTGGCATATGCCGTGGAACATCGCGTTCGAGACGCAGGAAAGATTGATGTACCCGTCCGCGGTCGCGAATGTTCCGATCGGCACGCTTAGTGGAACGTCCGGCTGTCCGTGCCGGCGCAGCGCGTCGTCTACGATCGGCATGGCCTGGAAGGCTGCGGCAACCTCGACCAACGAGACCTTGATGTGTTGGCCTCCGCGCCCGGAGAGGCGGCGGTAGAGTGCTGCTCCTACCTGCTGCGCGGCATACACGCCGGCGGCTGTGTCGACGGCGAGCATGCCGATGCGTCGCGGCGTTCCGTTCGCATCGCGGTTCATCATCATCATGCCGGTGAATCCCTGGATGATGGTGTCGGTGGCAGGCCGCTTTGCATAGGGGCCCGGGCCGAAGCCGAGGATCGACACGTAGATAAGGCCTGGATTGTCAGGGCGCAGTTGATGGTCGGCGATCTGCAGCCGCTCAACCACGCCGGGCCGAAAGTTCTGGATCACAATGTCGGTCGACGCGGCGAGCTTCGCCAGCAGATCGCGACCCGCTGCCTTTCCGCCATCGATACAGATGCCGCGCTTGCCGATGTTCGGCACCAGACTGAACGCGGTATGGCCCTCGATAGAGCCGCCGATCGTGCGTGCCCAGTCGCCCGCCGGCGGCTCGACTTTGATCACCGATGCGCCGCCGCGCGCGAGGATCGCTCCGCAATACGGCCCGGCGAAACCCTGGCTAACGTCTAGTACGCGTATGCCGGCGAAGTCATCCAGCACGACGGGTGCTCCTCTTAGATACTGAGTAGTATCTTGAATGCTACTGGGTAGTATGTTTGACTGTCAATGTCGAAATTGCGGGAGGGGCGCTTGAGTAGAATGGGAAAGATCCAGGGCGGTGAGCCGCTGGCCGACCGACGAGTCGAACTTCTGGACGCCGCGGCACGCGCGTTCATGCGCCAGGGATTCGCTGCGACGTCACTGGATCGGGTGAGCGACGAGATCGGTTCGACCAAGGGCGCGATCTACTACTACTATCGTAGCAAGTCCGAACTGTTCTTCGCGGTTCATCGTCGCGGGATGGAGTTGACGCAGGCGGCGATTCGACCGCCATTCGAAATGGATGCGGCGCCGAGCAAGCGGCTACACGGAATGGCCTTTGCCCACACGTTACTCGTCATCGATCACCTCGCGTACCTGCGGGTGATAGCTCAAGGACTAGAGATGCATCTTCTCGAGCGGACGAACGCGAGCGAGCGGGCGGAGCTCGCGGAAACGGTTGCGCTGCGGGAGGCGAACGAGAACCTCTACATCCGCGTCATCAAGGAGGGGGTGGCGTCCGGAGACTTCCGCGCGGTCGACCCGAAGCTGGCGGCAAAGCCGCTGCTCGGAGCGCTGAATTGGACCTCGCGTTGGTATCAACCGCGTGATGGCGAGACCCTAGCGAGCAAAAAGAAGCTCGCCCTCTCCATAGCGGATTTCGTCACCGCCGGGCTGGAGGCGAAGATTTGAAGGGGAAAAGCAACGAGACCGCCACTGACGTCGCGGCGTATCGCGCAATCGACCTGATCTATCATTCCTATCTGACGGGTCTCATTCTCATGCTGTCGTCGCGCGCTGGTCCACAGCGCGCCGCTGAGGTCGTTTTCAGAACGTTTCGTAGGCAGCAATTGGCCCGCTTCCTTCCGGGATTAAAGAAACTCAGCTTACATGAGCTGCCTCATGCGGTGGCCTGTGCACAGTATCACTACCTCTCCAATCAGGTTGGCGGCGTGAAGGTGGAGTACGTCTACGAAAACGATCGAAAAGCTTGGGTTCGTTACCCACCGCCGCGCTGGATCTGGTCGGGAACGGCGATCTGCGGCATTCCTTCGGAAGTATCGCGAGCGATGCTGCGGGGATGGCACGCCAATAACGGTGTCGTTCTCGGTAATCCGCGGCTTGGCTTTGTATGTACGGGGCAGACAGTCGACGGCCAACCTGGTTTGGAAGGATACTACAAGGAGTGGGACCACGATCTCGCTCCGGAGGAGCGTCTGCAATTTTCTCCGGGCGAACGGTGCCCAGCTTTCGATCCCCGACATGCTCCCAGCCTTCCCGAGAACAATTGGCCGGAAGAGCGCCTCCACAAGGTGTTGCGTAACTATTCAATGGAATACATCACTTCCATCGTTCCGGAAGCCATCGCGGCGCTTGGGCCTGAGGAGGGCGGGCATCTCGCCGGTGCTGCTGCCAGGCTAGTGGGTATGCACACGTTCGATAAGGTCACGGCCATCCTCGGGGGTGTCGAGCCGGGCCCGGTCGGATTCGCGGCTGCATTTGCGAGGCTTGCGGCGGGCCAGGGCGACGATGCCGAACTGCTTCGGGAGGGGGCATCCGCAACGGTACGGCAGACCTCGTGGAAATTGATGTCCGAACGAGGGCAGCTGTCTCCCGCCGTGTTTGATGCTTGGAATGAGCTCTGGGTTGGCGCCGCGCTGGCGCATGACCGATTCATTCGGGTTGATGCGATCGAGCGACGCGATCAGGGGGACACTCATTGGGCGTGGCGTTTCAGGTGAGCCTTACAGTTTGCAAAGACGTAAGCAAGCTGCACTGGCGGTGGGGACCGCTCAACATGCTAGGTTGGAGCACCCCAGAAGTGACCTAACTGACGAGCAAAAGATGACCAATCTCATTTTGCACCACTACGACTTTTCGAATTACTCCGAGAAAGTACGGGTCGCGATGGGTTTCAAGTCGCTTCGCTGGAAGAGTGTTGTCGTGCCTCCAGTCGCGCCAAAGCCTAAGTTGACGCCGCTTACCGGCGGATATCGTCGGGCGCCTGTGCTGCAGATTGGTGCGGATGTGTATTGCGATACACGAATCATCCTCAAGGAGCTTGAGCGGAGACACTCAGATCCGACCCTGTTCCCCGCGGGATATGGTGGCCTGTCGAATGCGGTCTCGGCATGGGCCGAGGGGCCGCTGTTTCGTGCGATCATGCTGTATGCGTGGGGAACCAACCACGATCTGATGCCGCCAGCATTGTTCGAAGATAGGGCTCGGATGAGGGGACTACCGATTCCGAGTGTGGCATCGGTGGAACGTGCCGCGGCGCGTAATGCGCCGCTGGTGCGAATGCAGTTGGCATTGGTCGAGGACATGCTTTCCGACGGGCGCAAATGGATATGTGGCAATCAATTAACGACAGCTGACCTCTCGGTTTTTCATGCTCTGTGGTTCATGACCGATCGGAGCACAAGACTGGCCTACGAGTTCGATGGCTTGCCCGCGGTTCGAGACTGGTTGGCGCGGATACGTGCTTTCGGGCATGGTACCTGTGAGGAGTTGTCATCCGATCAGGCGTTGGACTTCGCACGGACCAGCGAACCTAAGGCCGTTTCGAGAAGCGGATTTCGTCATCCCGAGGACCCCGATCTCGGTGCGCTCGTTGAGGTGAGGGCAAGTGATTATGCAAAGGATGCCATCGTCGGAAGGCTTGAATTTCTCGACATGGATGAGATCGTCGTTCTCATTCGAAACGATGAAGTCGGGGAGATTGCCGTTCATTTCCCGCGCATTGGTTTCGAATTGAGAGCGGCACGGAACTAGCGCCTCTCCACCGGACAACGCACAAGACGTCAGCCGCTTTAAGTCTACAACCGAGGAAACTCCTAATGAATACACCCGCTCAAGTCACCGCCGGTCCGGACTCCGCCGAGATCGTTTCACTTAAGGGGCGAACCATCGTCGTGACGGGCGCGGGGCAAGGAATCGGCCGCGCCACCACTGAACTTGTCGTAAAATTGGGCGGCAATGTTGTCGCGCTTGAACTCAACGAAGCAACGTTGGCTCAAACCGTCTCGGCGTTGCCGAAGGAACGGGTGCTTGGTGTGGTCGGCAGCGTCACGGATCCCGATCTTGCCGCGGGCACAGTGGACAAGGCGGTGGCGCAGTTTGGTGCGGTGCACGGGCTTGTCAACAATGCGGGCATCATCCGACCCGCGATGATCGAGAAAATGAGCGCACGGCAATGGCAGGACGTGATTGATGTTCACCTGACCGGTGCATTCTACTGGTTGCAGGCGACGGGCCGTCATATGGTCCAACGTGCCAAGGAGGGCGATGCAACCGGCGGCTCGATCGTCAATATATCATCGGATGCAGGTCGCAAAGGTTCGATCGGTCAGATCAATTATGCAGCGGCGAAGGCCGGCCTTCTTGGCATGACGATGACGGCGGCGCTGGAATGGAGCAAGTTCAACATCCGGACCAACTCGATCTGCTTTGGAGTGGTCGAGACGCCGATGACGGATACGATTCGCGGCGACAAGTTCCGAGATGGGATTCTTGCGAAGATTCCACTCGGTCGTTGGGCGCAGCCCGAGGAAGTCGTGAAGGCGGTCTGTTTCTTGCTCTCTGATGGTGCGTCTTATATCACTGGCCAGCACTTAGGCGTGAACGGTGGTTACCACATCACAGTGTAAGTTCGGTGAGTTACTAAACCCAAACAGGGATCCGAAATCTTTCTCAATCTCGGGAATTGGGGAGAGAAGGTGGATCAGATCCGATCGAGATGCCGCGGCTCTTCAGCTATTTTAACAATTAGCGGTTGCGCGATCTTGGTTCACCCGAGCCGATTTGATAGCTTAATGCCGCCCCCATCCCTTCATGTCCCGTTCCGAGGTTCCTTCCTGGCTGGCTGTTCGCCGCCAGCGCCTCTGAGATAAATTGAGGGCCTTCACGAAAGGAGGATTTCTGCTTCATCGTTGCCGCCAGGAGCGAAGATGAAGCAGAAATCCGGGTCCGGCAAAGCCGTCGGCAGAACAGGTGTTGAAAGACATCCGGCTGCAATCGTCTCGGATGGATCGAGTGGTATGAGTTCGCGAGCCTTTAAATTGAAGTCGCACGCCTGCGCGCGGCGATTCAGGTTCTTGAGCATCTCTTCGTAGCTGCACCGAGCGAACAGACGATCATCCGAGATGAGGCATTGGACCCGAGAGATACGTCCGCAACTGCCGGACGTTCTTCGCGAACAAGACGGCAAAATCGATGCTGTCATTTGTTCCATAGACCTAGCCTAGACGTTCGGCCATGCGACGCTGCGCCTGACGTCGTCGACAGCCCTTAACGACGTCCGGAACAGGGATTGATTGAGCAGTCCGGCCACGACGTGATTGCAGCGAATCTGAGGGTAGCAGCGGCTCTCGCGACGGGCGAGATATGAGGCGCGCATCATAGGTGTCCCATGGATACACCATCGTGAGATGTCTCACAGTGGTCGGGCCTCCGACAATGATAAAGCTGATATTAAATGATAACTTGTCGTGGTAGTGGGAGCGGGACTCGAACTCTCGATCGCGGTAACCTATTGAAGCTATCAACCGAGATTATTCCAATGACTTAGTCAATATCCCTGCTCGGTGTTACGAGTGTTGTCATAAGCGTTACCGTAAAGATGATATCGTCATCTCAGCACTTTGGCGATGTCGATCCAAGCGTGCCGTTTGACGATTCTCACTTGAAGCAGGCAGGTATTGCGGTTCAATTCGCGTCGGCTCTCGACGACATCGCAAATTGTCAAATGCTGATGTCTTTGCACGGCGCGCCGAGTTCGGCTGTCGCCATCTTTTCATGCATCCGAGCGGAAGCGACCTTGCCGAATTTTCCCGGATGATCAAACAAAGACAACTGAAGGTCGTCGTCGACAAAGTCCATCCGTTCGCGGCAATCGGTGGGGCCTTTGCCCGCGTCGAGGCCGGCACGTGAAGGGCAAGGCCGTCGTCAAAATGCTAGCCTCTATGGCTGTCTATGCCGTTTGGTTGGACATTGGTCATAGGGCGGCAACAATGGGTAATCGCTCGATGGAAGGAACTACCAGAATATCGACATTAAGTGAGCGTAGAGCCTCTTCCGTGGTGCTTCCTATCAGCGCTTTAATAAGCCGAGAGCGGCCATGTGTGCCCATGACCATGAGATCAGGTTCAATGTCCGTCACCGCTCGGGAAATGATTTCCATCGGAGAGCCGTCTTCCACGCGGAGACGCCATTGTGAGCTCTGCAAATCGTTGGCAATCAAAAATGCGGCTAGCTCGTTGCTGACCTGGCGTCGTTCGCCCTCGATATAGTCGGCAATGCTATCCCGATCTACGCCGGCAACGGACATTTTGCCTTTCGCCAGGGCCGTGAACGCATGAACAAGTGTTGCACCATTGCCTAGCAATCCAATTGAGCGGGCGGCATGCAGGGCGTTCGCCGAAACGTCCGACATATCGGTCGGCGCGAGAATGCGTTCATATCTACGCTGCGCTTCATGATTCACCATTAAAACTGGCACGGACCCCTTGCGGATTACGCGCTCGACCGTTGTTCCGATAAAGATATCACGAAGCAGTTGCTTGCGATGAGATCCCATGACGATGAGGTCTGGCTGAATTTCGGCGGCAGCTTGGAGAATTCCGTCGAATGGATCGCCCGCGATGACCATTGGGCGTGCATGCGTCCAGCGAATTTCCGGCATCGCCCCCATTTGTTCCCGCAAGATTCGTTCCGCTTCCCGTTGCTCCATGCGGACCAAATCGTCCGGTTGATCGTTGTCGACGACGTGGACCATGAACAGAAGTGAATCGTCGGATTGCGCCAACAATGCCGCTTGCCTCAATGCGCGGTTAGATCGCGTTGAGAAGTCCGTGGCTGCAAGGATTTTCATGAGTTCTCCTTCGCTTGCGCGAGTTGCAGCGAGTCCACGTCGGTCGTTTTCGAGGATAATTGTTCCGCCGAAGGAAGGGCGGCGGGCCTAAGAATTCTTGTGCGTCTTATCGTCGCGACCGACCTTTGAAGGGCCGCGGGTGATTTTGGGAGGGTCACTTGCTGGGAAAGTCTCTCTCAACTGCTGGTCAAGCTCCTCGTCGAGTTGTTGCTTTTCGTCCTGATCGCTTTTCCTTTTGTCTTTTGACATGGTCTTGATCCTTTCCAAGAAGGGTAGGTGCGCGCGAGAAGGCTTGCGTCTGTCAAAGTCCGTCAATTCCAGAGCATCGGCCATATTCCGCAAACGACAGATCATAAGTATGAGGCTGCGCCGGTGGCTTTCAAGGTCATCGATGGATCTTTGGCCGCGCGACTCCTCTCGCGTAAGCCTTCTCCGCAAAGAGGATATGGTACAACGCAATCAATTATGCAGCTGTCTTCGCGACGCCTTCTGCGTTATTCGCGTGGACGTGGAGCGCTTTCAATGCTGGCGCGGGACGCGTCTTGCCCTTCCGTTTGATCACGAAACAGTGCTGCGCGGACCAGCACCATCAGCGTGATCGGCGTGGTGATGGTTACGAACAAGACAATCAGGACTTCACGAAACGCGACTTGGCCTGCAGATGTCGAGAAGTAGACGATCGACGACATTGCTATGCAGCCGACCCCGAGAGTCGTTCCGAGCGTGGGCGCATGAACTCTTTCATAGAAACTGCGAAGGCGAAGCAGTCCCAGCGAGCCAATCAGGGTCAGCGTTGACCCGAGCAAGAGGAATGCAGCTGTAAAAAATGCCGAAAGGGCGGGAATCTCGGCGACATTGCTCATTCGATCACCTCGCCGCGAAGCAGGAATTTGGCGAGCGCGACAGTGCCCACAAAGCCGAGCAGTGCGACGACTAGCGCCATCTCAAAATAGAGAGTGGAGCCCGATTTGATGCCAAAAACGAGAAGCATCAGCATCGCATTGACGTAAAGGGTATCCAGGCCCAGTATCCGGTCTTGCGCACGCGGCCCGCGCAGGATGCGATACGCAGCGCATATCATCGCTATTCCCAAAGAGATTTGGGCGAACACGATCGCATACACAAGCAACGCATTCATGCGAAGATCTCCAAAAGCGGCTGCTCGTAGCGGCTCTTGATGGTGCTGATCCATTCGGCCTTATCGACCAAGTCGAGGACGTGAATGGTCAACGTGCCGGCCGGCTCCTCGAATTTGACCCATAGCGTTCCGGGCGTCGAGGTGATGATGCATGCGAGGAGTGTCAGACCATAAGGGTCACGCAATTCAAGCGGTATATCGACGAAACCGGGACGTCGCTCTCTTCGCCCGAAACCGATGATGATGCACGCGACGGCAATATTGGATTTGACAATGTCGGCGGAGACGATGAGGGCCAGGCGCAGTATCGCAAGGGGCCGCCTTGGACGTGCCTTCGGCTGCTCCAGTGCTGCCAGCCCCCACCCGCCGATCAATGCCATACTTGCGCCCAGAAGAAATTGGCCGGTCGACAAAGATTGATTCAACAGCAGCCAGAATCCGAGGAAAATGGCGCTTGCGATCGGATAGGGGAGCAGTTTCACCGAGGCTCCCTCCGGGTATTTTGAATCACGTTTTCCGCGCCGAGAACGCCGCGTAAATAGTCGTGCGGTGTGTACAGCGAGCCCGCGGCCGCCTGCGCGTATCGCATGAACGGCCCAGCCTGCAACGTCTGTGCGGCGCAGAGTAGAATGAGTGCAACGATGGGTATTATTTCGACCAAACGCACACTCGGTATGGCTCGGTCCGGCGAGGCCCAAAGCGCGTGAATTCCGGCGCGGGTCGTGGCGATCAAGGTTGCCAACCCCGATAGGATTAGGATGACGAGGAATATCCAGGCAGCGATCGGGATACTGTCCGGTTGCGAATTCAGGGCCGCCGTCAGCAATGCGAACTTGGCGACGAAGCCTGATAGTGGCGGCAGTCCGGAAATAACCAGGGTGCAGCAGATAAAAGCGCCGCCCAGGGCGGCTATGCTCGCCGGGATTGCTATGCCCGTTCCTTTTGCATCATCGAGTTCATCTTCTTCGCCATAGAGTTCACGCGTCACGGCAAGCAAGTCGGCGCCAGGCTCGCGACCTCGCTCGATAAGCTCGATAAGAAGGAAGAGCGCTGCCAGCCCAAGTGTCGAACTCACGAGGTAGTAGAGCGCACCGGCTGTCATATCGACAGGCCCCATGGCGATGGCGGAAAGCACTGTGCCGGAAGACACGAGCACGGAATAGGCGGCGAGACGGGCCATGTCCTGGGACGCGAGACATCCGATCGCACCAAAAACGATAGTTGCCATTCCGCCTATCAGCAGCAGTTCGCCGCCAAAATGGGCTGATGCTCCGGCATGATCTCCGAACAAAAGCAGCCAAAGCCGAAGAATGATGTAGACACCTACCTTCGTTAAAATCGCAAAAAGCGCTGCAACCGGAGGCGGCGCGGCGGCATAGGTGCGGGGAAGCCAGAAGCACATCGGCCACATGCCGGCCTTCGTCAGAAAGGCAATGCCAAGGACGGCGGCACCTGCCTCCAGCAGGGCGCGATCTTCGGCGCGGATAGCCGGAATGCGCGTCGCCAGATCGGCCATGTTAAGTGTTCCAGTGACGCCGTAGATCAGGCTCACTCCGATGAGGAACAGAAGCGAGGCCACCAGGTTGACGATAATATAATGCATCCCGGTCGTTACGCGCACCGTCCCCGAGCCGTGCAATGCCAGGCCGTAGGAGGCAGCGAGCAGGACCTCAAAAAAGACGAACAGATTAAAGAGGTCGCCCGTCAGGAACGCTCCATTGATCCCCATTAACAGAAGCTGAAAAAGGGAATGGAAATGCGCACCTACGCGATGCCACCGAGCGAGCGAGAATATGAGTGTTGCCGACGCAAGGACGCTCGTCAGCAGCAACATCATGGCAGTCAGCCGGTCGACAACCAGAACAATCGCGAATGGTGCGGGCCAGTCGCCGAGCCGATACACGCCAAGAAGGCCGTCTGGTGAAGCATCGGCTCCCCGGAGCAAGGCGATTGCAATTGCGACGAGTACAACGACGGATGCAACATTGAGCGTCGCGTTCAAGGTGCGGCGGTCGCCGCCGAGAACCAGCATCATTGCGCTGGCGAATAGCGGCACCGCCACCGGCGCGATCATCAGATGGTTTCCGATGTTGCTCAACGGTCCAGTTCCCGTCCGTCAACATGGTCCGTGCCGGTGAGGCCTCGCGACGCGATCAGCACGACGAGAAGCAGGGCCGTCGTGGCAAAGCTAATGACGATGGCAGTCAGAACCAGCGCTTGCGGCAACGGATCGGCGTAGCGCCCAGGGTCGCCCACTCCACCGGCTGAGAGGATCGGAGCCGCTTCGGCTTTCAGCCGTCCCATGGCGATAATGAACAGATTGACCGCATAGGAGAGCAGCGACAGTCCTATGACGACCTGGAACGTGCGCGGCCGAAGGATCAGCCACACGCCTGAACTGACGAGTACCCCGATGCCAATAGCGAGAACGATCTCCATCAGCGCATCTCGATGTTGGATTCGTTGGTGAGAGGCGCGCGCGGCGCGCGATGACTGCGCATCGATTGATGCGCTATTGCGATCAACATCAGCACAGTTGCGCCGACAACCAGCGCGAACACGCCCAGGTCGAACAGCATCGCACTGGCAGCCGGCACACGTCCGATCCAGGGGATATCCACGTATGAGAACCATGAGGTTAGGAATGGCCGACCGAATAGCAACGCTGCCGCGCCGACACCGGCTGCCGCAAGCAGGCCTGCGCCCATCCAGCGGATCGGCAAAACGCGCAGGTGCGACTCCACCCAGATGGTTCCGCGAGCCATGTACTGTAGAATGAATGCCGCGGCCATCGTTACGCCAGCGACGAAACCGCCACCCGGCAGATCGTGCCCGCGAAGAAGCAAATATAGAGCTGTCATGATGATAAGCGGAAACAGCGCGGCCATCATGAGTGCAGGAATTGCCATCGCGCTCTTGACGGTGGCGCCACGCTGCCGCGTCCCGCTTTCATGATCGAAAAGATCTTGCGCGCGCTGTTGCTCGGGCATCGGAATGCTGTCGGCGGCCGGACGAAACCGTCGTAGCAACGCAAAGACCGTGAGGCCGACAATGCCGAGAACGGTGATTTCCCCCAGGGTGTCGAATGCACGGAAATCCACCAGAATGACGTTCACGATATTTGTGCCGCCGCCTTTCGTGTAGGCATTTTCGACGAAGAAGCTGGAGATGCTGTCCGGAGGTGGTCTCGTCATGACGGCGTAAGCAAGCGCGGCCATGCCGCCACCCGCGGCGGCAGCAACGAAGAGGTCGCGCAGACGATACCAACGCAGGGTGCCCGCCGTCGCATCGACGGATTCGCCCTTCTCCTTCTCAAAACGCTTCGGCAACCAGCGTAAGCCGAGAACAAGCAGCACGGTCGTAACCGTTTCGACGACCAGTTGTGTCAAGGCCAGGTCAGGCGCAGAGAGCCAGACGAAACTGATGCAGGTTACGAGGCCGGCGCCCCCGACAAGAATGAGCGCTGCAAGGCGATGAAATTTGGCTTGATAGGCTGCAGCCAGGGCACAGGAAATGCCGACAGCCCAGATGATCGCGAACACGACGTCAAACGTCATCCGCGGGGAGCCGTCGTGGCCGATCCCGCGCATGTAGATCGGTGCCAGTCCAACGACGAGAGCGACGCAAATCAAAATCTGCAGTTGCGGCTGGAGGCGCAGCGTACCAAGCTTGCGCTCCAGCCACCGCGCAAGCCGCCAGGAGAGGGTGATCAGAATGCGTTCAAAAATGCGCTGCCCCTTGATGTGACGAAGCAGCGGGGGTCCTTCGTTGACGCTCAAATAGGAGCGCAACATGACGTAGATCGCGGCTCCGCCGGCGATGGCGACGGAGCTCATCAGGAGTTCAGGCGTGAACCCGTGCCAGGCAGCCAGATTGTACGCCGGAAGGACGGGGCCGAGTACGGCGTGCAGAGCCGTTGTCAAAAGAGGCGCTATTGTGATGGCTGGAACGATTCCGACGATAAGACATGCCAGCACCAGTAGTCCGGACGGCAAGCGCATCAGGAACGGCGGCTCATGCGGAACGCGCGGTAAGCTTGTTGGAGCGGGACCGAAAAACACATCGAGGATGAATCGTAGCGAATACGCAACGGTGAACATGCTCGCAATCGTGACGATATACGGCAATGCCTGATCTATTAAGGAGTTGTCGTGGATCTCAATGGTTTCGGCGAAAAACATCTCCTTTGAAAGGAATCCATTGAGGAGCGGCACGCCCGCCATCGCGGCAGCAGCGACCATCGCCAGGGCCGCCGTAACGGGCATGAAACGCCGCAGACCGCTCAGGCGCCGGATGTCGCGCGTTCCGGTTTCGTGGTCGATGATCCCGGCCGCCATGAAGAGTGAGGCCTTGAACGTCGCGTGATTCATAATGTGGAAAATGGCGGCGACTTGCCCGAGCGGTGTGTCGAGGCCGGTCAGCAACGTGATCAGCCCGAGGTGACTTATCGTCGAGTAAGCAAGAAGTCCCTTGAGGTCTTGCTGAAACACCGCAAAAAATGCGCCGAGCACGAAGGTGATGAGCCCGGCAGATCCCACCAGCCAGAGCCACTCGTTCGTTCCTCCCATCGCAGGCCAAAGGCGCACCAGCAAGAACACACCGGCTTTGACCATCGTTGCGGAGTGGAGGTAGGCCGAGACGGGCGTCGGAGCGGCCATTGCCTGCGGAAGCCAGAAATGAAACGGGAATTGTGCGCTCTTCGTGAAGGCGCCGGCAAGAATGAGAACGAGAGCTGGCACGTAAAGCGGATGCGATCGAATGACGGCACCCGAGGAGAGGATGCGGTCGAGGTCGTAGCTTCCGACGATATGGCCTAGAATCAGAACGCCGGCAAAGAGACAAAGGCCGCCAGCGGATGTGATGGTGAGTGCCATGCGGGCGCCGTCACGCGCCTGAGCGCTCTGGTACCAATAGCCGATCAGCAAGAAGGAGAAGAGGCTGGTCAGTTCCCAGAAAAAGACCAACTGAATGACGTTTCCAGAGAGCACGATTCCGAGCATTGCCCCCATGAAGGCCAGCAAGAATGCGAAGAATCGAGGAACAGGATCGCTCGAGGACATGTAGTAGCGCGCATACAATACGACCAGAAATCCGATGCCAGTAATCAGCGCGGCGAAAATCCAGGCGAAACCGTCCATGCGCAGACTGAAGTGCAGTCCAAGCTCTGGAACCCAATCGTACCTATATTGCAGGACTTCACCGCTCGTAACGTGCGGGTACGTCGCGATGGTCAGCGCCAGGGCCGTTAAGGCGATCAATCCGGCGAAATATGCGGCTCCGTCACGGGCGTCCACGCGAAATAGGACGGCTAAACAGCTTCCCAGAAAAGGAAGTGCAATAAGCGCAAACAGGAGCAATTCCAGAGATGTCACTAGCTCTTCCCGATTGCGATGGCTCTGATCTCCCTACATAACATGAACCAAGGGATGCGAAGACAGGCTTATTTGTCGAGGCCGCAGAATGCTGCTTGCCCGAAATTTAAGGCCATGCTCGACTCATAATACAGCCGCGCCTCCCATCGCACCACGTATGCCGCAGTTGTCCGGAAAGGCTCGAGAAGGGCAGCCAACTCGACATGCATGGATGGTCGAACGATACTTCAAACCCCGCTCGGTGGACGCAAAGCATATTTAACAGCGTCCACAAGGCGAGGAAAGCGTAGGAATGACGCAGGCGCATATCTTGTGCCGGGCCATGGGACTATATAAGTCCAATTCATTCCGGGACGGGAACTCGTACGCCACGTTACAAGATCGGGCAATACGCCATTGATCTCCGTATGGAGAATTAGGCTAAACGGCAAATAGGTCTGCGGGATTTGCAGGCCTGAGAGGATGATCTGCCGCTCCGTCTGAGCCATCCTTCGCCGTTAGATGGTGATATGCCGCATCTAGTAATTGCACGACATCTGCCATTATGCGTGTTGAATATGATTTCGTCGCAAACGGAGATTGCGTTCGATCTTCGCGTGCGTATCGCATCAGACCAGTCGTTACTGGAAAGCGAGAAAGGGTTATTTGACGGAGGCCGATGGAGGTGATCGTGGCGGGTAAAAAAGAAACGTCTCCTCGGCCCAAGAAGACAGCAAGACTCGAGACCGGCTGGGAATCTGTTCGACTGTATCTTTTGTGCGTCGGTCTTGCTGTACTCGCTACGTTAATCGCAGCGATTGCCGGGATTTTACCGCATTGGCTTTGGCCGGGCTGATGGGGTTTCGGACGACAGATCGGGTTCGACTGTCAGGATGCGGTGACGATCCCATCGATGAAGCGCGAGCAGGGCACTCACGGCAGTGCGATGGAGCCTTGCGCGGTTCTTTATGAGGCTTGTAGGGGCGCGAGGAGATTGGCCGGCAATGCAGTCATATCTACAAAAATTCCTTTGGCCTGTAATTGCAGTCGGAGTTTCGCTGATCGTCTTTATTCTCCATGATCGCGTTTTCCGGCACGTTATCTCGGATGCCGACCAGCATGCCGTAAAGCAAGGCAGCATCGTGGCTGTGTACTATTCGAGTGCATGGTTGCTTGCTCGAATGGCCACGGCGGCCATGACGAAGCGTCGCGATGGTCGTCGAAAGGTGCCGAAACTTCTTCGCGAGCTTATTGCTGCCGCGC
The DNA here is from genome assembly GCA_017305555.1 of Hyphomicrobiales bacterium. GTDB lineage: Bacteria > Pseudomonadota > Alphaproteobacteria > Rhizobiales > Xanthobacteraceae > 62-47. The sequence continues at coordinate 50,092 of JAFKKM010000013.1, read as the reverse complement.
TCTTTCTGGCTGCAACTATTGCGACGGCTGCTTTGCTTTTAGGGCAATCAGCGGGGGGAGCGCTGGCCAGCTCCGGCCTGATCATTGCAGTGCTTGGTTTTGCAATTCGTAACGTCCTTGCCGACGTTCTTGCGGGCGTCGCTCTCGGTCTGGAGGCTCCATTCAGAATAGGGGACTGGGTCGAAATTGATGGGGCGATCCGCGGGCGCGTCATCGAGATCGGTTGGCGTACGACGCGACTATTAACGCGCAGCGATATCTACATGATTCTTCCAAACAGTCAGATTTCACGACAGAAGCTTACAAATTACAGCGCGCCGCGCAAAAAGTATCAAGCCACAGTCGAGATCGTTCTCGGTTACGACATTGCTATCGCCCGGGGAAAGGATTTGCTGGCAACGGCAGCCGCTTCGATCGAAATCCTCAAGGGAGGGCCAAAGCCGGAAGTACGTGCAGTCTCCTACGACACGGAAGGCGTGCGCTATGCAGTTCGATACTGGGTGCCAAGCTTCGTTGATGAGGCCGACTTTCGGGATGCGATTCTCGTCGCTGTCGATAGCGCAATTCGAGAACAGGCGGCAGCGCTGCCAAGACGTCCGAGTCTTGTAAGCTCAAGAGCGAACGTTGATCCAGGTGACGTCGCTTCGGAAGAAGGAGCGTCTCGGCCAACTTGATCGTAGAACGCGGGTCACGGTGGTTCGTCAAGGAGGCTTGTCAATCATTTCAGGATCGCAATGCCGGACTGGATGTGCGCTTGTCGAAATATCGCGAGGAAAACTTGCTGCCAGAATCCCGCAAAGCGCGCGACCTTCTCGATCTCCGCCTTCACCGTCGTCCGTCACAATGCAATACGCGTTGGCGCCATCAAATCGAGGGCTAAATGGCAACTTCCCAAGTCTTCGAGGAAACATCGGACGATTCCGCCTCGATGCTTTGTTTCGAGCGCGGCAACGTCGTCCTGCTGGCGATCGCACAGGCATTGGCGGGGCGAATTCCGTCGTCATTTATGCCACGGGCGCCGTGGTCGGGGATGCGTTGGCCCCCTCCAAAGTGCGCAGCGTCGATGTTCGCCCGAACAGTCTCGAACCCCCGTCGTGGAGTCTCGACCACACGATGTCTTCAGCTTGCCGAGGAGAGCGGAAGAGGTCCCGAGGACCGATAGGTTCGCATCGCAAAGCTTGTTCGAATGTCGCGCAATTCGGGCAATGATAGAAGACGGTTGAGAACCGTGGCCTCGTAGGTGGCCATGTCGCGAACGACGACCTCGATCAGAAAGTCCACGTCCCCGGAGACGAGATGACAGGCAATCACTTCAGGCATGGCGAGCAGCATCTTGATGAAGCTGTCTTTGCCCTCAGCGGAATGACGGCCGACGCGAATTCCGGCGAACACCGTCAGTCCAAGACCCACTGCGGTGCGGTTCACGATCGTTCGATAGCTTTCGATCGCGCCGGATTCCTCCAGCAGTTTGACCCTTCGCGAACAAGGCGAAGGAGACAGGCCGACCCGCTCGGCCAATACGCTGTTCGGCAATCGGGCGTCCGCCTGCAGTTCGCGCAGGATCTTCAGGTCAATAGCGTCAAAATTTCCAGAATTGGCAGGATCGGCCATGGAAACCCAGATTGACGAGAAATTCTGCCAGAAATTCAATCTCAACTCCGCAAGTTTGGCAAGTTCGAACGTGCGGGTGGATTATGCTGACGGCATGAAAAATTCCGAAGCAGGATTCTCCACCCGAGCTATCCATGAGGGCTATGACGCGCTCGATTATCATGGTGCGCTCAACCCGCCTGTATTCCTTACCTCGACCTACGCATTCGAGCGCTCTGAGACCGGAAGCGACCGTTTCGCGGGGGCGGCTGACGGCTACATCTACGGTCGCGTCGGCAATCCGACCGTCACGGTGCTGGAAGAACGAATGGCTTCCCTTGAGGGAGGCGAGGCCGCCATGGCGACGTCTTCCGGCATGGGAGCGCTCACTGCGGTGCTCTGGACGCTGCTGAAGGCTGGCGACGAGATCGTTGCCGACAAAACGCTCTACGGCTGCACGTTCGCGCTGTTGCACCATCAACTCGAACGTTTCGGTATCAAGACGAGGTTCGTCGACCTGACCGATCCCGCCAACCTCTCGAACGCGCTGACGTCGCGTTGCCACATGGTGATTGCCGAGACGCCGTCGAACCCGAACATGCGCCTGGTCGATATCGCAGCGCTGGCCGACATCTGCCGCAGCAAGGGGGTGCTGCTGCTGATCGACAACACATTCTGCACGCCGTATCTGCAAAAGCCGATCGCACTCGGCGCCGATATCGTCGTGCATTCGGCGACCAAATATCTCGGCGGCCATGGCGATCTGCTTGCCGGAATCGTGGTCGCTCGCAAGGAACTGATCGATCAGTTTCGCTTCGTCGGCATCAAGGAGATGAACGGCGCGTGCATTTCGGCGTTCGACGCGTTTCTCGTCCTGCGCGGCCTCAAGACCTTGAGCCTCAGGATGGATCGTCACGGCGAGACGGCGCTCAGGCTCGCCCACGATCTGGCCGAGCATCCTGCCGTGGAGACCGTATATTTCCCCGGTCTTTCGTCGCATCCACAACACGAATTGGCACGACGTCAGATGAAAAACATGGGCGGCATGATTGCGCTCGAACTGAAGGCCGGGCTCGGGGCTGGACGCGCCTTCATGGACAATGTCGTGCTGGCGACGCGCGCGGTCAGTCTGGGCGATGCCGAAACGCTCATCCAGCATCCAGCCAGCATGACGCATGCAACCTACTCTCCGGAAGAGCGGGCCGAGCATGGATTCACCGATGGTCTGATCCGGATTTCGGTCGGGCTAGAGGATTACGACGATCTGCGCGACGATCTGATCGGCTCGCTCGATCGGCTTGGATGAACGGGCCCAAGGAACACTGGGCCGCAAAAGGGAGGTGGAGCATGACTGAATTCGTATCCCCCGAGACCATGGCGGGCATGATTCCGTCCGGCATCAAACTCGGCCTGGCTCCGGATGGTTCGGGATCATGTCCCGGCATGATCCGGCTTTTGATCGATCAGGGGATTCGCGATCTTCACGTGGTGTGTGCGCCGATCGGTGGCATGCAGGTCGATATGTTGATCGGCGCCGGCGCCGTTGCGGTTCTTGAGACCAGCGCTGTCAGCCTCGCCGAGGCAGGTGGGGCGCCTTGTTTCGGGCGCGCAGTTCGGAACGGCGAGATTCGCCTGCTCGATGCGACGTGTCCTGCTGTGTTCGCGGGCCTCACGGCGGCGGAGAAGGGCGTGCCGTTCATGCCTATCCGCGGCATCATCGGAAGCGATGTCCTGAAGAACCGCACGGACTGGAAGGTCACGACCAATCCGTTCGACGACAGCGACAAGATCGTGGTGGTCTCGGACGGCTCCGGGAGGTCATGCTGCTGGCCCACGCGTCGAAGAAAACCTTCGTTACCGTCGAACGCATCTCCGAGACCTCACTACTCGAGAACGAGAAACTGGCGGCCGCCGTCCTTCCGGCGATGTACGTTTCCGCTGTGGCGGAATTCAAGAACGCAGCCTGGCCGACCGGGCTCTATGCCGAATACGAAGTGGATGACCGCGAAGTTCAAGATTATGCGCAGGCCGCGCGCACGCCAGAGGGTTTCCAAGCCTACCTGACCGGTACCCGGAGTGCGGCGTGATGACGTCCGAATGCACCAGCCGCGAACTTCTCATCTACACAATCTCGCGTTTGCTGGCCGGAGTACGCCACGTAGCTGTTGGGATGTCATCGCCGATGCCCGCTGCGGGCGCGATGTTGCTGCGCGCACTGAACAAGAAGCACAGCAAGGAAGATGTGCAACTTTCGATCCTCGGATCGATCGCGCACAACGCCTTCACCAGCGGCGCCGAGGAGTTGTTCGATTGCGCAGCGCAAGGGCGGATCGACGCCTTCTTTCTCGGCGGCGGCCAGATTGACGGCAAGGGTAACGTCAACCTTGTGGGAGCGGGCGGATATCCAAGCTCACAGGTAAGATGGCCGGGGTCCTACGGTTCGGCCTATCTCTATTTCCTGGTGCCGCGGGTGGTTCTCTTCCGCGAGGAGCATAGTCCCCGGGTATTGGTCGATCAGGTCGATTTCATCTCGGCTCCCGGCGTCAGCGAGGAGGGCGTTTACAGGCGGGGCGGGCCTCATGCGCTGTTGACCAATGCTGCGCTGTTTTCCTTCCAGCGTGACATCGGCCGGTTTCGACTGGAAAGCGTGCATCCTGGCCGCACCGCGCGGGACATTCGGGAAATGACCGGATTTTCGTTCGACAACGATCATTGCGAGGTCGAGACGCCGGAGCCGGACGCGGCGACGCTCGCACTCATGCGAGGGCAAATCAGGACCGAACTGGCCGAGACGTATCCATTGTTTGCAGCGTCTCTCCCGGACACGGCCTGAACAGGAAAGGACTCTTTGCCAGTTTTCGCGGGACACCTCGTGGTGGGAGAGCGAAGCATATTGGGATCGATAACGGGCACGCCCTTCGAGAATGAAAGAACGCTTGATTTCAGCGTGCTCGCAGGCGTGCGTCCCCGCATTGAAACCATGCCGTTGGAAAGAGCGGCTGAAGCGGTAGCACGAATGCGATCCGGGCAAGCCAAATTCAGAATGGTTTTGACAATGACGGAAGGACGCAATGCGCACCAATGAAGGCCCTGTGCCGTTCACGCCTCAAGCTTGACGCAGGAGTTCGACGCGAAGACCTTTGGTATCCGTTCGATTGCTCAATACAAGTCGTGCTCCGATGCGCTCAAGCGCTAGGCGCGAGATCGACAGACCGAGTCCGCTGCCGATAGGGCTTTTAAATTGGCCACGGAAAAAGCGGGTGCCGACTTGAGGCATCTCGTTCTCGGGAATGCCGGGGCCCTCATCCTCCACGGCGATGTCGTTCGGCGACGAACCTAGCGTCCATCGAACGTGGCCTCCGGAAGGCATGTGTTGGATTGCATTCTCATGCAGATTGCGGATAGCCAGCTCGAGGCATTCACGATTGGCCATCCACGTCAGCGCCGCCAGTCGCTCATCGACTGAAACGGCGATCGCGTCGGGCTTTGCTGTGGCTCCGGCGATTTCGTCGATCAGATCGCCGATCACGATCGGCTCGGCACCTTGCTCCTCGCCCCGGGCATCGAGCCGCGAGATTGCGAGCAACTGACGAACCAACCGTGACGTCCGATCGACTGAGACGAGAATTTGCCGAAGGGCATGCTTCATGACCGCTGGATCGTCGGCCGCGACCGCGACCTGAGCCTGGGCTTTGAGGCCCGCTAAAGGCGTGCGCAGTTCGTGTGCTGCAAATGCCGTCAGATCGCGCTCGTGGCGCCGCGCCAGTTCTACCTTGGCGAACAGTTGATTGAGCGCATTGGTAAGGGGCTGAACCTCGGATGGCGTCGCCGCCACGTTGACCGGACGCATGTCGTCTGCCTTGCGGTGTGTGAGATCATTTGTGATCCACGCCAGGGGGCGAAATCCGCGGTTCAGACTGAGCCAGATAAGGAGGCCGAGCAGGGGGACAATGAGCAGCGCAGGCCAAAGGAGGCCTTTGACCAGATCACCGACGAGGCGTTCCCGAAGTCCGAGCCGGTCCCCGACCAGGACACGAATCCCCTTGCTTGCGTCCTCAACGGCATAGACACGCCAGGCCTCACCATTGATCTCATGATCGGAAAATCCCGATTTGCGATCGGTCAGAACGCCTTCAGGAGCGCCGCTGGACTTGGCAATCAAACGTCCGTCGAGTGACCAGATTTGACAGGAGAGTTGCCGTTCATAACCTGACAAGGTCGGGAGAGCTTTCGAATCCGCGTCCTCCACCGAAGACGAGCGACCAAAACCTTCCGCCAGCGACGCGACCATACGTGCGGCTTCCTGTAATCGGGTATCGAGAACGTGCTCCAGTTCCCGTTGGCTGCTGACGTAGATCCAGGATACGGCTGCAAGCCAGATCAGTCCGGTCGCACCGATCAGAATGAGAAACAGGCGGAGACGAAGTGACATCATCAGATGGCCCTCATCCGATAGCCGAGGCCGCGTACGGTCTCGATGGTTTCGCGGCCGATCTTGTTGCGCAGGTGATGGATGTGAACCTCTACGGCATTGCTTTCGACATCGTCGTCCCAGCCGTACAGTCTTTCCTCGAGTTCGCTCCTCGACCGGATCACCCCGGGGCGTTCCATCAATGCCACCAGTACCGCGAATTCACGGCGCGACAGTGGGACGAGCGCCCCGTCGACCGTAACGGAAGCTTCAGCCGGATCGACGCGGATGGTGCCATGAACGAGGCAGGAATCGGTGCGCCCGTCGCTACGGCGCGTGATGGCGCGAAGGCGCGCGGCGAGTTCATCCAGATCGAACGGCTTGACGAGGTAGTCGTCCGCTCCGGCGTCAAGACCCGTGACGCGGTCGGAGATTTCGTCGCGCGCGGTCAGGAGCAGGACCGGAATCGTCTCTTTGCCTGCTCGTATTTCACGAAGCACGTCGATGCCGCTGCCGTCAGGCAACATGATGTCGAGGACAATTGCAGAAAAACGCGTGGTGCTCACCGCTGCAAGCGCGTCCGCACAGGTTCCCACACAGTCCACGATTGCGCCGCCGAGTGTCAGACCGACACGCACGGCGTCCGCAATGACCGGATCGTCCTTGACAACAAGAATTCGCATCAAATGGCCTCCAAGGGGAAGGTCGACGCCTAGGCTTAAGGCTGCCTTAAGGTTGGAGAGGAGGTTGGGCGGCAGGTTAACTGAAAGATTCGCCGAACCATGCCCTCCCGATTGTTGCCAGCCGCGCTGTTCGTTGTCCTATTCTCGATCTTGCCCGGATTGATCGCTCCGGCGCAGGTCGCTGCTGCGGAGACGAGCCGCCCGCCGTTCACATTGAGCGCGGGGCGTGGGGGCGACGGAAACCTGCTCCTCACGTGGAACATCGGTGATGGTAACTACCTCTACCGTGACAAGATCAAGGTTGTCGCGTCGAGCGTGGATATTCCAGTCTCGACTCCACCGGGAGACATCAAGGACGATGTCAATTTCGGTTCGGTCGAGGTCTATCATCGGACGCTTCAGGCCACGATCGAAGGAAGCGCGCTGAAAGGAGCCGACGAGGCATCGGTCACATTTCAGGGGTGTTCGGAGCGCGGCATCTGCTTTCCGCCCATGACCAGGATCGTTGATCTTGCCACTTTGCAAGTGAGGACAGAGGGCAATGCCGCTAAAGCGACGGCGGTCGAACCCGCTTTTGCAGCCTGGAAACCATCCCTTCCGAGCGAGCCTGTGGCATCACAATCCTCGGGTTTTCCGGAATTCTCCGGTCTGCCAGCAGGGTGGGGGATGCTGATCATCAGCTTTCTCGGCTTCGGATTGCTGCTCGCGTTCACGCCGTGTGTTTTGCCGATGGTGCCGATCCTCGCTGGCATCCTGGCGCGGTCCCGGGAACCGCTTTCGGCGATCCGGGGCTTTGCCTTGTCAACGACCTACGCCGTCGCCATGGCATCAGCCTACGCCGTGCTTGGCGTGGTGGCGGCTTGGTCCGGCCAGAACCTCCAGATCGCCCTGCAGACACCATACGCACTCGGGTTCATGGCGACAGTCTATGTGGTGCTCGCCTTGTCGAGCTTTGGACTCTTCGAATTACGAATGCCGGCCTTCGCGACGGCCGGAGCGTTGAATGCTCCGCGCGGTACGATCGGGGCATTCGCGGGAGCCGCGACGCTTGGATTTACGTCGGCTCTCATCGTTGGCCCATGCGTCACTCCACCTCTTGCCGCGGCACTTTTGTATGTCGGCCAGACCGGGGATATTGCCCGAGGCGCTACCGCACTCTTTGCGCTCGGATTGGGAATGGGACTCCCGCTCATTCTCGCAGGAACCTTTGGCTCCAGCATCCTGCCGCGCTCGGGTGCCTGGTTGTTGGCCACGCGCCAACTGTTCGGGGTCCTGTTCCTTGGCGTGGCGGCCCTTCTCATCGGTCGCATCGTGCCACCGGCTATCTCTCTGGCGATCTGGGCGGCGCTTCTCATTGGGGCAGGGGTTTTTCTTGGAGCATTCGACCCGTTGCGACACCGCGCAGGTGCCGTTGTCCGTCTGAGAAAGACGGGTGGCATCTTGGCCGCGATCTACGGCGTGGCGCTCCTGGTCGGCGCCGCAGCGGGAGCGAACGATCCTTTGCGTCCGCTCGCGTTCGCGAGCAGCGGGTCGATCGATCACCGCGGGTTGCCTGTGAGAACCATCAACTCGCCGGCGGCTCTGGACGAGGCCATGCGCGACGCGCGCAGTCAAGGCCGTATCGTGATGATCGACTACTCCGCCGAATGGTGCACGGCATGCAAGACCTTCGAAAGAGACGTCCTTGCTAGTCCGGATATTCAAAGAAAGCTCGACGGCATCACCGTCGTCCGTGCGGATGTAACGGCCACCAACAAGGATACGACCGATCTGATGCGCCGCTACGATGTCGTGGGGCCACCGACCTTGGTGTTCGTAAGTCCTCGCAATGGTGAAGAGATCAGATCGGCGCGTTCGGTTGGAGATACTTCCGTCGCTGACTTCGGTCGAAAGATCGACCTGGCTATCCGTTGAAATTCCACACGTCCAACTTCCGGAGACACATCATGATCATTTCCCGCAGAGACGCGCTTGTCGTTGGCGCCGTCGGATTATTGCCGCTCCTCGCAAATATCATCGGGGCGGGGCAAACGTGGGCGGCCCAGGAAATTGACACGAAGGGAATCCTGCACGATCCCGACGCGCCGGAGTCCGGCAATCCGAAAGGCAACCTCACGATCGTTTCCTTCTTCGACTACAATTGCCCGTTCTGCAAACGGGCGGAACCGGACCTTGAGAAGGTCGTGAAAGAGGATGGCAAAATCCGCCTCGTGTACAAGGATTGGCCGATCCTGACCGAGGCATCGGTCTACGGAGCGCAGATCGCCTTGGGCGCGAAGTATCAAGGCAAATACCTGATCGCTCACAATGCGCTTATGAGCGTTCCGGGATCGAAAAATGACAAGGCGACAATGACGAAGGCCGTCCAGGCGGCCGGGGTCGATATGGAACGGCTGGAAGCGGACATTCACGCGAACGCGGATGCGATCAGCGGGTTGCTCCACCGCACCCACGCCCAGGCTGAATCGATGGGATTGATGGGGACGCCGGTCTATCTGATCGGGCAGTTCAAGGTGGCTGCGGCGCTTGACGCGGCAAAATTCCGTGAAGTCGTGGCGCAGGCGAGGCAACGGCAGGCCGGGCGCTAGAAATGTCCGGCATGAACGGGAAGTGGCGCCGCGTTGCCCCCGCGGTGACGTTGCTGACTTTGTTGGCGGGATGCGTGACAGCGACGGAGCCATCGATGGTTTCTTCGTCCGCCGTCCCGGCCAATGTTGCGGCTCGTTACGGCAAAGCGCCGAATGAGAAATTCGACGTCGCGGCCATCGATGCGGCTGACTTGCGCCCGGAATACGTTCGTCAACTCGTCGATTACAACGGGAATGAAGCGCCAGGTACCATCGTCGTCGATCCGCGCGATCGCTTTCTGTATCTCGTAATGGAGAATGGCAAGGCGCTGCGATATGGCGTGGGAGTCGGGAAGGAAGGGCTGGAGTTCACCGGAAAAGCCAGGATCGGGCGTAAAGCGACCTGGCCGCACTGGACACCGACGCCTAACATGATCCGCCGCGAGCCCAATCGATACGGGAAATGGGCAGGTGGAATGGAAGGAGGCGCGACCAATCCGTTGGGCGCGCGTGCGCTTTATCTCCACAAGGGTGGGAAGGACACACTCTTCCGGATTCACGGTACCAACGAACCGGACACGATTGGTCATGCCGTATCGTCAGGCTGCATCCGGATGCTGAACCAGGACGTAATCGATTTGTATAGCCGCGTGCCTGTCGGCGCGAATGTCGTTGTTCGTTGAGCAGAATTGTAAGCCATGAGCAAAGATCCATCTTTGACTGCAACAAAATTAACGTCGGAGGTGACGGGTATTCCTGTTGATGCGGCAATGATTGATCTCCAACTTGTCCGGCACCACGAGACCACTCCATTGTTGGTCAGGATCATTTGACATCCTCTTCATTTGAGGTTACTTCATGTAACATTAAATGAAGGGGAGTATCATGCCTCCGCGAGCCTATCGCCAGTCGGCGCGCGCCGAGGCGGTTCAGGATACCGAGCAACATATCGTTGACGCCCTCAGCGCGCTTCTCGCCGAGCGCTGGTTCGATGAGATCACGCTCGACGATATCGCTGCTGCGGCCGGTACCACCCGCCAAACCGTCATACGGCGTTTCGGCAGCAAGACTGGCGTGCTCAGCGCCATGGCAGCCCAGATGGATGCCTCGATCCAGACCCAACGCTGGAGCGCGCCAGCTCAAAGCGTGACGGACATCGTCAAGCTCCTGATCGACGACTACGAACGCACCGGCGACGTCATCGTGCGAACACTTGGGCAGGAGGCGCGCACTCCCGAGTTCGCCGCCGTGCTCGAGCGCGGACGCAAAGGTCATCGCAAGTGGATTGAGGATATGTTCGAGGCCTGGCTGGACAAGCTCGACGGTCAGTCCCGCAAGGATCGGCTCGCGCAGTTGTTGGTCCAGACCGATGTCTGGATTTGGCATCTGCTGCGCCGAGCGCAAGGACATTCGGCGGCGAGGACACATCGACTGATGACGCAGGCGATCGAGCGCCTGCTGCGCGAGGATACATCGACTGATCCGGCCTCCATCGAGAAAGGATCAAGGCCATGATCAAGACGACAGATGCGGCACCGCATCTGCGCATCCTGGCGGTCTGCTGGGAAGGCGGCGGAAACGTACCGCCAACGCTCGCGGCCGTTCGAGCCCTCGCTGGTCGGGGCCACGACGTGCGTTTGATCGCCGACGACACAATGAGGGCAGAGGCGACCGAGGCGAGGGCGCGATTCCTGCCCTGGAAGCGCGCCCCGAACCGTCCTGATCGCTCGCCCGCAAGTTGCTACGTGCGTGATTGGGAAACAAGCGATCCCGTGGCCGGCTTCCAGAGAGCGTGTGAACGGGTCTTTGTCGGACCAGCGCAATCCCATGCCGAGGATATTCTCGAAGCCCTGGCAAAGGAGCCCGCCGATATCCTTCTCGGCACCGATATGCTGTTCGGCAGCATGCTCGCGGGTGAGATTGCGAAGGTTCCGACGGCTCTGCTCGCCAGCAACATTTCGCTCTGGCCCCTTCCCGGACACCCGCCGTTCGGTCCGGGCTTTCAGCCCGCCCGCTCGGCGGCAGACAGCGCGCGCGACGCCGAAGCCTCGGCCATGGCCGTGCAACTATGGGACGGCTTCCTGCCGAGCCTCAACGCGGCCCGTGCTCATTTCGGCCTTGCGCCACTGGCCCATGTCCATGAACAACCACTGGTAGCCGGCCGCCATCTGCTGGCTACCAGCAGCAGCTTTGACTTTCCCACGGAGCGCCTGCCCAATCACGTGCGCTATATCGGGCCGCTCTTGGAGATGCCGAGCTGGGCTCGCGAACGCTGGACGAGCCGACCAGCGCGCCAGAGATGGCCCCTCGTGCTCGTATCGTTCAGCACCACCAATCAGGGCCAGGCCGATGTGCTCCAGCGGGTGATCTCAGGTTTGGCGGGGGAGCCGGTCGAGGTGGTCGTCACCCTAGGTAAAGCTCTTGAGGGGCTTCGCCTTCAGTCCCCCGCGAATGCCACGATTCTTCCCAATGCGGCGCATGACGACATCCTGACCAAAGCCTGCGTTGTCATTACCCACGGCGGGCATGGCACGGTGATGCGCTCGTTGAGCTATGGCGTCCCTCTTGTCGTTCTTCCGATGGGGCGCGATCAGAACGATAACGCCGCGCGCGTCGAGTATCACGGCGCGGGCCTACGCCTCGATCCTTCGGTCTCCCCGCAAATGATCGGCGAGGCCGTGCGCCGCGTCCTGTCCGAGTCAGGCTTCGCCGAGTGTGCGGCGGCTCTTGCACGCGCCATCGCCGAGGAAGGTCCGGGGCCTGTACGGCTCGTCGCAGAAATCGAGGACTTCGCACGCAGGTGTTCCCGAACGGCCCTGTCCGCCGCGTGATGATCGATCAAAAGGAGACCGCAGGATGACCCGCATCTCTTCAAGCGAAAGTGGAACGGCCCTGACGTCTGGCCAGTTGGACGCCTATCTCACCAGGATCGGGGTCGACCGGCCGGTTTCTCTCGATGCCGGTAGCCTGTCGAAACTTCATCGCGCCCATCTCACGGCCTTCACCTGGGAGGCGCTGGATGCCTTCATGGGATGGCCGTCTTCGATCGCCCCGTCCGCCGCCTTCGCCAAAATGGTGGAGGGTAAGCGTGGCGGCTGGTGCTACGAGATGAACGGCCTGTTCGCCGCGGCTCTCTTAGCGCTCGGTTTCCGTGTCACCCGCCTGTGCGGCGCCGTCGATCGTGAAATCATGGGCGATCTTGTCATCGGCAACCATCTGGTCCTGCGTGTCGATCTCGACCGGCCGTACCTTGCCGACGTCGGCCTGGGGGACGGCATCGTCGAACCCGTTCCGCTTGCCGCCGGGCTCATCAGCCAGCGCGGCTTCGAGTTTTCGATCGTATCGGCAGACGATGGCTGGCTGCGATTCAAAAACCACGCGCACGGCATGGCGCACAGTTTCGATTTCCGGCCCGATTACGCCGACGAGGCCAAGATGGCCGCCACGCTTGGCTGGTTGACGCAAGACCCCGGCTCACCGTTCACAAACGCGCTGGCGGTCATTCTGCATAAGGAGGACGGCTATGTCGCCCTGAAGAACGATTGCCTGCGCAGGGTGACAGTGGGCGGCATCAGCGAACAACGCATCACGAGCGCGGATCATCTCGCGGACACGCTCAGGACGGTTTTCAACCTCGATGTTCCGAAGCCTGGCAGCGTCTGGGAAAAGATCCAGACGGTCTGCCGCGACGAAGCTGCCTGAACGAGCATCACTTGCCACGCATCGGAGCCGGTCGGTTTCGCCCGCCTCATCGGCATGCCGCCCGCATCTGCACGGTCTTCTTCTAGGCGTGCGGTGGATCGCCCGCGTCGGCGGGATCGACGGGTATATCGACGCTGGGGCTCGCCGGCTTCGACATGTCCGGACAGCTCAGCCGGCCGACGACGCCGGACAAGTAACTGGCCTTCCTCAGTGGTCCCGTTGATCGCCGATAACTTCGTCGGATTGCGTCACGGCTCCCGAATCGCCCTTCGTGCTTACCGGCTGCGCTCATCACCGACATCCGTTCCGATCTTCCGGGGCAAATCACCGCGCAGGTGACGGAGCCGATCTACGATAGCCCGACGGGCCGCATGCCGCTCGCGTTGCCAGTGCCCGCCAATCAAGATCGAAAGTCCGAGAGGTGAGGATGCGCACTTCGTAGACGAGACACAGCATCCGCCGATCGTTCACGCTGCCATAGCAATGCTTGGTATTCTCGTCTTCCCGGAAAGCTCGATCCAGAACATAGGCGGAGGCGGTTCAGTCGCTAACGCCGTTTGGCGGAGCAATGGGGCGAACAAGTTTACAAACGCGGCGTTTGGCGGTGAAAAGGTTTGAATCGCCTCCGGTCGATCGGTCGATTTTTCTCCACGCGAGTATCCTAGGCAGTCGTCCTTATCGAGCGCGCGCTGAAGGGCACGGCCTACGGGACACCATCGCGAAAATCCGACGGTGTGAGGCCGAATCTGCGGCGAAACGTGCGATTGAAGTAAGACAGGTCGTTGAAGCCGCAAGCATGTGCGATCGATGCGATCGTGGAGACTGCGCGAACTGGGCTGCGGAGTAATTGTCGCGATCGCTCCAGCCGCATCAAAAGTACAAAGTCGGAAAACGTCGTCTGTTCGTCCTGGAACAGTTTGCGGACATAGCGCGATGAAATGCCGTGACGCATCGCAATCGTGCCGATTGAAAGGGTCGGCTCGCAAAGGCGATGACCGATATCGACCTTAATTGAACGCAACCGTGCAGCGCGCACGCCACCGCGTTCATAAACTGGCGGATCGCCATCCAGCCCCGAATTGATCATCGCCGCCATGAGGTCGCGGATATGGCTGGTGGCAAGTCGGCCGAATTCGTTGGAGTGCGGCTTTTGCCGGCCGTGCCCGTGCAGCAGGCGCACATAACCGAGAAGTAGACCAAGCACATCACTTTGGCTGCTCACCGCGATCATTGACGGATTCCGGTAGGCGGGGAGTCGCGGCATCAGATCGTCGATCGGAACTGAGATGTTGGTGAATTTTGCCCTGTCGTGGGACTGGATGACGCTGCGCTCGCCTCCTCTCACGAAAATGGCGTCGCCAGCGTCGAGTGTGTGCTCCCGGCCATTTTGGGCGACATGGAGTGGCACGTCGGCTGTTACGAGGAAAACCATGTCCGCTTCGTCGGCGGCGATGAGCCTTTTTGTGCGCGATACCCGAAAAGGAGTTGCTGTCACCGAGGCGAAAGCGACGCCCGGCAGCATGTGCAATTCGCCTTCGGCGTGAAAGGGCGTATCTTTCGCAGGCTCGATGTCGAGCCGCACCATCATTTGCCCAAACACCTCGCGCCAGACCGGGAGCCGGTCCCGCGCAGGCAACGCCGACGTCGATAAAAATAGCGATGAGGACGGCATTGGGGCTGGTTGGTCAAAGTTCTCCATTCATGCTTCCCCCGTCGTGACGATGCAACAGCATAACCGGAACGTCAATTTGGTTCCTCACTGTCCAGATTTGGTTCCTTTCTGTCCATGACGAGAGGCTGCGGAGGCGGCATTATGGGGCACGATCAGGAGCGTGGGGAAAAATCTGAGTGAGCTTGCCGGGCGGCGGCACTGTTAGCGCCAACGATAAAGCTTCGACCGATCTGCCGCCGCGCTTGGGAAAGGCCGGGCGAGTGCTGCTGTTTTTTCTCTACTTGTTCGGGTTTGTCTTCGCCCTACCGTTTCTGTCCGTAGCCCTGGTGCAGGCGAAATACGGCCTTATCGACGGCCCTCCATCGTTTCCGGTCGATCCTTTCGGCGAGCAGGTCAAGTCGATTACTAAGTACGGCATTTTTGTCTGGGCCGGTTTGCAGTTCTTCATCTTCGGCCGGGTCGCCTCATGGGCTGCTCAGGTGCAGGCCATAGCGGGTATTCAGCCGGTAGTGGCGGAAACGCTGATGCAGAACCTGCTCAGTATCAACGAACAGGACGTTCCTTATACGTTGAGCCGTGGCAGCCATCCGAACGAGATCGTCGTCGATTGGCGCTACGCCGACGCCAAATGGCTCGACCTGATGCGCGTCCACGGCATGAGCAAAGGCTACCGCTTGGTGCTGCGCTTCGACGAGCGTGCGCACAATGTCAGGGCGCAAGACAGATATGCTTCGTTCGACTGGTCGGCGGGACGTGGCCCGGACCTGCTCAGCCTAAACTGGAGCATGTCCCTTGGCATCACTTTCTTCGAGTATCGGCACGAGCGGGTCTTCGGACTGCAATTCAAGGACGGCGAGCCCACTTTCGATCTGAGCTACGCCTACACCTTTGACCTCAACGAACTGAAGCAGCCGATGATCGAGATCATCCGCCATGCCGGCTGGAATTTCCGGCCGGTCATCACCTTCTTCCGCCCGATCGGCGGCTGACAGAATAGGAGGCGATATGAACCGGACCGAGCGAGTAACCCCTTTCGCAAATGGTCTATGCAAGGTGTTGTTGGCGGCAATCCTGATCGCACTCATGCCCGCCGTGGTTCTGCCGGCGGCAGCACAGAAGGAAGAACGGCCGCACTGGTTCGGCACCTCCGATGATCGTTCGACGATGTTGGCCTACGGCGTACCCGACAGCGACTATGTGATGCTGCATTTCTCCTGCACCGTCGGCAAGTCCGCGGTGAGCGTCAACGTGCAGGACGAAGAGAGCCGTGCCGAGCCGGGCGCCACGATGCAGGTGCGCCTTTCGGGAGACGGCGAGCAGGTCGAATTTTCAGGAAAGGCGATCCCCAATGAGGATTCAGGCGGAAAGGATGTCAAAGGCCAATTGCCGCTCGACGATGCGTTGCGGCGCATCCTGACCGCGAAGGACCAGTTGGAGGTTGTCGTCGATGGGCATACTCAGCGCTACGATATGGACGGCGCAGCAAAACCGGCGGCGGCGATGCTTGCAGCCTGCGGCGCGCCGAAGCCAGCCAGCGACCTCGACGTGACGGTGACGAACAAGGCGAAGCGGTCCTTGCACAGCTTCGCCTATTCAGAGGCCGGTGT
The DNA here is from genome assembly GCA_017305555.1 of Hyphomicrobiales bacterium. Taxonomy (GTDB): domain Bacteria; phylum Pseudomonadota; class Alphaproteobacteria; order Rhizobiales; family Xanthobacteraceae; genus 62-47. The sequence continues at coordinate 33,860 of JAFKKM010000013.1, read as the reverse complement.
GAATTCCTTCGACAGCGACGCATTCGGTTATGAGCCATTGGAGCCCGGAGCTAGTCGGACATTCACGATTCGTGGCGGTCGCAATATCTGCACCTTCGACATCGCGGTGAATTTCGTCGATGACAAGGAGGAATGCTGTAGCATGGAGAAGCCGGTCGGCTCGCAGGACCTATGCGAGAATAATGCGTTCATCGTCCATGATTAGGCGTGTTCCCGTCGGAATCGTCGGCGCCTTACTCGTGATCGGGATGATATTCGTGCGCCCTACGAAGGCGGAGAGCGTTCCGGCAAGTTTCAATTGCGCCAAAGCAGCCAGCGTCGTTGAGAAGTTCATCTGCTCGCAGGCGGTGCTGCGCTGGCAGGATTTTGCTCTGTCGCGCGCCTATCGTGCCGCCCGCGACGCTGTGACCGGTTCGGCTCGCAACGATCTGCGAGCCGGCCAGCGCAGCTGGGTGCGCGAGCGCGACCGACGCTGCATCGCCGACCGGACATTCACGGAATTGGCCGATACTTCGGCGCAACTGGGCAAGCAGGCTTACGAGTGCCTGAAGACAGTTTATCTCGATCGCCGCCGCACTTTGCAGAACCTTGCCTCGCACCCCTTATCGCCCAAGCGCATCGAGGCTATCGACCTCGCGCCGATTGCCGCGGTCCGCCCTGAAGTCACCGAGGGCGGTGCGGTGCGTGTGTCCGATATCCGCTTGTCGCCGGACGGTGCGCTGGCCGCAATCCTGCTGCCAAGCCTCGAACTCGACGGTCCTGATCAAATCTGGCTCTACAGCATTGCCGACCGCAGATTGGTGGCTGCCACACCTATGCCGGACCCGCAGCAACCACATCCAGACGGCGCGCCGCTGGCGATCAAGGCAACGGTCTGGCAAGGCGACACGCTATATGCGCGCGTCGCAGTTTGGAGCAAGGAAACTGAAGGCGAGACCGGGCCAAGCGTGGTTTACGCCGCGACGATTAAGGGCGGCGCTCGGCTGGACAAAGTGCCGGCCGATATCGTTGCTCTGCTCGACGATGAAAAAAAGCATGCCGAACTCGGACAGGACGAGATGACGGTTACCAATGGTGTGAGCCCGCAAGCCATCCGGGGTAATCATGACTTCCTCGCCTGGATCGATGATCGCGGCCACGGCACGATCGAACTCAGGGCGCGCAAGCGCGCTATTGGTTCGCCTGCCACTCTGGTGGCGTGGGGCGGATGGGAACTCTCAGACTATCTCTTCGATGCAAACCGCTCTCGACTTGTCTATCCGGCTGACACCGGCATGACCATCTTCGACATGGCGACACACGACGAGCGCCGCATCGCCGGCACCTCGCATGGCGATCGACCCTATGCGATTTCCGATGACTTCGGCCTGTTTGTCTGGTCGACGCACAACACCTGCGGCGACGAATTCATGACGGTACAGGACGAGAGTAAGCCGGAACGCTTTTGTCTGGCGCGTCTGCGAGAGTCGGAGGCCGGCAAATGATGCGTTGTTGGCTTTCGACATTCTCCTTTGCAGCCGCTCTCGTGGGAACCTCAGCGCTTGCGGCCGACGGGGCGCGCGGCATCGGCTATGCCGCCACCGGCCCGATCTTTGACCTGCCGGCCGGCATGAGCGTCGAGCGGCTGGAGATGCATGTCTCGTTCCATTCCGTTCGGCTCGCCTATGTCTTCAAATCCCGTAAGCCGCAGACGGTGCATTTCCGCTTTGCTCTGCCGGACATGCCGGTCGACGCCAGCGAGGATATCGCGGCGCTCGACAAAAATTACAAAGCCGCGGGGCTCGCCGCCGATACGCAGCCAGCCAACTATATGAACCTGTCGGTCCGCGCGGACGGAAAGCCGGTGGTGCTCGGCGGTCATGGCCGGGCGCTGCTCAATGGAAAGGACGTAACGCGACAATTGCTCGATGCCGGCGTGCCCTTGCTCTCAGGTCCCGACGGATCGACATGGCGACACCTGGCGCCGGAAGTGCGGACCAAGCTTGAAGCGAGTGGTTTGATTTCTCTCGATGCGGCGTTATGGATCTATCAGGCCGATTTCGAGTGGGATCAGACTTTCGAACCGGGCGAGACGCGCGTCGATGTCAGCTATGCCACGCTCGCCAACTATTGGAGCGACATTACCGTCGATCATTTTCCCGAAATCGCACCCGGCGGCCCGGCGACGCGAGCCTATTGCATCGACGATGCCTTGCGTCGGGCCTTCTTTCGCAAGCCTTTTTCTTACGACATTTACACCGTCACGCATCTCGCTGCCCCATCGAGCAGGTGGCGCGGGCCGGTCGGCCACTATCGGCTGGTGGTCGACAAGGGGGCTGCGACCAATCTGGTCGCGTTCTGTCCGCTGGCGGCAAGAAAGATTTCGCCCACGACATTCGAGTGGACCGCCACCAATTACAACCAAGGCAGCCAAACCGGCGTCCTGTTCTTCATGAACCAGAATGCCGCTTCCTCCGGCGCTCAGGAATGAGGAGGCAGGCATGGTCCGGCGCATAATTCTCATAGCGATGCTGCTGTCTATAGCAACACCAGCACTAGCTACCGGCCCCGGCTTCGATTGTGCCAAGGCGACCCGCCAGATCGATAAGGCGATCTGCGCCTGGGAAACCGTGGGTTCGCTCGACGGCCGAATGGCGGACGCCTTCAAGGTGGCTCTTGCCGCGCAGAAGAGTGATGCGGCCATCGCCTCGGTGAAAGCCAACCAGAAGGCATGGCTTGCCGAGCGCGACAAGCGTTGCGGGCTGAATAATGTCGTGCCGCGCGAAGGTAGCGAGGACGGGCTGGGCCCGAAGGAATTTGGGCAACTGATGTGCCTTCAGGCGATCTATCCGCAGCGCATTGCGCAGTTGATGGACATTGCGGCATCGCCTCTCGTCCCGCTCGACGTCAGGACGGTGCCGGTCGAACCGTTGCAGGCAGCCTATCCCGACGACTGGCAGCAGGCCGGCTATCAGGCGCTGTTTTCGCCGGACAAGTCGTTGATGGCGTTAGGCATCGAGGACAGCGCCGGCTACATCATGCAGGTCTGGCTCTACCAGCCGGAAAGCGGGCGGCTGGTTGCTGCCTCGCCACGCACGCACAAGGGCGCGGCAGAGAAGCCTGACGATATTTCGGAACTGAATTCGTGGTCCTGGGGCAAGGACGGTCGCTTCTATGTTCGCGCGCGGCGGCCAAAGGGCGAGGACGGCATGTTCGCCGCCGCGATGACCGGCTATGGCGAGGTGGTCGATCCGCCGTCGGATGTGACGCAAGAATTCGCCGCCGCCGATGCGGCCGGCCAAACCTTGCGCCACAATAGTGAGATTCCCGAGCACAAACGGCCGCCCGGTTTCGACGATGACAGCTATGACGAGCAGAAAGGTGGCGCGTTTACTGCTTGGGCGCAGAACAAGGGGCACGGCTCCTTCGACCTTCTGGCCGCGCGTGATGGTGACAAAGAGCCGCGCCTCATCACCTCTGGCGGCTGGGAGTTGAGGAATTTCCAGTTCGACCCTAGCGGCACGCGGTTGTTCTACAATGGCGAGGACGGGCTCGTCGTTACGTATCCTGCGACCGGCAAGACACGCCGCCTCAAGGGTACGCGCGGCATCGCGGTCGAAGTGAGGCCGATCACCCTGTCGGCCGATGGCGCCGTCCTTGTCTACTGGGCCGTCGGCTCCTGTACGCGCGATGCCGCGGATAGGATCGATCCAGACACCGGCGACGACGTGGCCCGACGTGTGTGCCTCGCCTATCTGGAGCCTGCCGAAAGAATGCTTGCCGTTGTCTCCGAGACGCCGTCGGCGACGGCAGGCTCCGCACACGCCGATCGGTGGGTGGGTGAATGGGCCGGCAGCGGCGAAGGAACGATAACAGCCACCATCCGACGTGGCACCGCAAAACCCGATTATCTGGTGATTGACCTTACGATCGGCGTGCCTGGCTGTTCGGGTGCCGTCACGCTTTACGGGAAGCCGAACGGTTCTTCGGTGCTCGGTGAGAGCTACAATCCCAACGATCCGTCCGCGCCGGTCTGCCGGGTGGGATTGTCGCTGGACGGCAAGGACGTGCTGAAGACAGAAGTGGCCGGGCCTTGCACTTCATATCACGGGGCTTCTTGCGGCTTCGACGGCAGCATGACGCGCAGAAAATGACGTCATCCGGATGGGTTTGAGGGAGGGGCAGCATGCAAAAGAAGTCAATTATTGCGGCGATCGTGTTTCTGGGCCTGTTGTCGGCAGGTCCGGCATGGGCGCAGATAGCGGCGGACGAACAGGAGTTTCAGCAACTGGCGGCAGCTCTGAAGGCCAATGATACGGAGCGGCAATCCGCTATCGCAACCTGCATCGAACGAGGCATCGGCGAAAATCCGACCGGAGCAGCTCAGTTCATGAGTGTACCGGTGGAAAGGGCGGCGGAGGCGTGGTGCACCCGCATGACCAACGGCATCGCCAACGGTTTGCTTACTCTTGCCGATGTCGTATCAGCGAGCGAAGGAACAGTCACGCCCGGCGCGCAGAAAGTGTTGACGACCGTATCGGAAGGCAAATAGCAAATAGAAGTCGCGACGGCCGGTCCTTCTGTGAAGTCCCAGGCAGCGCTGCCCAGTTAAATGCGCCGATGCCGTCCGGCATGCTCGCTCTGTTGTCGGTTGCGGAAGTCCTCGTCTTCAGCAAATCGCAGCACAACGCCTCACACGAACCTCGTTGGCAGGCCTCCACCAGCGCGCGGCTGCGCGATGCCTACAAGGCTGGCGTGCTCTCAGGCCGGTCGGAAGCCGGCTGGCGCATCGACACCACTCGGGCTGGCGTGACCCCTACGCGGCGGCGCGAACGATCAGCTATCGGATGCCGTCCAATCGATCTCGAGCAGTGTTCGCGCTGATGGCTGGATCGACCACTGCTCTTTTGCCTGAGGTCGACGCTGCCAAGGCCGTTTCGGCTATCATGAGCCACCGTGTTACGAAATTGCTGCTTGTACCAGCCGTCATTCGCATGCTTGTCGAATTTCTGGAGTTGCGGCCAGTGGATACGAGTTCGGTGACGACACTTTGTTTTGGTGCGTCGCCGATGCCAGAGGAGTTGATCGCCCGCATTCGCGCATTGTTTCCGTTCGTTGGCCTAAGCGCTTGCTGTCGTGCGGCATCCCCTTCTTGTCGGCTCGACATTGTCGATCCGGAAGGTCGCTCGTTGGCACCTTTTACTCGTGGCGAGATCGTATACTGCGGGCCCCAATTAATGACGGGCTACTGGAATAAGCCCGAAGCTACGGAAAATCCCAGCGCCGGCTTGTCTGGTTTCGGGAGCACTTCAACTGCTCGGGACATTGCCGAGCGTCTGAACCCCAGAACAGGGCAGCTCCGGTGACGCAAGCCCATACCGTAAAAATCAAGCTGCCGAATGTTACTTCAATCAAATCGATTGATGCTATGCCGGCGATTCAGTATGAGAAATTACAAGGATCAAACAGACAATAATTCCATTCTCATGCTCAGAGGTGGCACTCGATATGACCTCCGCCATCTCTACGCCTGCCACACCGCAGCGTTATCGAATATGGCTCACGGAGGATGACGGTCCTGTTCGCGATCGGCTCGCGACGCTGCTGCGGAATTGGGACGGTGGCGAATTGGTCGGCGTCTGCGCGACGCTGAACGAGGCAATCGCCGGTATTACGGCCAATGAGATCGATCTTCTGATTACCGATCTCAAGCTGCCGGATGGCAATGGCATCGAAGCGATCCGGACGTTGCGGCTCAAGCAACCTTCCTCCGAAGCCATGGTGATTTCGGTGCTCGCTGATGAAGCAACTGTGCTCAATGCTATTGAGGCGGGTGCCTCCGGCTATCTTTACAAGGATGCCGATCCAGTCGACCTGATCGAGGCGGTCAATGAGCTGATGGCCGGGCGATCTCCAATCTCACCGCGCATAGCCCGCATTCTGGTGCGCCGGCTGGGAGAAGGCAGGCAGGCCGGCGCACCTCCAGAGACGCGTCAGGTTAACCTGACGCCGCGCGAGATGGATATCCTCTGGGGTATCGCCAAGGGATTCACGTATGGCGAACTCGCGGGCCAGTTGAAGATTTCACGACAGACGGTGCCGGTCCATGTCAGGAACATCTATCGAAAGCTTGAGGCCTCCAATCGGTCCGAGGCGGTATACGAAGCGATCCGCCTGGGGTTGATCCGATTGTGAGCGGCTGGTTTACGCACATAGTGGCGGTCCGACTGGCTGTCTTCCTTGTGACGGCACTGATCGCCCTTGCTCCAAACTTCATCGCTTTTCCGATGCCGGAGACGGCCGTTGTTTTGAACAAGGCACAGGTGAGTTTCAACGGCGGGGTGGCGCAAGCGGTGGGCCTGCCTCACACCTGGCCGCACGATCGATCCTATGGTGCGGCGCGCGCCACCTACAGCATCCGTGTTCCTGCTGTCGCGATGGCACCCGGGAAGATGCTTGTCATTCCCGCGGCACGACAGCCTCTCATTGCACGCTTGAACGACCAGCGACTTGACGGCAGCGATACCCGTCCGTGGAGTCGGCTGGCGACGGGAGCCGCCTACTTTCTGACATTGCCACGCATCGGGCCGCCCGCCGCTGATGGTCAGCTTGACATCACGCTCGAGCGGCGTGACGGGGCGGTGCCTGGTCATCTCTCACCAATCTATATCGCGGATCAGGATACGATCGACGGCAACTGGCTTTGGACCCTGGGCGGCGAAAGCATCTGGATCACGGTGCTCGTCATCCAGATTCTGGTCACCCTCGGAATCACCATTGTATGGATGGCCCGCCGGCACGATCCGGTATTCGGCTGGCTGTTCCTGATCGCCTCTGGCAGTCTGATCCGCACGCTGCTAGGTCTGCCCAGCGAGCCGCAGGCGCTGGTTGATGCCCAGCTTTACTTCATGTTCCTGATGTCGAGCCTCGGATTGACGGGGATCGGACTGGCTTTGGCGATTGTCGGTTCTGCGCGGCCGCTGTGGCTGAAAGTCGCTGTTGTCGTCACGCCCTTGCTCCTGGCCGCGGGCCTGGCGAGCGGGATATTTCCGCCGCTCCCGGTCGTGCTGGTGAGCGCGTTGATCGCAACCGGCAGCAATATCGTCGCAGCGGTGTTGCTCTTGCGCGGCTCACTGCGGAGTGCCGAATGGGAGCATCTGTTTCTCGCGGTGCCGTTCTTCTTGATGGGATGGTTCGGTCTTCGAGACCTGGGCGTCGTTGTCGGCGTGGTCGACGGTGTGTTCCTGCTTACGGACTATGTCCGCGCTTTGACGATTACGGCGATCTTCGCGATGCTGATGTGGCGTCTCGCTGTCAGTCTCAATGCGCTCGATGAGGCCAACGACATCTTGCGCCAGAAGCTGACAGAGCAGCAGGCCGAATTGACCGTGCTTCACCAGCGTGAAACGGCCCGCGCATCCAGCGTCGCGCGCGAAGAGGAACGTCAACGCTTGATGCGCGATCTGCATGACGGGCTGAGCGGTCATCTCGTCTCCATCATCGCGCTCTCGGAAAGGGAAACGGCCGATCCGGCCGCAATCGAAAGAACCGCCCGCGAAGCTCTCGACGACTTGCGCATGGTGATCAACTCGCTCGATCTCGGCGATGGCGACCTGTTACTTGCGTTGGCTGAATTCCGCGAGCGTGTCGGCCCGCGGCTGCGTCGCATCGGAGTTGCGTTTGAGTGGTCCGTCGAGAATCTGCCGCGTATCGGCGGGGTCACGCCAGGAAATGCCTTGTCGATACTGCGCATTCTCCAGGAAGCCGTGACCAATGCGATCAAGCACGGGCCAGCGCGTTCGATCGAGATCGCGAGCACAACCGGGGAGGGGGGATCTGCTGTCATCACCGTCAGGAATGACGGCGTGGTGACGCCGGGCAGCATCAGGGGACACGGCCTGAACAACATGCAGAGCCGCGCGCGCGCGCTTGGAGGCCGGATCGATCTGAGCCATTGTGATGGTCGGGCCATGCTAACGCTGGTTTTGCCCGCCTGTCTTGCCGAAAGCTGACGGTCGCGTCGGAGCGTCAGCCTGCCTGTGCCTCGAACAGCGCAACCGGTCCCTTCATGTCGATCCGCACGTGGTCAAACCGTTGCTCCAATGCTGCGGTGAGATCGGTAAGCGTATCCTTTGCATTCGAGAAGAAGCCCATCCGGTTGTAGAAGTCCATCAGCGCCTGTGAAGGCCGCCATCGGGGCAACCCGGAATTGAGGATGGTCGCGCCGAATACGCGTGCACCGGGCGCCAGCAGCGGACGCAGATAATCGAAGGCGATGGCTTTCTCGGGAATCGTGCCGGGAATGCAGTGAAACAGATAGCCGAAGCCGACAGAATCGAACGGGCCGAGCCTCGGGAGCGGCTCGAGGATGTTGGCAACCACCGTGCGAGGGGCAAAGCGGCTGATGCGACGCGATGTGAAATCCAGACAATGAGGGTTGAGATCGAGCAGGGTGATGTCCGGATGCGCGGCCGGCCAGCGGGCCTTGTCGAGAAAGTAGCCGGTTCCGACGCCGATATCGAGATGATGCGCCTTCACATTGCGATCGTAGAGCGCGCGCAACGCGGCCGTTGGACAACGCCAGATGAGGTGATTGATCAGGCCATGGACGAACAGGTCATAGATCCGCAGAAAGGCGGGTGAGTAGACCGCGTGGCCTGCCTCGATATCACTGGCCTGCACCATCGAATGTCTCGCTGAAGGCATCAACTGTTGAACGAATCGCCTTGAGCGACGCTAGCCCCGGTACCCCCAGCCGGCTTTACCTCCTTTATGGTATTCCGGAAGTGCCTCCTTGCAACGAACCTCTCCCTATCAGCGGTCGATTCGCCGCAGGTTGCCGTGCGTGGCAATTCGAAAGAGCGACCGACAGAACTTCGGAGGGCGAGACCGTGGCCGCAGCAGCATCGGATGCATCTTCAACGCTGGCGGACGTTCTTGTCGCCCGCGCAGCGAAACATCCTGAGCGGATCGCCTATGGTCAGGTGACGGGCGTCGATCTCGATGCGCGCACCGTCACCTACGCCGAGTTGTTGCAAGAGGTGCGATCCAAGCATGCCAGCCTCGCCGCTCTCGGTGTCCGCGGTGGCGAGCGGGCCGTGCTGCTCTATCCATCCGGCGTCGATTTCATCACCAGCTTCCTGGCTTGTGTGATGGCCGGGGTCATCCCGGTGCCGGCCTATCCGCCGCAACGGGACATCGAGCCGTTGCGCCGCATCTGTCAGGACTGCGCGCCGAGCTGGATTCTCTGTGCCGCCGAGATCGACGATCGCATCGCGAGCAAGTTCGCTGACAGTCTCCCTGCGCCGCGCGTGGTGCTGTCTGCGGATACGCAGTTTGACGGGGCGTTGTCGGCACCCGGACGCGCGCGAACCGACATTGCAATGTTGCAATATACCTCGGGTTCGACAGGACATCCGAAAGGCGTGGTGATCACTCATGCGAACCTCCTCGGCAATCTCCGGGCGATCGAACAGAGTTTCGAGGTCGATGAGGGCAGCGTCGGGTTCAGTTGGTTGCCGATGTATCACGACATGGGGCTGGTCGGAAAAGTCCTGATCGCGATTTATACCGGCTCGACGCTCTACTTCATGACTCCCGTGATGTTTATCCAGAAACCGGTTCTCTGGCTTCGGGCGATCGCGAAATTCGGCGCGGCCTTCAGCGGCGCTCCGAATTTCGCCTATCAGCTTTGCGTGGATCGGATCGGCCACGGCGATCTAGAAAGTCTCGATCTGTCGCGTTGGCGGGTCGCTTTCAATGGCGCCGAACCGGTCCGTAATGCGGTGCTTGAGGCCTTCGCCGAGAAATTCTCGGCCTGCGGCTTCAGGCGAAAAGCCTTCCTGCCGTGTTATGGCATGGCGGAAGCCTCGCTGCTGGTATCAGGTGTTGCGCCGAGCCGTGCCCCGACGGTCCGTCATCTCGACAAGCATGCACTTGTGGCCGGACATGCTTCCGGACTGGCCCGCACGAATGCCAATGCTGTGCCGATTGTCAGTTGCGGCCGTGTGATCGCGGGGCATGAAGCCGTCATCGTCGATCCGATCATGCTGGAGACGTTGCCGGAAGACCTCGTCGGCGAGATCTGGCTGCGCGGGCCGAGCATCACCTCCGGCTATTGGTCCACCGAACATCAGGGACCTCTTCCCTCCGCGATGTCTCCGGTCGACCGTGCCGATGGCAAGGAATATCTGCGGACTGGCGATCTCGGTTTCTTCCGGGATGACGAGCTTTATATCGTCGGCCGGCTCAAGGATCTGCTGATCGTACGCGGTCGAAATCATTCGCCGCAGGATATCGAGGAGATTGCGTCGCGGGCCCATGATGCGCTGTTGCCGCTGGGTGCCGTTGCCTTCCAGACCCAGATCGACGGGCAGGAGCGTGTCGTCGTTCTGCACGAGGTGCGTCGGGCGCATCTGCGCGGCTTCGATCCGCAGGCGGCGGCGGACGCCATTCGCGGCGCGATTTCGCAAGCCTTCCAGATTCAGGTCGATACGGTCGGCTTCGTCGCGCCGCAGCACCTGCCGAGAACGAGCAGCGGAAAATTGCAGCGCAGCCGTGCCCGCGACCTTCATTCTCAGGGCGAATTTTCCTTCCTGCATCTCAGCGAAATCGCGCACGGCGAATCCGAGGCCGTCGACCTTCATCCCGATGAGTGGCCGGCCACGCCGCTGGAGCAGGAGTTGCGTCAGGTCGTCAGCGAACGGTTGCAGGTGTCGCCGACTATCGTGAGTTGTAACCGGCCGGTGATCGATCTCGGTCTGGATTCGCTGTCGCAACTGGAACTGACGCATGTGCTGTCCGGAAGCTACGGGGTCGATATCTCCGTAGAGCAATATTTCGACGGCATCAGCATCCGCAGGATCGCGGGATTGATCCAGCGACGCGCGCAAGAGGGGGCCGCAGGTGCAGATCAGCTTGATGTTCTTTGCCAGTGACGGCGACGGCAACGCCGGCGGCGGTCGATACGAACTTCTGCTCCAGAGCTGTCGTTATGCGGACACGGCCGGCTTCACCGCGGTGTGGTTGCCAGAGCGGCATTTCCATCGCTTCGGTGGCTTGTTTCCGAATCCGGCGGTGCCTGCCGCCGCAGTTGCGACCGCCACGAGGCGGCTGCGGATTCGCGCCGGCAGCGTCATCATTCCGCTCAACGATCCGATCCGGGTCGCGGAAGAATGGAGCGTCGTCGACAATCTTTCGGACGGGCGTGTGGATCTCGGCTTCGGGCAAGGATGGAATCCGAACGATTTCGTGCTCCAGCCGCAGAATTTCGAGACGCGGCTGGCGTCGTTATATCAGGGTATCGCCGACGTGCAGTCCCTATGGTCGGGTCAACATCTGACGCGAACCAACGGCCTCGGCCAGTCGGTCGACATTGCGATCTACCCGAAGCCCGTCCAGCCGTGCTTTGAAACATGGATCACCTGTACGGGGTCCGACCAGCGTTTCGAGGATGCCGGGCGGATGGGCGCCAACGTGCTGACCGCTTTATTGTTTCAGGATGTCACCGAACTGAAACAAAAGATCGCCATCTATCGCCGGGCACGAACACAGGCGGGCCATGCCGGTCCCGGTCATGTCACGCTTATGCTGCATACCTTCGTCGGCGCCGATTCTGCCGAGGTGCGAAGCACAGTCCGCGAGCCATTCATGAGATACCTCACTGACTCGGTCGATCTGTGGAAGCAGAACTATCCGCAGTTCGATCAGCTTTCGCCAAACGATCGTAAATCGGTGCTTGAATTCGCTTGCGAGAAGTATCTGCGCACGCATTCCCTGTGCGGGTCCGTCGAGGAATGCCGGCGGCGTGCGGATCACCTGATCGCGGCCGGAGTCGATGAAATCGCCTGCCTGATCGATTTTGGTGTTGCCCGCGACCAGATTGTCGCCTCATTGCGTCATCTCGATCAGCTTCGCATCTCGCTTGCGGTCGAGACGCCGCCGGATCAAGTGGGGCGAGGTGCGCATGTCTGATCGTCTTCAGCAAACCCGTGCCCATATCGTGGCTTCGGCGGCTTCGCTTCCGGAACGATATTATCCGCAACGCCGGCTCGCCGACACCATCGCGGAATTCATCACGACCAACAAGCTACGCTTCCCCGTCGATCTGATCCACCAGCTCTTTGAAAACGTCCGGATCGCGGGACGATACTTCGAATTTCCGGTCGAGGGGTTCTGTGCGCCGCCGCTGATCGCCGACTCGGCGGCTCTCGCCATCGAGGCCTGCGTCCGTCATTCCGAAGCCAATGTCCGGCGTATCTTATCCGAGACCGGACTGCGTGCGTGTGACGTCTCGATGCTAGCCTCCGTGACGCTGACGCCTGCGGTGCCGAGCATCGATGCGCGTTTGATGAATCGGATCGCCTTTCGTACGGATATCCGCCGTTTGCCGCTGGCGGGCCTTGGATGCATGGCCGGCGTGGCAGGGATCACCCGCGTTGCCGATTATCTCGATGGCCACCCGGACGAAGCGGCACTGTTGATCTCCTGTGAATTGTCGTCCGGACTGTGGCAGGGTTCGGTTCAAGCCGACCTTCGGCAGATGATCGGTCGACTCGATCAGGAGCCGCACCTCCATAGCGAAATCGTTATGGCCATCGTCACCGCTGCGCTGTTCGGTGACGGCTCGGGCGCGCTGTTGATGGTCGGTCGCGATCACGCGCTGGCGAAATGCAGCGCGGTGCGCATCGTCGACAGCCGCAGCAACTGGGTGCCCGACACCGAGCACATCATGGGGCTGGATTACGTCGATGCCGGGATGCGAAACATCCTGCGGCCCGAGGTGAAGACGTTCGTGGCGGAAGCACTTGGCGATGTGATTTCGCCGATGCTGGCAACCCATCGACTCGAGGCATCGGAGATCGGGCATTGGACGCTTCATCCCGGTGGGCCGCGGATCATGGATGCCGCCGAGATGGCGTTCGATCTTTCGACCACGATGATGCGTCCGAGCCGCGAGGCGCTCACCGACGTCGGCAACATCTCTTCAGCCACTGTCCTCTATATGCTGGATCGGATCCTGCGCGGCGAGCGCCCGCCCGCTGAAACGCCCGGCCTGATCGTTGCGATGGGTCCCGGCTTTTCGCAGGAGGCGGCCTTGGCCGTATGGAATTGATCGCGGAATCGAAACTCTGGTTCATGCTCATCGTCGCGGCGATGGCGCTGCAACTTCTAGCGCTTGCCGCGATAAGCGCCCGCAACGTCGCGTGCCAGATCGCAAAGGGTGCGGTCATCGTCGACGGCAGCGGCATCGGGCGTCTCAACATCGCTTTGCGTTGTGGCTGGCTGCTGGCGATGGTCGTCGAAGTCGACGTGTTTCAACGGCCGTTCTCCTGGCCGGGTTTTTCAGTGGCGGCGGTCGTCACCGCGCTGGCCTTCGCGCTGCGGGCGGCGTCGATGTGGCAACTCGGCGTGCGCTGGTCGTTGCCCACTGTGGTGATGCCAGGCGCGCAGCCGGAGAGTGAGGGCATCTATCGCTATCTGCGCCATCCGAACTGGTTCGGCGTTGTGATGGAAATTGTCAGCATCCCGATGCTTCATGGCGCGTGGTTGACGGCGACGATCTTTCTTGTGCTCGAATTGCTGCTGCTGCATCACCGCGCCCGCGTCGAGACTGACGCGTTGCGCGCCGCCGCGCGCGGCGCGATCCATTCGCCGCTCCGGGTCGGAGTGTGATCGATGCGCCGTATCGTCATCACCGGATTGGGAACTGTGAGCCCGCTCGCCGTCGGCAGCGAGGCGGCCTGGGCGCGTCTGCGAGCCGGTCGTTCCGGGATCAGGCGGTTGCCCGATACGATTGCCGATGAACTCGACGTCAAGGTCGGTGGTATCGTTCCAACCTGTGTCGAGGATGCCGAAGCCGGCCTCGATCTGGATGCGTTCGTGTCATGCAAGGATCAGCGCCGCATGGACCGGTTTATTCTGCTGGGTCTTGTCGCCGCGGCCGAAGCCATCGAGCAGGCGGGCTGGAAGCCCTCAAGCACGCGTGATCAGCAACGTACGGCAACGATCATCGCGTCGGCGATCGGCGGCTTTCTCGCGATCACGGATGCGGTTCGTACCGCGGACGGGAAAGGCGTGCGGCGGCTTTCGCCGTTTACGGTGCCGTCGTTCCTGGCCAACCTCGCGGCTGGGCAGATTTCGATCCGTTACGGCCTGAAAGGGCCGATCGGCGCGCCGGTCACGGCCTGCGCGGCCGGCGTGCAAGCTATCGGCGATGCAGCGCGTCTGATCCGCGCGGGGGAGGCGGATGTCGCCATCTGTGGTGGGACCGAAGCCTGCATCAATACGCTGAGCCTCGGTGCGTTCTCGGTGGCGCGGACGCTGTCAACGCGCTTCAACGACGCGCCCGCGCAGGCTTCCCGGCCTTTCGACATCATGCGGGATGGCTTCGTGATGAGCGAAGGCGCCGGTGTTCTGGTCATCGAAGCGCTCGATCACGCGCTCGCGCGCGGCGCCCGCCCGATCGGGGAAATTGTCGGCTATGGCACGTCCGCCGACGCGCACCACATCACGTCCGGCCCGGAGGATGGTAGCGGCGCACGCAGGGCGATGGAAGCGGCCCTTGCTCAGGCTGACATTCCCGCCAGCGCGATCCAGCATCTCAATGCGCATGCTACCTCGACGCCAGTCGGCGATCGCGGCGAAATTCAAGCAATCAAGACAATCTTCGGCTCGGACGGCAAGGTTGCCGTCAGCGCGACCAAGTCCGCCACGGGCCATCTGCTAGGTGCGGCGGGGGGCCTGGAGGCGATCTTCACGACTTTGGCTCTTCGCGATCAGATTGCGCCTCCGACGCTGAATCTCACCACCGCCGATCCGGCGGCGGACGGGATCGATATTGTTTCACGCGAAGCCAGACCGATGAGCATGGAGTACGCCATTTCCAACGGATTCGGCTTTGGGGGCGTGAATGCCAGTATGGTGTTCCGCCGATGGAATTAAGCCCGTCGCGGGTGGCTCTCAATCAACTGTGCGCGTGAGGTAACCTCGGACCGCCGAGTTCTGCGTTTCTTGGTTGCAATGGGCGTACTGGTTTTCAAAGTGATAATTTAAGTCAAGGTTTGGCTCCAGTACGGCTTGTTGCCTAAAGCCGACCCTCGGATAATGGAACTGCCCCGGTTATGCGGAGTGGCTGATTTGAGTGATGCAATGCGCCCCTGCGGCGAGCGGCACAGCGAGTCTTTCTATCCATCGATTTGCTAATTGGTCTTTCTCGATGTCTCGACTGCGTTATCGACACGCGAGCGGCCAGCCACTCGTTCATCATTGCGATCTCCCCTCTTTCGAGATCCGACACGAGCAATTGTCCGATTTCACCGGGTCGCATACCGGTCAGAAGTGCAAGGATATAGGTCCAGTAGCCAGAGCTACGGCTGAGTTCGGCATATCGACGATCACATCGACACCGTCAACGTCGAGCCAACGTCGTACAATCGTCGTAGCAACGTCAGTCTTATGCTGATGATTGGCTGAAAGCACTTCAATCGGCCGATCGCCGATCTTACCCCCAGCATCCTCAATCGCCATTTTAGCGGCTTCGACATGTTCTAGGCCGGCCTGACCCGCATAGGGATTAGACATATTGTGAATGCTGATTGAACTTTGACCCCTCAATCGGATCATACGTAAATCGAAAGCTTTGATTTACTGATGCGAGAGCGGTGACCCCAACGCCGATCGGCGTCCAAACCCCGCATCGAAACACAGCCGAACTATGCAGCATCGCATGGGATAGGAGAGCGATTGGCTTCCAGCCGATGCATCCAAACCGACCGATCGTTATCGGTTGCTTGCCGCGCGGGCCGCAGGCAGCTTAAACTTCAATATCAATGAGCCAGAGTTCTCACAAAGCATCCAATCAGTCCCAGATCTATTTGGCGACGGATAGTTTGCAGCAATGGGATTTCGTTCCAAGCACGGCCGGATTTATGACGCCCATCATGACAGCACCTTTTACACCGCAAATCACACTGTACCGTCGCTGGCTTCAGAAGCAACGCGGGCTAAGCTTCGCTCGCTACGACGACCTGTGGCAATGGTCTGTTCGCGATCTCGACGCTTTCTGGCAAAGCATCTGGGACTATTTCGATCTACAGTCGCCGACACGGTTTCAAGCTGTTTTGACCGAACGTAAGATGCCGGGCGCCGTGTGGTTTTCAGGCGCATCCGTGAACTACGCTCACCAGGTTTTCCGGCACGTCAAGGCGGCCGATGCTGCAGGACTGCCGGCGATCGTGAGCAGCGGCGAGGACGGCATCCTGACCGAAACGAGCTGGCCGGAGCTTCGGCGGAAGGCCGCGGCGTTGGCCGTACACCTGAAGGACAAGGGGGTCGGCCCGGGGGATCGCGTCGCAGCCTATCTGCCGAACATTCCCGAAACCATTGTTGCGTTTCTCGCAACGGTAAGTATCGGAGCGGTCTGGAGCCTTTGCGCTCCGGACATGGCGGCCCCTGCAGTGATCGACCGTTTCAAACAGATTGAGCCCAAAGTACTGATCGCCGCTGATGCCGTCACCTATGCCGGTCGACGTCATGACCGTCGCTCCGTGATCAGCGAGCTCAGGCGATTGCTGCCGACCGTCGAACATTTCATCCTGCACAGTGACACAGAGGGCGCTCAGGCGGAGCCTGATACACAACTGTCGGCAATCCTCGCGAAGAAAAGCGTCGCGATCGATACATTCGAGCCAACCTGGTTGCCGTTCGATCATCCGCTTTGGATCGTGTATTCTAGCGGAACGACCGGTTTGCCGAAACCGATCGTTCACAGCCATGGCGGCGTCGTCATAGTGGCGCTTCCACTCCTCGCGTTGCATAATGATCTCGGCTGTTCCTACCAGCCGAATTCATTCGGTGAACGCTACCACTGGTACAGCTCGACCGGCTGGATCATGTGGAATTGTCAAGTCAACGGCCTCCTCAACGGGACGACCTGTTGCATTTTCGATGGCAGCCCCGCGGGATCGAAGGGCAACCCAGACTGGACAACGCTGTGGCGCTTCGTCGCCAACTCAAGGGCAACCTTTTTCGGCGCCGGTGCCGCGTTCTTTGCGAGTTGCAGTAAGGCCGAAATTGATCTCGCTTCAGTCGGCGATCTCTCTTGCCTGCGTGCCCTCGGTTCGACTGGCTCACCGCTCAGTGCCGACACGCAAGCGTGGTTTAATGCGCATTTTGCGGCACTCGCTGAGACTAACGGGAACCGCGCCCAGGCGAAGATGTGGTGGGCCAATATCTCGGGCGGCACCGATTTCGCGGGAGCATTCATCGGCGGGAATCGCGAGTTGCCGCAACTTCCAGGTACGATGCAGTGCCGACTGCTCGGAGCCGCAGTCGAGGCCTTCGACGAACAGGGCCATCCGATCATCGATGAGGTGGGAGAGCTCGTCTGCACCGAACCGATGCCGTCGATGCCGCTGCGGTTCTGGAATGACGAGGGCGACGCGCGTTACCGCGCCAGCTATTTTGAGGCGTATCCGGACAATTTTGACGGCAGCGGACGGGGGCCGGTCTGGCGCCACGGTGACTGGCTCAAAATCAACCCCGACGGCTCCTGCATCATCTATGGCCGCAGTGATACGACGATCAATCGACATGGGCTGCGCATGGGAACGAGCGAACTGTACTCGGCTATCGAAACTATGCCGGAGATTTTGGATTCGATGGTCGTCGACCTCGAATACCTTGGCCGCGAAAGTTACATGCCCCTGTTCGTCGTACTGCGCGAGGGCATTGCGCTCGACGAACCGATGCGAAGCAGGATCAACGAAGCGATCGAAGCCGGCCTGTCTCGTCGTTTCCTTCCGAACGAAATCATCGCCGTATCTGAGATTCCGCGGACACTCTCAGGCAAAAAGCAGGAATTGCCGATCAAGAAGCTCCTTCTTGGTTATCCCTCAGAGAAGATCATCAACAAGGATGCAATGGCAAACCCGGCATGCCTGGATTGGTATCTGGAGTTTGCAAAAAGTTACCTGGCGCGCCGCCCAATCTCGCACGAGACGCCTCCAGAATCCTAAATGATTATATGCGTCGAATTGCAGTAGAGTTGAGCCCTATATTGCATAAGATCGAGCACCAAACTTAAGATGCTCTGAAATCAAGCACCGTCTTGTGTCCGGTTGCGAAGTTTAGACGCCGATCGGCACCGGGGCCATCGCTCTCATATCGAAGCGGTCGCGCGCTGTCGGACAGCCGCGTACCTCGAAGTCCACACGGTTGTTGTAAGCGACATCTTATGACACCATCCGACAATCCATGTCGCATGATCTTCAGATGCCTTATGTCACACCGTGAATTTACCTGGGAAACGCTGTCGGATGAGGAGTTGCTTGCGCGCCGCCTCAGCAGTTTGAAGGTCGGCGTGAAAGGCACCTGGCTCGAAGATTGCCTCGAAACTCTGCACGAAGAACTCGAAGAGCGAGGAATCCGGCTGCGCCCGCACGCATGGATATCGAGCGAATGGTTCAGTCCGGCAAATACGCCTGGTATCGCCATTCCCTTCTACCTCACCCACCCCCGTCTGATGAAGATCGAGAGAAAAATGATGCTCGAGGTCGAGGGGGGCACCTGGTCCGAATGCATGGCAATTCTCCGTCACGAGGCTGGCCACGCCGTGCAACATGCCTATCAGCTACAGCGCCGCCGACGTTGGCAGCAACTGTTTGGCCTGTCTTCCAAACGATATCCGCGCTATTATCGGCCTAATCCAGCTAGCCGTCAGTATGTTCAGCATCTTCGACTTTGGTATGCGCAGAGTCATCCCGACGAGGATTTCGCTGAAACCTTCGCGGTGTGGCTGCGGCCGAGATCGAAGTGGCGGACTCGCTATGCCGACTGGCCGGCGCTGAAGAAGCTCGAATATGTCGATGAATTAATGGGTGAGATTGCCGGTAAGCGGCCACTGCTCACGACCCGGGAGCGGGTCGAGCCCCTGGCTGAACTCAGTCAAACACTTGCCGAGCACTACCGAACAAAGCAGGCATTTTACGCCTTTACACCGCCAAAGACCTATGATCGCGACCTTTCTCGGCTGTTCTCCGCCGATCCCCGGCACTCACGAGGGCAACCGGCATCGAGTTTCATCCGGCGGCATCGTGCTTCTATCCGACAATTGGTCGCACGGTGGACCGGCGAGAACCAGCTGACGCTCGATTCGGTTCTGGATGACATGATCGCTCGCTGCCGCGAGCTCAATCTTCGTGCTGTCGGTTCCGAACGAAAGCTCGTGATGGACTTCACCGTGTTGTTGACGGCCAAGACGATGCATGCACTGTTCGGACCATCGCAACGCAGATGGATCGCGCTATGAGGCGCTTGCGTATCCTCGTTCTTATGCATCCGGACTTCGTCCCACCGGATTCGACCGACGGATATACCGCGCAGGAAATCAATAAATGGAAGACGGAGTACGACGTCGTAAGCACTTTACGCGCAGCGGGCCATAATGTTCATCCGCTCGGTGTGCAGGAAGAAATCAAGCCGGTGCGCGACGAGATCGAGGACTTCAGACCTCATGTCGTGTTCACGTTGCTGGAAGAATTTCACTATCAGACCGCGTATGACCAGCACATCGCGAGCTTTCTCGAACTGATGAAAGTCCCTTATACGGGATGTAATCCACGCGGGCTCGTGCTGGCACGCGGCAAAGATCTGTCAAAGACACTGGTGCACCATCGCCGAATCGCAGTCCCGGCTTTCGCCGTGTTTCCGATGCGGCGCAAAGTCAAACGACCGTCGCGTCTGGGGCTACCGCTGATCGTCAAGAGTCTGAACGAGGATGGGTCACAGGGCATCTCACAGGCGTCAATCGTCGATACGGACGAGAAGCTTGCGGAGCGAGTCGCCTTCATTCACGAGCGAGTTGCAACCGCCGCCATCGCTGAGCAATTCATCGAGGGGCGTGAACTTTATGTGAGCGTGCTCGGCAACAATCGACTGAAGGCTTTGCCGGTGTGGGAATTGAAGTTCGGCGCCATGGGCGGCGCCCACCGCATCGCGACCGAGAAGGTCAAACACGATACCAGTTACCAAGAGCGCATCGGAATCGCGGACGGACCGGCCGAAGACCTGGCACCGGAAGTATCCGCCCTCATTCAGCGAACGGCGAAGCGCATTTATCGAACACTAGGGCTCGATGGATACGCGCGCATCGACTTTCGTCTTTCGTCCGACGGGACGCCATACTTCATTGAGGCGAATCCAAACCCCGAAATCGCAGAGAGCCAGGAGTTCGCTAAAGCAGCTCAGCATGACGGCATCAATTATCCGGATCTATTGCATCACATTCTGACCCTCGGCATCAGACGGTCAAAGGCGGGCGCGTCTGTAGGTTGAATACAATCCCAGATGAGCGATGCGGGTACTGTTACCAGGAGAGCCGGCCATGAACAGAATACTCATCGTAAAGTGTGAGCTGAGATGTCCGATCAATGTGCAGCATTACATTTCCCTGGCCGGCGAATTCTCCGGGATTGACGTCAAGCCTGTCGATCGTCGAGGAAATTGTGGAAATTCTGCATTCTGACGAAATCCCTGCTTTTTTGTCGGTGACTTCGCGCCGAAGTAACTTCCGTAGAGAACTAAAGAAAATCTGAAGAGAACGGCGGAAGCTCCATTGGTGAGAGATCAATCTTTCTCCAGCTTCTGAACAATTGTAAGCGCGAATTTCTCCGCGCCTTTTGGTTTTGAGTGCTCTGATGCGTGAGGGGGTCACTTAGATAGGTGGGCACCTGCCAGCCCCCACTTCAATCGAGCGCAATCGCACAGTCGAGCGGCTTGCCACCTGGGACAACAGCGAGGCGCGACGTGGCAACACGACCGTATCGGCCGAGACGCCGATGAAGGCGCGACGCACACGCTGAAGCGAATGAACTCGGTCATGACGAAACTCGCGGTGATGGAGGCGACGGCGAAGGCGATGCCCTGCGCACCATCGATCATGGCGGTGTTGACGCCGATCACTTCTCCCACTGAAGAGATCAGGGTTACTACAGGCCTCACCGCTCGCACTGATCCAATTTCGATCAGGCTGGATCGGCACGTCACCATGAGATGATCAAGGTGATAATGGAAAGTGCAGGTATCAGTGTGGTCCTGCAAGCCATCTCAGCAGAACGCTATGCTGATACTCGCTGTACGGACTTGGCGGCGATGTGGCTCAACTCTTCTTGGCGGTGAACGCCGTGTGCCGCCGCCTTCAAAATTTGCTCAACCAGAAATGCCTCGGTGGACGAATCGGGCTGAGTTCGGATGGCGGCATCATCAAGAGCTGCGCCCAGTGTTCGAGTTAGTTCCGATGAAAATAGCGACAATAATGTGCCTTCACGTTGTTGGCGACGTTCTAGACATGTTTCTTGTCGTGACCGTTGCAGGAATCCGGTGATGGAAAGGGGCTGGCGATTAACTTTCGTTCATTCGGACTGGGTTGGCCAGGGCAATCGGTGAGGGGCCGCAATCGGTCATTTACAACAAACAGCCTCGCCTTCACGCTGTGGTTCGTGCGGTTATGAGATTTGATCTTGCGGATAGCCTGCGATGGATCACTATTGGGCGTGGGGAGCCTCATACTGGCGAGAGTATTATTGGGCGCCGACAACTGAGATTTCTTTGTGACCGGTGGTGCCGGTATTTTGATGAGTATCCGTTCAACAAGCACCATCGGCCACAGCCCAGCGCAAGAGCCATTGGCGCGAGTGGACCCGAGCGCTCCGCCTGACCGCTTCAGGGAGTGCAAAATATAGGATGGCGTTATTTCAGTTGCAGCGTCAATTCCGCGTGGTGGCCGATACGTTGTGCGCATGGGCCTCCTGTAAAGACGTACATACTTCGTTCTAAGACTTAACGCGATATGAAATCGATTTGTGTCGTTGACCCGGCACGACAACATGCGCACCATGGGTGTTTGAAGGTGAACCTGTGACCGCATTTAGCCATCGCCAATCCGAGATATTGAATATTGCCCGCGCGTCCGGCCGGGTGATCGTCGAAGATTTGGCGCGGCGCTTCGAGGTCTCGGCACAGACCATCCGCAAGGACCTCAACGATCTTTGCGAGCATCGTGCGCTGACGCGCATCCATGGCGGTGCGATCATTGCGTCGGGCGTCGAGAACCTGGCCTATGAGGCGCGGCGGTTCGTTGCCGCTGACGAGAAGAAGGCGATCGGTGTCGCCGCGGCGGCACAGATCCCCAATGGCTGTTCGCTGTTCATCAACATCGGCACCACCACCGAGGAGGTCGCCGGTGCGCTCACCTCGCACGAAAATCTGCTGGTTATCACCAACAACCTCAACGTCGCGATGCAGTTGTATCGCCACCCGCGCATCGAGGTGATCGTCGCCGGTGGCACCGTCCGGCGCGCCGACGGCGCAGTGATCGGCTCTAGCGCGAATCATCTCATCAGTCAGTTCAAGGTCGATTATGGTGTGATCGGCGCCTCCGCGATTGACGAGGAGGGTGCGTTGCTGGACTTCGACTACCGTGAGGTGCAGGCGGCGCAAGCCATCATCGCCAACGCGCGGAGCGTGATGCTGGTGGCCGACAGCACCAAATTGCGGCGCAGCGCACCGGTGCGGATCGGCCATATCAGCCAGATCCGGACTTTCGTCACCGATGCGACCTTGCCGGTCAGCCTGCAGCAGGTCTGCCAGGCGCACGGCGTCCGGGTGATCCAGGCGTCGGTCGAGTCGGCCAATGGCCGGGAAGAACTGGATTTCGATCCGCCCGCCGACGAGTCCTGACCCCGCCGCCTGCCCGGTACCGGAAGCAGTCCTTTTTTGCCTTTGCGATGTCTTCGGCCACGAACCGGTGGATGCGATCGTTTTTTTCGGTTGCTTTCGGTTTTGGTTGTGATTTACTCATTTTCGAAAGTAAAACGCTATATATGAAATAGCGGACAAACGAATTGAGGCGCCGCCGACGGGGACGTCGAAGCGGACGATGGGAAGCGCTCCGTGGGCCAGGTTTTTGATCTCGCGGTTATCGGTGGTGGGGTGAACGGCTGCGGGATCGCGCGCGACGCGGTCGGACGCGGCAATTCAGTCTATCTTTGCGAGATGAATGATCTGGCCAGCGGCACCTCGTCGTGGTCGACCAAGCTCATTCACGGTGGCTTGCGTTATCTCGAATATTACGAATTCCGGCTGGTTCGCGAGGCGCTGATCGAGCGCGAGATTTTGTGGCGGATCGCGCCGCACATCATCCGGCCGATGCGCTTCGTGCTGCCGCACCATAGCGGCCTGCGGCCGGCATGGCTGTTACGGCTGGGGCTGTTTCTCTACGACCATATCGGTGGACGAAAGCTGTTGCCGCCAACGCGAACGCTCGATCTCGAGCGTGACGAGGTCGGCCGGCCGCTGAAGCCGAAACACTTCAAGCGCGGCTTCGAGTATTCCGATTGTGCGGTCGACGACGCGCGCCTTGTCATCCTGACGGCGCGCGATGCCGCCGATCGCGGCGCGGTGATTCAGACCCGCACGCGCGCGGTGCAAATCCAGCAGTTGGACGGCCACTGGCAGATCACCACTGAAAATATCGTGAGCGGAAAGCGCAGCGTCATCACCGCCCGCGTGCTCGTCAATGCGGCCGGGCCCTGGGTTGAGGAAGTGCTGTCGCGCGGCGCTGACGTCAATGCCAAGGCCAAGGTGCGGCTGGTGCAGGGTTCGCACATCGTCGTGCCGAAACTCTACGCGCACGACCGTTCCTACATGTTTCAGAACAGCGATGGCCGCATCGTGTTCGTCATTCCCTATCAGGATGATTTCACCTTGATTGGAACCACCGACCGCGACTACGACGGCGATCCCGCCAAGGTCAAAGCCTCGAGTGAGGAGATAACCTACCTGTGCGAGTCGGTGAGCGCCTATCTGGCGAAGCCGGTGAAGCGTGAGGATATCGTCTGGACCTACGCCGGGGTGCGGCCGCTCTATGACGATGGCGCCAGCGAAGCCAAGGCCGCGACGCGCGAATACGTCCTTGAACTCGATATGCCGGGCGGTCTGCCGTTGCTGTCGATCTATGGCGGCAAGATCACGACCTACCGGCGGTTGGCGGAGGAAGTGCTCGAACGTCTGGCGCCTTATCTGCACGGCACCGCGGCGCGCGAAGGCTGGACCGCGGCGGCGGCGCTGCCCGGTGGTGATCTCGACGTTGCGGCGATTCCGGCGTTGACCGCCGAACTGCAGCGCGACTATCCGTTCCTGACGGCCGCGCATGCCGGCCGTATTGCGCACGCCTACGGCACGCGGGCGAAGCAATGGCTCGGCGCGGCCACGTCGCTGGCCGATCTCGGCCGGCCGTTCGGTGCGACATTGACCGAACGCGAGGTCAGCTATTTGATGTTGCACGAGTGGGCGTGCAGCGCCGAGGACATCGTGTGGCGGCGCTCCAAGCTTGGCTTGCGGTTGTCGGCCGCCGAAATTGCCGCGCTCGACGCGTGGATTTCCGAGCATCCGACATCGCTGAACAGACCCTTGCAAGAAGCCGGGGGCCGGTTATGAGCGTCGCGCTCGACCATGTCTCGCGCAGCGTCGATGGCATCGCCGCCATTCGCGACGTGTCGTTGACGCTGGAGCGCGGCACGCTGAGCGTGCTGCTGGGGCCGACGTTGGCCGGCAAGACCTCGATCATGCGGTTGTTGGCCGGCCTCGACAAGCCGACGCAGGGGCGCGTGCTGGTCGACGGCAAGGATGTCACCGGCATCGACGTGCGGCGCCGCTCGGTGGCAATGGTCTACCAGCAGTTCATCAATTATCCCTCGCTGAGCGTTTACGAGAATATCGCCTCGCCGCTCCGCGTGCAGGGCAAGCCGCGCGACGAAATCGAAAGCCGGGTGCAGGAAGCGGCCCGGTTGCTGAAACTCGAACCTTATCTCAAGCGGACGCCGCTCCAGTTATCCGGCGGTCAGCAGCAACGCACCGCGATCGCCCGCGCGCTAGTCAAGGGCGCCGATCTGGTGTTGCTCGACGAACCGCTCGCCAACCTCGATTACAAGCTGCGTGAGGAACTGCGAACAGAACTGCCGCGCATCTTCGAGGCGTCCGGCGCGATCTTCGTCTACGCCACCACCGAGCCATCCGAGGCGCTGCTGCTCGGCGGCCGCACCATCTGCATGTGGGAAGGCGAGGCGTTGCAGGTGGGCGAGACCGCGAGGGTGTATCGCCATCCCGACACCTTGCGCGTCGCCCAGGTGTTCTCCGATCCGCCGCTCAACCAGGTGCGGGTCGAAAAGCATGGCGGCATGGTGCGCTATGAGGCCGGCATGCAGGCGCCGGCCAACGGACTCTATGCCGGGCTCGCTGATGGCGCCTATCGGGTCGGCTTCCGCGCGCATCAACTGGCGATCGCCGACGGCATGGCGGGCCGCCACACCTTTTCGGCCGAGGTCGCCGTGACCGAAATCACTGGCTCCGAAAGCTTCGTCCACTTCAAGCGCGCGCAAACAAACTGGGTCGCCGTGCTCGAAGGCGTCCATGACTACCTGCCGGGCCAGAAAATCGAAGTGGTGCTCGATCCCGAGAACCTGTTCGTATTCGATGGCGACGACCGTCTGGTTGCCGCACCAAAGCCATGTGGAGGGACGCCGCATGGCTCGCATTGATCTGGTCGATCTGGCGCACTCCTATAACGGCCTCGACGCCGATGCGGAATCGTTCGCGCTCAAGCCGGTTTCAATGACATGGCGGCAGGGCGGCGCCTATGCGCTGCTGGGGCCGTCGGGGTGCGGCAAGACCACGCTGCTCAATCTGATCTCCGGCATCGTGATGCCGTCGCGCGGCCGCATCCTGTTCGACGGCGTCGACGTCTCGGCACAGACCACGCGCCAACGCAACATCGCGCAGGTATTTCAGTTCCCGGTGATCTACGACACCATGACGGTGGGCCAGAACCTGGCCTTCCCGCTCAAGAACCGCGGCGTGCGGCGTGCCGAGATCGGCGCGCGGGTGGCCGAGATCGCCAGGTTGCTCGATCTGGAGCCGTATCTCGATCGCAAGGCCACCCGGCTGACCGCTGACGCCAAGCAGAAAATCTCGCTCGGCCGCGGGCTGGTGCGCTCGGACGTCGCGGCGGTGCTGTTCGACGAACCTTTGACGGTGATCGACCCGCATCTCAAATGGGAGCTGCGGTCGAAACTGAAGGCTCTGCACACCGCGCTCGACCTGACCATGATCTATGTCACCCACGACCAGACCGAAGCGCTGACCTTCGCCGATACCGTGGTGGTGATGCACGACGGCCGGGTGGTGCAGAGCGGCACGCCGCAGGAATTGTTCGACAAGCCCGCGCATACCTTCGTCGGCTACTTCATCGGTTCGCCCGGCATGAACGTCATCCCGGCCGAAGTCCACGGGCGGCAGGCGCGAATCGACGGTCACGTCATCGCATTGAACCGCGCCTACGACAGCCTGCCGGCTGGCGCCCGGATCGAAATCGGTGTGCGGCCGGAATTCGTCAACGTCGCGGCGCCGCCGCCGGGCCTGGTGTCGGCGCGCATCGAACGGATAGACGACCTCGGGCGCGTGAGCTTTGCGCGGATGCGTGTCGGCGATGTCAAGTTTGCCGCGCGGGTGCCGGCGGGCTTCTCGGTCGCCGGCACCGAGGCTGGCCTAATTTTCGATCCGTCGCGGTTACATGTCTACGCTGACAGTCACCTTGTCGAAGGGGCGTTGTGATGGACAAGACGGTCAACCAGAAGGCCTGGTTCCTGGTGCTGCCGGTGTTCCTGATCGTGGCGTTTTCCGCGATCCTGCCGCTGATGACGGTGGTGAACTATTCTGTTCAGGACACCTTCGGCAATAACCAGTTCTTCTGGAACGGACTCGGGTGGTTCAAGGAATTGCTCGATCCCTCGACCGATCTCGGCGGCCGGTTTTTTGCCTCGCTGTGGCGCAACCTGGCGTTCTCCGCGATCATTCTCGCCATCGAAGTGCCGCTCGGCATCGTGGTGGCGCTGTCGATGCCGCGCGAAGGCTGGCGCGTCGCGGCCTGTCTGGTGATCCTGGCGCTGCCGCTGCTGATTCCGTGGAACGTCGTCGGCACCATCTGGCAGATTTTCGGGCGGCCCGACATCGGCCTGCTGGGTTACGCGCTCAACAGCATCGGTCTCGATTACAACTACGTTTCGGACGATTTTGACGCCTGGGCCACCGTGGTGGTGATGGATGTCTGGCATTGGACCAGCCTGGTGGCTCTGTTGTGTTACGCCGGTCTCAAGTCGATTCCGGACGCCTACTATCAGGCGGCGCAGATCGACGGCGCATCGCGCTGGGCGGTGTTCACCGCGATCCAGTTGCCGAAGCTCAATCGCGTGTTGTTGATTGCGGTGCTGCTGCGGTTCATGGACAGCTTCATGATCTACACCGAACCGTTCGTGGTAACAGGCGGCGGTCCGGGCAATTCAACGACGTTCGTGTCGATCGAACTGGTCAAGATCGCGCTTGGTCAGTTTGATCTCGGCAAGGCAGCGGCGCTGTCCCTGGTCTACAACCTCATCATCATCATCGTGTGCTGGGTATTCTATACCGTGATGACCAATGCCGGCAGCGACCGGCAAGCCGACAAGGGAGTTGCGTGATGCATTCGATTCCCGGCCGCCGCGTCATCCTCTCGTTGTTTCTGATCTTCCTGCTGTTACCGATCTACTGGCTCGTCAACATGAGCTTCAAGACCAACACCGAGATCGTCTCGACCATGACGCTATGGCCGACGCATCCGACCATCGCCAACTACATGCGCATCTTCACCGATGAGAGTTGGTATTCCGGCTATATCAATTCGCTGAAGTACGTCATCATCAACACCATCATCTCGATTTCATTCGCCTTGCCCGCCGCCTACGCGTTCTCGCGCTATCGTTTCCTCGGCGACAAGCACCTGTTCTTCTGGCTGCTGTCGAACCGCATGGCCCCGCCGGCGGTCTACGCGCTTCCGTTCTTCAATCTCTATTCCGCGATCAACCTGTTCGATACGCCGTGGGCGGTGGCGCTGGCGCACTGCCTGTTCAACGTGCCGCTCGCGGTGTGGATTCTCGAAGGGTTCGTCTCGAGCGTGCCGCGCGAAATCGATGAGACCGCGTTCCTCGACGGCTATTCGTTTCCCAAGTTCTTCATCAAGATACTGGTGCCGCTGATTGCCAGCGGAATCGGTGTCGCGGCTTTCTTCTGCTTCATGTTCTCATGGGTCGAGTTGCTGCTGGCGCGGACGCTGACGTCGGTCGATGCCAAGCCGATCTCCGCGGTGATGACGCGCACGGTGTCGGCTGCCGGCATGGATTGGGGCCTGCTGGCAGCTGCCGGCGTTCTCACGATCATTCCCGGTGCATTGGTGATCTGGTTTGTCCGCAACTACATCGCGCGCGGCTTTGCGCTCGGGCGGGTGTGAGGTAGCGAGATGTCAGCGCCGGTCATCATGCATCGAACGGGTCATTACGAGGGGCGTGAGCTCCGAAGCAATCCAGTGTTTCTCGGTTGGCGAACTGGATTGCTTCGCTGCGCTCGCAATGACGCAAGCTGCGGAGGCTGACCGATGAGCAATTTCGCATGGATGGCCTGGACGCTGCCGACTGCGATCTTCTTCGTGCTGCTGGCTGCGATGCTGGCGACGATGACGTGGCTGGCGATCCGCTTTCCGGAAGCCGAACGCATCGGCGTGTTGCGGATTCCCACCACCCGTGGCGACCGTTTGTTCATTTCGCTTATTGTGGCTGCGGTCGTGCATCTGTTGTGGATCGGGTTTGTCGGTACGGCGCCAATCGCGACGCTGCCGATTGAAGAGGGAATTGAAGTGCCGAGCCTGTGGCTCGCCACGGTGATTTCGCTGGTTCTGGCGGTCGGCATTTTCCGTACCGTCTGATCAGGTGAAAGGCGGATCCGGGAGAGACCCGGACCTGAAGTTGTGTATCGCTGCAACGGAGGAATCAAATGGGAGTCTGGACGAGCACAGGCGGTCTTTCGCGAAGGACACACCTGTTAACGATGGCAAGCGCTGCGGCATTGATTGCCGCGTCCGCAATGCTGACGCCTTCACGCGCCGACGATGCGACGGCGCAAAAATGGATCGACAGCGAATTCCAGCCTTCGACCTTGTCGAAGGCGGACCAACTGAAGGAAATGCAGTGGTTTGCCAAAGCCGCTGAACCCTTCAAGGGCATGGAGATCAACGTCGTTTCGGAAACTCTGACGACGCACGAATTTGAGTCCAAGACGCTGGCGAAGGCATTCACCGAAATCACAGGCATCAAGGTCAAGCATGACGTCATCCAGGAAGGTGACGTGGTTGAGAAGATCCAGACCCAGATGCAGTCGGGCAAGAACGTCTATGACGGCTGGATCAACGACTCCGACTTCATCGGCACACACTTCCGTTACGGTCAGGCGGTCGACCTCACCGACTGGATGGCGAAAGAGGGCAAGGACGTCACCGATCCTATGCTCGACGTCAACGACTTCATCGGCAAGTCGTTCACCACCGCACCAAACGGACATCTGTACCAGTTGCCGGACCAGCAATTCGCCAATCTGTACTGGTTTCGGTACGACTGGTTCACCAACCCCGAGTACAAGGCCAAGTTCAAGGCGAAGTACGGCTATGATCTCGGTGTTCCGGTGAATTGGTCCGCTTACGAGGACATCGCCGAGTTCTTCACCAACGACATCAAGGAAATCAACGGCGTCAAAGTCTATGGCCACATGGACTACGGCAAGAAGGATCCTTCGCTCGGCTGGCGTTTCACCGACGCCTGGTTGTCGATGGCGGGGAGTGGCGACAAGGGCATTCCGAACGGCCTGCCGGTCGACGAATGGGGCATCCGCATGGAAGGCTGCCGTCCGGTCGGTTCATCCATCGAGCGCGGTGGTGACGTCAATGGGCCGGCAGCGGTTTATTCGATCGTCAAATACCTCGATTGGATGAAGAAGTATGCTCCGCCGCAGGCGCAAGGCATGACGTTCTCGGAGTCCGGGCCGGTGCCGGCACAAGGCAACATTGCGCAACAGGTGTTCTGGTACACCGCCTTCACCGCCGACATGGTGAAGCCGGGCCTGCCAGTGATGAATGCCGACGGCACGCCGAAATGGCGAATGGCGCCGTCGCCGCATGGTGCGTACTGGAAAGAGGGCATGAAGCTCGGTTATCAGGACGTCGGTTCGCTAACGCTCCTGAAGTCCACGCCGGTCGACCGCCGCAAGGCGGCCTGGCTCTATCTGCAGTTCATCGTTTCCAAAACGGTTTCGCTGAAGAAGAGCCATGTCGGTCTCACCTTCATTCGTGAATCGGACATCTGGGACAAGTCGTTCACCGAACGTGCACCGAAGCTTGGTGGCCTGATCGAGTTCTATCGCTCGCCGGCGCGCGTGCAGTGGACCCCGACCGGCAATAACGTTCCGGATTATCCAAAGCTCGCGCAACTGTGGTGGCAGAATATCGGCGATGCGGCGTCGGGTGCGAAGACCCCACAACAGGCGATGGATTCGCTCGCGGCTGCGCAGGATTCTGTGATGGAGCGTCTGGAGAAGTCAGGCGTGCAAGGCGCCTGTGGACCCAAGCTCAATCCGAAGAAGACCGCCGAATACTGGTATGAAAAATCGGAGAAAGATGGCAACGTTGCGCCGCAGCGCAAGTTGGCGAACGAGAAGCCAAAGGGCGAGACTATCGACTACGACACCCTGATCAAGTCGTGGCCGGCTACGCCGCCGAAGCGCGCCGAGGCCAAGTAAGCGAAAATAGCCGAACGCGTGATTGCGATTCGACGAATCTCATCATTGTAGAGAAGGCCGGGGGCGCCCCCGGCCTTTTCATTGCGATAGCCGACGCGCCCCGTAAGCACGATGCGTTGATGTCACGTCAAGTGCAGCCGGCGGGATGGAGAAGAGCGTGTCGCTGTGACGTTAGACTGAGACAAGCAATGAAAAATACTGGAGCTATTGAATGCCTCAGTTTTCTCTAACGAACTGATTTTATGAAGTAAGCGAGCCCTGTTGGGCCCACCAACGTTTCCAACCTTCACCGCGCAGCGCGTCTTAGAGTCATGTCGGCTTTGATAGGAACGAGATGTGTCATTGCCGGGCTTGACCCGGCAATCCATCTTGTTGCGAAGACTCTGTTTTTGGATGGATGCGCGGGTCAAGCCCGCGCATGACGATTCCGAGTAAATCGGAACCGCTCTAGACCACCGTGCGATGACGTGCGATGCAGGCGTGGATCAAGTCGTCCATCGGCTGCTCCCACCAATGATTGGAGAATATCTCGATCTCGGAATAGCCAGCGAAGCCCTGTGCTTCCACTGCGGCGCGCAGGCTGCGGATATCGATGACGCCGTCGCCCATCATGCCGCGGTCATTGAGGATGTCCTTGGTCGGCACCAGCCAGTCGCAGACGTGGAATGCGAGCAGGCGGGCTTTGCCCGCACGCTCGATCTGGGCCAGCACGTCGGGGTCCCACCAGATGTGATAGACATCGAGCGCAACGCCGATCGCACCGGACTTGGCCGGATCGAGCCGATCGCAAATATCCAGCGCCTGTCGCGTCGTATTCACGCAGGCGCGGTCGGCGGCATAAGCCGGATGCAAGGGCTCGATCGCGAGTGGCATGTCGACCTGCCGCGCATAATCAAGAAGCTCCGCAATGCCATCGTCAACCCGCGCCCGCGCTGCCACGATGTCGCGCGAAGCCACGCTGCCCGGACGCGAATACTGCGGCAGGCCGCCAACGACCAACACGAGGCACGATGCGCCGAGCGCTTTCGCCTCGTCCACGGCGCGGCGGTTGTCGTCGCGCGCCGCCTGCCGGTGCGCGTCGTCGGCGACAAACATGCCGCCGCGGCAATAGCCGGAGAGATCAAGACCCGCATCACGAACGATACGCACCGCGCGATCGAGTCCGATGGCCGCGACCTGATCGCGCCATGGATCGATGGCGCGAATGCCGTGCCGCGCGCATGCATCGACGATCTGAGCAAGATCGCCCTGCTTGCGAACGGTTGCGGTGTTCAGCGAGAGCCAGCGATGGTCATCGGAGAAATCGCGCATGTCAGTTCTCGATGCCTCGTGTCGCCAGGAAGTTTTTCATCCGAGCGGTTGCCAGCGTCGGATCGGCCAGCAGGCCGGCTTTGTCGGCAAGGCGGAACAGCTCGGCGAAGTGTAGCGTCGAGCGGGTGCTTTCCTGGCCGCCGACCATGGTGAAGTGATCCTGGTGGCCATTGAGCCAGGCCATGAACACGATGCCGGTTTTGTAGAACCGTGTCGGCGCCTTGAAGATATGCCGTGACAGCGGCACCGTCGGCTCCAGCACGTCGCGGAAGCCGGCTTCGTCGCCGGCTGCGAGGCGCGATAGCGCGTAGGACGCCGCCGGGGCGATGGCATCGAAGATACCGAGCAGCGCGTGAGAGAAGCCTTCGCTGTCGCCCGCGATCAGCTCCGCATAGTTGAAGTCATCGCCGGTATACATCCGCACGCGCTTGTCGAGGCGCCGGCGCATGTCAATCTCGCGCTGCTTGTCGAGCAGCGATACCTTGACCCCGTCGACCTTTGCAGCGTTATCACTGATGACGCCGACCGCGACGTCCATCGCCTTGTCGAGGTCCTTGGTGCCCCAATAGCCGGCCAGCGCCGGATCGAACATATCGCCGAGCCAGTGGATGATGACCGGTTCGCGGACCTGGGACAGAATTTGGCCATAGACCTTGGCGTAATCATCGGCATTGCTGCCGATCCGCGCCAGCGCGCGCGATGCCATCAGGATAATCCGACCGCCGACCTTCTCGACAGCCGCTACCTGCTCTTCATAGGCTGCGATCACGTCGTCGATGGCTTTCGCATCTTCCGCGGCGAGGTGATCGGTGCCGGCGCCGCTGAACACCAGCGCATTGCGCGGTTTCGCGGCGGCAACGGAGCGGCGGATCAGCTCCAGCGAGGTCGGCCAATCGAGGCCCATGCCGCGTTGCGCCGTATCCATCGCTTCCGCGACGCCAAGACCCAGATCCCAGACGTGCTCGCGGAAGGCGATAGTGCGGTCCCAGTCGATCGTGGTCGTCAACCACGGATCGTTATCCGCCAGCGGATCGGCCACCACATGGGCAGCTGAAAACGCGATGCGGTTCAGTGAGCCGTTGAATTTCGCAGGAAAGCTCCGCGACGCGCTCAGGCGATAGCTCTCCAGCGAGCGGTCAGCGCGCGGCAGGGAGAGCGACAGCGACGATGTGGAAAGGACCGGCTTGTTCACGGCAGCCTCCGTCAAGCTTTGAGGGTCGGGACGTCGACCCAGCGGCGTTCGCGCCAGCTCTGCAACGCAAGCTCGACCAGCTGGACGCCCTTGGCGCCTTCCAGCAGAGTGTATTTATACGGCGCATCTTCATAGACGTGCCGAATGAACATCTCCCACTGTTCCTTGAAGCCGTTGTCGTAGGCGACATTGTCCGGCAGCTTCTGCCAGTCGGCATAGAAATCGTGATTACGCTTTTCATCCGGATTCCAGACCGGACGTGGCGTCGCCTGTCGCGCCTGAATCATGCAATCCGTCAGACCGGCAACCGCCGAACCATGGGTGCCGTCGACCTGGAAAGTCACGAGATCGTCGCGATAGACGCGGGTGACCCAGGACATGTTGATGTGTGCGATGACGCCGCCCTTGAGCTGGAAGGTGGCGTAGGCGGAATCGTCGGCGGTCGCCTTGTACTTCTTGCCGTTCTCGTCATAGCGCTCGGGAATATCGGTGTTGCCGATGCACATGACGCTTTCGACATCGCCGAACAGGTTATCGAGCACATAGCGCCAGTGACAGATCATATCGAGGATGATGCCGCCGCCGTCTTCGCTGCGATAATTCCACGACGGACGCTGCGCTTCCTGCCAGCCGCCTTCGAACACCCAGTAACCAAACTCGCCGCGCACCG
>JAFKKM010000154.1 GCA_017305555.1 Hyphomicrobiales bacterium | reverse complement strand
ACGGTGCCCCGGCGCGCGTAATTGGTAAAATTCAGGAACGCGTTTGCTGCGACAGCAAGAGCACCCGTGCCAATAGCCAGATGAGGCGGCGTCAAGCCGACGACATAAAGCAGAAGTGGCGTGGCAAGGATCGAGCCGCCGCCGCCGATGAGCCCCAAGGAAAAGCCGACGAGGCCACCGGAACCGAACGCGAGACCGTCTGACCAAATCGTCACTGTAATGCTTGCTGGTTTGGACGCGCTTTAATCAGGTGGTCATGCACGAGAACACCTGCGATCATGGCAATCGTGAAAACAATTGTCGCCGGAATGCCGAAGCTCAATGACGCGATCGCCGGGCCGGGACATAGGCCAGAAATTCCCCAACCGATCCCAAACAGTCCTGCGCCAATGAGCAGAGGAGAATCGATCGCCGTCTTGGTCGGTAAACGAAAAGCAATGTCCAACGCGGGTTCTGTCATCCCGCGCGACATGACATAGCCGATCGATGAAACAGCGACCGCTCCGCCAAGCACAAAGGCCAGACTAGGGTCCCACGCACCAAATATATCGAGAAATCCGCGAACGCGCGCGGGATCAAGCATTCCCGATAGCGCCAAGCCGAACCCAAAAATAAGTCCGCACACCAGCGACACGAGATTTCGCGCCAAACAGCTCATGTGATACCGAACTTTCTCATGACCAATACGGTGGCGATCCCGGTGCACAGAAACACGATAACCGCGGTGAAAGACCGCGGCGACAGGCGCGCAAGGCCACATACCCCGTGTCCGCTGGTGCATCCCGATCCAAGGCGGGTCCCAAAACCGACAAGCAAACCGGCAACCACCATCAAACTAGCCGTGGTTGTTACCTCGACCTGTGGCCAGACGCCGAACCATTGCAGGTAGATCAATGGGCCACAGAGGAGTCCCCCAAGAAACAAGATACGCGACATGCGTTCAGGACTGACGAACTCGATCGCGCCTGAGACCATGCCACTGACGCCGGCGATGCGTCCGTTGAGAACCAAGAGGATGGCCGCCGACAGCCCGATCAGCCCGCCCCCGATCAACGACTGCAAATAGGTTTGCTGCATTTCAGTTTCCCGCTATTTTTCGAAAGGCCGCCTGACCTGCGCGAAAACGGCGGCCTGCGCCGCGGCTTTCACTCGGACTGGAATCTTGAAGGGCGCGGCGTCCGGATAGGGATCGTCGCAAAAAATCTGATGAAGTGCCGCGATCAAGTGACCGGCTTTGGCGTCTGCGACGCTATAAAAGACCGACTTGGATGATCGTCGCGCCTGAACAACGCCTGCCTCTCGCAGATCGGCAAGCTGCTGCGACAAAATTGGCTGCTTGATGCCAAGCTTGGTTTCCAGTTCCGAAACAGATTGTTCACCCTCGATCAACGCACAAGCAATCATCAAGCGATTTGGATTGCTGAGACGTCGCATCAAATCCGCAGCTTGCCGAATATTGAGTTCGATTAGGTCGGGTGCTGTTTTCACCAACCTCATGATTCACTCCATACGGCTCCGGCGAGCGCGTCTAAAGGAAACTTGAGATAACGCCGTCCGTCCGACTCCGGCTCGGGCAATCGCCCACCCCGGATGTTAACTTGCAGCGCGTGCAGAATTAGTTTTGGCATCGGGAGCTTTCGGTCGCGCTCTTCACGCAGCGCGACAAAATGCTCCTCCGTTTTGGCTTTTACCAAATGCTTGTTAGTGCCTTTTTGTTCTGCCACCGTGCTTTGCCATAATGGCTGACGTTTACCAGGCTGATAATCGTGCCCTGTAAACACTCGCGTCGATTCCGGCAACGCCACGATCGCCTGGATTGATTGCCAAAGCTTGGCGGCGCTGCCCCCGGGGAAGTCGGCACGTGCGGTGCCGGAATCCGGCATGAACAATGTGTCGTGGACGAATGCGGCATCGCCAATGACATATGTTATCGAAGCGAGTGTATGTCCCGGCGAAAGCAACACGCTGGCTTCGATGTTGCCAACCTTGAACCGCTCACCAGGCGCGAACAGGTGATCCCACTGCGATCCATCGGCGGGAAAATCCGGCCAGTTGTAAATTTTTTTCCAGAGCTCTTGCACTTCGCTAATCCGATCGCCAATCGCAGTTGGCGCCCCGGTCTTGCTCTTGAGATATCGGGCGGCGGAGAGATGATCCGCATGCGGATGGGTATCGAGGATCCACTCGACGTTCAGGCCCTCGGCGGCGATATAAGCAAGAATCTCATCCGCTGAACGTGTTGCCGTTGCGCCCGATTTCTCGTCGAAATCAAGGACGGGGTCGATAACCGCGCATTTCTTCGTAGCCGGATCCGAAACGACATATTGAATGCTGAAGGTTCGCTTGTCGAAGAACCCCTTAACGACCGGCTTTTGGCTGTCTTCATTCTTCATTTGTCTACTCGCAACTTTCGGACGCGATAGTACCAGTCGTGGATTTCACCAGATCCAGCCGTGGCATCGGATTCCTCGATACTGAGCGGCGCTGCATCGATCACATCTTCGCCCGGCATCCAGCCTTCCGGCGTCAAAACCGCGTCGCTGTCCGTAACCTGAAGCGCCGCGACGAGGCGGACGATCTCATCGACGCGGCGGCCGGTACTCATCGGGTACCAGATAAGAGCCCGAATAAGGCCGTCGGGATCGATGACAAAGGTCGCTCGGACCGTCGAACTGTCGGCAGCGCCTCCGTGAATCATGCCGTAGGCTTCGGCTATCGCCATTGACGGATCTTCCGCGATCGGGAAAGGGACCATGACGCCGAAGCGTTCACGAATGCTTCGCACCCACGCGAGATGCGAGAACAGACTGTCGATGGAAAGCGCCAGGAGGTCGCAACCAAGCTCCTGAAATTTGGGATATGCCTTGGAGAAGCTGATGAATTCGCTGGTGCAGACGGGCGTAAAGTCAGCCGGATGAGAAAAGAGAATCAGCCATCGGCCACGGTATTGATCCAATGACCTGTTGCCCATCGTCGTTCGCGTGACGAATTGCGGAGCCGGACTGCCGATCAAAAGCGGCCGATACCCCTCCGTCGCATCGCTCTGTTGAACGTTCTGCTCCGTCATTTCGCACCGTCGCTTGAAGCGTGGTCTGAAGCCCATTTCGCCGCGACTTTCAAATCAAGTCCGTGCCGTTCTCCGAATGGCAAAATCTCCGTTGCCTCCATGCGGCCGTCCAGAACCTCGCCCAAGGTCCAGAGAGTCAGCGACCGCGTGCCGGTTTTGCAGTGGGCAAAAACTGGTTGATCGAGTTGCGCGAGATTTTTCTGGAATTGCCGGATGTCCGCCTCGGTGACCGCTCCGAGCACAATCGGTTGGCGGGCATAGCGAAGCCCGGCCGCTTCCGCTGCACCTGAAGCCTCGGCTGCCGCAGGCTGAGTTGGCTCCTCGCCATCCGGCCGATTATTGATCACGGACCCAAACCCGCCTGCCTTCAACCCATTGAAATCACTTAAGTCTGGCTGCGGACCGACAGACAGGATGTCGTTCACTTTGATGATCTTCACAATAAAACTCCTCGACAGACCGGATTTGAAGTGACACCATAACATATCACTTAAGCTAATCAATAACTATTGTGATGGAGACGATCATGGTTGCGCCAGTTCAGGGAATGACAGGTCGACGGATTTTGATTGTCGGCGGAGGTTGCGCCGGGATCACAACGGCGGCGACTCTGAAAAAGCATGATTCCTCACTGGAGATCGCCATCATCGAGCCATCAGACCTGCATTGGTATCAGCCCGGATTTACACTCGTCGGTGCCGGAATCTTCACGCGTGCGCAAACCGAACGGCGGGAAGAGACACTAATCCCCAAGGGCGTTCGCTGGATCAAAAAAGCCGCTGCTGAATTTCTGCCGGATCAGAACGCTGTTCGCCTGCAGGACAACTCACTTGAACATTACGATTTCCTGATTGCGTGTCCGGGCCTGAAGCTTGCCTGGGAAAAGATCGAAGGGCTCACGGAGTCACTCGGACGAAATGGCGTATGCAGCAACTATCTTCCCAAGTACGCGCAGTACACGTGGGACTCGATCAAGGGGTTTCGAGGCGGCACTGCGCTATTCACCCAGCCGCCGATGCCGATCAAATGCGCCGGCGCTCCGCAGAAGATCATGTACTTGATGGCTGATCATCATCGGCGCCAGGGAAAGCTCAATCAGGCCAAGATCGAATTCTGCCTCGCCGGCGACGTCATGTTTGGCGTTCCTTTTTTCGTTCCGCCGCTGTTGGACGCAGTCAAGGATTACGGAATCAACGTTCGCTATAAGCACCACCTGAAGGCTGTAGATGCTGCAGCAAAGCGCGCGATCTTCATGGTCACAGACGAAGCAGGCGCGACATCGGAGATCGAAAAGTCGTTCGATCTGATGCACGTCACGCCACCGCAAACAGGTCTCGATTTTGTTCGCGCGAGCCCGCTTGCAAATGCGGCCGGCTGGATCGAGGTCGATCAAGGCACGCTGCAGCATACGCGGTACCAGAACATATTCGGTCTCGGAGACGCGGCCTCGACACCTAACGCAAAAACCGCGGCTGCAGTACGGATGCAAGTCCCTGTCGTCGTCAAGAACTTGCTGTCGGTGATGAAAGGGCAAAAGGCCGCGGCGGTGTACGACGGCTATGGCTCCTGTCCGCTTACCGTTGCGATCGGCAAGATCGTGCTGGCTGAATTCGCCTATGGCGGCAAGGTTACGCCGAGCTTCCCGCTCGACCCGCGCGTTCCTCGACGAAGCATGTGGTATCTCAAAACCAAACTTTTACCGTGGCTATACTGGAATCACATGTTCGGCGGCGGCGAGTTCGATATTCCGCATAAGGAGCGGAGTTTCGCGAAGGCGGCGTGACAACGTCGCATGATGCAGACGCGACACGCTACGGCGTTACGTACCAAACAAACTTAACTGCATTCCAATGGAGAGTTTCATGATTAATGTTGGTTCGCTTGATCGTGTCGTGCGTTTCGTGATTGGCCTCGCGCTGTTGATCTCGCCATTCATTCCGCAGTTTGCAGACTTTTTCCTCAGTTGGGGCATGTGGAAATACGCCGTGGCGGCGGTTGGTCTCGTTCTCATTTCCACGGCCATGTTTCGAATATGCCCTGCTTATATGTTGTTCGGAATAAGAACATGCCGCGCATCATGAGAATGCCGATTCATCAATGCAACGAAAACGCGCGGATGCTGTCGGTAGCAGGCCTTTTTGGCTTCACCGCTTACCTCTTAGCTTGCCGGGACGCTGCGCTGCGCATTTGGCCGGATTGCCCGAAGGTCCGGATCACGAGCAAATTCTAAGTATGTTTGCGAATACGGCATTCTGGACGCTTGTCGGCATCGTTGCCGTTATCGTGGCTGTCTAAGCTTTCTGGTCACTCCATGGTCGGCAAGCAATATCCGGCCTTTCGGTAGACGCCCTCAATTGACGGAGATAAGGCCATGCGCCGTTTAGCTATCGTTATCGCGGTCGCAAGTCTTGCGATGAGTATCAGCGCCTCCGTTCAAGCGGCGGGAATTATTCACGTGTATGGTCCTGGTGGGCCGTTACCTGCGATGAAGGAAGCGGCTGCGGCCTTCGGTAAAAAACACAGTATCGAAGTCGAAGTCACTGCGGGGCCGACCCCACAGTGGATCGATAATGCAAAGGCGGATGCAGACCTGATCTTTAGCGGATCGGAAGTGATGATGTCCGATTTCATCGCCGCGATGCCGGATATCGACACCTCCACTGTCCAACCACTTTATCTGAGGCCAGCGGCGATCCTCGTGCGACCCGGTAATCCGGGTCACATCACCGGCGTCGCCGACTTGCTGAAGCCGGGTCATCGTATTTTGGTGGTGAACGGGGCCGGGCAACAGGGGCTTTGGGAAGACGTGGCCGGGCGCCTCGGCGATATGGCCAGCGTGCGGGCGTTTCGATCGAATATCGTAAAAGTGGCCGGCAACAGCGCCCAAGCGAAGCAGAGCTGGACCGAAGATCCCTCCATCGATGCGTGGCTGATCTGGTCGATTTGGCAGGTCGCTAACGCCAAGGTTGCCGATCAGGTCGCCGTGGAGCCGCAATACGCGATTTATCGCGACACAGGAATCGCGCTGACGAAAAGGGGCGAGGCCCGCCCTGATGTGAAAAAGTTTGCAAGGTTCCTCGCCTCGCCGGAAGGTGCGGCGATTTTCGAAAAGTGGGGCTGGGTTACCTCGAAACGTTGATCGAACATGCGTTCAGGAAATAGACATTCCAATTTCCCCGGAACTGATCGCGGCACCAGCGACCGACTTGCTGCAGAGGTCGCTACCGACGAGCAGGGGATCGTCGCGGCGATTCGCGAGCTGCGCGAAAAGGAAGGGGTAAGCCTTGAAGCGCTCGGATTTCTTCTTGGCACAGAAGCCGCGCAGCTCTCGCGACACCTCAAGGGAACGTGCGGGACGTCATTGACCAACTATGTAAGAATTGCGAGAGCGTTGGGGTTTCGGTGCCGAATTGTACTTGAGCCGGCTGATAGCAATATACGGGGCGTTTCCAACTGCAAGGTTTCACCTCACAGAGTGATTAATCCGCGTTCAGCTTCTGCGAAGTAATAATCGCGCGCTGTTGGTTGTGATCAATGCGTAGACTGCCGACGCTTTTGCATACGAATTAAGCATGGGTCGAAATGGGTCACGAAGTTCCGATCATATGAGCCCCGAATATCGCTTCCTGGCACGCAATGGGCGATTGTCCTGCCGCGAATGGTTTCGCGGCCTGGACAGATATGCCAGCTTTGATTTCACATTTGCCAGATACGCGCAGGCAACTTCTGCTACTTCCGCGCACAAATGTTGATTGGATTCCGCCAGTATCAGCATCGCTCGCTCTCAGACACTCGGCCGAATACAAGGAAAATGAAGAACGGCCGGCGAACGCGCCGATCCTCGACCACACCCCCCTCGTTTGAGCGTAAGACAATTCGACCCGCGCAAATGATTGAAGATCACTCCCACAGCGGTCCCGCGCCATCCGCTCGGCGGTAGAAATCATCATCGGGCATCAGCAATCACACTCGTCCGAGTAGTAGATTGCTTCCTGAGAAAGCGCTGGAATCGCTCTGGAGCGCTACTTAATATCATCGCCGAAAGATCGATGGAGCGAAACCAGCGTTTCCGCTGCTTGTCGCACCCCTTGGCTTGCCGAAATCGACCTTTCCAGTCCGCTCAACACTGCGATAAAATCTTCGTCTTGAGCTGTAGAAACAGACGCCAGGATGTGACGCACGTCGCAGCTCTCCCCCGCCGGAACTGGTGGCGCTGCGCCTAGCGACAATGTCCTTCGCGCCGGCTTTTGCGACTCTGATCGGGCGATAAGCGTCA
The DNA here is from genome assembly GCA_017305555.1 of Hyphomicrobiales bacterium. Taxonomy (GTDB): domain Bacteria; phylum Pseudomonadota; class Alphaproteobacteria; order Rhizobiales; family Xanthobacteraceae; genus 62-47. The sequence continues at coordinate 2,010 of JAFKKM010000154.1, read as the reverse complement.
AAGGGGTGTCAGAGGCCGGCGGGACTTCCGGCAGCTTCCTGCTTTCGAATTTCTTGGCTGATCGTCGCTTTGGGGTTTTGCGCATCGTCGGTGCTTCGGTCGGTGTCGGCACGGCGTCAACGTTCACTGCTTCCTTCGGCTGATCCGGCCCTGACATTATCGCGCCTCCCAAAGGCTCGTCTTGCCATTCGCGCAGCACGGGCAGGACGGGAGGCGTGGCTTTCGCCTTTTCATAAAATATCCGGTAGGGTTTATCCGCGTAGTGCCGGAATTTGGTCAATTCGAACGATCGCGAGTTCTTCACCATAAGGATCGAAAGGCGCGCCGACATCTCGCGAAGCTCCAGCGGACTGCGCAGCGGGCGCGGGGTATAATGCGGCGACCAAACGCGCGGCGCGAACACGCCCTGCCCCGGACGCTGGATCGGCGTCTTGTAAACCTGTGTCGTCTCGCCCAGCATCTCTGAGACGAACTCCGATGTGTCGAGGTCGTTGATCTGGATGAACAATTTGATCTGCGAGCCTGAGACCGTGGTAATGCGCGTGTTTCTGCCATAGAGCTCGTCGAGCTGCGCGATGTCCTGCATCACGATCGCCATGCGAAATCCATAGCCGGCGCTGATGGTGATCTTCGAGATCAGCGAGTCCATCCGACCGACATGGTAGAATTCATCGAGCATGAGCAGCACCTGGTGCGGCTCGTCCTCGCCGGGAATCTTCACCATCATCAGGTCGTGGATTTGCTGGAACAGAATCCGGATCAGCGGCCGGAAGATCGACAGCTCCGCGATGGTGCAGCCGATGAAGATCGTCATCGGGTGCCGGCGCAGCTCCCGGATATCGAAGTCGGACGTCTCTGTCGCTGCCGAGATCAGCCCATTGTTCCAGAGCGACATCGCCATGTTGACGTTGAACACGGCTGAATTGCGCGTCTCGGGCTCGAGCGCGATGTACTGATTGAAGCTGTCCGCCACCCAGGTCGGCAGGTGCTGGCGCTCGGTCTTTACGATCGCCCGCAGTACGGAGGAGATGTCCTTGCCCGTGGTCGTCATGCGGGCCACGGTGCGCATGTGCTGCGCGCCGGCGATCAGCGGCGAGGCGAGGACGTAGCCGATCAGCGACGACAGCAGCAGACGCCCTGCCCCGGCCCATGTGTCGTCCGCTTTTTCGGGGATGACGAAGGAGGCCACCACCAGGCAGTCCGTCGCCATCCGCTCGTCGCGTCGCACGAAATCGAGCGGATTGTAGCGGTGGGTGTCATTCGATCCGGGCGAGAACATGAAGACCTTGTTGCCCATCGCGGCCCGATGGTTGGCGAGCGCCTCGAAGTTTTCGCGCTTGGGATCGAAGAACACCGCCGAGCCCTGCCAGAGATAGCCGTTCGGAAGGACGAAGCCGGTGCCCTTTCCCGAGCGCGACGGACCCACGACCAGGATGTGCGCGGGCTCGTCGGAGCGGATCGTGGCTCCGCCGAGCGTCCCCAGGATTATCCCGTGCTTTGCGGTCAGCCCCTGCTTGGCTGCTTCCATCACAGTGCCGAACCGGGCCTCGCCATACGGCATCTGGCGCCGATTGATGAATGCGAAGAGCACGCCGGCGAGCCCTAGCGCGAATACGCTCGCCGCCGCGTAGCCGGCGCGGATCAGGGCTTCAACGCGCGTGCCGGGGAACAGCAGACGGTCGTGAAAATGGCGCCAGGCGATCAGGAAGAAATCGGCGGATCGGTCGGCGTTCTGCATCCGAAACAGGGCCCAGCGGGTCGCGCCCTCGCTCGGGAAGCGGCTCGGCGCCCAGCGCAGCGCCACGACCACTTCGTAGGCCATGCTCCACAAAAGCCAGAAGGCGAGCAGCAGCAGGATGGCGATGCCGATCCTATAGGCGACGACGCGCGCCATGACGGCCTCTTCCCCCGGTCCGCTGCTCCCGCCATTCCGCCATGCGCGAGAAATGCACCGCCGACGTGCCGCGCCATCCGCCGACCTTCGTCTGCTGGATGACGATGGGCAGCACC
>JAFKKM010000153.1 GCA_017305555.1 Hyphomicrobiales bacterium | reverse complement strand
CCTGGCACGCCTCCCACAGCCGCTCCACCGCCGCCGCGCCCTGCGCCATATCGCGCACATCGGCATCGCGGGCGGCGTGGTCGAGCACGCGCAGGTCCTCGGCACTCGGCGCGCGCGTCAATGCGGCGTGCTCCGGCGTTAATGCCAGCGACACTTGCAACGCGTCGAGCGAACGGAAATCGAGTTGCGCGTTGCGCCATTGCAGGGTTTTGACGCTGTCGAAGGTGTGGTTCTGCAACGCGTTGACGAGTTCGGGCTCGAACGGCGCGCAGCGACCCGTCGTACCGAAAGTGCCGTTGCGTGTCGCGCGTCCCGCGCGCCCGGCGATCTGCGCGAATTCCGCCGGGTTGAGCCTGCGAAACTGATAGCCGTCGAACTTGCGGTCTGACGCGAAGGCGACGTGATCGACATCGAGATTGAGGCCCATGCCGATGGCGTCGGTGGCGACGAGGTAATCGACATCGCCGGATTCGAACAGCGCCACCTGCGCATTGCGCGTGCGCGGCGATAGCGAGCCCAGCACCACCGCCGCGCCGCCGTGCTGGCGGCGGATCAGTTCGGCGATGGCGTAAACTTCATCGGCGGAAAATGCGACAATCGCAGTGCGGCGCGGCTGCCGCGTGATCTTGCGATCGCCGGCGAATTCAAGCTGCGACAGGCGCGGCCGCGTTAAAATATTGGCGCCGGGCAACAGCTTTTCGATCACCGGCCGCATCGTCGCCGCGCCAAGTAACAGCGTCTCGTCACGGCCGCGGCGATTGAGGATGCGATCGGTGAAGACGTGACCGCGTTCGAGATCGGCGGCAATCTGGATTTCATCGACGGCGAGAAACGACACGTCGATATCGCGCGGCATCGCTTCCACCGTCGACACCCAGAAGCGCGGCTTCGGTGGCTTGATCTTCTCTTCGCCAGTGATCAACGCGACCGCGTCAACGCCGACGCGCGCGACGATCTTGTTGTAGACCTCGCGCGCGAGCAGACGCAGCGGCAGACCGATAATGCCGGACGAATGCGCGAGCATCCGTTCGATGGCGAGATGCGTCTTGCCGGTGTTGGTGGGGCCGAGCACCGCGGTGACGCCACTTCCGGGAGCGCGATCGAGTGTCGACGTTGCGAACGGCGAAGCTGACGAAACAACCATATTTTTCAGGACTTCCGAAATCACAGGCGATGCGAAACCACGCGGGCCTGTCTCACAATGCGACGCAAACCGCGCCGCGGCTTAAGCTTTGGAACGAGTCCGGAACGAATCGCGCCCGAATCGCTGACTCGCACCGCCCCTCACGGAGTGACCGCAACATCTCGCGGTCGGCGGCGGTGCGGATCACTACATCAAGGTGATTCCTGTGCAATGAGAGATAGGAATGCGGCGCAATCATTAACACCATGCGGGACGGGATCGCGCCAAGAGTCAATGAGATTCTTGTGTCGGGATTCTTGCGGCAAACCCGTGGCGAGATTGCGCCGGCGCCGCCGCAAGATTTTCCGCTCCCTTTTCGACACCCCGGCTCAGCGCGAGGCGGCGCGGGGCGGAATGGCGGTGGCATTGAACTGGGTGGCGACCAGCACACCGTGGCCGAGCGGCGTCGGGATCGACAGCTTGAACGGAACCAGCACGCGGGTGCCGGCGATCGGGACCAGCCAGACTTCCATCGCCTTCTGCGCGGCGAGGTACTTGATGGCGGCGCGATCCGGCACGTAGCCGGATACCGGCGTGAAGTAGATCCCGCAGACCACGGCCGGGCCGCGATAGCCCTTCTCGGCCTTGACCGTGTCCATCCGCTTGTAGTCGAGCCGCAGATCGTAGCGCATCCGGCCGTCGAAGATCGCCGCCGCCGACTTGCAGGCCTCCGGGCCGAGCAGATTGCCGGTGCCCGGAACCCGGATCATGCTGCCGGTCATCGGATCCAGCACGCCGTGCCGATGCGCATCGGTCACCGGGATGCGGGCGTCGTCGGCCGGCGGCTCCGGAGTGATGCTGGATTCGGTGACGTTGCCGCCGTTCAAGGCGATGCGGATGGTCTCGGCCTTTTTCGAGGTTTCGCTGGTCGCGGTGTAGTTCACGGGCGCGAACTCGCCGTTGACGACCCGGCCCTGCGCCGTGCCGTTGCCATGGCCGCCGGAAATCGCCTTGAGCAGGCCGACAGTGGCCCCGGACACGCTGGTGCTGTAGTGGTCCTCGGCAATCTCGATGGTCCAGGTGCCGCGTCCCACCGGAATACCGGCCAGGGTCACCTCGTAGCGGGCATCCAGCTTGCCTTGCGCCGAAGCGGGCGCGGCCCCGAACTGCGCCAGCACCACGGTCGCCAGACCGAGAACGGACAGCAATCGGGCACGCCGGGACGGGATGTCAGCCGATCTGCTCACAAATAAGTATCCTGACACCAAATTCCGTTACCATCGCTGAGATGGCCGGCGGGCATATCTGAAAAAGCACCCGCGTACCATGTCGGAACCGAATGCGTCCTTTATATGGTTGAGATCGAAGGCGAAATCGGGCACTGGCAAGTTTGCGGCACGGCCCAACCCCGCCCACGGGAACGTGTCCACCCGCTTGACCTTGTCCGACCTCGCCTCTATAGGTGCAGCCATCCAGAAAATGGACGTGATTTTGTAATCCCCGCGGCCGAACAACGTGCCATGGTTTGCCGAGGGGACGAGAGAGGAATTTTCCAATGTCCCGCCGCTGCGAACTGACCGCCAAGGGTCCCCAGGTCGGTCACCGGGTGAGCCACTCGAACATCAAGACCAAGCGGCGCTTCCTGCCCAACCTGGTCAACGTCACCTTCCTGTCGGATGCGCTGGGCCGTTCGGTACGGCTGCGCGTCTCGACCAATGCGCTGAAGAGCGTCGACCACAACGGCGGCCTCGATGCCTATCTGCTCAAGGCCAACATCGACAACCTGTCGCTGAAGGCTGCCGAACTGAAGCGCCAGATCGAAAAGAAGAAGGCCGAGACCGCGAGCGCCGCGGCCTGATCGCCTTCTGATACAGGTTTATCGCTGCAAGACTTTATCGCTGCAAGACAGAAACGGCCGGGTCGCAAGACCCGGCTGTTTTTGTTTGGGGGATTTCACCCGCGGAAGCGCGCCATGGCACCGGCAATAATCTGCATCGTCACGCCGACCACCCATCCCTGCATGATGGCGTAGGTCCAGAAGATATGCAGATTTTCGCGGAAGACGATGACCGATACCGCCACGAACGCCACCAGTGTCGCGAAGAATGTGCCCACCGCGCTGAGAAACTCCGCGGAATCGATCCGCCCGCCGAATCCCTTCTCCGAATGCTCGCCGGCGACCGGATGGAACGGCCGTTGAGGCGTGTCGATGCCGAGGTAGAACCCGACCGCGCCACTCAGCATCATGACGATAATGAAGCCTTCGGACGCGAGCGGAAAAACGATCGACCCGACATGAGCCGCAACAAACAGGCCGCTCGCCGCACCGGCCATTGCGAGCCCCGTGCGCTCCAGGACATGGGCGAACTTTCTGACGCGAGTTCGCATGGTCATCACTCACCGACCGCGATGCCAAGCTAGGCCGCTTTTGCGGCGCGCGAAAGGCCGACTCGCACCCCCTCAAACGTCGTCCGACTGGATGAGCTGACGTTCGCAGGGATTCATCGCGGAGCGGCGTAAGACGATGCGTCGGCACCTTCTGCCGCAACAAAATCTCGAACTGATTTGTCGCGGCCCACACCGCGTTGACAATGGTGTTTGCCGATCGCTACCCCTGTTTGCGAAGCTCGGACAGAGCACGCAGGGAGGATCGATATGCCTGACTTCAAGACGCTGACGCTCACGCCGGACGCACGCAATCCGCGCATTGCCCGCCTCATGTTCAATCGGCCGGAGCGCATGAATGCCATCGGCGACGGTATGCTCGAAGAACTGCGACAGGCGGTGGAGACATGCGAGCGCGATCCGCAGGTCCATGTCATCATCGTCGAGGGTGCCGGCAAGGGTTTCTGCGGCGGCTACGATCTCAATTCGGCTGGCCAACGCACCGATCATCCGTGCCTTCAGGAAGGCCATCCGTGGGATCCGATGGACGACTACGCCACGATGAAGAGCTACACCAACGACATCATGTCGCTATGGCGCTGCTCGAAGCCGACCATCGCCAAGGTTCACGGCCATGCGGTCGGCGGCGGCAGCGACATCGCGTTATGTTGCGATATGCTGCTGATGGCCGAGGACGCTTATATCGGCTACATGCCGACGCGCGTGTGGGGTTGCCCGACCACGGCGATGTGGACCTATCGGCTCGGCCCCGCGCGCGCCAAGCAGGTGATGTTCACCGGCAACAAGATCGACGGTAAGACTGCTGCCGCATGGGGTCTCGCCAACGAAACCGTTCCCGCCGCCGAGCTTGACGATGCGGCCTTCCACCTCGCCGAACGCATCAGCGGCGTGCCGCGCTCGCATCTCGCCATGCACAAGATGGTGGTCAACCAGGTGATGCTGACCATGGGCCTCGAGCAGAGCCAGATGATGGCCACTGTGTTCGACGGCATCACACGCCACAATCCGGAAGGTCTCTGGTTCCGTCGTTATGCGGAAGCGAGCGGCTTCAAGGCTGCCGTGCAATGGCGCGACAGCGGGCGTCCGATTCCGGAAGGCAACGAGGCGCGCGAGTTGATCGCCGAAATGAATCGCGCGCGCGGCACCTGAGTCCTCAATTCATGCCGACGCGCAACGCGACGCGCCGGCGTCCCTGGTGCTGAAACGTGACCTCAAGTCGATTGTCTCGACGCATCGTCTCCGTCGTTTCGAACTGACAGCGGCTCACGTCGAAGAGGCAACGCTATCCTTTCTCACCCTCTTTCACCGCGTCGAGCAGGTTGTCGCGTAGTTTCGTCACCTGCTTTTGCAGCTTGACGAAATCCTCCATCGGGAAGCCCGACGCCTTGACGAGATTGCGTTGCGACGCGCGCTCGCGCAGGCGGCGGCCTTCCTCGGTGAGGCTGACGCGCACCACGCGCTCGTCATCGCTGTCGCGGCGGCGGCGCAGGTAGCCGAGACTTTCGAGTTTCTTCAGGATCGGCGTCAGCGTGTTGGATTCCAGAAACATCCGCTCGCCGAGCTGGCTCACGGTCTGGTCGTTCTCCTCCCACAGCGCCACCAGCGCGATGTATTGCGTATAGGTGAGGCCGAGCGGATCGAGGATCGGCTTGTAGGCGCGGCCATAGGCGAGGTTCGCCGAATAGATCGCGAAGCAGAGGAAATCCGCGAGCTTCGGCCCGGCAGGCTTCGGCTCGGCTTTGGGTGCGGTCGCCTTGTGCGCTATCTTTTGTGCTGTCTTGGACGCCATCTTGGGCGAAACGGACTTCGAGGGGCTCATCGCGGGCGCTTTCGACACGGAGATGTGAGGACGCCTCGGAATATATATCGCATCCGATTAAATCGGAAGGGTTGACACACGACAGGTTGCCGCTCTATGTATCGGACACGATTAAATCGTATGCGATTTAATTAACCCGAAGGAGCCTGCCATGACCACCACCGCAACTGCCGACGCCTCCGCCAAGATTCTCTACACCGCCAATACCCACACCACCGGCGGCCGTGACGGCCGCGCCCAAAGTTCCGATAACCGCCTCGACGTCGCGCTGTCGGTGCCGGGCGGCCCGGGCGGCGGCACCAACCCGGAGCAACTGTTCGCCGCCGGCTGGTCCGCCTGCTTCATCGGCGCGATGCGCCGTGCCGCTGCCGTGCAGAAGGTGGCGCTGCCGGCCGATGTCGCAGTCGACGCCGAGGTCGATCTGGTCACGCGCGGCGACGCATTCCTGTTACAGGCGCGCCTCAAGGTGAGCCTGCCGGGCCTGCCCCGCGAGACCGCGGAAGCGATCGCCGACGGCGCGCATCAGATCTGCCCGTACTCGAAGGCAACACGCGGCAACATCGACGTGACCATCACCGTCGCCTGATCCGCAACAACGGCCGCGCCCGCACGCCTTAGCAGCGCGGCCACCCTTCCCTGCATTTCCGGAGTCCGCTCATGACCCTCGCTCTCAATCGCCGCCACCTGCTCGGCTTCGCCGCCGCTGCCGCCGCCCAGATCGGGCTCGGCCCGATCACGACCGCGCAAGGTGCATCAACGTCCTCACCGCTGCCCGCGATCAAGCCCGGCAGCCACACCTCGCTCGGTCCGCTGAAGACAATCGATGCCGGGCTGGTGCGCGTCGGCTATGCGGAACTGGGTCCGGCGAACGGGCCGGTGGTGATCCTGCTGCACGGCTGGCCTTACGACATTCACAGCTATGCCGATGTCGCGCCGCTCTTGGCGGACGCCGGCTATCGCGTCATCGTGCCGTATCTGCGCGGCCACGGCACGACGCGACTGCTCGCGAACGACACGCCGCGTAACGGTCAACCTTCAGCGGTCGCAAGCGACACCATCGCGATGATGGACGCATTGAAGATCGAGAAGGCGGTGCTCGCCGGCTACGACTGGGGCGCGCGTTCGGCGGATATCATCGCCGCGTTGTGGCCGAAGCGCTGCAAGGCGCTGGTCTCGGTGAGCGGCTATCTGATCGGCAGCCAAGCCGCCGGCGCCAAGCCGCTGCCGCCGCAGGCCGAACTGCAATGGTGGTATCAGTTCTACTTCGCCACCGAGCGCGGCCGCCTGGGCTACGCGCAGAACACCGCCGCCTTCGCACGGCTGATCTGGCAGCTCGCCTCGCCGCAATGGCATTTCGACGATGCCACCTTTGCGCGCAGCGCCACGGCGTTCGATAACCCCGATCACGTCGACGTGGTGATCCACAATTATCGCTGGCGGCTCGGCCTTGCGGAAGGCGAAGCGAAGTACGACACGCTGGAGGCGAAGCTCGCGGCATTCCCGCAGATCGCCGCGCCGACCATCACCATGGAAGGCGACGCCAACGGCGCGCCGCATCCGGAGCCTTCCTCTTATGCAAAGCGCTTCTCCGGCCGCTACGAGCATCGCCTGATCAAGGGCGGCATCGGCCACAACCTGCCGCAGGAAGCGCCGCGCGCGTTTGCGCAGGCGGTGGTGGATGTGGCGAAGTGGGCGTAAATAGCGACGCGTCAACTTCACCGTCATTGCGAGGAGCATAGCGACGAAGCAATCCAGTTCTTGCTTCGTGGCTTTCTGGATTGCTTCGCTTCGCTCGCAATGACGGCAACTATGCGTGGCCCGGCGTCACCTTACGCCGGCGCGAGCCTCGCCGGCGCGTCGCGGTTGCGGCCGATCATCAGCGCCAGCACCGCTGCGACAAGCCCGGTGAGGCCGGCGATGACGAAGGCGCCGAGGTAATCGCCCTGCGCGGTGCGCATCGCGCCCGCAAAGAACGCCGCCGATGCCGCGCCCAACTGATGCCCGGCGACGATCCAGCCGAAGATCACCGGCGCCTTGCGATCACCGAACGCTTCATTGGCGAGCCGCATGGTCGGCGGCACGGTGGCGATCCAGTCGAGGCCGTAGAACACGGCGAACACCGTCAGGCTCCACAGCGAGAAACCGGAATACGGCAGGTAGATCAGCGATAGTCCGCGCAGCCCGTAATACATGAACAAGAGCTTGCGCGGATCGAAGCGATCGGTGAGCCACCCCGACAGCGTGGTGCCGATCAGGTCGAAGATGCCCATCAGCGCCAGCAGGCTCGCGGCCTGCACCTGCGCAATGCCATAGTCACCGCAGAACGCGATCAGATGCGTGCCGACAAGACCGTTGGTGGTGAAGCCGCAGACGAAGAACGTCGCGAACAGATACCAGAACGTGCGCGTCTTCGCGGCTTCCATCAGGTGAGAAATCGCGGCGACGAACGGATTCTGTCCGGTCGCCGGCGGCGGCACGTCGTCGACGTCGCTGCCGTAGGCGCGCTGGCCGATCGACGCCGGACGCTCCGGCACCAGAAAATAAACCAAAGGTACCAGCGCCGCGCAGCACGCCGCGATGATCAGCACCACCGGTTGCCAGCCGCCGCGCTCGACCACCACCGAAAGGCCGGGCATGAAGATCAGCGTACCGGTGGCGGTGGCGGCGGTGAGCAGCCCCATCACCGTGCCGCGATTCTTGACGAACCAGCGATTGACGATCACCGCGCCGAGCACGTTGGCGACCGCGCCGGAGCCGATGCCGGTCAGCAGACCCCAGGTGAGAAACAAATGCCACGGCTTGGTCATGAAATAGCTGGCGGCGGTCGCGGCCGACATCAGCACCAGCGCGCCCATCACGGTGCGGCGGATGCCGACCTGATTCATCACCGCGGCGGCGAACGGACCGGCGAGACCATAGAGGAAGATACCGGCGGCGGCGGCGATCGAAATGGTATCGATGCTCCAGCCGAACGACTGCTGCAACGGCAGGATCAGCACGCCCGGCGTGGCCCGAAGGCCGGCGGCGGTCAGCAGCGCGACGAAGATCACCGCGACGACGACGAAGGCATACTTCTGGCCGAACGGGCGGCTGGACATCGGACCACTTGAAATCGAGGCTCTTGAAATCGGAGGCTGGCTCATGTTACTGACCGGTACGTTTCGAGAGCGCGCAACATAGGTACCGGTCAGTAACATTGTCAAGCCGTTCCGCCCCGACCAGGACACAGACCACCCCCGCGCAGGCGCAGCCGCCGCGTGCCGCCGAGCGGATCCGCGCCTCGGCCCGCGAATTGTTTTACCGCGAGGGCATCCGCGCCGTCGGCGTCGACGAGATCGTCACTCGCGCCGGCGTTACCAAGCCGAGCCTCTATCGCGCGTTCCCCTCCAAGGACGATCTCGCCGCCGCGTATCTCTCCGACTACGACCGCGAGTTCTGGCCGCGCTTCGAGAAGCCCGGCGGCAAGTCCTACAGCGATCCGCGCGCGCATGTGCTGGCCTACATTCGCGAACTGGCGAACCGCGCGGTGAAGGACGGCTATCGCGGCTGCGGCCTCTCCAACGCCGCGGTCGAATATCCCGGCCATACGCATCCGGCGCGGCTTGTTGCGGAGACACACAAGAAGACGCTGCGGCAGCGCCTGCGCGAACTCTCAACTGAGATGGGCGCGCGCGATCCCCGCGCGCTGGGCGACGGATTGATGCTCTTGATCGAGGGCGTCTACGTCACCGGCCAGCAATCGGCCTCCGGCCCCGCACAATCCGCGCTCGCCGCCGCCGCCGCGCTGATCGACGCCTGCGTGGCGAAGCCGGCGCGGAAGCGGTAGGGCGTTCACAACACGAACACCGTCGTCCCCGCGCAGGCGAGACCTCTGCAAAAGGGCATGTTTGTGATTCAATAGCGGTCGAGACCGGAGGTTTCGTGGATGTCGGAGCAAAGCAGTTTTGTGGATGCGTTTCTGCCGGCGGGCTTTGGCCGCAATGGGCGGCTGGAGCGGATCACGGGGCTG
>JAFKKM010000012.1 GCA_017305555.1 Hyphomicrobiales bacterium | reverse complement strand
GGATGAAATCCACGACGTTATCAATAACGCTTAGTTCCGATACGATTAATAAATCTTGATTAGTATAGAGATCCTGATGATCACGATTCATTACGTAATGAATGATCGGGTTTTTCTTAAGATTGACAGGACGCAAGTATCTATTATTGTAGAATGACACATCGAATTCTTGGCTTGGGTTTCGTTCCTCTTTCCACCCATGAATCATGAAGTGTTCAAATGGATCGACTCCAGAATTACGGATGTCAGCATACTTGTCTAGATAATATTCTAGATCAAATAGCTCGCGGACGGCTTCAACCTCCGCGTCGGTCAAATCCTCTAAGCCGGGTAGCCGCTGCACTGCGGGATTGAGGAAGCGCCGAAGGAAGGGCGGCAGATGATTTTATTGCTGACCCCGTCTAGGTTCCCTCAGGTTGCCTTTTCCAACACCTGGTGGACGGCCGGGTTTTCCGTCGAGAACAAACCTACGCATTGGATGCCGATAGAACCCCTCCCCGCGCCGCCGATGGGGAAGTGATGATGGCTACTATTGATCTCACCATGGTTGAAGTTCTGGCGCTCAAGAAGCTGGCACTCATAAGCCATGCGCTCGCCATGAGCCTGTCCGACAAACGCGCCGCTCGCGAACAACTGGCCCTCACTTCCGTCGTCACCGATATCGTCAAGCGGGCTGAATCCTCCTCCGGTGCTGCCGATGAGTAGGACGGCTCTCACTATGGATGAGGCGGCAAAAGCTCTGCGGAAATCCCGCAGATGGCTGCATGATTGGCTTGCCAAGAATCCTGTTGACGCCGCGGGGCGCCCGTTCTGTTCGAAACTTGGCAGGACACGACTTTTTCGCGAAGCTGATATTGAACGAATTTTCGATGCCACGTTGGATGCGCCGCCATGCCGCTCAAACTCATCCCGCCGAGAGCGGGCAAGTCGCCCAACTGGACGATCCGGGGGTCCTATTGCGGAATCTCTGTGGACCGAAGCACAAAAACTCATCGGGAAGCTGCTGCCCGGCGCAAGCTCAAAGAGACCATCGAAGCCATCGAATGTGGTGAGTATCCACCAAAGCGACCCGAGCCGGACGCCCCAACATTCCTGAGCGCAGCGGTGAAATACATGCGATCAGGTGGCGAGCGGGAGAACGTGGGGCGGCTGATCGCGCACTTTGGGGAAAAGCCTCTTGCCGAAATCGGCCAAGCCGAGATCGACGCCGCCGCACTGGAACTATATCCTAACGCCACTCCGGCCACCCGGAATCGGAAGGTCTACACGCCAGCTTCCGCGATCCTTCACACGTCCGGCATTGATATCCGGCTTAAGCGCCCGGCCGGGGCCAAGGGACGCGTCGTAACTCAGTTTCTGCGGCCGGAGGACGTGACAGCGATCATTGCCGCTGCCGAGCAAGAGGACCAGGCATTTGCCACACTGCTTGCGCTGCTTGTCTATTCAGGATGCCGCATTGGTGAAGTCATGCGGATGAAGATCGAGGATCTGAACCTTGATCACCGCTGGGCCTACATCGGCAAGACGAAGAACGGCGACCCGCGCACGGTTCTGCTCCGTGCCAGCCTCATTGACCCACTACGGCTGGTTGTCGGCAAGCGGACAGAGGGGTCGCTGTGGCCGTTCCGGGCCGGCGGCGGGCTCAAGGACCGCCTTGTCCGCGCCAAGCTGCGCGCCTGCGGCGTGACCGTGCCAAAGCGCCAGAAGGGCAAGTCTCGCCGGATACCGCACCACCGGCTTAGCTGGGCCGGATTCCACGCGTTCCGACATACATGGGCGACGTGGATGCGCCGCTACGGCAAAACTGACGTGCACGGTCTTGTGGCAACCGGAAACTGGCGCGATCCGAGAAGCGCTGCCAGATATCAGCATGTCGCGGCCCACAAGGAATGGGCGCTTGTTGAAGAACTCCCCGACGTAATGTGGAAAATCCGTGGAAAGGCCAAAACGAAATGACTAACCCATTGATCTTAAAAGGAAGCGTCTCGCCTCCCCCAAGGCTGGCCGCACCTTTTTTTGCGATGGACTTGTCGCGACCGGATTGGTCGAAGCGTTGCGAGACGACGGCGATCAGCCGATCTTCTTCAGGCCCTTCTTGAACCGCGCGCCGTTGGCGACATAGAAGCCGGCGCCACGCGTCATGGCTTCCACCTGCGCAGGCTCAAGCGTACGGATCGCGCGCGCGGGCGCGCCGATGATCAGCGACCGCTCCGGGAATTCCTTGCCTTCGGTAATCACCGCACCGGCGCCGACAACACAGCCGCTACGAATGCGCGCGCCGTTCATCACGATCGCGCCCATGCCGATCAACGCGCCATCCTCGATGGTGCAGCCGTGCAGGATCACGTTGTGGCCGATGGTGCAGTTCTTGCCGATGGTCAGCGGGAAGCCCGGATCGGTATGACAGGTGGCGTTGTCCTGAATGTTGGAATTCTCTCCGAGTTCGATCCACTCGTTGTCGCCGCGCAGGACGGCACCGAACCAGATACTCGATCCCTTGTGCATCCGGATCTTGCCGACGACCGCGGCGGTCTCCGCGACGAAACAGTCGCCATCGGCGGGAAGTTCGGGCGCCTGTCCATCGAGTTCGTAAATCGCCATGAGGTGTCCTGATTTCTGAAATGCGGGATGCCGCCGATGTTACGCCAACGCACCGCCGACGCAAAATCGCGGCTTCAAGCCGGTCGACGTCAGGCGAACAAGCCCATCGCGCGTAGCGTCATGACAATGAAGGTGCCCGACATCAGGCTCCAGAACCCGGACAGCACCGTCGCCATCATGACGAACTCGACACGGCGGCGTTCGACCTGGCGGCCGCGCAGCGTGTTGCGCATGATGATGAAGGGCGCAGCGAACACCAGGAACGGCACCGCCACGAACGAACGCGTCATCGCCTCCTGCTGCAACAGGCCGAACCCGGCGGGACGTTGGACAAAGGCCTGATAGCCGCTCACCAGCGCGCCGGCGAGCGCGAAGCCGATCAGCAGCGAAAACAGCGAATTCAATGCATCCGGTGACATGAGCGCCCCTTCCCGACAGTTGGCGCATCATGCTTGGCAAAATCAGGCTCCGGCCGCCACTTTATCCTTAAGAAAAGGTTAATGACGAAGCCGGAACCGTGATCGACCGAAACCTAAATTTGTACGTCGCGCGATGGCCCTTCACGCACGCCGGCGCTTCGCCGTGGCATATTGGCAGGTGATTCGGTCAATGGCCGAGCCCGGAACACATTTCCGAACCACCGCACGCGACAAGGTCCCGGTTGTCCATGACAACACTCACGTCGTCCTCCAACCCGCCGCAGCGCCGACGAAGGCCGCAACGCCGTTACTACGGCATGGCGCTGCTTACGGGCCTGCTCAGCATCAGCGCGGTCGCCCTGATCACCTACCTGCTGTGGCCGACCTGGCGACCCGCGCCGCCCGAGCAACCGATGCCGCTCCCCATCAGCATCGGCGGCACATTGTTCAACATTCCGGCCAAGGCCATCCGCGAAAAGGTGCAGCGCCATTCCGGGCCGCAGGAGCGCGTCGATCTCGGCTTCGAATATCCGTCGCTCGAACCGCCCGGCACGCCGCGCCACGTCAGCGCCGAAACCGTCGAGGACGCGCAGAATGCGATCAAGCGGATATTTCTCACGATCGCCGAACATCACGGCGCGATGTCGCCGGAGACACGGCTGCAAACCATTTACCCGCGCTACCTCGACCCGACACAGTCAGCGGTCGCGGATGGCTTGACGCTTCAAGCATTCCGCGATGGCACGCCTTACGAACAAGAGGATTTGCTGCTGGCGCAGACGCAGGACAAACAGTTTGTCGCCCGCTGCACGCGCGATCGCGAAACGCCCGGAACCTGTCTCGTCGAGCGACGCATCAATGGTGCGGACCTGACGTTCCGCTTTCCACGCCAATGGCTGACGCATTGGCGCGATGTCGTCGTGGCGATGGATAATCTGACGGAACGCCTGCGGAGCACGCACGAATAACGCCGCGTGCATTTGAGTGGAGCATTGGGGCTCGGCAGGTCGCCGAACCGCTTACTCTTCCTCGACGAGATCGTCTTCCAGAATGGCCATCTGGAATTGGAACGAACGATCGTCGTCCTCGTCATCGACGAACAACACGCCGATGAATTCTTCACCGATATACACCTCGGCGGAGTCATCCTTCTTCGGACGCGGTACCACGCGAATCTTCGGATTGCCGAACAAGCGCTTCAAATACGCGTCGAGCTTCCTGACTTCCTGAACGTTCACAAGCGTCTCCAATACAACAAAGTCCAGCCTGCTTTATCGCAAGATACCGCGAGCCGTCATCACCTTGTCTATACGAATTCGCGTGCTTGACAAACCACCAGGCGTCAAAGCCCTGTGGCGTGCAGCATCTGGTCCATGGTGCGCGACGGTTCTGCGCAACCGGCCTCACCCACGACCTTCGCGGGAACACCTGCAACCGTCACATTGTGCGGCACCGGCTTGACCACGACGGAGCCGGCGGCAATGCGCGCGCAATGCCCGATCTCGATGTTGCCGAGGATTTTCGCGCCGGCGCCGATCAGGACGCCACGGCGGATTTTCGGATGGCGATCCTCGTTCTCCTTGCCGGTGCCGCCCAGCGTCACACCGTGGAGGATCGAAACGTCGTCCTCGATCACCGCGGTTTCGCCAACGACAAAGCCGGTCGCATGATCGAGGAAAATTCCGCGGCCGATTTGCGCCGCCGGATTGATGTCGGTCTGAAACACCGCGGACGCGCGGCTTTGCAGATAATAGGCGAAATCCTTGCGGCCTTTCAGATAGAGCCAATGAGCCAGACGATGGGTCTGGATAGCGTGGAAGCCCTTGAAGTAGAGTAGCGGATCGATGAACCGCGACGTCGCAGGATCGCGATCGTAGACCGCCACGAGGTCGGCGCGAAACGCGTTGCCGATGTCGGGGTCGTCGCGCAGAGCCTCATCGAAGGTCTGCCGGATCAGGTCGCCCGACAACGCCGAGTGGTCGAGCCGTTCCGCGACCCGATGCACCACCGCCGCCTCAAGACGGGAATGGTGCAGCACCGAACTGAAAATGAACGCGGCCAGTTCGGGCTCGCGACGAACGATATCCTCAGCCTCAGTCCGCACGCGATCCCAGATCGGATCGAGGGCGGCGAGCTTTGCGTTCTGCGGATTGACGTGATGCACTACCATGCGGCTCTCATGCTTTCCGAGTGGTCCGATCTATAACACACCTCAACCGCGCCTGTCCGCTGCCCGAGGCGTGGGCAGAAATACGAATTTTGCCGGCAAATTGCCTGAAAGAGCAATAAACAACCCCGAATTGCCCGCAAATTCACTCCAATTTACCAGGATTGACGGGACATAGGTTCGCGGATCGGCCACTGCAATCGGACCGGCCGCAAGAGTTGCAACTATTTATCGACTGAGGAACCGACTGAGTTTAAGCATCCTGCCAGTCGGGATCAGAGGGGACACGTCCATTCGCACGCAGATTTTGCCCGCAGGCGCACCCGCAGCCTCGCGCTGGGCCCTCCCCGGTTTCCTCGCGGTTGCGGCCGTCGCCGTCCTGCTGATCACCCCGGCGATCTGGAACGGCTACCCGCTGCTCCAATACGATACCGGAGGCTATTTGGCCCGCTGGTATGAGGGCTACCTCGTGCCCAGCCGTTCCACGGTCTACGGCCTCTATCTTCATTTCGGCGAACGCTCGTACTTCTGGCTCAACCTGGCTTTCCAATCGGTCGTGACACTCTGGGTGCTCCACCTCACCCTTCGGGTGCTGGGACTGGCCCGTCCACTCCGCCTCGCCAGAATTGCCCTTATCCTCATCCTGACCACGGCGTTGCCGTGGCTCGCGTCGATGCTGATCACCGACATCTTCGCCGGGCTCGCGGTGCTGACGCTATTCCTGCTCGTTGCCCATGGCGATCGTCTGTCGCGAACCGAGAAGATCGCGCTGTTCGCCTTCACGGCATTTGCCGCAGCGACTCACAGCGCGACATTCGGCGTGCTGTTCGGGCTTTGCGTCGCCGGATGGGTCTTGTTGCCGTGGCTGCGTCCGCGCCTCACCGCGTCCGGACTGATGCAGGGCAGCGTCGCCGTTGCCGTCAGCGCTGCGCTGCTCGTTGCTGCGAACTACGCGCTGTCAGGTCAGTTGGCATGGACTCCGGGCGGCCCCGGCGTGACATTCGGCAGGATGATGCAGGACGGCATCGTCGCCCGCTACCTCAACGACCATTGCGACACCATCAAGCTCAAGCTCTGCCCGTATCGCAACCAGTTGCCCGCGACCGCCGATGAATTTCTTTGGGCCAACGACAGCATCTTCAACAAGCTCGGCCGCTTCGAAGGCATGGACGAGGAGATGGGATTCATCGCGGCGCAATCCCTCACCGCCTATCCGCTGTGGCAGATCGAAGCCGCCCTGATGGCCACGGCGACGCAACTCCACATGGTCGGTACCGGCGAAGGCACCAACGGCTGGATTCCACACACCTACGGCATTATCGAGCGCTATCTTCCAACGCAGACGGCAGCGATGCGCGCAGCGCATCAACAGCATTGGGACATCAACTTCACGCCGATCAACTGGGTCCACGTCCCGGTCGCGCTGGTCTCGATGCTGCTGCTGGTCGTATTGCTCGGCCGGGCATTGTGGCGACGGCGGCTGGACGATATCGACCTGCTCGCCGCCACGGTCGCGCTGGCGTTGCTCGGCAATGCATTTCTCTGCGGCGTGATCTCGGGCCCGCATGACCGCTACGGCGCACGCATGGCATGGATCGCGGTGCTGGTTGTCCTGATCGCAATCGAGCGATTCCGCGCGGGCAAAACGCCTTCCGCGAAAGATCGCGAGCCTGCTCCTTGACGCGATGCGGGTTTCAGGGACGCCGCGACAGGAAATCCAGCACGCCGGCCTTGTAGACACGGTCGCCGACAGCGCGCATGTGATCGCGTCCCGGAATGTCGAGCACCTCTGAGTTCGGAATGATCGCGGCCAGCGCGTGTGCCGAACCGGCGATCAGATCCGTGGTACCGACCGCGATCAGTGATGGAACGGTGATGCACGCCGCCTCCTCACGGGTCGCCAATCGTCGCGATCCCCGCAGGCACGCCGCAAGCGCCCTGCGATCCGAACGCGTCTGGTCAGCGAACGCGCGAAACATGCGGCCCATCGGATCGGCCACATCTTCCAGCGATTCAGCCTCGAGTGCCTTGGCGACGTTCTCGCCGGGTCCGCCGCCCTCGATCATGCCAATCCCGAGACCGCCGAAGATCGCCGAGCGCAAACGCTGCGGCTGGCTTTGCGCAAGATAACCCGTCAACCGCGCGCCGAGCGAATAGCCCATCATGTCGGGGCGCTCCAACCCGAGATGATCCATCAGCGCCAGCACGTCACCCGCCATGATGCCGAGGTGATAGTCTTCCTGATCGTAAAGTTTGGTCGAATCTCCATGACCGCGATTATCGAGCGCAATCACCCGCCGCCCGTGCTTCTTCAACTCGGAAACCCAGGTCGGATAAACCCAATTGACGTTCTTGCTCGATGCAAAACCGTGAACCAGGATGATCGGCTCGCCCTCGCCTTCATCGAGATAAGCGATTTCGACGGCGCCGTGGTGAAAGCTCGGCATTTAGTGATTCCATTGCGTCAGATAGGAGGAAAGTTCGGAGGCCAGACAGATGGCTCTGTTTAAGCAACTGTCACGAATGAGGCCAGAGGCCGGCTATGCAACCGCAGGCGATGCAGATATCGCCGTGTGACATAGCTTTGCGCGCGTCGCTTTCCGGCGCCGCAACCAGGACAATGTGAGACGCTCGGTCGTTGTCTTGATCGACACGACAAAACCGAACGCCGCGATCAGCGCCCAGAACAGCCAGAGCGCAAGATCGAAAGCACCCACCGCCAACACCAATGCGCCGCGCCCGAGCATTTTCAGGATCGCCCGCGTCTGACCGCCCTTGGCTTCGGCAAGCCGGGCCGCCCGCGCGATATCCTTCGGCCCCTCTGCCAATTTCATCGCATCGTAAGCGCCGCGCGTTCCGGCTTTCGTGCCGATACGACCGATGTCCTTTGCGGTGCGGACAAGCGCTCCGGCCTTTTCAACGCGAAATGCAGCCTTGATCGCCGGCATCATCTGACCGGGACGTGCGAACGAAGCTGTCGCCAGCGCTTTCTGCAAAGCAGGAGCGTCCACCAGATCTCGCGCGGATCGGCCTGCCCACCGCGACAGCCCCTCACCTATGCGACCGGCCTTGCGCGCATCTTTCACCAGCGTCAGCCCGGCACGCACCGGCGCCGCGCCACCAGCCGACACATAGGTTGCCGCTGTCATCGCGAGCCCCGCAGCGGCGAGGCCGAGAATAACGCGGTCGCTGTCCTCGCCCATCACCACATGCTTGCCTTCGCGCACGACGTCACGAATGTCGCCGAACACGAACAGATCGCCGGCTATCGCGCCGCTCAAGCCGGCCGCGTCGTCGGCGTGTCCCGTGACAAGCCCGGTGGTAAATCGCTCTGCCAGTCCTCCGACGGAGTTTTCCTGAGCAACCGCACCGGCGATCCGGGTTCGCAAGGCTTCGGGAAGTACCGCATTCCGAGCAGTCGCGACCTCGGCAAAACTTTCAGCGAGATCGACATCGCCAGCAGCAAGCGCGGCCTCGGCCTCCCGCGCCAACAGACCGGCATCGTTCCGTAGCGCGGAATCAAGCTGGATGTCGGACAGGGCCGCAGGATCGTCGCTGGCCGCGAAAACCGTCGCGGCCCGTTCGGCGCTGGGCCACAGCACGACGCAGGCGGCGGCACATGCCGCCATCCCCATCAGACCCGTCGCTATCCACCGCCGATTCATCAAACCGCAAACCGCCTCGTCGCTCGCCCGGTCCTCGCGCCACATTTCTGACGCAACAGGCCAGACGAAAGAAGGGCTTCTCCAACACCTCAGGATTGTGTCGAATTTAGACCTGTCAGCCGGGACGGACCTGCCCTGCCCACCGGCACAATGTCGCTCTAGGAATCAGCCCCACCTCCCCCTATGGTGCGCCCGTTTCCGGGGGGCGGCGCCGTGACAGGTTCCGAGCCCAGCGGCCGAGCGGCTGTCCGCGACTAAAGGTGAGAAAGATGTCCGATCACGTTGTTCCCCATTTCCATAATGACGCCGGTGTGGCGGTGATCGAGATCGGATCGAAAGAATTCATGTGCGTGGGTTCCAACCCGCCTTTCGATCATCCGCATGTATTTCTGGACTTGGGGAATGACACTGAAATCATCTGCCCGTACTGCTCGACGCTCTATCGCTTCGCCAGTGACCTCGCTCCGGGCGCGGCTCGTCCGCCTGAATGCGTGGTGATGGACAAGGTGCCCTGATCCGTCCGTGAGCGGCGGACGCGCCACGGTCCTAGTTGCCGGCGCCGGCATTGGAGGTCTGACCGCGGCGCTTGCGCTTGCTGACAAGGGCTTCAAGGTCATCGTGGCCGAAAGGACACCGCGCCTCGAAGAGGCCGGCGCGGGCTTGCAGCTATCGCCTAACGCCAGCAGCGTGCTGATCGGTCTCGGATTGAAATCGAGTCTCGAAGCCTGTGCCATCGCGCCCGAGGCCGTCAGTGTCATGAGCGGACCGCGCGGCGGTGAGCTGGTTCGCCTGCCATTCGACAAGCCGGACCCGGTTGCACCCTATTGGGTGATCCATCGCGCGGACTTGCAGGCGGCGCTTGCAGCACGAGCAAGCACGCATTCACTCATCGAACTTCGCCTCGGCTGCGAGCTCGAAAGCTTCACGACAAATGCCGATGGCGTTGTGGTCAATCTGCAGCAAGAGACGGCGCTGCAACGCGAGACTGTCGCAGCGTTGATCGGTGCGGACGGGCTCTGGTCGGCTGTACGCCGACAACTCGACCCCGCGACACAGCCGCGCTTCACGGGCTTGATCGCATGGCGGGGCACGGTCGAAAACCGTTCGCCTCTCGACCAGGCATCGCCATCCCGCGTTCAACTCTGGATGGGAAGCAACGCACACCTCGTCACCTACCCTATGGCGCATGGCCAGCAAACGAACGTCGTCGCGATCAGTTCGGGGCAATGGCACGACCAGGGTTGGAGCGTGCCAGCAACCGCGACCGAAGCCAGTGCGGCATTCACTGCTCCGCGCTGGTCTGAGCCGGCCCGCGCAATCATCGCGTCGGTCACGCACTGGCGCAAATGGGCTTTGTTCACGCTGCCGGCATCCGCGACGTGGATCGATGGCCGCGTCGCTCTTCTCGGCGATGCCGCGCACGCGATGTTGCCGTTCGCCGCGCAAGGCGCGGGCATGGCTATCGAGGATGCCGCGGTGCTTGCCATGTGCATGAGCGAAGGCGCCGGGGATATCGCGTCAGCATTACAGCACTACGCGGATTTGCGTCGCGAGCGCGTTGCGCGGGTGCAGAATCTCGCGCAGCAAAACGGACGCATCTATCACCTCGCCGGCCCCATCGCCACGGCCCGCGATCTTTCAATGAAGCTGCTGGGCGGCCGTCGTCTATTGGCGCGTCAAAACTGGATTTATAATTGGCGCGCCTGACGTTCGGAGCGATGCATCAATGGCCGGCGCGGCCCTTGCCTTTGCTTGCCGGCGCCGCCACGGGCGGTGCGGTCGCGGCACATTTGCCGCGCTCCCAAGCCTCGTTGGCGAGCTTCAGCGATGCGCGAGTGGAAATGTAGTCATTGCGATAGGCCATTTCACCGACCACCGTGCCAGCCGTGCCGGTCCGGGCTTTATCGATGTAGCCTTGCAACTCCGCGGTGCGTGCCTCCAGCGATTTGCGTTCCGCTTCGAGTTGCTTGCAGTCGTAGAGTTCATACTTCGCCGGATCGACAAACGCTCCCGACAATGCGCTGTCACCCGCGCCCGCACAGCCGCCAAGGCTTAGGCCCGACGCCGCCAGGACAGCCATGGACACGACTCGAATGCCAAATTTCCGGTCGGTGGACAGAAACGACATGGTGACAGGGCTCTTTCTTGTTCAATCGCTTGGAGCATCAGGGCATGACCGCAATGTGGCCGCCTCCCGCTCCGGCTGCTGCACTTCAATCCCCTTCTATAGTGTTTCCACGCGATCTGGAAATCATTCGGCGTTGGAAGCCATTGGTGCGGCCATGATAAATCCTGGTCGCTCGTGCGCGACAAACCAAAATGGCGACGATGCGGATATGCACGGCAGCCATTCGCCGCCCTGGGCTGCTGCGCGTTGATTCACCCTGCTCATTGTGTTGAGTTTGCATCAAGCCGCAACCCAAGCGGTACAGACAGGGAGAAATGCTCGATGAAATCTTCGGTTCTCAACGTGACGGTCGGGCCACGCGCCAGATCGCTGGCTGTTGCGGCAGCGTTCCTCGCGGGTTCGGTCGTTGCCGGATCCAGCACCATCGCGTTCGCACAGGCCAATGGCCCGATCAAGATCGGGGTTATCGCGGAAGTGCAGTCGATCGCCGGTGCGGCGACGCCGGGTGGCGCGCAGATTGCCGCCGACGAGATCAACGCCAAGGGCGGCATTAACGGCCGCAAGATCGAAATCATCACCTACGACAACAAGAGTTCATCGGCCGATTCCGTACGTGCATTCCAGCGCGCCGTGTCCGAGGACAAGGTCAGCGCGGTGATCGCGAGCTACATCAGCGAGGTGGTGCTGGCGTTGGAGCCATGGGCGGCGCGGCTGAAAGTACCGCTGATCACGCCCGGCGCGGCGAGCAATGAAATCACCCGCCCGGTCCACGACGATTACGACAAGAACAAGTACACCTTCCACGGCTACCTGACGTCGGCGGCGCAGGCCCAGGCCGTCTGCGACGCCGCGAAGGAATTGCTGGTCGACGGTTTGAAAATGAAGACCGCCGCGATCATGAGCGAGGACGCCGCCTGGACCAAGCCGCTCGATGTCGGCTACGAGGAATGCCTGCCGAAGATCGGCCTGAAGGTCACCGATCACATCCGCTTCTCCCCGGATACCACTGACTTCACGCCGATCTTCAACAAGATCGAGGGGCAGAAGCCGGATGTCATCATCACCGGCATTTCGCACGTCGGTGTGCAGCCGACCGTGCAATGGAAGAACCAGCAGGTCCCGATCCCGATGTTCGGCATCAGTGCGCAGGCGCTGAGCCCGACCTTCTGGGCCGACACCAACGGCGCGGCCGACGGCATCCCGTCGCTGGCGGTCGCCACCGAGAACGTCGCGGTGACGCCAAAGACAAAGCCGTTCGCCGAAGCCTTCAAGAAAAAGTTCGGCAAGGCACCGGCCTATACCGGCTATACCGCCTACGACGATGTCTACATCATCGCCCAGGCGATCCAGCGCGCGGGATCGACCGATCCCGACAAGATGGTCGCCGAAATGGAAAAGACCAACTACGAGGGCACCATCGGCACGATCAAATTCTATGGTCGCACCGATAAATTCACCCACGGCCTGGTCTATGGTCCCGACGCCGTCAACGGGCTGGTCTTCCAGTGGCAGGACGGCAAGCAGGTCACGGTCTGGCCGAAGAAAATCGCGGAAGGCAAGCTGAAGTATCCGAAGTTCATCAAGCTGCCGAACTGATCGCCCGTTGACTGGCGGCCGGCGTGCGACGCCGGCCGCCAGAATCGCATAGCCCCGCGCTCGGCACTGACAGGATGTCGCGCCGGGGCGGTCGTGCATATGCCGATTGCGCCATCGCATAGGTCGCACGCGGGCCGACGGCTAGGCGGTTGCCGGAGGCTGAGCTATAAGCTCCCCTCATGGCTGTCACAGATATCGCGACGCGAACCTACGACCATGGCTGGCGGCTGGATCCCATCATCCGCAGCCTGCTCGATACCGATTTCTATAAATTGCTGATGATGCAGATGATCCGGGAATTCTACCCGGACGAGCACGTCACATTCTCGGTGATCAATCGCAGCCGTCACGTCCGCCTCGCCGAAGTCATCGACGAAAGCGAGTTGCGGGCGCAACTCGACCATGCCCGCACCATCCGTTTCAGCAAGAAGGAACTGATCTGGCTTGCCGGTAATACGTTCTACGGCAAGACCCAGATGTTCTCGCCGGAGTTCATTCGCTGGCTCGGCGACTTCCGCTTGCCGGAGTACGAACTGCGCAAGGTCGACGGCCAATACGAACTGCATTTTCACGGCCCCTGGGCCTACACGACGATGTGGGAAATTCCTGCGCTCGCCATTCTCAACGAACTGCGCTCGCGCCAGGCCATGAAGGGGCAAGGCCGATTTGCCCTCGACGTGCTCTATGCGCGCGCCAAGGCCAAGCTGTGGACCAAGGTTGAACGGCTGAAAACGCTGGACGGTCTGCGGCTGTCCGACTTCGGCACGCGGCGACGCCATGGCTTCCTGTGGCAACGCTGGTGCGTCGAAGCCGTCAAGGAAGGCCTCGGCCCGGCCTTCACCGGAACCTCGAACGTCCTGCTGGCCATGGACAGTGATCTGGAAGCGATCGGCACCAACGCGCACGAGCTGCCGATGGTTGCCGCCGCCCTTGCCAATGACGATACAGAATTACGTTGGGCGCCCTACCGCATTCTCGATCAGTGGCGGCATACCTATGGCGGCAACCTGCTGATCGCCCTGCCCGATGCGTTCGGCACCAAGGCCTTCCTGCGCGATGCCCCGGACTGGGTTGCCGACTGGACCGGTTTCCGCCCCGACAGCGCACCGCCGATCCAGGCCGGCGAAGAAATCATCGCGTGGTGGAAGGCGAAAGGACGCGATCCCCGCGAGAAGCTGCTGGTGTTTTCCGACGGCATGGACACAGCTTCCATCGAGGAGGCGTATTATCATTTCGCAGGCCGCGTCCGCGTCTCCTTCGGTTGGGGCACTAACCTGACCAACGATTTCGTCGGGTGCGCGCCCGATCCGACCACGGACCTCGATCCGATCTCGATCGTGTGCAAGGTGACGTCGGTGAACGGACGCCCCGCCGTCAAGCTGTCCGACAATCCTGAAAAGGCCACCGGCGACGCCGCCGAGACCGCACGCTACCTTCGCGTTTTTGGCGATACCGGCCGCGTTCGCAGTCCCGTTCGCGTCTGAGCCCTTCTGCCGGCAATCCATCCGCAGGAAGAGTCGTGCAAATTTTGTACGGCCACTCCGTCAGGCCGCAGGTGGATGCATGGCGCGACGACAGTACAGCGTTTACCAGTCCAATCTCTCGGACTACATTTTGAAGCACGCATTCGACTAAAAATGCCACATTTTTGAATGCCGACCGCGATTCTCCGTATATAACATTGATTGCGGATCGATCTTTCTGCCACTGCCGATATATCCGCGTTGTTTTTCATTAATGACTGCCTGGTTGAGAAATGACCGACTTCCGCTTGAACGAGCCTTGCGCGGTGCCACGCCGCCGCGATCCCGCAAGCACCCGCCGGAAATTGCTCGTCGCAGCCCGGCGGGAGTTCTCGCGCAACGGATTGGCCGGCGCCCGGGTCGACGAAATCGCCGCACAGGCCGGCGTCAACAAACAACTGGTCTATCATTACTTCGGCGACAAGGACGCGATCTACTTCGCGGTTCTTGAATGGATGTACGACGAGATCGTGCAACACGAACGCGCCTTCAACGTCGACGGTCTCGATCCCGATCAGGCGCTCCGTAAACTCATTCAAAGCTCGTTCGACTATCTCGAACAGCATCCGGACTTCGTTGCGATCCTGAACGACGAGAACCGCAACGACGCCGCTCATGTGCGCAATCTGACGCATTTCGCGGATATCCGCACGCCGCTGCTCCGCATCTTCTCGCGGACTTTGTCGCAGGGCGTTCGCGACGGCCTGTTCCGTAAGGGCGTCAGTCCCGAACAGCTCTATATCTCGATCACCGCGCTCAGCTATTTTTACTTTTCCGGAATGCCGACGCTTTCAGCGATCCTCGGCAAGGATCTAAAAAGCAAGAGCGCGTTGCGTGCCCGGCGCAAGCACGTAGTCGACTTCGTCATGCAATCGCTGCGGCCCTGAACCCGGCTTCGGAGCGCTCGCGAAAACCCGCCGTGCAGCGGCGTGCTTATTTTGTCGTCGCCGCCTTCGGCCGCGCGCGTGAAAACCACTTCTCGAACAGCGGGAGAAGTCCACGCGGCGTCATCAGAATGACGGCGATGACAACGACGCCATAGATGAAATAGTGCAATCCCGGCAGCGTACCGCCCAGTTTGCCGCGCAGGATTTCGCCGAGCGGTACCAGCAGCAAGGCGCCGAATGCTGGGCCGTAAGCCCGCCCCAATCCGCCGACGGTGGCGAACAGCACTACCTCGATAATGATGATCGGAGACACCAGCAAATAGGGATCAGCGAACGTGAGATAACGAACGTAGGCCGTACCGATCACCGAACTCAGCATCGCCGAGATCACCATCGCCGCAACCTTGTAGCGCAGGATGTTGACGCCGATGGCGCGCGCGGCATTTTCATTGTCGCGGATGGTGCGCAGGTAATAGCCGAGCGGCGCATTCAGGATCGCGACATTGATCAGGATGCTGACGATCGCCAGCACCAGCATGACCCAGAACGCACCGATGCCGCCCCCGAACTGAAAGGCGAGAAAATCTCCCTTATCCTGCGGCAGCAGCAATCCCGATGCCCCGCCGAGGAAATCCCAACCCTCCACGATCACGGTTCCCATCTCGGCAAACGCCAGCGTGATCAGCACGAACGAGAGATGGCCCAATCGAAAGCGGAAATCGATCCACGCGATCATCGCGCCCATCACACCGGAGATCACCGCCGAGATCACCAAACCCAGCCACATGTTGATGCCGAGCTTCAGCAACAACGCTGTCGACAGCATCGCGCCGGTGCCGATGAACAGGCTGTGCGCCAGCGAAATCTGTCCGGCCATGCCGCCGACGATATTCCATGCGGACGCCAGCGCGACGTAGACCAGCGACAGGATAACGATGTGCAGATAATACGACGGCAACAGCGGAGGCACGACCACCGCCAGCAGCAGAACGACGAGCCATACCGGCGACATCAGCGTCTTGTAGAATTCCTGCCTCATCGCGACGAACTCCAGGTGAGCCCTTGAGGCCGGAACAGCATGATCAGCACGAAGATGCCGTATGGCAGCAACATGCCCAACGTGTCGGACAGATAGATGGTGCCGTAAGCCTCCGAGAGGCCGATGATCAAACCGCCGAGCATGATGCCGACGAAGTTGGTCATGCCGCCGAGCGCCACCACGATCAGCGTGATCACCGTGTAGCGCAGTCCTTGCGCCGGCTGGATCGGCGTCCCCGGTAGCAGCAGCGCCGCCGCGATCGCCAGGATTCCGATGCCGAGCGCGAAGGTCAGCGTCTGCACGCGGCTGACATCGACCCCCATCAGCGCCGCCGCATGGGCGTTCTGATGAACAGCTCGGATCGAGCGCCCGAAGTCGGTCGAGCGCAGCATGATGTAAAGCCCGATGGCCATCGCGAACGACACCACGAAGGCAATGACGTGCGGGACGCGGACGACGACGTCACCGAGAATAAGCAGTTTGGATTCAACCACCGACGGCGTACGCGCGGGCTGGCCGCCGAACACCATCAGAATGCCGTTCTGCAAGACGAGGCTGAGGCCCAACGTGAGCTGCACCACCATCAGGAATTGATGGCCGACCATCGGCCGCAGCAGATACCAGTAGACCAGCCCGCCGATCACCGTCATCAGCGGCACAGTGATGATCAGCGAAACATAGGGATCGAGCGCAAGCGCCGAATACAATCCCAGGCACAGGAACATGCCGAGCGAAATGAAATCGCCGTGCGAGAAATTGACGACACCGCTGACGCCGTAGACCAGCCCCATCCCGAGCGCCAACAGCCCGTAGGTGCTTCCGATCAGCAGGCCTTGCGCCAGCGCTTGCAGAAATTCGGCCACGTCGGTCTCCGCTCAGTTGCCGCCGATTAAAACGTTCATTTCAAAGCCCGAGATAGGCGCGGCGTGTCCGCGGATCGTCCTTGACCACATCGGACGCCCCCTCGACGGCTACCTTGCCGCGCTCAAGCACATAGCATCGCTGCGCGTGGCGCAGCGTCAGATTGAGATTCTGCTCGATCAGCAGGATCGACAATCCCTCGGCATGAAGCCGATCGATAATGCCGAAAATGTACTGCACGAACAGCGGCGACAGTCCGAGCGACGGCTCGTCCAGCATCAGCAGTTTCGCTTCCGCCATCAGCGCCCGACCGATCGCCAGCATCTGCTGCTCGCCGCCGGAGAGCGTGCCGGCATTTTGCCCGAGACGCTCCTGCAAGCGGGGAAACAACTCCAGCACATGATCCATCTGGCGCGGACGATGCGCCCGCGCTCGCGCGTTGATGCCGCCCAGGAGCAGGTTTTCGCGCACGCTCATTTCCGGAAACACCAGCCGGCCTTCCGGAACCTGAATGATGCCGATCTCGACGCGTTGCTTGGGCGTCATCGCGGTGACGTCCTGCCCCTCGAAGCGGATGCGGCCCGACATCGGCGCATACATGCCGGACAGGCTATTGATCAGCGTCGTCTTGCCGGCATTGTTGGCTCCGAGCAGCCCGACGATCTCGCCTGCGCTCAACGTCAGCGAGACGTCGTGCAGCACCGGCACACCGCCATAGCCCGTGACCAGATGATCGACCTCAAGCATCGAGATGCTCTCCGAAATAGGCGTCGATGACCCGTTGATCCTTGATGATCTCTTCCGGCGTGGCTTCTGCGATCTTCTCACCGAAATTGATGACGACGATGCGCGTCGCCAGCCGCATGATCACCGGCATGACGTGCTCCACCATGACGATGGTGACGCCCTGGCTGTTCAATTCACGGACGATCGCCATCGGCGCTTCGGTTTCGGCGATGGTCAGTCCGGCCATCACCTCGTCGAGCAGGATGCAGCGCGGATCGGTGGCGAGACACTTCGCGAGTTCGAGCAGTTTTTTATCTTGCAGCGACAGCGTCGCCGGGGTGAGCAATTCCTTGCCGGCCATCCCGACGCGTTGAAGCACATGCGCCGCATAGTCGATCGCCTC
This sequence comes from Hyphomicrobiales bacterium, assembly GCA_017305555.1. Taxonomy (GTDB): domain Bacteria; phylum Pseudomonadota; class Alphaproteobacteria; order Rhizobiales; family Xanthobacteraceae; genus 62-47. The sequence goes on along the minus strand of JAFKKM010000012.1, from coordinate 88,431 downwards.
GCGGATCGGCCGTCGCGTCAGCGCGGCCGTCGTCACGACGTCGAGCGCTGTCATATCGGCGAAGGTCTGCACCACCTGGAAACTGCGAACCAGCCCCTTCCGCACGAGCCGATCCGGCGACACGCCGACGATATTTTCGCCGGCGAAGCGGATCTCGCCGTCGCTTGGCGGAATGAAGCCGGAGATCACGCTGAACAGCGTGGTCTTGCCCGCGCCGTTGGGGCCGATGATGCCGAGGATCTCCCCCTCGGTCACCGCAAAGCTCACATTGTTGACGGCAACGAGGCCGCCAAACCGTCTGGTGACCTTGTCAACCTCGAGCAGCGCCACGGCCGGACTCACACGCGGGGACGTGGAGCGGTCTGGGCAAACTCTTTGGGGAACACCACCTGTTGCTGCTGATCCGGCGTCCACTGGATGAACATGGCGCTGCCATCCACGAGCAGGCGATCCTCCGCGAACTGCAAGCCCTTCGGCTTGGCGACATAGAGATTGGGATCGCCGAACGGAATGTTCACTTTCTTGAACGCGGTGAGCAGCGCTTCGCTATCGAGCGACGCCGAGTTCTCGAGCACCTGCTGCAACACGCGGCCGGCCTGCGCGTACTGGATCGCGCCCTGCCCGATGCGGTCGAGCTTGGCGACGTCGCGCAGCTCAGTGATGATCTTCTGCATCGAATCGACCTTGGCGCCGGGGCTGAACCCAGTCATGCCGAACAGGTTCTTGGTCAGCACCGCCTTGCCGATCTCCGGTCCCAGATCCTTCCACAGCGACAGGTCGGAATAGCCGCCGGTGCCGCCGCAGAAGATGCTGCCGTGATAATTGAGATTGTAGCGCGCCTGATGCAGCAGGATGCCGTCGCGCGGCGTCACCAGTCCGACCACGACGTCCGGCTTCAGCGAGCGAATGCGGACCATCGCGGAAGTCTGGTCCTGCGCCTTGGTATCGAGCGGCGCCTCGCCGATGATCTCGATGCCGCTCGCCTTGAGTTTCTCGTGCAGGAACTTGTTGACCTGCTGACCGGCTTCGTAATTCGAATAGCCCATCACCGCGGTCTTGATCTTGAACTTCTCGGAATCGCGCAGGAACACGACAAAGTCATGCATCGACTGCGCGTAGCCGCGGTCATAGGGATAGCCGAGCGTGAACATATAGTTCGAACGCGCGCCGCCGGCCCACACCGAGAGCGTCGGCATCTTCAGTTCGTCGAGCACCGGAGTCAGCGCGAGCATTTGCGCGCTGAGGATCGTGCCGGTCAGCAGTTGCACCTTCTCTTCGGTGATGAGCCGGCGCGCTTCGGTCGCCGTGCGGGCCGGTTGGCTGGTGTCGTCGGCTTGGATCAGTTCGATCTTGGCGCCGCCTTTGCTCTTGATGCCGCCCTCGGCGTTGATCTTCTTGATGATGTATTCAAATGCCGGCTGCCCTTCCTGGGCATAGGCCGCGAGGCCACCGCTCATCGAGTTGACGACGCCGATGCGAATGGTCGAATCGGCCGCTCCCGCGCGACGCACAAACGGCGCGGCGACCGAGCCAAGCAACACGCCAGACGCGCCGACTGCGAACTCACGACGGGTTATCGTCATCCTGGTTTCCCTCCCTCATGCGCCGAGATGGCTTCGCCACGTCGGCAATTTTCTTGGTTCGTTTGCTTTCTTGGTTCATGTGCCGCGTCGATTGACGGCCTAGCGAGATGGACGATCGATCCATCCGCGCAGGCCCCTTCGCGCGTTTGGCAAAATTTAGCCATCTTTGACCGGCGGCGTCAAATAACCTCTCGGCCGTGCCGACCCGATGCGGAAGAGAAAGCTCGATTTCAGTGCTATAAATCGGCCGCATATTCCGCAAGCCGATATAATCGACCGCGGAGCTAGTTGAGCGCCTTTGCCGAAGAAGAAGAAATAGCGCGGATCGCGTTTCGACGGTCGGTCGCAAGCTGCGTCATCACCAGCGAAAACAGTTCGTTCTGCGATGTGATGCCAAGCCGTTGGTAGGCCCGCCGTCGATAGGTCAGAACGCTGTTGAGACTGATCCCGAATTGACCGGCGATCGCCTCGGAACTCAGCCCTTGCAAGATACTCATGCAGACATCGCGCTCGCGTGACGTCAGGGCGTCGAGCGGCGGTGTCGCGAAGGCATCCGCCAGAAGCCCCACGCCATCGGGACGCGCGCGCGATTGCGATTCGAGCGCAAGCTGACAATGCCGCGTGATGGCCGCCACGATCCTCGGACCGGCGCGGTTGAGCGCCGCCGCCTGCCGTTCTGTGTAACGGCCGCTGGCCTCGAGACGATAGAAATTGGCGTAGATGCAGACGCCTTCGTGCCAAAGCGCGGTCGCGAACTTATCCACGATCCCGGAATCGTCGAAGAACAGCTTGCGATAGTCGCGCCGATACATCCGGCGCGCGACGAACGGCATCAGAACGGTGCTGGCATCGCACGTCCGCTCGAAAATAACTTCCTTGTTGGGGTCGCTGGCATGGAAATGCCCCGCATAGGCGGAGCCGAGATCGTCCCCGATCGCAATGTCGCCGGCGGTTAGCAGGCACTGGGCGTCACGATCGTTGGCGAAGGCGAAGACCATGCAGTGATCGACGGCGGCAACGCGACGAAGGTGTGCCATCAGCGCGTCGGGAAACGCGGGACGGCCGACATGCAGCACGGCCTGCTCGAAGCCATCCATCGCGGCATCGATTCCAAGTCCCGGACTCGGTCCGAAACTGTCGCGTGAACCACCGGGCATACCGGTTTCCTCCGTCGTATTTTCGTTCAATCTAAGCCAATCGCCACCCGGATGAAAGTTGTCCCGCGCGGCTGTTTCGCCGTTCCCAAGCCTGCCGGCTGTCGCAATCGCTTGCGACAGACAGAACGGCGCATTCCGCTTATGGATCATGATTTATCGGCCGGGTCGGAGGATGGTCACAGCTCCCTTCCGGAACTCATCGCAACGGTCCATCGCCATGACACAACCGATTCATTCCGTCCCAGGTCCGGCATGTCCGGTGTCGGACATCGATCCGTTTTCCGACGCGTTTCTCGGGAGTCCCTACGGTTTTCACGAAGAGCTGCGCGAAACCGCGCCGGTGTTCTGGCTCGAGCGTTACGGCGTCTACGGCATGGCCCGCCACGCCGAGGTGCAGGCGTCGCTGATGGATTGGGAGACGTTCTGTTCCGGGCGCGGCGCCGGCATCGAGGATTTCGCCAAGGTCAAATCATGGCGGCCGCCGAGCAAGCTGTTGGAAGTCGATCCGCCGATCCATACACGGACGCGTTCGGTAATGAGCCGCATCCTGTCGCCGGCGGCGATGCGGCAGGTCCGCGAAACCTTCACCGCCCGCGCCGAAGCGCTCGCGGAGGCCGTGGTCGCGAAAGGCGAGATCGACGCCATCAAGGACCTCGCGGAGGTCTTCCCGTTGCATGTGTTTCCGGATGCGGTCGGTCTGCGCCCCGAGGGGCGCGAGAACCTGCTGCCGTTCGGCAACATGGTGTTCAACTCCTTCGGACCGCCCAACGCGATCTTCCAGGAGTCCGTCGCCAACGCCAAACCGGTGGTGCAATGGATCTACGACCAGTGCACGCGCGACATGCTGCGGCCGGGCGGCTTCGGATCGCAGGTCTGGGACGCGTTCGATGCCGGCGAGATCGACGCCGAGGAAGCGGCGACACTGGTGCGCTCGATGCTCACCGCCGGGCTCGACACCACCGTCAACGGCATCGCCAATGCGATCTATGCGTTCGCAACCCATCCCGACCAGTGGCGCGCCCTGCGCGACGATCCCTCGCTCATCCGGCAGTCCTTCGATGAAGTGCTGCGCTGGGAATCGCCGGTGCAAACCTTCTTCCGCACGACGACGCGCGAGGTCGAGGTCGCCGGCACGACAATTCCGGAGGGGCAGAAGGTGCTGCTGTTTCTCGGAGCAGCGAACCGCGACCACCGGAAATTCCCGGAGCCGGAGCGCTTCGACATCCGCCGCCGCCCGATCGGTCATGCCGCATTCGGCGCCGGTATTCACAGCTGCGTCGGCCAATTGGTCGCACGGCTCGAAGTGGAATTGATCCTCACGGCGCTTCTGAAACGGGTCGACGTCATCGAACTCACACGCCAACCAATTCGCAAGCTCAACAATACGTTACGTTGCATCGGCTCGCTGCCCGTCCGCTTCAAACCGCTTGCGCACTAACAGTCCCCCGGGCCAACCTTTGGCAGGGTTGGGAATTCGACCAATTAAGCTCTTGAATTAAACGAGCGGTTGGTGAATTTTAGCCGACAACAAGATCAAGCTCGGGCGTTGGGGATCACCCCGGAGCCACGATCCAGGGGGACGAACGCGGGTGGACACGACGATATTCCTGTTCCTGCTCCAGGACGGCGTCATCAACGGCGCGGTCTATGCGCTGGTGGCCATCGCGCTGGTGCTGGTGTTCGCGGTGACGCGCGTGATCTTCGTGCCGCAGGGGGAGTTCGTCGCCTTTGCCGCGCTGACCGTCGCCGCACTCGAAAACGGTGTCGCGCCATCGACGCCGTGGCTGCTTCTGGCGCTCGGGATTCTTGCGGCGATTTCCGACATCGTGTGGCATTTTCGTGATCTCACCTGGAAACGCATTGTTCGTATCGCGCTGCTCGATCTCGCCCTCCCTGTCGCACTCTTGTTGCTAACGCAGGCATTGGCACCGATGAAGCTCGGCCAGCTCGCCAATATCCTGCTGGCGATCGCGCTGATCACGCCGATGGGACCGATGATCTACCGCATCGCCTTCGAACCGCTGGCGCATTCCAGCGTGCTGGTGTTGCTGATGGCGGCGTTCGGCGTTCACTTCTCGCTGATCGGACTGGGGCTGGTGTTCTTCGGCCCCGAAGGCAGCGGCACCACGCCGCTCTCATCCGCATCGTTCTCGCTCGGCGATCTTGTCGTCACCGGGCAGAGCGTCGCGGTGTTGGTCGTGACCGCCGTACTGCTGGTGCTGTTCGCGCTGTTCTTCGGCCGCACCCTGCTCGGCAAGGCTCTGCGCGCCTGTTCGTCGAACCGGATCGGCGCGCGGCTGGTCGGCATCCCGACCTCGGTGGCCGGACAGTTTTCGTTCGCCATCGCCGCGCTGCTCGGCGCGGTGTCCGGCATTCTGGTCGGCCCGCTGATGACGGTGTTTTACGACTCGGGCTTCCTGATCGGCCTCAAGGCATTCGTCGCCGCCATCATCGGCGGCTTGGTGAGTTATCCGCTGACGGTGATCGCAGCGCTCGGCGTCGGCTTCGCCGAAGCGCTGTTTTCATTCTGGGCCAGCAACTTCAAGGAGGTGCTGGTCTTCACGCTGATCATTCCGGTGCTGGCGTGGCGTTCGATCTACGCGCCCTATCATGAGGAATCGGAATGATGAAGTCGCTCCGATCCTTCGCGCCGCCGATCGTCGCGGCGGTCCTGCTGATCGCGCCGTTCACCGGCTGGTTGCCGGACTATTGGGTGACGCTATTCAATTACATCGGCATCTCGAGCCTCGTCGCCATAGGACTGGTGCTGCTCACCGGCGTCGGCGGCATGACCTCGTTCGGGCAATCCGCCTTCGTCGGCTTCGGCGCCTACACCACCGGCGTGCTGACGGTGCATTTCGGCATCTCGCCGTGGCTGACGCTGCCGGCGGCGCTGCTGGTAACAATGGCGGTGGCGGCTACGGTCGGCGCGGTGACGGTGCGGCTGTCGGGCCACTACCTGCCGCTCGCGACCATCGCCTGGGGCATCGCGTTCTTCTATCTGTTCGGCAACATCAGTTGGCTCGGCGCCCATGACGGCCTGCCCGGCATTCCGGCGCTGCGCGTCGGCAGCCATCAACTGATCGACCCGAAGGAATACTTCGTCGTGGTCTGGATCGCCGTGGTGCTGGCCGTGATCGCCACACAAAATCTCTTGAACGGACGCGTCGGCCGCGCCATTCGCGCGCTTCGCCGCAGCACGCGCGCGGCGGAAGCCTTCGGCGTCAACACCGCCGGCGCCAAGCTGATGGTGTTCGTTTATGCGGCGATGCTCGCCGGTCTCGCCGGCTGGCTCTACGCGCATTTCCAGCGCTCGGTGTCGCCCGGCCCGTTCGGCGTGGTCGCCGGCACCGAATATCTGCTGATGGCCGTGCTCGGCGGTGCGGGCCGCGTCTATGGCGCGATCCTCGGCGCGGCAGGCATCACGGTGCTGCGCGACCAGTTGCAGAACGTACTGCCTTGGCTGTTCGGCCACACCGGCAACTTCGAGTCCATCGCCTATGGTGCGGTACTGGTGCTGGTGTTGCAGACCGCCAGCAACGGGCTATGGCCGATCCTGTTCGGACCGCCGCCGCCACCGAAACCGCCGACGCCACGCGACGGCGACCAGCTTCCGGCCAAGGTGCTGCCCGCGCCCGGCGTACGGCTGCTGCAAGTTCAGGACGCGAAGAAAACCTTTGGTGGCCTCGTCGCGGTCAACGACGTCAACTTCGAGGTGGAGAGCAGTCGCATCATCGGCCTGATCGGCCCCAACGGTGCGGGGAAAAGCACGACCTTCAACCTCATCACCGGCGCCCTGCCGCTGACGTCGGGCGCGATTGCCTTCGAAGGTCACCCACTTCAGGCGCAGACGCCGCAGCGCGCGGCAGCGCTCGGGCTTGGCCGCACCTTCCAACATGTCGAGATCGTCCCCGACATGAGCGTGATCGAGAACGTCGCGCTCGGCGCAAATCTGCTTGGCCACGCCGGCGTATTCCGCGCGATGCTCAAGCTCGACCGCGCCGAGGAAGCGAAGCTGTTCGCAACCGCGCAGCGGCAGCTGGAACGCGTCGGCCTCGCCGATGTTGCGATGCAGCCGGCGGGAACGCTGGCGCTCGGCCAGCTACGTCTTGTCGAGGTCGCGCGCGCGCTGTGTCTCAATCCGATCCTGCTGTTGCTGGACGAACCGGCCGCCGGCCTGCGTGTCGGCGAAAAGAAGGCGCTCGCCAAGCTGCTGCGCGAGGTTCGCAGCGAAGGCGTCAGCGTGCTCCTGGTCGAACATGATATGGATTTCGTCATGAGCCTCGCCGATCACCTCGTCGTGCTCGATTTCGGCACCAAGATCGCGGAAGGCGTGCCAGCCGATATCCGGAAGAATCCTGCCGTGCTGGAAGCCTATCTCGGAGGCGTGTCATGACCGCGCCGCTGCTGGACGTCCGCGATCTGTGCGTCGCCTACGGCCGCGCCGAGGTGGTGCACAACGTCTCGATCAAGGTGACGCAAGGCGCGCTGGTGACGGTGATCGGCGCCAACGGCGCCGGCAAGACCACGCTGCTCAACGCGCTGATGGGATTGCTCAACGCGCGCGGCAGCATCACGTTTCGCGACAAGCCGGTCGCGGCCGTCTCGCTCGAGGCCCGCGTGCAGCAAGGTCTGTGTCTCGTGCCGGAGCGGCGCGAACTATTCGCCGACATGCCAGTGGAGGACAATCTCCTGCTCGGCGGCATCCGCCGTTCGCGCGCCGAACGCAACCAGACGCTGGAACAGGTGTTCGCGCAATTCCCGCGTCTCAAGGAACGCCGGCAACAACTGGCCGGAACGCTGTCCGGCGGAGAACGTCAGATGCTGGCGATGGGTCGCGCCCTGATGGCGCACCCGCGGCTTCTGATGCTCGACGAGCCGAGCCTCGGGCTCGCGCCACGGATCGTGCGGGATATTTTTCAGATTCTCACCGAGCTGCGCGCGAGCGGCGTCTCCATTCTGCTGGTCGAACAGAACGCACGCGCCGCGTTGCAGGTCGCGGACTACGCCTATGTCATGGAACTTGGCGCGATCACCACCGAGGGTTCGCCCTCGGAAATCGCGCAGGACAGCCGCTTGGTCGAAAGTTATCTCGGCCTCGGCGGCAACGACTACTAAACTGGCAAAACCACCAAGGGAGGACGTCATGCTACGAACGAAAACCTGGCTCATCGCATTGGCGACGACCGCGCTCATGGCCGGCAGCGCACACGCACAACTCAAAGTCGGCATCACCATGAGCGCATCCGGCCCCGGCGCGGCGCTCGGACAGCCGCAGAGCAAGACCGTGGCGATCCTGCCGAAGGAGATCGCCGGACAGAAAGTGACTTACATCGCGCTCGATGATGAGTCCGATCCGACCAAGGCTGCACAAAACGCCCGCAAGATGATTTCGGAAGAGAAAGTCGACGTGCTGGTCGGCTCGTCGCTGACGCCGGTGTCGCTGCCGCTGATCGATATCGCCGCCGAAGCCAAGACCCCGCTCCTGACGCTCGCCGCGGCCGCCGTGCTGGTGCAGCCGATGGACGACAAGAAGAAGTGGGTCTTCAAGGTCGTGCCGAACGACGACATCATGGCCAAGGCGATCCTGAAGCACATCGCCAAGACCGGCGTGAAGAAGCTCGGCTATATCGGCTTCTCCGACGGCTACGGCGAAGGCTACTATAACGAGTTGAAAGCGGAAGCGCCGAAGGTCGGCGTCGAACTCACGACGCATGAGGTTTACGCGCGCAGCGATGCCAGCGTCACCGGACAGGTGCTGAAGATTCTCGCGACCAAGCCGGATGCAGTTTTCATCGCCTCCGCCGGCACCCCCGCCGTGCTGCCGCAGAAGGCTTTGCGCGAACGCGGCTACAAGGGGCCGATCTACCAGACCCACGGCGTCGCAACCAACGAGTTCATCAAGCTCGGCGGCAAGGACGTCGAGGGCGCGGAATACACCGGCGAAGCCTTCACCATCGTCGACGATCTGCCGAAGGACAGCCCGTTCCGCGCCGCGCCGGAGAAGTTCATCGCGGCCTACAAGGCGCAGTACAAGGAAGAGCCGGCCGCGTTCGCCGCGCACCTGTGGGATTCCATGGTGCTGGTGGAGAACGCCATGCCTGCCGCGCTGAAGGCCGGCAAGCCGGGCACGCCGGAATTCCGTGCGGCGCTGCGTGACGCGCTGGAAAACGGCAAGGAGATCTATCTCAACAACGGCCTCTCCAACATGAGCCCGACCAACCACAACGGCTACGACGAACGCTCGGCGTTCCTGATCAAGGTCGAAGGCGGCAAATTCCGGCTCGCCAAATAAATCACCGACCTGAACTACCTCGCATCACGGCAACGTCCGTCCCCTTGGGGGCGGACGTTTTGTTTTGATGAGCTGGTCCAGCGTCAGAGACGACGCGCCGCGCGCGCCGTTATTTGGTATACGATACTCCAATACTGGTCGCGATTAATCCGCGACATCACCAGTCGATCAGATAAGATATTGTTATAAAACGATATTTATAACGTTGACATTTTGGCATCTGGTATGCCAAAAACAAAATGCAGCCTGAACTGCATGATGGAACCGCTCCAATGCCTGCCCCCAGTCAATCGAAAGCCCGCATCGCGACCGAAACCGAAATGGAGATCGTTCGCCTCGCCCCGGAAACCAGCTTCAAGACCAAGGCTTACGACGCGCTCAAGGAAGCCATCCTGAAGATGGACATCTACACCACGCCAGATCCCGTCATGCTCGACGAGCGGGCGCTGTCCGAAAAGCTCGGGGTCAGCCGCACACCGATCCGTGAAGCGATCGCGATGCTTGAGCAGGATGGTCTGGTGAAGTCGGTGCCACGCCGGGGCATCGTGGTGGTGCGGCGGACCAAGGCCGAGATCGTCGATATGATCCGCGCCTGGGCAGCGCTGGAAAGCATGGCGGCGCGTCTGATCACCCAGACCGCACGCAAACGAGACATCACCGCGCTGCGCGACTTCTTCAAGGATTTCCACAAGGACCGGCTGCCGCAGGACCACATCGAGGAATACTCGAAGGCCAACATCGCCTTCCATCAGGCACTGATCTCGCTCAGCGAGTCCCCGGTGCTCATCAACATGACCAACGGCATCCTGCTGCACGTTCGCGGCTATCGGCAACTGACCATCGGCCGCAACGAACGCATCGCCGCGTCCCTGCCCGAACATCTCGCCATCATCGGCGCGCTCGAGGAGCGCAAGACCGAACTCGCCGAAAAATTCGCACGCGATCACACCCTCGGCCTCGCCACTTATATCGAGACCCATGGCGACGAGTTGCTCGGCTAAGGCTTGCCGACCCGCTGTCGGCGCTTTTGATGCAGGAGACGATCATGGACAAAGCGCTGCAAGGCGTTCGCATCCTCGACTTCACGCACGTTCAATCGGGACCGACCTGCACGCAGCTTCTGGCGTGGTTCGGCGCCGATGTCATCAAAGTGGAACGCCCCGGTGCGGGCGACATCACCCGTGGGCAATTGCAGGACATCCCGAACGTGGACAGCCTGTATTTCACCATGCTCAACCACAACAAGCGCTCCATTACCCTCGACACCAAGAATGCCAAGGGCAAGGAGGTGCTGACCGCGTTGATGAAGACCTGCGACGTGCTGGTGGAGAATTTCGGCCCCGGCGTGCTCGACCGCATGGGCTTTCCCTGGGAGACCATCCGCGAGATCAACCCGAAGCTGATCGTCGCCTCCATCAAGGGCTTCGGTCCCGGCCCTTATGAAGACTGCAAGGTGTACGAGAACATCGCGCAATGCACCGGCGGCGCGGCCTCGACCACCGGCTTCCGCGACGGCTTGCCGCTCGTCACCGGTGCGCAGATCGGCGACAGCGGCACCGGGCTACACCTCGCGCTCGGAATCGTCACCGCGCTTTACCACCGCACCCATTCCGGAAAAGGCCAACGCGTTACCGTGGCGATGCAGGACGGCGTGCTGAACCTGTCGCGGGTCAAGCTGCGCGACCAGCAGCGCCTCGCCCACGGCCCGCTCAAGGAATACAGCCAGTACGGCGAAGGCCTTCCGTTCGGCGAAGCAACGCCGCGCGCCGGCAACGACTCCGGCGGCGGTCAGCCCGGCCGCATCCTGAAGTGCAAGGGCTGGGAGAGCGATCCCAACGCCTACATTTATTTCATCACGCAGGCGCAGGTCTGGGACAAGATTTGCGACGCCATCGGCGAGCCGGGCTGGAAGACGCATCCCGACTACGCCAAGCCCGCGGCGCGCCTGCCGCGCCTCAACGAGATCTTCGCGCGCATCGAACGATGGACCATGGCGCGAAGCAAATTCGAGGCGATGGAGATTCTCAACCGAGACAACATCCCGTGTGGTCCGATCCTGTCGATGAAGGAACTGGCGGAAGACGCCTCGCTGCGCGCCAGCGGCACCGTGGTCGAGGTCGATCACCCGACGCGCGGCAAATATCTGTCGGTCGGCAATCCGATCAAGCTGTCGGACAGCCCGGTGGACATGAAGCGCTCGCCGCTGCTCGGCGAGCACACCGACGAGATCCTGCGCGAGGTGCTCGGCTTCAGCAGCCAACAGATCGCCGACGTTCATGCGTCGGGCGCGCTCGACGCCCCGCGCAAGCAGGCCGCCGAATAGTTATCCCCTCGCCTCGTTTCGCCGCGCGATGTCAGCGCGCGGCCTGTTCCTGAGGATGGACATCCGATGAAAGTTTGCATCTACGGTGCCGGCGCGATCGGCGGCTATCTCGGCGCACAACTCGCCGGAACGAATGCCGACGTCAGCCTGATCGCGCGCGGCCCGCATCTCGCGGCAATGAAAGCCAACGGATTGAAGTTGCTGAGCGGCGATGAGGCGCGCGTGGTGCGGCCGCACTGCACCGACAATCCCGCCGAACTCGGTCCGCAGGATTTCGTTATCGTCTGCCTGAAGGCGCATTCAGTGCCCGGCGTGATCGACGCCATGAAGCCGTTGCTCGGATCGCACACGCGCATCGTCACCGCCGTGAACGGCATTCCCTATTGGTATTTCTACAAGCATGGCGGCGCATTCGAAGGCGCGACGCTGGAGAGCATCGACCCCGGCGGCCGGCAATGGCGCGAGTTCGGCCCTGAGCGCGGCATCGGCTGCGTGGTCTATCCCGCCACCGAGATCGAGGCGCCGGGCGTGATCCGTCACGTCTACGGCGACCGTTTCCCGATCGGCGAGCCGTCCGGCGAAAAATCGGCCGATGTCGAGCGGCTGTCGGCACTGTTCGTCGAAGCCGGATTGAAAGCGCCGGTGCTGGATCGAATCCGTGACGAGATATGGCTCAAGCTGTGGGGCAACGTCTGCTTCAATCCGATCAGCGCGCTGACCCACGCTACGCTGGATGTGATCTGCACCGATCCCGCGACGCGCGCCTTGTCGAAAGCCGTGATGCTGGAAGCGCAGGCCATCGCCGAAACCTTCGGCGTTCAATTCCGCGTCGACGTCGAACGGCGCATCGAAGGCGCGCGCAAAGTCGGCGCGCACAAGACCTCGATGTTGCAAGACCTCGAGCGCGGTCGCCCGATGGAGATCGATCCGCTGGTGACGGTGGTGCAGGAAATGGGGCGCCTGACGAAAATTCCGACGCCGGCGCTGGACGCGGTGCTGGCGCTTGTCGCGCGGCGCGCTAAGGTGGCGGGCCTATACTGATCGTTGGACGCAATCAACGACAACAACCGCAACGCTGACATCAGACGCGAGACAACTTTCATGAAAGCATTCGTTTACGGCACCGGTAGCGCGAACATCAGCGATGTGGCGAAGCCGAGCCCGAAAGGCCCGCAGGTCCTGGTGCGCGTTCGCGCCTGCGGCCTCAATCGCGCTGATCTCGGTATGACCAAGGGGCACGTTCACGGCAGCGCCGGCGGCGCGGGCACTGTGCTCGGCATGGAATGGGCTGGCGAAGTCGCAGAGGTCGGTCCCGATGCGAAAGGCGTCAAGATCGGCGACCGCGTGATGGGCTCAGGCGGTGCCGCCTTCGCGGAGTATACCCTCGCCGACTACGGACGGTTGTTTCAGATTCCCGCCGGCATGGACTTCAGCGAAGCCGCAACGCTGCCGATCGCGCTGACCACCATGCACAACGCGCTGGTGACCAACGGAGACCTGCGGCCAGGACAGACGGTGCTGATTCAGGGAGCGAGTTCCGGCGTCGGCCTGATGGCGTTGCAGATCGCCAAACTGAAAGGCGCCCGGACTGTGATCGGCTCCTCGACCAACGCGGAGCGGCGCGCGCGCCTGAAGGATTTCGGTGCGGATATCGCCATCGACTCGCGCGACCCGGCCTGGGTCGACGAGGTATTGCGCGCAACCGGCGGCGCGGGCGTCGATCTGATCGTCGATCAGATATCCGGTCCCGTCGCCAATCAAAATCTGGCGGCAACGCGGGTGCTCGGCCGCATCGTCAATGTCGGCCGGCTTGGCGGCAGTCACGGCGACTTCAACTTCGACCTGCATGCCGCACGACGCATTCATTATATCGGCGTCACCTTCCGCACGCGGTCGATCGAGGAGATCCGCGATATCTTCACGCAAGTGAAGAACGACATCTGGCCCGCAGTTGAATCCCGGAAGCTCAAGTTGCCAATCGATCGCACCTTCGCATTCGCCGACATCGCCAAGGCATTCGATCACATGGAAGCCAATCAGCATCTCGGCAAGATCGTCGTCACGCTGTAACGATCGGCATGACGTTGTTTGAAGTCGGAATAATTCGCATCTGCAAGTGGCGTAAAAAATAGCGGGTGTATCGCTTGCGCCGCTTTGATGTCGGCTATGGGGACTGCTAAACCCGGCCCCATGAGCCAGCACGTCGACACCACAAAAACCCGCGTTGCCGCCATCTCCGTCATCGCCAGCGCGACCATGGCGGCGGTGAAGTTCGTGGTCGGCGTCGCCATCGGCAGCCTGGCCTTGATTTCGGAAGCGCTGCACAGCTCCGTCGATCTGGTCGCCACCGTCATCACCTGGATCGTGGTGCGATTTTCGGATCGCCCCGCCGACGACGAGCACCATTACGGCCACGGCAAGTTCGAAAGCTTGTCCGCACTCGGCGTCATCGCGCTGCTTTATATCCTCGCGGGCGGCATTCTCGTTACCGCTATTGGACACTTACGCGAAGGCGCGGTGCCACCGACGCTCTCGCTGATTCCGTTCGTGGTTCTGCTGATCGATATCGGCGTCAATTTATGGCGGGCGCGCGCGCTGCATCGTGCCGCGCACGCGACGAAAAGCCAGGCGCTCGCCGCCGATGCCCTTCACTTCGCCTCCGATGTGCTTGGCTGGGTCGCAGTAATCGTCGGGCTCGGGCTTGCCGCGCTGGGCTATCCGTTGGTTGATGCCGCCGCCGCCATCGCCATTGCCGCGGTGATCTCGGTGCTGGGCCTGCGGCTCGGGCGCTCCACCATCGAAACGCTGCTCGACCGCGCGCCTGAAGGCGCAACCGACAAGGTCCGCGCCGCGATCGTGAACGTGCCAGGCGTGATCGGCGTCGGGCGGCTGCGCGTGCGAATGGTCGGCGCGAAGTACTTCATCGACGCCGACGTTGAGGTGCCGCGAACCTACCCGCTCGACCGCATCGATGCGATCAAGCGCAAGGCACAAGAGGCGGTAACGGCTGCATTGGGCGACGCCGACCTCACCTTCACCGCCCTGCCAGTGGCGCGCGACAACGAAACGGTGCGCGAGCGGATCATGGTCATCGCGCGCAACGCCGCCCTCGCCATCCATCACGTCACGGTTCACGACCTCGGCGGCCGGCTGACCGTCAGCATCGATCTCGAAGTTGACGGCCAGTTCGATCTCAGCAAGGCACATGACATCGCGCAGGGGCTTGAGCAAAGCATTCGCGACGAATTCGGCGCCGACGTCGAGGTCGATACCCACATCGAGCCGCTGGAGCCTGACGCGCCGTCCGGCATCGATGCCCCTGCGGCCCGCGTCGCGGAAATCACCGCGGCGCTCTCCGGCTTCGCGACGGATCGCGGCATCCACGACATTCACAATGTGCGCGTGCGCGACACCGAAGCCGGGCAAATCGTCAACTTCCATTGCCGGGCTGCACCGACCATGAGCGTGCTGCTGGTCCACGAGGCGGTCGACGACATCGAGCGCGCATTGCGTCGCGCTTTCCCGACGGTGAAGCGCGTCATCAGCCATGCCGAACCCACGCGCACGTAGGCCGCTTGACGTCCGAGGCGACGCGCGTTCCTGTTTCGGACTCATCCGCACGCGCTCGCCGACGAAAAAATCATCATTGGATAAAGATTTTTTCGCGTTAACGATTCGTTGACTCTCGACACACCGCTAAAACTGGATTCAAATTGTACGCATGATTCGACACGGCCTGGGGGCCAGTTTGAATCGACAGGAACTGCGCCCGTTCGCGACACCCGATGATCGAACCTAACCGATCGTCGAACTTGAACCGGAGCGTCGGACTGACCTGTAGCAGTGCGTTGCCGCCACCGGAGCGAACGGTTTCACCGGGGCGGCATTCCAGAGGAATTCCGAGGGGGCAAGGCATGATGCGCGCGCGCACACAAAGCGCATGCGTCCAATCCGATTCTATCAAGGGATTGGCGCAATCGATCGCAAAACCAGCCTACCACCGGCTGTTGAATGCCGAACCGGTGTTACGCCGCGCGGTCCCGACCCTCATCATCGCTTTCCTCGTCACCATCTGCTTCGGCGCCTTCGTTCAGGTCACCGATCACGGCCGGCAAATGCAGGCCTCCGCGCAGCGCGACCTGACCGCGCTTGCCGACCTGCTCACCGAACGCCTCGACCGCAATCTCTCCGAGCGTCAATCCTCGATCACGACGTCGCGTCTTCAGGAACTGCTGTCGACGGCGATCCCGGCATGGGGCCTTGCGGCCAGCCGGTCCATCCTGATCGTGGGAGCGGATCAGCAGCTCATCGCAGGCCTTTCCGCCGACTGGCTCGACGACACGAATCGCGCTGCGCTGACGGCTTTTGCATCAACGGTGCGGAATGCGATTGCCGAAAGCCCAATATCGGGGATCAGCAAGGTCGACGACCTTATGATCACCGCGCGACCGCTCAAGGCGCTTCCCGGCCATCACCTCGTCATCGCGCAAAAGCACGGCTCGCCCCTGTGGCAGTCGGACGCGGCGCTCTCGATCACGCTCTCCGCCACCACCGGCTTCGTCGTGCTCATTCTCGGCTTCGCGTTTCACTGGCAATCGACCCGCGCCCGCGAAGGCGATCTCATCAACGACGCCGTGCGCGGGCGGATCGATACCGCACTCAATCGCGGGCGCTGCGGCCTGTGGGACTGGGACCTGTCGCGCGGCCGCATCTTCTGGTCGCATTCGATGTTTTCCATCCTGGGCCTGCCCGGCCGCAGCGACCTTTTGACCTTCGGAGAAGTCAACGCGCTGGTCCGCTCCGACGATATCGACCTGTTCGAGATCGCGGACCTTCTGATCTCCGGACAGATCAATCACATCGACCAGAGTTTCCGGATGCAGCACAGCAATGGCCACTGGATCTGGCTGCGCGTGCGATGCGAACTCAGCCACGGCGCGCGCGATGGCGGCTTGCACCTCATCGGCATCGCGGTGGACGTCACCGAGCAGAAAAGCCTCGCCGAACGCACCGTCGAAGCCGACCTTCGTCTGCGCGACGCCATCGAAACCATTCCGGAATCCTTCGTGCTGTGGGACGCCGAGGACCGCCTCGTGCTCTGCAACTCGCATTTTCAGCGGCTGCATAAGCTGCCCGACACTGCCGTTGCGCCGGGAACGTCATATGAGACGGTTTGCGAGGTGGGAAAAATGCCGCGCATTCGCGCGCGGCTACCGGCCAGCGATGCGCTCGCCACCGGCGCGCGCACCTTCGAGGCGCAGCTCGACGACGGCCGCTGGCTCAACGTCAGCGAGCGCCGGACCAAGGACGGCGGCTACGTTTCGGTGGGCACCGACATCACCCGGATCAAGGATCACGAGCAGAAACTCGTCGACAACGACCTGCGCCTGCGCGCCTCGGTGATCGACCTGAAACGCTCGCAGGCGACGCTGGAACAACAAGCGCTCGAGCTTGCCGACCTCGCACAAAAATACGCTGACGAGAAAGACCGCGCCGAGGAAGCCAATCAGGCGAAGTCGAAGTTCCTGGCCAATATGAGCCACGAATTGCGGACGCCGCTCAACGCCATCATCGGCTTCTCCGAGATCATGGGCAGCGGCATGTTCGGAACGCTCGGCTGCGACAAGTATCAGGAATACTGTCACGACATCCTAACGTCGGGGCACTATCTGCTGGAAGTCATCAACGACATTCTCGACATGTCGAAGATCGAGGCCGGACGGATGCAACTCGATCTCGAACCGCTCAATCTGGCCCAGACGCTGACGGAATCGCTTCGTGTCGTCTCAGGCAGGGCGCAGGAAAAGTGCCTGGTGCTCGATGCCGATTTCGACGATCAGGTGCCGCTGGTGGCGGACCGGCGCGCAATCAAGCAGATCGTCGTCAATCTTCTATCGAACGCGGTCAAATTCACGCCGGATGGCGGCCGGGTTGTCGTCCGCAGCCGGCTGGTCGATCATTCCATCGTACTGATGATTGCTGATACCGGCATCGGTATAGCACGGCAATCGATGGCCAAACTCGGTCAGCCGTTCGAGCAGGTCGAGGGACAGCTGACCAAAACCTATCAGGGCTCGGGGCTTGGCCTTGCGATCGCCAAATCGCTGACCGGCCTGCACGGCGGCTCGATGCGGATGAAGTCAAAACCCGGCGCCGGCACGGTGATCGGCGTGACGCTGCCGTGCGACGGGCGCACGCGCCCGCTTTCCGTCGCAGCCTAATTCGTCTCGTCGACCAGCGCGAGAAACACGCTTCTCACGTCAGACTGTGTGTCGCGCACACGCGCTTCCAGCGCCGAGAAGTCCGGCGCATCTCCTGCCCGCGTCATGATCCGCAGAAGGTCCTCGCCGGCGGTCGACGGATCGAACTTGCCGCTGACGCAAAGCCGCAGAATTTGCGTCAGGTCATGATAGAGCCGCGCCGCGGGCCGCAGCACTTCCATGGTTGATTGCGGCAGGATGCCGAGGCGCGCTGCGTTCTCCAGCACCTGCACGGTGCTGACGTTGAGAATCTCCGGCGTCTCCGCCGCGTGAACCAGTTGCAAGTATTGCGCGATGAATTCGATATCCACCGTGCCACCGGCGGCATATTTGATATCCCAGATATCGTCCTCGCCCTTCTCGAGCGCGATGGCGCGACGCATTTCGGCGACGTCGCTGGCGATGATGCGGCGATCGCGCGGGCGTGTCAGTACCTCGCGGATGATCGCTTCGATCCGCTCGCGGAATTCGGGGGACGCCGAAATCACGCGGGCGCGCGTCAGCGCCATATGCTCCCAGGTCCAGGCTTCATGATCCTGATAATCGGCGAACGAATCCAGCCTTGACGCGACAGGACCGGCGCGACCCGACGGGCGCAACCGCATGTCGACCTCATACAGCACACCGTAATTGGTGCGTGTGGTAAAAGCGCTGATCAGCCGTTGAGTAAAGCGCGCGAAATACTGGCTGCCGTGCAACGATTTTGCGCCATCGGAATCCGGATACTCGTGATCGAAGTCGTAGATCAGAATGAGATCGAGATCGGACGATGCCGTCATCTCGCGGCTGCCGAGTTTCCCCATCGCCAGAATGGCGGTTTCCTGATTTTGAACCCGGCCGTATTGCTCGACGAATTGCTTCGTCACCAGTCGATGCACCGTCTGCACGATGCCTTCGGCGACGTCCGCGAAAGCCGTGCTGGCGTGTTGCGCCGACACAGTGCCGGACAGAATGCGCGCGCCGATCAGGAACAGGCTTTCCTGGCCGAACAGCCGCAGCCGGTCGAGAAATTCTTCGTAAGAGTCCGTGTCAGAGAGTGTCGCCGCGAGTCGCTCCGACAACTCCTTGCGATCCGGCATCGCGCCGAAGAAGCGCGGATCGATCAGGCCATCCATCAGTTGCGGCTGTCGCGCCAACATCGCGCCGAGACGCGGTGCGGCACCAAGAATTAACGCCACCAGCGCGACCAGATCGCTGTTCTGACCGAGCAGCGAGATCAATCGCCCGCCGCGTTGCAAGGCTTGCAGGAAGCTATCGAAGGCAGTCACCGCGTCGTCGGGTTCTTCGGCGTGCGCCAACCCATCGATCAACGCCGGGACGAATTCCTCGAAAGCCTTTCGTGTCGCCTCGACCTTCAGCACGCGATATTCGCCCGCCATCCATTGCTGAACGGTGGACGCCACCATCAGTGGCTTGGCGAAGCCGAGATCGGACAGCCGCTTGACCACTCGCGGATCGTCGGGGCCGGCGCGATAGTCAACATCGGGAAGTTTCGCCGTTCCGGCCGGATCGCCCTCGAACAGCTTGCTGTAATGTCCCTGCACGCAATTGAGATGATGCAGCAGGTCTTTGGCAAAGGCGTCGCGGCTGTCGTAGCCGAAGAAGAAGGCGAAACGCTCGACTGCATCGCGATCCTCCGGCAGCGCATGAGTCTGCTCGTCGGCGATCATTTGCAGGCGATGCTCGACGCTGCGGAGGAATTGATAAGCCTCGCTCAACTCGTCACGCGCCACGGGCGTGATCCAGTTGTTCGCCGCCAGAATGTTCAGCGTCTCCAGCGTCGGCCGCGAGCGCAGTTCAGGATGCCGCCCGCCGGCGATCAATTGCTGGGTCTGTGCGAAAAATTCGATCTCGCGAATACCGCCGCGCCCGACCTTGACGTTATGCCCTTCGACCGAAATGTCGTTCTGCCCGCGGAAGGACTGCATCTGCCGCTTCATGTCGTGGACGTCGGACAGCGCGGCGAAGTCGAGATGCTTGCGCCAGACGAACGGCGCAATCTCGCCGACCAGCGCCTCGCCCGCGACGATATCGCCAGCGCACGGACGCGCCTTGATCATCGCGGCGCGCTCCCATGTTCGACCCTCGCGCTCGTAATAGTCGAGTGCGGCGGCGGTCGAGATCGCTACCGGTGTCGAGGCCGGATCCGGCCGCAGCCGTAGATCGACGCGGAAGACGTAACCGTCGCCGGTGCGCTGCTGCAACATCCGCGACAGCCCTTGCGTGACGCGCACGAAGAAAGGCTGCGGCTCGATGTCCGGCGCCAGCGTCGGCGCGGCGAGATCGAAGAAGACGATGAGATCGACGTCGCTGGAATAGTTCAGTTCGCCCGCGCCCATCTTGCCCATGGCGAGAACAACGAGGCCGCTGCCCTCCTCCGGCCGCTCGGGAACGGGCGGCGACAGCTTGCCGCGCGCCGCCTCCTGCAACAGCAGGAAGCGCAGCGCGCATTGCACCGAGGTGACCGCAAGATCGGTCAGCGCCTGGGTCACGCGCATCACCGGCCAGACGCCGCCGATGTCGCACAGCGCGATCATCAACGCGGCTTCCGCTTTCAGCCGGCGCAGCAAGTGCATTGCCTCGGCCTGATCGGCGGCGGTGGGAACATCGGCGACAGCTTTTGCGATCAACGTCGCGAAGTGCGCCTCCGGCCCGGATTGCAAAAGCCGGACAAGCCGGCCGGCGTCGGCCCGGATCAGATCGAACAGGTAAGGCGACGCTTCGGCGATGCCTTCCAGCAGCGTTCGAATCCTGGGAAATTGTTTTGTGATGGCCGCAATCGCCGCCGCCTGCTCGGGCGACACATCGGCCAGCCAGTCGGCAAGCCGTTGCGCGGCTTCCGGTGGAGCGAACACGACCGGACCGGCCACAACCTGCGCGGCCAGGGAAGACAGATCCGCGTCCGTCGCGGAGGCGTTCATGCAGGATGCGTTTCCGGTTGAGAGGATTGCTCCCCTAGTCCCTCGCCCGAAAGCGCCGGAAATGCAAGGGTCGCGCGCAGTCCGGGGGCGGCATCGTCCAGCCGCAACTCACCGCGATGCAGTTTCGCAACCGCCGAGGCGAGGCTCAGGCCGAGACCGGAGCCGGGCTGGGTCCGGCTGGCCTCCAGGCGGACAAAACGTTCGGTGGCGCGCTTGCGATCCGCCTCGGGAATGCCGGAGCCATGATCGGTCACGCTCAGAAGGACAAGATTGCCCTGCCGGCGCGCCTCGATCAGAATCGACGGCGGCGTGGCATCGGGCACGGCCTGCGCCGGTTTGCCATACTTGATGGCATTCTCGACCAGATTGGCCAGCGCCTGACTGACCAGTTCGCGATTGCCGTGAAGCGATGCAGGCGTGGCCTCGACACGCAAGGCAAGGCCGCTGTCTTCGGCGAGCGGCTCATAGAGTTCGTAGATACCGTTCGCGACATCGGCGGCGTCGAAATCCTCGGCCGCGCCGCCCTGCCCCGATTCCGCACGCGCGATCATCAGAAGCGCGTTGAAGGTCCGGATCAGGCCGTCGGATTCCTCGATGGTGCGTTCCAGCGCGGCGCGATAGTCGGCTTCATCGCGGGACATTGCCAGCGCTTCCTCGGCGCGATTGCGCAGCCGCGTCAGCGGAGTCTTGAGATCGTGCGCGATGTTGTCGGACACTTCCTTGAGGCCGCTCATCAGCGCCTCGATGCGCTCCAGCATGAGATTGAGATTGTCTGCAAGCCGGTCGAGTTCATCGCCGCTGCGCCCCACCGGCAATCGCTCGCTGAGGTCGCCTTCCATGATGCGTCGCGTGGTACCGGTCATCGCATCGATCCGGCGCAGCACGCGGCGACCGACGAAAACGCCGGCGGCAAGCCCCAGCACGATCACCACCAGCATCGACCATTGCGCCGCTTTGGCGACGATGCCGAAAATGCGCCGGCGCTCATCGAGATCCCGGCCGATCAACAGCCGAAAACCGTTGCTGAGTTCGGAGATGCGCACCAGCGCACGATGCGGCGCCTTGTCCTGCTCTTCGAGACGCTGATAGGCGGTCTCGAGCCAGCCGGAGCCGGCCATCGTTCCCGGCGGCAGCGCACCGACATTGCCGGCGACCGCCTGCCCCGCTGGCGTGACAAGAAGATAAAGATTGGCGCCTGGACGCAGCGCCCGGTTTTCAATTGCAAACGATACGCCGCGCAGGCCGCGCCGATTGAACAGGCTGGTGAGGTCCTCGAGTTCGGCATTCACCGTGGTGGTGATCTGTTCAGTGATCATGCGGCGCGTGTTCCAGGCGAAAAAGCCCAGCAGCGACGCCGCGAACAGCGCGAACAGCAACAGATAAACCAGCGTCAGCCGAAACGCGGTGGTGCGGATCAGCTTACCGAATGCCGTCACGGATCATGTACCCCGCGCCACGGATGGTATGCAGCAAGGGCCGCTCGAATCCCTTGTCGATCTTGGCGCGCAGCCGCGAGATATGCACGTCGATCACGTTGGTTTGCGGATCGAAATGATAGTCCCAGACGTTTTCCAGCAGCATGGTCCGCGTCACCACCTGCCCGGCGTGCTTCATCAGGTATTCGAGCAACCGGAATTCGCGCGGCTGCAAGGTGAGTTCTTCCTTGCCGCGCGCGACACGATGCGAGAGCCGGTCGAGTTCAAGATCGCCGACGCGATAGATCGTCTCCTCGGCCGGGCCGCCGTGGCGGCGCGACAACACTTCGACACGCGCCAGCAATTCGGCAAAGGCATAGGGTTTTGGCAGATAATCGTCGCCGCCGGCGCGCAGGCCCTTGATGCGGTCGTCGACCTGCCCGAGCGCCGAAAGGATCAAGGCCGGTGTGCGATTGCCCTTGTCGCGCAAGGTGCCGATGACCGACAGCCCGTCACGCTTCGGCAGCATCCGATCGATCACCAGCACGTCGTAGTCGCCGCCGTCGGCCATGGAGAGACCTTCCTCGCCGTCGCCGGCGAGATCCGCGATATGGCCGACTTCGCGAAAAGCCTTCGCGAGATAATCCGCCGATTCGCGATCATCCTCGATAATCAGCAAGCGCATCTGATTGTCTGTCTCACCTAACGTCACGGTCCGTTCCCTTCAACATGGCCTGATCGCATTCCCGACGCAAGGCAAGGCGACACCGCCCGGAAACAAAGAACGGCGGACGATGAAGCTGGGGGACTTCATCGCCCGCCAGGCCTTCCAACGGAGGGGGCTGATCCATTGGAAGCAGTTCTTGGCGCATGATCCCGAAAAATGGAAACCGGTTTTCGGAAAAGATCACGCTCAAACAAATGCAATTCACGCTGGAGGCGTGGCGGCGAGAGCACCGGCCGCCACGTCTCCTCGCGAGCGGATCAGCCTTTGGCGAGCGGCACCGCGACGAAGCGCAGAGAGCCGCCGGAGCGAATCCGCATCAACACGCTGTTCTTGTTGTCCGCCTGAGCCGACTTGATGGCGTCGCGCACGTCGCCCGGATCGCCGACGCTCTTGCCGGCGACTTCGAGGATGACGTCGCCTTCCTTGAAGCCACGCTCAGCGGCCGCGCTGTTCGGGTCGACATCGGTGACGACAACGCCTTCCTTGCCGGCGCCCGCAACCGATGAGGCGGGTGCGACAGTGAGGCCGAGACGCGGCACGTCATCGCCGCGCGACATGTGGCCACGATCGCGACCGTGGCTGAAGTCGGCGCGCGCATCCTTCTCGCTGGGCATCTTGTCGAGCGTCAGCGTCACGGTCTTGTCCTGCCCCTTGTGCAGGATATCGAGCTTGATCGAATTGCCGGGCGAGTAGCCGCCGATGGTGCGGGCCAGTTCGCGCGCATCCTTCACCGGCTGGCCGTTGACGCCCTTGATGACGTCGCCGGATTCGATGCCCGCCTTGTCGGCCGGTCCGTTGTGTTGCGGCTCGGCGACCAGCGCGCCTTCGGCTTTCTTCAGGCCGAGGCTGTCGGCGATATCCTGCGTCACCGGCTGAATCTGCACGCCGATCCAGCCGCGGCTGACGACGCCCTTGTCCTTCAACTGCGCGACAACGCTCTGCACCGTCGACGCAGGGATCGAGAACGCGATGCCGACGCTGCCGCCGGACGGCGAATAGATCGCGGTGTTGACGCCGATGACGTTGCCCTGCATGTCGAAGGCGGGGCCACCGGAGTTGCCCTTGTTGACCGGCGCGTCGATCTGGATGAAGTCGTCATAGGGACCATTGCCGATGTCGCGCCCATTGGCCGAGACGATGCCGGCGGTCACCGTGCCGCCGAGGCCGAACGGATTGCCGACCGCGAGCACCCAGTCGCCGATGCGCGCCTTGCTGGTGGACAGTTTCGCGAACGGGAAGTTCGAGCCGCCCTCGACCTTGATCAAGGCGAGATCGGTGCGCGGATCGGTACCAATCACCTTCGCCGTATAAGTTTTGCCGGCGTCAGTCGTCACTTCGACCTTGTCGGCGCCTTCGACGACGTGATTGTTGGTCACCGCATAGCCATCAGAGGAAATGAAGAAACCGGAGCCCTGGCCCATCATCGGGCCGTGGTGGCCGCGCAAGCCCGGCGGCAAACCATCGGGACCACCGAAGCGGCGGAAGAAACGCTCCATCGGCGAACCGGGCTGGAACGGCGAGCCGTCGTCATCGGAGTTCGAGGTCTTTTCCTTGATGCGAACCTTGACCGAGATCACCGACGGTTTCACGCGTTCGACGATATCGGCGAAGCCGACCGGCGTTTGAACCTTGCTGACCTCGTTGTTGACCTGCGCATGGGCAGGCGTCGAGAACAGGTCGAGGTTGCCGGACGACGGCGTGAGGCCGTAAGCGGCGGCGCCAAGGCCCGCCACCACCGAGGCCATCAGCGCGAACTTGCGCAGGGACAGCACCGAACGGCGCGGTTGATAAATCGGGGCGGAGGTGAGGTCGGTCGGACGGTCGATCATGAAAATCTCCAGGGCCAGAATCACATCGCGAAGATGCATCGCATGGCCATGAAGATGGGATTTGTCGCCTTACGACATGCTGGCGGCGGAATTAATCTTTCGTAATCTTAAAAACGAACGTGGGGAACGCTTATTCCGGCGTTTCGGAGGCCGGGGACGCAAGCAGTTTTTGCAGCCGGGCTTCTTCCTCGGGTGTCAACGCGCCCCGTTCGTCGCGCTCGTTTGCCGCAAGCCGGGAACGACGGCGATATTGCCACCACAGGCCGAACGCGCCGCCGCCGAGCGCAAGCGGCGTCAATAGCCACAGCAGGATCGTCTGCCCTTCGAAGCGCGGCTTCAGCAGCACGTATTCGCCGTAGCGCGCCACCAGAAAATCGATCACCTGCTTGTTGCTGTCGCCGGCGGCGATGCGCTCGCGTACCAGCAGCCGCAGGTCGCGCGCCAACGGAGCCTCGGAATCGTCGATCGATTGGTTCTGGCAAACCATGCAGCGCAATTCGCGCGACAGTTCGCGCGCGCGGGCTTCCTTGGCGGGGTCCTTCATCACCTCGTCGGGCTGCACGGCAAATGCGGGCTGCGCCAAAGCGAGCGCGAGGCAAAGAACGATGCCGACGATGTGAGTGAACTTTCCAATCGCGCGGAGTCGTCCCCGCGCAGGCGGGGACCCATACTCCCTGCGATTCAATTGGAAATCAGACGCAGTGCCAAGAGCCGCACGGCCAGGGGTTATGGGTCCCCGCCTGCGCGGGGACGACGATCCTTGCCTGGTTGCGCGTGTCACAGCCCTACTCCGCCGGCTGCAAGCCGCGCGCAGCTTTCGCGGGCTTCGGTGCGCCGACGCGCAAGCGGCGGTCCGACAGCGACAGCAGGCCGCCGAACGCCATCAGCACCGGGCCGAACCAGATCAAGAGCACCATCGGCTTGTGATAGATGCGCACCGCAATCGCACCGCTCGCCGCCGTATCGCCAAGCGAAATGTAGAGCTGGCTGACGCCGCGCGACATCAACGCGGCCTCCGTGGTCGACATCGCGCGCGTTGTGAAACTGCGCTTCGACGGCGTCATCGTGCCGATCACCTTGCCGTCTTCGCTCACGGTGAAATGCGCTAGCATCTCGCCGAAGTTCGGCCCCTGCCGCTGGCTGATATTGTCGAGTTTCAACTCGTAACCCGCGACCTTGGCGACGTCGCCGGGCTTCAGCGTCGAGATCAGTTCGGTGTTCCAGGTGGTTTCGCAGACGATACCGATCAACGCGACGCCGACGCCGACATGCGCGAACATCGTCCCCCAGCTTGCGCGCGGCAGACCGCGCGCGCGTCGCAAGGAAATCGACAACGGCATCCGGAACAACATGCTGCGCTCGGCGATATCGGTCAGCGCTCCGAGAATGACGAACAGCGCGAGCCCGATCGCCAGCGGCGCGAACGCGCTGCCGCCACGCACCCACGCCCACAGCACCGCGACCGACACCAGCGCCACGATCCCCGCCGCATAAAGCCGCTGCGCCGCGCCGATGAGATCGCCGCGCTTCCATGCCAACAGCGGGCCGAACGGCAGCGCCAGCAACAACGGCAGAAACAGCGGTGCAAAGGTGAGATTGAAGAACGGCGCCCCCACCGAGATGCGCTCGCCGGTGAGCACTTCGAGCCCGAGCGGATACAGCGTGCCGATGAACACGGTGGCGCAGGCCGTCGTCAGCAGCAGGTTGTTGAGCACCAGCGCGCCCTCGCGCGAGATCGGCGCGAACAACCCGCCCTGCTTCAACGACGACGCGCGCCAGGCGTAAAGCGACAGACTACCGCCGATGAAGACGCACAGGATCAGCAGGATGAAGACGCCGCGCGTCGGGTCGGTCGCAAAAGCATGAACCGAGGTGAGCACGCCGGAACGCACCAGGAAGGTGCCGAGCAGCGACAGCGAGAAGGTGAGGATCGCGAGCAGCACGGTCCACACCTTCAGCGCGTTGCGCTTCTCCATCACCACGGCAGAATGCAGCAGCGCGGTGCCGGCGAGCCACGGCATCAGCGAGGCGTTCTCCACCGGGTCCCAGAACCACCAGCCGCCCCAGCCGAGTTCGTAATAGGCCCAATACGAGCCCATGGCGATGCCGAGCGTCAGGAACATCCACGCCATCAAGGTCCACGGTCGCACCCAGCGCGCCCATGCCGCATCGATGCGGCCCTCGATCAGCGCCGCGATAGCAAACGAAAACGAAATCGAGAATCCGACATAGCCGAGGTAGAGCATCGGCGGATGTACCGCGAGGCCGGGATCCTGCAACACCGGGTTGAGATCGCGGCCTTCGAGCGGTGGATTGGCCAGGCGCAGGAACGGATTCGAGGTGAGCAGAATGAACAGATAGAATGCCGTCGAGACCCAGCCCTGCACGCCGAGCGCGTTGGCGCGCAGCGACAGCGGCAGGTTGTTGCCGAACATCGCGACCAATCCGCCGAATAGCGCCAGTATGCTGACCCACAGCAGCATCGAGCCTTCGTGGTTACCCCACACGCCGGTAATCTTGTAGATCAGCGGCTTCAACGAATGCGAGTTCTCATAGACGTTGGCGACGGAGAAATCCGACAGGACGTGCAGCAGTACCAGCGCGCCGAACGACAATCCCACGAACAGCAACTGCGCCAGCGCGGTCGAGCGCGCGACGTTCATCAGTACCGGATCGCGCAGCCGCGCGCCGATCATCGGCACCGTGGACTGGATCAGGGCCAGTGCGAGCGCCAGCACCAGCGCGTAGTGGCCCGCTTCTGCAATCATCGCGAAGCCCCCTGCATCGGCTTCGCACCAGTGTCAGGCTTCTTTCCGGCCTTCTCGTAGTCGTCTTTCCAGTGGCCCTGCTTCTTCAAGGCATCGGCGACGTCCTTGGGCATGTAAGTCTCGTCGTGCTTGGCAAGCACGGTGTCGGCCTTGAACACGCCCGCGCCGTCCAGCGAACCTTCGGCGACCACGCCCTGCCCTTCGCGGAACAGGTCCGGCAGAATTCCCTTGTAAGCGACCGACAGCGCATTGCTGCCGTCGGCGATCTTGAACGTCACCATCATATGATCGCCACGCTTGAGCGAACCCGGCTCCACCAGACCGCCGAGCCGGAACCGCTTGCCGGCGGGAATATGTTTTTCGGCCACCATCTGCGGCGTCGAGAAGAACACGATGGAATCGCGTAGCGCGTTGAGCACCAGTGCGACGGCAATGCCCAGCACGACCAGCGCGCCGCCAATCATCGTCAATCGCCGTTGCTTGCGTGTCATGCCGTGCTATCCGCCGAAATCCGGTTCCCGTTGTTCAGGACCATGCTCATCCATCTATCCCGAGCGCCTTGAGGCCTTCGTTGAGCTTACGCAAGTCCGCCTCATTGGCCGCGAGCGCGCGCCGCGCGTCGTCCCGTGCCGCGCGCGCGTTGTCCGGTTCCTTGAGCACCATATAGGCCCGCGCCAGCCGCAGCCATCCCTCGACGTCGCTGCCGTTCTGCTTCAGCCGCGCGGCGAGACGATCGACCATTCCGCGGATCATCGCGCCACGATCGCCCTCGCTCATGCCTTGAACCGATGCGATGGTGTCGTTCGACAACGCCGGCATCTTCGTGGACGCCGCGCTATCCGGCGCGGTTTGCGCTGTCGCACCCACCCGCTTCAGAGCAGTTTCGAGCACCGGTCGCCATGGCGCGTCCGCGGGTGCCTTGCTCAACATATCCTGCCAGAGCGCGGCGGCTTCCTTCGGCCGCCCGTCCTGCTCAGCGGCGACGCCGAGAAAGTAGCGCGCCTTGGGCTCATCGGCGTCGAGCGCCACCGCGCGTTCGAATTCAGCCTTGGCTTCGGCGGTAACAACGCCGTTGGCAGCGCCCGCCAGAGCCTCGCCGAGACCGGCGCGGCGCGCGGCGCTATCGCCGTCGTAGCGAATGGCGTTGCGGAACGCCTGCGCAGCGTCTTCAAAACGGCCGAGCCGTCCGAGCACCGGGGCGAGCACGCCCCAGCCACGACCGTCGGTCGGATTCGTCTCCAGATGCGATTGTACCTGCGCGACCAGTTGATCGAGCGATTGCCCCGCCGCCGGCGCGCGGGTGCGGCTCGCCAACGGAAAGTCCGGCAGCGCGGGAGAACCAAGATGCAGATAGAGCGCGCCGGCGAGAACCGGCACGCCGATCAGCGCAATCATTGCCACCGCGCGGCGTAGCCGCAGGCTCGACGATACTGTGCTACCTTCTTCCGCATCGGCGGCCGCAAGCAGGCGACGGCTGATCTCGACGCGCGCAGCGGCCCCCTCGGTCTCGCCGATCAGGCCGCCCGCGATATCGCGGTCGATCTCCGCCAATTGATCCTGGTAGACCGCCGATTCACGGCCCTCGCGCTTGACCGCCGTGCGACGGCTCAACGGCCAGAGCACAGCGAAAATCGCTCCGACGGTCATCAACGCGAGCAGAAACCACAACGACATTCAGCACGATTCCGGTGACGGTGGCGCGGCGTCAACGCCCGCGCGAACGAGCGGGGTTACACCATGCCTGCGGCAGCGGCGCAATTGACAATTGCGGCACCGGAACCGGCGGAAAAATACTGTGAAATCAGGAGAATTAGCCCGCGCGGGCAGATTTGCGCTCGCCGTTCACGGCCGACTCGGCGGCGCGCTCCATCAGCGCGGCATAGTCGCGGCCGAACAGCACCTCGCAGAAGCGGATCGCGGCCTTGGCCTGCATCTGACGGAACGGAAGCGTCCGGCTGTCGGCGCCGCGTAACGCTTCCACCAGCGCTTCGGTGGTCGGCTCCAGATAGTGCTGCAAATCGGAGAAGGTGCGCAGCGTCACCTCGTTGATGGCGAGTTCGCTGGCATAGGTGCGGCACACCGCGACGAAATCGATCAGCGCGGCGGTTTCATCGATGTCGATCGGATCGAGCCGGCTGGTCGCGGAAATGTCCTTGTCCGGACGCTGGCGCAACAGACGTCGAACGCGGCCGGGCACGCTGTCGATCTCGACCTGAAATGCGTTGGAGATATTGACGCGGATCGCGGCAAGCTGACGGCCCCACGCGGAATCGTTGCGGATGTCGAGTTCGGTGCGCAGCCCGCGCACGCCGTCATGGACGGTCTTGAGGCCATCCGGAACGTCGGTGAAATTGCCGCGCTTGATGTCGGCGCGCAGGCCGCCGGCGATCTGAACCAGATCGTGGATCGCCATCGTCACCGCCACGCCGAACGGCGTTGCAGCCACGCGGATTTCGTCGTCGGAGGCGGCGGCGGCAATCGCCAGGCGGATCACCTGCCATGGCGCAACCAGGCGCGCGATCACCAGCGAGAGCGCGAAGGGCAGCACCGGCCGGCTCTGTAGGACGGGATTGTTCAGCGCGCCATTGACCGAGGCAATCTGGGAATCACCGAACGCCCGCAAGGTCGCCGGCAGCCGGCCATTGAGCGTGTCCAACGCCTCGCGCGCCTTCAGGACGGCGCCGATCGCCGGCAGATCCTCGACGGCTTGCGGCGAGCCGAGCCGCGCCAAAGCGCGGCGGCTGTCGCCCCCGCCGGTGATCGCGCGATCGATGGTTTCGGCCGCGATGGCCTGAAAGTCGTTGATCGGGCGGTTGCGCTCGGAAGCAGACGCCGCCTCATCCAGTTGCGCCAGCAGAGCCAGAAAGGCACGCGCCGCATCGGGAGCACCATCCCGGCATAGCCACTGCCAGACCGGCAGCAGCGAAGCGCGGCGGATTTGTCCGGGCCGGATCGCAGCATTGCCGTCGACCAGAAACGGCTCCAGCGGGCGGAACACCAGCCGGGCGGGATCTTCGGCCCGCGCGGTGAGATCGTCGCTGGGGCTGCGCGCCACCCGGCGGAGTTCCTCCAGCACCAGGGTTGCCACGGCCGCGTCCTCGCCGCGCTCGATGGCCCGCTCGAACTCGCGCATCAGCAAAGCCTGCGCCTTGGGCGGAAGCTGTGCCAGATACTCTCTCAGCCGCTCGGTCGTGGTCTTGGCCATGCGTTCGGGTCCGCGGGCGACAACAGTCGTCCATCGACTGTCATAACTGACGCCTCGTTAAGAACCCGTTGAGGATAAAGGGTTACCGGCGCCCAGGGTTACCTGAGCCCGGGCGTGCGGGTTACGCCGCCGGCAGGGTCAGTTCAGCCCGCAGCCCGCCGAGCGGGGCGGCGTCCAGCGTCAGGCTGCCGCCGTAGAGCGCCGCCAGATCGACCACGATGGAGAGGCCGAGCCCGGAACCGGGCTTGGATTCATCGAGCCGCTTGCCACGCCGCGACACTTGCGCACGCTCGTCGGGTGACAATCCCTTGCCGTCGTCGTCGACCACGATATGCAGCATGGCCTGCCGCTCCGGGTCGATGGCCGTTCGCACGTCCACCCGGATCGAGACCTGCGCCCGCGCCCACTTGCAGGCGTTGTCGACCAGATTCCCGACCATCTCCTCGAAGTCCTGCCGCTCGCCGCGAAACTTCGCCGCAGCCGGGGCGGCAATCTCGATATCGATGCCGCGATGGATTTTCTCCATGGTGCGGCCGAGCGCCTCGATCACCGGCTCGACCTCGGTGACGGTGGCGACGATGGTGGGCCGCGCGGCGATGCGGGCACGCTCCAGATGATGCGCGACCTGTTCGCGCATCAGCGAGGCCTGTTCGAGAATTTTGGTCGCGAACGGATCGGCCCCGCGCGCCGTCGCTTCGTTGACGATCACCGACAGCGGCGTCTTCACCGCGTGCGCCAGATTGCCGACATGGGTGCGCGCGCGCTCGACGATCTCGCGATTGGCTTCGATCAGCGCATTGGTCTCGCGCGCCAGCGGCGCGATCTCCACCGGGAAGCTGCCTTCCAGCCGCTCCGCGCGTCCGGAACGGATGTCGGCGATCGCCTCGGAAATCCGCTTCAGCGGCGCAAGGCCGAAGCGCACCTGAAACACCGTTGTCAGCAACAATCCGATGGTCAACGCCGCGAACGTGCCGAACAGGTAGTAGTCGAAGGCGCGGGTTTCTTCGTAAATTTCGGCGGCGTCGCCCGCCACCGATACAAGGAATTTTCCGTCGGCGCCGAGATCGACCGGCCGCTCGACCATCCGCAAATCCTGTCCCTCGGGGCCGCCGACATATCCCTGCCGCACGCCGGAAGCGCTTAGCGGGATGTGTTCGTCCTCGAGCTTCGGCAGCTTCTTGTCCCACAGCGAGCGCGAGGCGCGAATCTCGGGCTTGGCGGTATCCTCGCGGATGATCTGCCAATACCAGCCCGACAGCGGCAGATCGAACAGCGGCTCGCCGAGCGACTGGAACTGATGATCGCCGCCCTCCTCCGGCGTCGCCACTTCCGCCACCAGCGTACGCAGATAGAGATTGAGGCGGCGGTCGAAGGCGCGCTCGGTGGCGCTGCGATAGACCGACGACAGCACGACGCCGGTAATCAGCAACACCACCACGACCCACACCGTCGCCGACACGAACAGGCGGGTGGCAAGCGAACTCGGGCGCGGGTCCGCGGTCGCTTTATCTGGCATCGATCGGCGGCGTCAGCAGATAGCCAAGCCCCCGCACGGTCTGGATGATATCGACCTCGAGCTTCTTGCGGATACGGCCGACGAACACTTCGATGGTGTTGGAGTCGCGGTCGAAGTCCTGGTCGTAGAGATGCTCCACCAGTTCGGTGCGCGACACCACGCGCCCGGCATGATGCATCAGGTAAGCCAGCAGACGGTATTCGTGCGAAGTCATCTTGATCGCGTTGCCGTTGACGCTGACGCGTCCGGTGCGGGTGTCGAGCACCACCGGCCCGCACGTCAATTCGCTCTGGGCATGGCCGGTGGAGCGGCGCAGCAGCGCGCGCAGCCGCGCCAGCACCTCTTCCATATGGAACGGCTTGGCGACGTAGTCGTCGGCGCCGGCGTCGAACCCCTGCACCTTGTCGCTCCAGCGATCGCGCGCCGTCAGGATCAGCACCGGCATGACGCGGTTGTTGCGCCGCCAGGCTTCCAACACGGAAATACCGTCCATCTTCGGCAGACCGATATCGAGCACCACGGCGTCGTAGGGCTCGCTGTCGCCGAGGAAATGCCCCTCCTCGCCGTCGAAGGCGCGATCCACCACATAACCGGCATCCGACAATGCGGCAGTGAGCTGCCGATTGAGGTCCGGGTCATCTTCAACGACAAGCAGGCGCAACGCCATCTCCGTCATTCATGCCGGGCAGCCGATGCGCCGCCCACGCCGCTATCAAACCGCATCAGGGTGAATGGCGGCTGAACGATGGCAATCCCGCGGCTTACTTTTTCTTCGCCACCGCCTTGGCCAGCTTTTCCAGCAGGCCCGGCGCATCCTGTCCGGTCGCCGCGCAAACCTTCTCGCGGGTGCGGCCGCTGATGTAGACGCCTAACACGCCGAAGCGAAAGCCCCAATAGGTGACGAACAGCGCCGTCGCTCCAATCATCGCATTGATCGTCGCGACATCGCCGGTCCAGAATTCGTGGACCAGCACAATCCACAAGGCGGCGCATTCGAACGTCAGTTCGAACGCATAAAGCGGCCGCCACCAGCGCTGCACGACGTCGTCGCTCGCGATCTCTGCGCGGATCGTGGTTTGCGTCTCGCTGATCGCCGTGCGTTGCGTTTCGGCCTCGGCGCGGATCGTCTCGATCCACCGTGCCTCCGCTTCAGCGAGCTTGTTCGGATCGGCGCCGGGCAATGCGGCCTGCACTGCTCCGGGTGTCGGCGCGGTGGTGCCGAGCACGGTTGCGAGAATCTGTCCGGCCGCACCGCCAAGCGGGCCGCCGAGCGCCGTGCCGAGCATCGGCGCACCGAGCCCAATCACCTGTTTGGCAAGATCGCTCCAGTCCATCTCATGCCCTCCCGAACAGTTTGGCAATCGCCATGAAAAAAGCCGCCCATGCGGACGGCTGCGATGTGGGTGTTGAAACGGAAACCGGATCGGGTGGCGGCTTCACCGGCGCTGCGATTACTTCACCCCACTCGGCCTTTTGCAGGATCGGCAAAA
Organism: Hyphomicrobiales bacterium; assembly: GCA_017305555.1. Taxonomy (GTDB): domain Bacteria; phylum Pseudomonadota; class Alphaproteobacteria; order Rhizobiales; family Xanthobacteraceae; genus 62-47. The sequence goes on along the minus strand of JAFKKM010000012.1, from coordinate 54,942 downwards.
TGCGCGCGAGCTGCGATTGCCGTTCCGCAAGACCGTTGGTGCCGCCATTCCACGCTTTCACGCAGCCGATGAAATCACTTGCATCGGCGAGCCGGTTCATGCCCTTCCAGGTCCAGAACGCCGCCGCGATATCGGGCTGCAACGCAGCCGACGCGGCGACATCCGGATGGTCGACGAGATCGACGCCGATCCGTCTGCCGATTTCCGCATAGCCGTCGCGTCCGGTGATCTGCGGGCCGCCACGGCCGATATAGCGCGAGCCGTCCGAGGTGTCGGGCCGGTTGCCCATTCGATTGCCGTAGATGTCATCGAACGCCTTCATCTGCCAATTCGGCGCGGTGCCGTACTTCGCCTGCACGGCGGCAGCCGAGGCGAAACGGTTCGGCCAAACGACGGCCATCCGCGCCGCGGTGTAGTTGATGTTCTCGGTCAAGCTCTTGATGGTGAACCCGCCGGTCTCGGCGTGCAGATTCGCGAAGCAATAAGCCAGCCGTTGCCGGGTCCGGTTCAACTCGACCGCTGTCAGCACACCCTGCTTTTCAACGAAGGCGTTGATAACTGCGGCCGGCGCCCCCGGAAAAATCGCGCGCAACGTGGCGAGCGAAAGGCGAACGCCGGCGGCACCGAAAGCAGGATCGGGCATGGCATATTCCTGGCGTGATGGAGTTCCGGCCACCGCCCCCCAAATGGGGGATGCGTCAGCCAACAAAAGTCGGCAAAACGACGATACTTTTGAATAATCCAGGCTTATTTCAATGATCGAAGCGTTCGAGCTAGTGATAGCGATTGCTGCTATCTACTTCATCTTTTCCGGCATCAAAGAGCGTTTCCGCGCGTGACGTAAATTCCGATGCGCATGATGACGTTTATTCTCATCCTTGCCATATCAGCCGTGGCATTCAGCCTGTATCAGGACTCCGCGCTCGCTTCGTGCCGATCGGGACCGATCTTGTCCAGGATCGGAATCTGCTCCCACTGACATCGAACGCAGGAGCGATACGTCACGCTACGGCCAGTGCCGATCATCTGTCATATCGGCCGGGATCCTCTCCGTCGCCTGAAGCGCGAAGCTGGCCGCCCAGATCGGCTGACGAAACGCGGCGGCTGCGACGAGTACGCGTTGCCACTCGATCGCCTTCACCGGCACCGGTCCCGTCTCGGTTACGATATCGATTGTTGAAATGTGATCGCCGAGTGCGATCATCGCGCTGGCGATCTTGGTTACTTCGTCCCAGCCGCGCATGTCCTGCTCCGACGTCGCGATGCGATGAACGCCGCGGGTATCCTCGAAATCGTAATCGAAGCCGGCCGCCAGCCGTCGTTCGCGCTCCGCGATCACGGCAGCGGTCTGCGCCTGCCGCGTCTGCGCTGTCTTCATTCCGGCCGTGACAAGTTTCGAAAGATCAATCGTCGCCATGGTTCGCTCCCGGCAATGCAATCGGCCCGTCCGGCGGATTCACGATACTCTCGGGAAACCGCATCCCCATAACGGCATCGGGGCCATGAGGAAAAATCAAGGGAACGTGGAGAACACCGTCGACACGCCGCACGATGCCGACGATCCATTCATTGCCGATGGCGGTGGACGACAGATCGGCGCCGTCGGGAATGACCGACAGGTCGACGACATCGCCGTTGATCGTCAGAGCGTCACCAGTCTTGACCACCGACAGCGCATCGGAGCGCAACTGCGGACACAGGTGAAGGATCATGTCAGGAAACCCCTATGGTTACGACATTCAGGGAAAGTTCCGCCGTGCCCGGTATCGTGCTCGGCGACGCGACATAGATATCGGCGATCGTCGTCGCGCTGAGGGTGAAGTATGTCGTGTAGGCCGATCGCGCACTGATGACGCCATCGACAGTCTGCACCCAGCCGCCGAACACCTGCGAGAACGTCGCGGGCAACGGCCACGATCCGCAGTTGCGATAAGCGCCCCAGACGTCGGTGCTCCAGGAGCCCTCCGGAATGGCGAGCTTCAGCGTGCAGATCATAAGACCGGTCGGGTAGATAACCCATTGGCCGGTCGCATTCGAACCGCGAAGCGTGTCGGTGGTTTTCCAACCGCTCCAGACATTGTTCAGCAACTCGCCACAGAAACGGCGTCCGCTCGAGACCGTGACGTATTCGAACACGCAGTAATTCGCGTTGACGTAGATGACGTTGAGCCATCCATTGTCGCCCAGCGGCGTATTCGATGAGCCATTGCAAAAATAAAAAGTGCTTATCCCGTTAGTTCAGGGATGCACCACTGATAGTGATTGATGCCGCCCTCTCTCCCGACTTTGAGAAGAGGGAATGGCGTGTAGTGTGTAAGATTCGCGACGCCGCGTCCCGCGGAAGGACGAAGCTCAATCAGGCTTACGCACGGTGATAGGAGTGGGTTTTCGCTTTAGCGAAATTTCCAGCATTAAGTAGGGAAAGTCACAGGAAATTCGTTAGCTCATTGAAAATAAAGATATTTTCCGATTAAAGATGGCCGGTATCATGGACGCAGCGGTCCAACATTTACGATCAGTTCGGGATGCCTATCGTTAACGAGTTTATATTGCCTCAGAACTTCAGCCCAAAGGCCTCGGTCCACGGGGCCAATCAGACCATGGTTTGATTTATCGATTTCTGGGAAGAACCGCCTTGCGAACGGCACAAACGCCCGCTTTCGCACATCGATGAAGAACGGCCTTTGGTTTCCGGCCTGACTGGCTCGATCCGATCTCACCTGAATCACTCCAATCGGGAGAGCATCACCAAATTTTCGCACCTGCGATGATGTATAGACACCGACCACCAATCCCCTGTCATCGATGGGCGCAGTGGTCGCGACCCGCGCCTGCTGGCGTGTGAAAACCGCAACGACGCACGCGGCGTGCCGGACAGGTCCTGGGCGATCAGGATTATCTTCGAAGGGGAAATTTGTCCAAACAATATCGCCGGACTTAAATGGAATCGACGCCATAAGCGCTACCTAAATAGGTCAAGGCGCGTCTGATATTCCTCTTCGGTCTCACCCTGATCGCGCTGCATTTCATACTCGTCCAGACTAAACTTGGGCATCTCCGGAAAATTATTCAGAGAGTCGATATATTCGGCGTGCCTCTTCACCAAACTCTCGATCAAAACATCGACTGTGACATGGTCGAGAGATGCGATCCTCTCGGCTGCAGCGTAAGTATCACCACTTATTGCGATGGTCGCAGCGTGAGCACCCATGGCGAATTTCCCTTCGTTCGTAGGCCACGCTCCAGAATAATGGAACTTGTGAGGACAATCCAGAGTGGCCTTAGCAAATATGGTGTTGGCGCGCGAAAATGACAACGAGACGTGCGAACCGTAGGATTCGAACACAATCTGGCGGCGTTCGCTAACTAGCCAAACTCAGAAATTTACGTCCGAATTTTCGTTTGACCGAAGATTAAGCGACGTTCGCCATCGCGATCATCGGCGGCCGCGGTGGATGACGATAGCGCGCCGTGGATCGCTCTTCCCCGCGCCGACGCGGAGCGAGCACTGGTCGCTCCAATAGACGCCTCTTGTAGGGTCGCGTTGACCGTATGGGGCCGACCATTTCGAGCGCATCGAGAATATCGATCTTTCTGGCCCTCGCGAGATACCTGGCAGCCTCGCGTCGTTCCGGGGAAACCATCGCCAGGATCTGTTCTTTGTGAGCCTGCCGCCACTCACTCGTATCTCCCACGATGTCCCGATAGGTCGTCCGCGGCAACGATTGTCCGATCCCAAGCAGCGTATCCAGCGTTGACCTGAAACGCCGCCGCCGATTCCAACGAAACTCGAACTCATGGAGGTATGCGTCGAGATGCTTTTCTCGGAAACCATGGAACGTTCCGAGTCCCCAGCGCTTCAAATTTGAGAAGACGCGATGGATGCGTTCGAAACTCTCGTGGGCCGGAAGAGCATCCTTCGCACTGAGGTTGGTCGGGAAATGCTTCCGATCGGGAATGCCGACGTAAGAGCGATTGGCATCCGTATAAATGGTGCATCTCGGAGCCGTATTTGCGAGCACGAACGGTTGGATGTAACGGCGCTTGTCCTCGGTCAGCTTGGCCAGCCTGATGCGGCCGGAGGTGCGTCCTTCATGCTTCTCGACCGCGCCGATAATGAAGATTTTTCCAACCAGACTCTTGCCTTGACCGCCTCCGGACGGGCCGTCGTGGAGATAATAAGGAATGCTGCTCTCGTCCACCTCGACGTCGCCCTGAAGCGGGGTGCGACCCGGATTGACCATCGCCCGGCGCAGCTTGTGCAACAGCAGCCAGGCGGTCTTGTACGATCCCAAGCCGAGCTTGGCCTGGAGTTGGAGCGCCGAGATCGAATTGGAATGCGTCGCCGCCAGATACGCCGCGATGAACCATGTCCGGAGCGGCAGGTGAGTGCCATGCATCACGGTGCCGGCGATGACCGATGTCTGACGACGGCAAATCGGATCATCGCCCTTTCCGGCGCATTCCCAGACCCATGGCTTGGCCTCCAGTCGCCAGCCTTTCTTCGATCCGCAGTGCGGGCAGACGAAGCCGTCGGGCCATCGCTTGCGGGCAAGATGCTCGGCGCAAGCGTAATCGTCGTGGAAATTGGCCATGAAAGCCTCGATCGAGGGCGGCTTGTCATGCTTCCAGCGGGTGGGAAAGAGGGCTTCTCTCGCCATCCGCGGATCCCAACACGGCGCCGCCAAAGAGTCGATTAATACTTCTAGATATGGTTACTGCCGGAGCAAACGGGATAAGCAGTTAAATAACCTCGCTTCAGTCGATCGAACCGAACCGCTGCGGAGTCTTGGTCCCCGCATACGCGGGGACGACGGTGATCGAGTTGCGGTTCCTCGTTTGAACCGCACTCACAAGCTCCGCTGTCCGCGCGCGACGGCGCGGGCAATCTGGCCCGTGATGTAGCTTTCCGAGCGGCGGAAGCTCTCTACATCCGGCGTCGCGATCTGCACCGTAATGGTGTTGCCGCCGCTCGCGCCGCTGACGCCGAGGCGGCCGTCCGGTCCGCGCTTCAGCGGCATGATCGCTTCCGGCCCCGCCTCGCCCGCAAGCCCGACGCCGCCATCCATCATCGGAAAGTAAGTCGGCGTGCCGATGACGCCGCCGGTCGCGAACGGCTTCACCGCGCCGGAGGCCGCGACCATCGAGGCCGTCGAGGTGCTGCCGCCGATCCCGGTGAGGCCGGACAGCAGACTGTCGATGCCACTGCCGAGTGCGCTGGTCAGCGGTTTGAACGCGAGGCGCACCGACAAGTCCGACAGCCGCAGCGCCAGCGACTTCAGCACGTCGTCAAACTGCTTGCCGCCGGTCACCGAGGTGGCGAAGGCTGAACTCATGGCACGCGCGAAGCTGTTGGCGCCGGATGAGAGGTCGCGCGTTTTCAATGTGAGACTGTCCAGCGTGCTCGCGGTGTCGAGCAATTCGGTGTCGTCAGTCATGGGGTGTCTCCGCGATGCCGTCAGGGAATTTCCGCATCAAGCCGTCAAGATCGGCGCGCGCCAGCCGTGCAGCAACCGGCCCGCGGACGGCGGCGATGGCGGCGGCGAGTTCGCGCGGCGTCATGCGCCAGAACGCATCCGGCGCGAGGTGCAGCACGCCGAAGCCGAAACCCATCGCCATGCGCCAAGGAAATGGTTGAGGAAACGGTGCAAGCGTATTCGTCACGGCGCGGTCTCGTCTGCCGTCTCCTCGAACGTCGCCGCGATCAGATCAGCCGCAATGCGGACATAGGCGGTGACGCCGCCCGATGCGGTCATCGCCGCCACCTCGTCGTCGCTCACCGTCTCGCCCGCACCGCGCAGGCCGGCGGCGATGATGCGCACGAGGTCACGCGCGCGCATCCGGCCGGTGCCGAAACGCTCCGCCAGCGCGGCGAGATCACCGGCACCGAACGCAGCTTCGAGTTCGGCCAGCGCACCGAGCGTCAGCACCAGCGTGCGACGACGGCCGCCAAGCTCCGCGTCGATCTCGCCGCGATATCGATTGGGCATCGTGCTCTCCTTACAACGCTGCGAAGGTCAGCGCGCCGGCGGATTCCAGCGAGATGTCGAACGTCACCTCGCCGTTGTGCTCGCCGGAAAATTCCAGTCCGGAAATCTGGAATGCGCCCTGGATGGTGCCGAAATCCGGTACGATCACCTGGCAATTGTTGATCGTGCCGTCGAAGAAGGCCTGCCGCACCAGCGCGTCGGAGGCGGCATCCTTGAACAGGCCGCGCCCGGAGATCGACGCACGCTTCACGCCCGCGCCGGCCAGCAATTCGCGCCAGCGATCGACCGACTCGGCGTGAGTGACGTCGACTAGCTCGGCGTTGAATGCGATCTTGCGGCTGCGCAGCCCCGCGACGGTGACGTAACTCGCCCCGTCGAACATCTTCACCAGCAAATCCTTGCCTTTTTGCGCGCCCATGGGCTCGTTCTCCATTAAACAACAGGTTCAGTGACGGCGCGAAAACGCACGACGGCGTGATAGGTGCGGCCGTCGTTCTCGCGGCGGATATCGGCGACGGCGAAACGCAGGTTGACCAGCCGATGACCGTCGGGCGTGAGCGGTGCATCATCGAGCGCCTGCAACAGCGCGCCCGCGATGCCGTGCGCCTCCTTATGGCCGCCCTGGCGCGACCACGCGTGCAACGTCAGCAAATGCTCCTGCGTCGGCCCGTCATCGGCGGACGCATCAGTGACACGCGCCTCGCCGAGCGTGACATAGGGAAACGCCGCACGGCGCGGCGGGGCATCGTAAACACGCGCGCCGCCCAGCGCGGCGATAAGCCCGCTGTCGGCCACGAGCGCATGATGAATCGCGGCGCGCAGCGCCAGATTGGCTGAAGTCATGGTGGTATCCGATGAAATGGGATCGAAATGACGCGATCGCTCAAGCGATCACTCCACGCGCAACTCCGCCTCGATCTCAATGAAGCGGCCGTTGTCGCGCTCTTGAAATGATAAGATGCGATAGCGCACCGCGACGCCGTCCGCATCGGCCGCAACATCGTGGCGCGCGCCAAGCGGCGCGACCTTCGCCCACACTTTCGCGAAGGGCGCGTAATCGCGCGCCACGCCGCCCTGCCCGTCGTCGGTTTCCACCGGCGCCTCGATGGTGAGACACGTCTTCAATGCACCGGGATCGATCATAGCGACAGCACCCGATACGACGCGATCATGGCGCTGACGCTACCGGGCAACATCGCCACGCTCGCACCGATCGCGGCCAGCCCGCGATTATCGTACCAGTGCGCCACCAGCGTGCGCACCGCATGACGGAGCACGTCGGGCACATCGGAGGCGGCATCGCCAAACCCGACGGTGACGTCGAGTTCGATGCCCGCGACGTCGCGCCCCGGCATCGGCAGCGACCACGGCGGCGCGGCGATGGTGTTCGCCGTCACGTCGACAACGAAACGCTCAACATCGATCGCAACGGTGTTGCCCGCCGCGTCGTAGATCCGTGCCGCCGTCACCGCACGCAGCGGCGCGAGGCGTGGCGCGATGCGGCCGTCACGCGGCCAGCCATCGAGCACCAGCCGCCAGGTCTGCGTGATCAGGCCGCGCCGGGTCAGCGCCTCGACCTGCCCGCGCGCCGATGCGATCAGCCCCGCGATCAACACATCGTCATCATCGGTCTCGACGCGCAAAAAGCTTTTGGCGTCGGCCACCGTCCACGGCTCGGTAGCGGGCGGCACCAGCAGGGTTGCGGCCATACGTCGGTCCTTTCGATGCCCGGAAGTTGACAGGCGCGACGCGGCGATGCTTTGTCGCGCGCATGAAACAGGTTTTCGCTTATGCGTTTTGCGCAGCGTTATTCGGCGTATCGATGCCCGCCGACGCCATGGTCGGCGGCGCGCCGTCGGCCGAGACCGGGCTCGGCCGCGTCGTCGTCACCGTGGTCGGCTCGCGCGGCAATTTCTGTTCGGGCACGCTGATCGCGCCGGATATCGTGCTCACCGCCGCGCATTGCGTGCCGGCGGAGACCACCACCAAGATCGTCACCTACGACGCGCAGCGGCAGCCGAAGCTGCTCGACGTGCGCCGCGTCGCCACGCATCCGAATTACAACAGCGGCGGCATCGCCCATCATCGCGCCAGCGCCGACGTCGCACTGCTGCAACTCGCGACACCGATGACGAATAAACCTTCCGCGCCGCTCGGTAGTCCGCGCACGCCTATTGCGGCCGGCGCGCGGTTCGCTGTCGCCGGCATCGGCGTCACCCGGCGCGACGACGGCAAGAGCGGCGGCACCGCGCGCGCCGCGACGCTGATCGCCACCGGTCGCCCCGGCACATTGCAGATCCGCCTGGTCGATCCCGCCACGAATAACACCCGCGAAGGGCTCGGCGCCTGCACCGGCGATTCCGGCGGCCCAGTGTTCGAGGACCAGGACGGCCGCAGCGTCGTCGTCGGCGTCATCAGTTGGTCCACCGGCGCCAACAACGCGAGCGGCTGCGGCGGCCTCACCGGCGTCACGCCGCTGACGCTTTACCGCGACTGGATAGAACGCACCGCGCGAAGCTGGCGCGGACGCTGATATCGCGTGCGACATTCGCGCGCACTGCGAAGGCTGACACGCGCGGCGATATTTCGTAGCGTTGAACGTGACTCGTTCATGCCGGAGAGATCGCCATGCTCCTCACCCGCCGCCACATCATTGCGACCATGGCCGCCTCACTGCTGCCGACCCCACCCGCGTTGGCCGATGCGACCATCCTGCGCGGCACTGTGAACTACGTCGAGCGCATGGCGCTGCCCGCCAATGCCGAGGTCATCGTTCAGCTCGCCGACGTCTCGCGCGCCGATGCGCCCGCCGAGATAATCGCCGAGGACCGCATCACCGGCGCGAAGGGCAGCCCAATTCCCTATCGGCTCTCCTTCGATCACGCCAAGATCGACCTGCGGCATCGCTACGCCCTGCAAGCCCGCATCCTGGACGGCGACCGCCTGCTGTTCGTCACCACAAAACACCACGCCATCTTTGCCGGCGGCCGCAACAACACCCGCCTGTTGGTGCAGCGTGTCGCCGAGCACGCGCCGATCGGCACAGCGCCGACCGGCAAGTGGCTGGCCGAAGATATTCTCGGCGGCGGCGTCATCGATCGGTTGCAAACCACGCTGGAGATCGCGCCCGATGGCATCGTCTCCGGCCATGGCGGCTGCAATCGCTATCGCGGCCGGGTCAGCATCACCGGCGAAAGCATCAGCTTCAGTCCACTGGCTTCGACCAAAATGGCCTGCACCCCCGCCGCGATGGCGCAGGAGCAGAAGTTTCACCAGGCGCTGGAGCAGGCGCGCAGCTTCCGCATCAATGCGCACGAACGCAAACTGATCCTGCGCGACGGCAGCGGCGCGACGGTGGCACGGCTTGCGAGGATGTAAACCTCCTCATGCCATCCGCATCGCCACCGCGTTAAGGTTTCTTAAAGACACAGCGTTAGCCTTGGCGAATCATCGGAGCCCCGCATGTTTCGCCGCCTTGTTCTCGCAGCCGCCATTCTCGGTGTCGCATCCGCCGCGTACGCCGCCGACCTGACGGCGCACAGCCGCCTCGGCGCAATCTTCGCCGAGCCGCCGCCGGTGCGCGCGGCCGCACCACGCGTCGTCGTCGAGGAGGAATACGAGACAGTGTTTGCGCCGGAGGTCGATATTCCGCCGCTGGTCAACGGCTATTACGGCAAGCCGAAATCCTTCCGCTACCGTTCCTACTACGACATCTCGCCGGACATCATCTTCAGCCGCCTGCCCTATGCCTGCGGCGAATACGGCTATTGCTGACGATCGGCAGTAAAGGAAGGCCCCGCCGAAGCGGGGCTTTTTGTTACCAGGTCTGACGACCATACCAATCGTCGATATCTTTCTTCGTCTGGTCTTTCTGATAGCCGTAGCGTTCCTGGATTTTGCCTTCGAGCTGATCGCGCTTGCCGTTGATGACGTCGAGATCATCGTCGGTCAGCTTGCCCCATTGCTCCTTGATCTTGCCCTTCACCTGCTTCCAGTTTCCTTCGACGCGATTCCAATCCATGGTGCTCTCCTTCCGTTGAACCCAATCAACACGCGAAGGAGACGAGTCGTTCCTGTGTACCATTTCGTACACAGGAACGAACAACGCGGATGCGTGTTTTCAAGTCCCAATCATGGAGGTTACCTTGAAAGCACTTATCACTACCGCAACGCTCCTCATGCTCTCGACCGCCGCGTTTGCTCAGACCACGGCGAACACACCGTCGCAAGCAGCCGCACCGATCGCTGCCGCCGGCGACTGGAGCGCATCCAAGATGTCGGGCGTCAACGTCTACAACGAAGCGAACGACAGGATCGGCGAAATCTCCGATGTCATCATCGATTCCAAAGGTCACGTCCGTGGTCTGGTGATCGAAGCCGGCGGCTTCCTGGGCATGGGCAAGCATTACCTGCTTGTCTCGATGGACAGTCTGAAGTTCGCCAACAAGGTCGGAAAGACCACCGCTGGTCAGACCTCCGACACCAAGCGCGAGTGGTTTCCCGATCGCGCGGTGCTGAACGTAACAAAGGATCAGCTCAAGGCGCTGCCGGATTTCAAGTACTGACCGCGGAAAAAGCCTCGAGGCTTCTTGCCTCGGGGCTCACTCCTTCCAGCCGGCGCCGATTGCGGAATGATCGTTGAGCCGCGGCCTTACGGGCGCATGAAGGCAAAATCAGTATCGGGATCGCAGTTCTCCGCCAGGAAGCGCAACTCCGATTGCACGTCGGCGACGGATCTCGATTGGAGATACTGATTGACGACCAGCCCCAGCAGCGAGCGACACAGAGCGTCCGGGTCGACGCCTTCGGTATTCGCTTCGTCAAGGGCCGCCTTGAAATGACGCTCCGCGATCGTGGCAGATGACATGCTGACCTCTCCGGCTTTGAACCGTTCTCAAAACGTCTCGCGTTATCCCAGCCTGCTTAGCATAGCCCGCCAGCACGAATTTGTCGCAGATCAAGCAAAGGATGAATAAGCCGAATGCAGCATCACCCTCAGCTCGGATAAAAGAACCGTCGTCCAGCGCGTCAATCATACCTCAATCATCTGCGCATTGGAGCCATCTCCATCAGCCCTCACTTCGGAATGTAAACTCCTTCATCAAGGCGCCCGATTGCCGGCGCAGCTTCTTTATTCTGCGGAACGACGCCGGAATCGCGGATATCCCCAAGAACCTCCGCGAAATCGGCGTCATGCGCGGGCTTGACCCGCGCATCCATCACCTCATGATGGATCGCCGGATCAAGCCCGACGATGACGTGTTACGCCCGCGATGCAATCAGCTCGCGGCGAACTTCATCAGCTTGATGGCGTCGAAGTCCTGCACACCGCCGCCGACGCGCTTGGTGGTGTAGAACAGCACGTAGGGTTTCGCGGAATACGGATCGCGCAGCACGCGGACGCCGAGGCGATCGACGATCAGATAGCCGCGGCGGAAATCGCCGAACGCGATCGACAGCGAATCCGCCGCAACGTCCGGCATGTCCTCCGCCTCGACCAGCTGGAAGGTCATCAGCGAAGCGCGACCGCCTGCCTGCGCCGGCGGCTGCCACAGATATGCACCGCCCAAGTCCTTGAACTTGCGGATCAGCGCCTGCGTCTTGCGGTTCATCACGAACGTACCGTTCTGGCGATAGCCCGCCTTCAGCGCGTAGATCAGATCGACCAGCGCGTCGGACGGATTCGAAGCCGCGAAACCGCTCGCGCCGCCGCTCGCCACGTAACCGAGCTTACCCCACGCCCAGGACGCGTTCGCCACGGTGTCCGACGCGAGAAAGCCCTTCGGTTTGTTGGTGCCGTCGCCGTTGACGAAGGCCGCGCCCTCCTGCACAGCAAAGGTCAGTTCAACCTCAGAGGCGATCCACTCGTCGATGTTCACCGCGGCATCGTCGAGCAAGGTCGCGGTCGCCGCCGGCATGGCGTAAAGCTCCATCGCCGGGAACGACAGCGCATCGAGCGTCGGCGACGTGGTTTGCGTGCGCGAATCCGTTTCCCCGACCCAGCCGGTCGCCGGTCCCGCGGTCGTGAACGGCTTCTTGTAGACGCCGCCGGAAATCTGGCGCACCGAGGCCAGCGCGCGGATCGGCGAGATCGCCGCGAGCCGCTGGCCGATCCCGTGCTCGAGTTCAGTCGGCACCAGATAGCCGCCGTCGGCATTGGCGCCCGCCGACATCGCCTTGGTTTCCAACGCGCGCAACGCACCCGCCTCGCCCGAACGTACATAGGCGTCGAACGCGCTCTTGTGTTCGCGCGCGGCGGCATCCGATACGAGCTTGCCGCGCCCTTCCAGCGCCGGTCGCGCCTGGCGCAGCGCCAGCTCGTCCATCCGCTTGGTTTGCAGATCGAGCGAAGCGTTGATGCGGTCGACCTTCTCCTCCAGCAGCACGTCGCCGCGCTTGCGCTCCAGCGCGCCGAGGCGCTCGTCATTGGCGGATTTGAACTCCTCGAACGTGGCGCGCAATTCGTCGAAGCCGTCACGCGGCGTATAGGCGATGCCGGACTTGTGCTCCGGCGCAGACTGGATGATGTCGAAGTCCATGTGGTTCTCCTGGTGGTGATGAATTGGGGCAACGCGCCGCTTCATCTCGGTCGCGCCATCAGCTAGAAGGAAACGCATCGAGGCCAGCATCCGGGTGCCGCCATGCGCTTTCTGATTCTCGTTTGGGTCCTGCTCGCGGTGTCAGGCGCGGGCGCGGCGTGGATTGCGATGCGCCCCGGCAAGCGACGGGGCGCGTGGCTCGGGATCGCGCTCGCGGTGGTGCTGCTTGCCGCTTTCGCGGCATCGTTCATTCTGTTCGGCAGCAGCGTCGACAAATCCTTCGTCGCGGTGGCGAGCTATTTTTTCAACTGGGGCATGGCGGCAGGCGGCGGCGCGATCTGCATCGGCGCCATCGTCGGCCTCGCGCTGGCGCTGGCGTTCAAGCGCTAACGCGACGTCGCCCGGACGGCGCCGGTACATCCGCGGCACCGCCCAGGCTTCGCCACGCCCGCTCGGCCGTGGCGCGTCGCCGCGACAGGCGCGGCACATCTGCCGCCTTCACGGCTTCGACGCGCGCGCCGGCGAGCAGCGGGAACGTAACGATGGAGATTTCCCACAGGTCCACCTGGTAGAGCCTGCGGATGCGCGTCTTCGGATCGATGCGGCCGCGCACGGTGCGATAACCGATCGACAGGCCGTCGATGGCGCCGGAGCGCAGCAGCGCCAGCAATTCGCGGCCACGCGCGACATCGGGAATAAGTTTGCCGCGCGCCCAGAGCCCGCGAAGATCCTCGCGTAGATCGCAGCGTCCACATCATGCTGTGCAAAGTGTCCATCAGTCGTAATCCTCGAAATGCTGGCTGCTGGCGCGGCGGTTGAAACGCGAGAGTTCACGGATGAAATCGTCGAAGCGGCGCGAGGCGACGGCGAGTTCGCGCAACGCGAACAGCAGCCCGCCGCTCGCTGCCATCGCCCAAAGGAACAACGCCAGATGCGCGAGATCGCCCCGCGCGATGAAGGTGTCGATCAGGTCGGACATCGAAATTTCCAAAGCATCGCGAAACTGGAAAGCCGGAAATCTTATGCGGGGTCAGCCCCGTTCACAGTCGTCATGCCCGGACTTGATCCGGGCATCCATCCTTCGAAAGCGATGGATTGCCGGGTCAAGCCCGGCAATGACGGCGTCCTTGCAACCGCTTGAACCGCACCTACTCAAATCGGTCGCCGCCGTTGACCGGCGCGTAGCCGACCGCCTCACGCTTTTCGTTCAGTGTGAGAAACGGCGCGGCGGTGACGCGCTCCCACAGCGCGCTGCGATCCGAAGCCAGCGCCTCGATGCGGTCGGTGTCGATGACAAGGCGAAGGCCTTCGCCGAATTGCGGCGACAACCATTGCGCCAATGATGTCCCGATGCGTGTTGCCAGCGGCAGCACGGTCTGCCGCCAGAACACGCGATTGGCTTCCGCAAAATTCGCGTAGGTGTTGTCGCCTGGAATGCCGAGCAGCATCGGCGGCACACCGAACGCAAGCGCGATCTCGCGCGCGGCGGTATGTTTCGCCTCGAGAAAATCCATGTCCTTTGGCGTCAGCGACATCGCCCTCCAGTCGAGCCCGCCTTCCAGCAGCAGCGGACGCCCGGCGTTGGCGGCACCCTGATAGGTGTCGGTGAGTTCGCGCTTCAGCCGATCGAACTGCGCGTTGTTCAGCACCGCGCCTTCCGGTCCGGAGTAAATCAGCGCGCCGGAAGGCCGGGCCGCGTTGTCGAGCAGCGCCTTGTTCCAGCGCGCCGCCGCGTTGTGCGTGTCGACGGCGACGGCAGCGGCTTCCAGAGGCGCGAGGCCATAGTGATCGTCAAGCGGATGAAAGAAGGTGAGATGCAGGATCGGCGGCACGGGCGACGACAGTTGATCGAAACGCACGCTGCGCCCACCGGCACTATACTCATATGCTTCGGCCCAGCCGTCGGCGCCGGGCACCGCCTTCATGCGACCCGGCCGCAGCGCATAGAGTTCGCGCACCTCGTCATCGAGCGCGACCGCTTCGATGTAAGCATTGCCGGCCAGCAGCAGATGCGACACCAGCGCTTCGAGAAATGCCGTGCCGTCCTGGCGCGGATTGGGCCGCGCCAGCAACGCGCCGAACGGATGCGCCTCACGCTCCTGTGCACCCTCGAATACAAGATAACAACACGATGCCGCGTTTTCGGCGACCAGCCGCACCGCACGATGCACGATGGCGTTGCCGAGATAACCCTCGCGCGCCAGCGCCGCGTAATCGCGCGGCGTCCACCGCGCCCGCCCGCCGCTCTCGAACGCCAACACCTGCGCGGCACGACTCGCCTTCGCTTCGGGCGCGCGGAGATAGGCTTTCAGGCGTTGAAGCATGGGGTGTCCTCAAAGTCAGTATTTGTTGAGTCGTCCCTGCGGAGGCAGGGACCCAGACTCCGCAGCGCTCGCAACTGGAGCGAAAGCGCCGCGACATCTGCGCATCAACCGCGAATGCAGGGGTTATGGATCCCGCCTGCGCGGGAACGACGCCGAAGATAGATCGAGCGCTCACAACTCCCGCACCCGTGGCATGGTTCGCGCGGTGGCGGTGAGTGCGGTGATGGCCCAAACCAGTGCGTCGAGGCGGTCGGGGGAGCGGTTGGACGACAGGCCACCGCTGGCGAAATCGCACATCTCGTCTTCCAGCGCGGGGAAGCAGCCTGCGTGTTTCACTCGCCCCTGCTCGTACAAAGTCGCCACCGGTTCGGCGCGCATCCACTTGCCGCGCGTGGCGCGCACCGGCGTCACCGGTACGGTGTCGTCGACCTGTTTGATCACCGCGCCCACCATCTCGCCGCCCTGATTGACTTCCGCGACCAGCGCATCGGCCTCGAGCCGCCGCCACAGCGCGATCGCTTTCGCAGCCCAAGCCGACGGCGTCGCCGCGCTCACGGTGTCGTCTGCCAGCACGAACACGACGCCGCCCTCGCTGATGCCGGCCGCGACGATGCCGCAGGCGTCGGCACGTTTGCTCGATGAGGCCGGCGGATCGACTGCGACCACGATGCGCGTAAGCTGTGGCGTGTCGTTGACGCGACAGGATTCGATCAGCGCGCGCGACCACAGCGCGTCAGGCCGGTCCTCGATGATTTCGCCGTCGATCTCCTGCCGCCCCAGCCGGGTGTTCTGATAGCGCGCCATCACGCTTTTCAAGAACGTCGGCGCGAGGTTCAACGCATTGGCTTGCGTCGGCGCCCGCGTCACCGCGCTCGATGGGTCAATCATCAGGCGCTTGAGCAGCGCGGTCGGACGCGGCGTGGTGGTGATCAGTTGCTTCGGCTGCGATCCCAACCGCAAACCGAATTGCAGCATGTCGAAGGTCGCCTCCGCATAGCGCCACTTCGGCATCTCGTCGGACCAGGCACAACCGAATTGCGGGCCGCGCAGGCTTTCCGGATCTTCCGCCGAGAACGCGTAGGCCACCGCGCCGTTCGCCCATTCCAGCCGCTTGCGCGACGGCGACCACATCGGTCGGTCGCGGCGCGGATGCACCGCGAGCAGGCCGGAGATGCCCTCGATCATCACCTCGCGCACGTCGTGCTCGGTCTCCCCCACCAGCGCGATCCGCGTTGTCGGCTCGCTGGCAAATGGAGCGAGCCCGAGCGCCTGCGCGCGGATCCATTCCGCGCCGGCCCGCGTCTTGCCCGCGCCGCGTCCGCCGACCAGCAACCATGTCAACCATGGCGCGCCGTTGGCCGCGACGGGCGGCGGACATTGATGCGGGTGCGCGAAGATCTCCCAGGCGGTGGCGAGCGTCTCCAGTTCGGTTTCATTCAACTGCGTCAGGATGTGCAGTCTTTGCGTCGGCGACAAGCTGGTCCAGGCGTCGCGCGAGCGCCAGTCGAAGCTCGCCAAGGTCTCGTGGCACGGCGTCGTCATCCTCGCGCTTCTCTTTCTTTTCGCTGAGCCGCAGCGTCGTCACTTCGCGCAAGGTGCGCGCCAGTGACGCCAGTGTGCGGGCACGGCGCTCCGCCTCGGTGCGCTGGCGCGGCGCGACGTAATGGCCGCCGACAATCGCTTCGATCTGGGTCAGTTCGCGCTCGATGGCGCGGCTGACGCGCGCGATCAGCGCCTGTCCCGCGGCCGGCGGCGGATCGTTGACGCGCTCCACCGCGCTGCGCCTGGCGCGGCCCTGATGATCGGGCGCCCTCGCCTTCGCCTTCGCCTCGCGCAACATCGCGATTTTCGTCTTAGCAACCTGGTCACCGTCATCAACAACCAGCGGCGTCTCGTCGACCAGCCGTTGCGTTTTCGCGACGGTGGCCTTGCGCTCCGCGACGGTCATCGCCGCCCCCGCTTTGGTCGAAGTCTTTGTCGAGGTCGTTGTTGAAGTTTTGGCGACTGTCTTCACCACCTTCGCGACGGAGGCTGCTTTCCTGACAACTACTTTCTTGACGGCTGCTTTCTTCGCTGTCGTCTTCTTCGTGGTCTTTTTCACGGTACGCTTCTTGACACCGGCGCGCGCGGTTCCGTCCGGCGACTTCACCGGTTTGGTCGTCCGCTTCACCGCCATGTAAAATTCGCTCCAGCGCCGCGCGCGATGCGCGGTGATGTCAAACTACGTCGTCATTCCGAGCACAGCGAAGCAATCCAGCTCTAGGAAAGCTGGATTGCTTCGTCGCTTCGCTTCTCGCAATGACGTTAAAAGCGATCAATCAATTCGCTACCCGCGAATGAAGACGAACCAGATCATACCGAGGATGACGATGGCGAGCCCGGTGCTGATCACCAGCAATGCGAGCACCGATGGCCCGCGTTCACCCTGGCGCGCCTCGGTCGGCGTTTCGATAATCTGTCCGTGTTGCTTGGTTGCCATGGTGCCCTCGCTTCTCTTTCCGCCGACCAATGAACCGACGACATCGAGGCAACGCATGGCAAAGAATGATTGTTCCTGCTCAATGGGTTGAAGGTTGTGCGCAGGCGAAACGCGTTCCACACGGAACGACGCCGTCGCACGCCGACGCTTTGCTATCGCCGTCACGCAAGGCGGCTCGGCGAAACCCAATTGTGGAGTATGGCGTGACCTTACCCGAGCAGCGTCACGCTGTCAAGGTATAAATTCCTAGAAAACGCATCCCGAATTGCGACGTCACCGTCCGGCCTGCTCGATTGCGGGAGCAATCGGCTGAAGTTTCCCAACTGTCGTCGTGCCGAGCGCCTGCAACGCGGCAATCAGCACCATGGCGATGCCGGCTGCGATCAGCCCATATTCGATCGCGGTGGCGCCGGATTGATCGTCGATAAATCGCCTCAGTAACGGCCGCACGGGGAGTCTCCTGTGGTCGATCCAATCATCCGCGCCGTGAGCGCGGCGGCGTGAGCGCCCGACAAGCTAACGGCAAAAGATTGCGCAGCCGCTAACGCGGATCGGGAGCGATCGATCAAATGCAATCTATTTGGAGAACGCGCGATCCGTTTGACCACGCAGGATCACGGTAACAGCGTGGCCTACTCCGCCATGTCCACCGGCGGCGCAGCGGGACCGGCGAGCGGCCGCTCCTCCATCAGCAACATGCAGGCGAAGGAAACGCTGAGCAGCGCCACGGCCGCGCCGAACACGTAGCGGAACGCGACGATCATCTGCGCCGCGGTCGCCTTGTGGAACGCATCGGCGGCGAGGCCATGCCCAGCGGAGCCCGGCGTCGCCATACCCTGCCCCAGCGCCATCAGAAGCAGCGCCGTCATCGCCGCCACCGCAAAGGATGCCATCAACGCGCGGAAGAAATTCATCGCGCCGGTGACGGTGCCGACCTGCGGCCGCGCCACCGCATTCTGAATCGAGACGACGCTGACCGGGAATGTGGTGCCGAGCCCGAAGGCGAACACCGAGAGCACGCTCAGCATCGCCCACAACGGCAGCGTGACCAACATCAACAATAGCCCGGTCGCGACCGCGGTGCCGGTGCCGAGGATCGCCACGTACTTATAGCGCGGCAAGGTCGCCATCACGCGCCCGGCGGTCCATGCACCCAGCACCGAGACCGCGACCAGCGGAATCAGCGCCAGGCCGGCTTCGCTGGCGCTGAGGCCATAGACGACGAGATAATAGATCGGCAGATGCACCGTCAGCCCGACGATGGCACCGACCGCGCAGCCGCCGGCGAGAATGCCGAACGGCACCACGCTGCCGCCGAGCAGCGGTAGCGGCACGAACGGTTCATTGATGCGCCCGGCGTGCCAGATGAAGCCCACCGCCAGCAGCGCGGTCGCGCCGATCATCGCCAATGCCTCGGGCGACGACCACGCCAGCCGCGTGCCGCCCCAGGTCAGCAGCAGCGTAAAGATCACCGCGCTCGCCATCAGCAGCACGCCGCCGAGCCAATCGACCTTGCGGCGGCGGTGAAACACCGGAATGCGTTTCATGCGCGGCAGCAACAGGCCGAGCCCGGCCGCTGCCAGCGGCACGTTGATCCAGAAGATCAGCGACCAGTGCAAATGTTCGGCGAACACGCCGCCGAGCACCGGGCCGCCGATGCCGGCCGCCACCCAGACGCCGCTGAAATAGGATTGATAACGGCCGCGCTCGCGCGGTGTCACCACGTCGGAAATGATGGTCTGCACGATCGGCATGATGCCGCCGCCGCCGAGCCCCTGCACGCCGCGCGCGATGATCAGCACCGTCATGTTCGGCGCCAGCGCGCACATCACCGAGCCCGCGATGAACAGGCTGAGCGACAGCACGATCATCGCCTTGCGGCCGTAGATGTCGCTGAGCGTGCCGAACACCGGCGCCACCGCGGTCGACGCCAACAGATAGGCGGTAATGATCCACGACAGGTTGGCCGCGTCGCGGAATTGCGCGCCAATGGTCGGCAGCGCCGTCGCCACGATGGTCTGGTCCAGCGCGGCCAGGAACATCGTCAGCATCAGGCTCATCAGGATGGTGCGGACCTCGCTTTGCGTCAGCGCGGCGCCCGGTGCAAGCGGCGGCGCGCCGTCGAGTTCGATCACCTCGTCGGTCAGTCGCGCTGCCTCGGTGGCGGACAAGGATCGTACCTCGCCCGCGCCGCTCGTCTGGGATTCGAACTTGCTCATGCCGGTCGCTGGAAATAGCCGGCGGCGCTGCGCGCGCCGCTCATCACGCCGCGACTCATTAACGTGTTAAAGTTCGTTCGCCCAGCCACGCGGACGCATGGGTCACGCGCGGCGCTGCATACGCGATGACGTCCGCGTGAGCGTCGTCAATGATGCGAGAGGATCGATCAGTCCGGCCGCTTCTTCAGTCGCGCGTGCTTCGGCAACAGCGCCGGCCAGCGAACGATGTGATCCTCCAGTTCCGAATCCGGAACGTCGTCCTCAGTACCGTAGACCCGGCCGCGCACCGATACGCCCGCCTCGTGCACGGTATTCGGATCGCCGGAGATCAACGGATGCCACCAGTAGAGATCCCGCCCCTCCGCCACCAGCTTGTAGGCGCAACTCGGCGGCAGCCAGTTGAGCGTCCGGACATTCTCCGGCGTCAGCCGCACGCAGTCCGCCACCTTGGCGGAGCGATTCGCATAATCCTTGCAGCTGCAGGTTCCGGCATCGAGCAATTTGCAGGAAACGTGGGTGAAATAGATCTTGCCGGTGTCCTCGTCCTCGAGCTTTTCCAGGCAGCAGCGCGCGCAGCCATCGCACAGGCTCTCCCATTCGGCGTCGGACATTTCCTCCAACGTCTTGGTTTTCCAGAAGAAACCCTCTTGGGCGGAAGGCTGTGGCGGGCGGCGCGTCATCAGGTCGAGATATCCGAAGCAAGAATCCAACAACGATGTAGGGGTAGCCGGCCCCGCCGCGCAAGCCGGCATCCGCAGGACCGCCCTCCAGTCCCCCGGCAAGGTTCGTCCGGCCGTTATCCGTACCGGCGGAAAAGCCAGCGACGCCATTGGTTTATGGACCCGCCTCGGTTAGAAGATGGCCCGGCCAATCCGGACGCAAAAGCGCCACGGGATTGCCGCAAGAATCCCGGGCGAGTTTTGAGAGCGCTCAGGCCGGGCGTTCGAACGTCGCGAAGGTCAAAGGTCCTGGTGCGCCAACTGTTACCAAGCGATTGGAAGCAACGAATCCGGCATTTCCTGCTGGACTTCGACGCGCGCATCGACTCCACCGTGTTTTCCTCCGGCGCGGCCACGCGCGAACTCTACGAACGCTACTCCGCCTTCATGGACCGCTTCTATGTCGGCCGCTGGAAGCGCTGGATTTTCATCGAACCGCTATCGGAAGCCGCAACGATCGGATTGGCCGGTCTGATCCTGTTACTTGCGCTCGCCGTGCCGGCGTTTCGCGAAACCGCCGATGACAACTGGCTGAAGAAATCCGATCTCGCGGTGACCTTCCTCGATCGCTACGGCAACCCGATCGGCAGCCGCGGCATCAAGCACAACGATGCGATTCCGCTGGAAGACTTTCCCGACAATCTGATCAAGGCTACGCTCGCCACCGAAGATCGCCGCTTCTACGATCACTTCGGCATCGATGTCGCCGGCACCTTTCGCGCGCTGGTGACGAACGCACAAGCTGGCGGCGTGCGGCAAGGCGGATCGTCGATCACGCAGCAGCTTGCGAAGAACCTATTCCTCAGCAACGAGCGCACCATCGAGCGCAAGGTCAACGAAGCGTTCCTCGCGATCTGGCTCGAGACGCGACTGACCAAGAACGAAATCCTGAAGCTCTATCTCGACCGCGCCTACATGGGCGGCGGCACCTTCGGCGTCGACGGCGCGGCGCACTTCTATTTCAACAAGTCGGTACGCGACATCAATCTGGCCGAATCCGCGATGCTTGCCGGCCTGTTCAAGGCGCCGACCAAATACGCACCGCACATCAACCTGCCCGCCGCGCGTGCGCGCGCCAACGTCGTGCTCGACAACATGGTCGAAGCCGGCTTCATGACCGAAGGCCAGGTGTTCGGTGCGCGGCGCAATCCCGCCACCGCTGTCGACCGTCGCGACGAGAATTCGCCGAACTATTATCTCGACTGGGCCTTCGACGAGATGCGCAAGGTGGTCGACACCTTCCCGAAATCCTACACCGAGCGCGTGTTCGTGGTGCGCACCGCAATCGACATGCACGTGCAGCATGCCGCCGAAGCCGCCATCGAAAACCAGCTGCGCCAGTTCGGCCGCGACTATCACGCGACGCAAGCCGCAACCGTCGTTTCCGATCTCGACGGCGGCATACGTGCGATGGTCGGCGGCCGCGACTACGGCGCCAGCCAATTCAATCGCGCGGTGGATGCGATGCGCCAGCCCGGCTCATCGTTCAAACCCTATGTCTACACGACGGCGCTGCTCAACGGCTTCAAGCCCACCTCGACGATCGTTGACGGACCGGTGTGCATCGGCAACTGGTGCCCGCAGAATTACGGCCACTCCTATTCCGGCACGGTGACGCTGACGCAGGCGTTGACGCGCTCGATCAACGTCGTGCCGGTGAAACTCTCCATCGCGCTCGGTGGCAAGTCCGGTCCGAAAGCCGGCCGCGCCAAGATCATCGAAGTGGCGCGCAGGTTCGGCATCGTTACGCCGCTGCCGGATACGCCGTCGCTGCCGATCGGCGCCGACGAAGTCAACGTACTCGAACACGCGGTCGCCTATGCCGCCTTCCCCAACAAGGGCAAGGCGGTCACGCCGCACGCAATCCTCGAAGTCCGCACCGGCGCCGGCGATCTGGTGTGGCGCTGGGATCGCGACGGACCGCAGCCGCGTCAGATCATTCCCGCATCGGTCGCCGCCGACATGGCGGGCATGATGAGTCACGTCGTCAGCGAAGGCACGGCACGCCGCGCCGCGCTCGACGGCATTCCGACCGCGGGCAAGACCGGCACCACGAATAACTATCGCGATGCGTGGTTCGTCGGTTACACCGGCAACTTCACTTGCGCGGTGTGGTACGGCAACGACGATTACTCGCCGACCAACCGTATGACCGGCGGATCACTGCCGGCGCAGACATGGCACGACATCATGGTCGCAGCGCATCAGGGCGTCGAAATCAAGCCCATTCCCGGCGTCGAGGTGCTGGCAAAGCCGTCGGCGGCGAACGCGGCCGCGCTTGCGGCGCAAGACGACGATGCCAAGGCCGGTCCGCCGCCGGTTCTGACACGGCGCGGCGCGGAGATTCTGGTACGCATCGAGAAGATGCTTGATGATGCCGGCAAGACCGTCGGCAAGACCTCGTCGACGGATTCAACCAATCCGTTCAATACCGGATCGACAACGCCGGCAAACAGCGTCGCTTCAGCGGCGCCACCGGAAAATCAAACTCCGCCCCCGGCGCGCAGGAAGTGATGGAAGCGTTTGGCGTGACAACAATGATAACGGTCCAGACGTGCGCCTGATCCTGATGGCCTTGTTGATCCTGGTCCTCGCCACCGTGGCCGGCCTTGGCGCGACGTGGATGACGACGACGCGCGGCACCGATCTCGGCACGTTGACCATCGGCGCATGGACCGCGCGCCCGCGCATCGGCACGACGGAAATCAATCCTTACGCACGCGCCTCCGTAGTCCGCAGCGGCGAGCTGCCGCTCGGCACCGGCGACGGCATCGCCTTCATCGCCAACGCCGACGACGCGAAGCGCCCGCTCGACGGCCGCTGCGACGTTATCGTCAGCGGCGTCACGCCGCCGGCGCGGTTCTGGACGCTGACCTTGTACGACGCCAAGGGCCATCTGGTCGCCAACGCGTTGCAGCGTTACGGCTTCACCAGCGAGGAGATCGTGCGCAACGCCGACGGCTCCTTCGCCATCCGCCTCGCCTCACGCGCACGCGCCGGCAACTGGCTGCCGACCGGCGGCATCGAACGCTATCAACTGATGTTGCGTCTTTACGATACGCCGGTGGGCATCGCCACGCGCACGCAACGCGACGCGCCGATGCCGGCGATCAGCACGGCGGGCTGCTCATGATCCGGTGGCTGGCGGTACTTCTCGCGGGCCTGCTGCTCGGCGGCCTCGTACATCTGGTCAGCGTGCTGGCATTGCCGCGCATCGCCTCGCAGGATGCTTATTCGCGGCTCGAGCGGATCACGCCGGTCAACGCGGTGAAAGCGCTGCCGCTCGCGGAGCCGAACAACGCACCGATCCCGTTCATGGACCCGGCCTTCGCCACGGCGATCTGCCGTTACGATCTCTCGAGCGGCCCGATCAAGCTCGCGGTGCCGGTCAGCCAGGCCTATACGTCGGTGTCGTTCTATACCGACGGCGATGTCGCTTACTACGCGATCAACGATCGCTCGGCCGGACGCAAGGTCATCGAACTCGATCTGATGACGGAGGCGCAGCACGCGGCGCTGCCGGAAGACGAGGAAATCACCGCGGCGGACCGGCTGATCGTCGACTCGCCGACATCGACGGGCCTCATCGTGCTCAAGGCCCTCGCGGCGGACACCGGCCTGATGGCGCAGGCCCAAGCCTCGCTCGCCGCCGCAACCTGCAAAGTGCAAACCGAACCGCCGCAGAAGCCGAGCGTAACACCGCGCGCTAGCCGTTAAAGCGTCACCCGCGCGTACTCAGCACACGGCCAGGCACCGGCGGCGTGACGATGGCGACGTTGGACGCCTGCGCCGCAAGCTGCTTGATCAGGCGATCCGCATCCGCCGCCGCACCATCCGGCGCGTGAACCACCAGCCGTTCCAACGCCCAGCGATAAGACGACACTCGCTGCTGCAAGCACTGCTGCACCCATTGCACGATCAACGCGTTCTCTTCCATGCGCGCGGTCGCGTCAGTGCGTTCCGCCGGCGACAATTCGGAAATGTATTTCAGGCTGGCGTGTCGCTTGCGATCGAGACTGATGACGCGATCCGCGACGGGGAAGAAGGAATCAAACCGCGTCAGATCGTTGCGGACATCGTCCATCAACTGCGCGTAGCGCGATGCGTGCGAGCGATGCGGCTCGTCGAGCAGCAGCTTTCCATAAGTGGTGCGGTCGAAGACGACCTTCTCGCGCCACGGCGAGGGCATCGGCTTGTAGTCGCCGACCACGGTTCTTTTCGCTGGACGGGAATGCGGCGGCTCGATCAACGGATAAGCGAGATCGCGCAACTGCCGCTCGTTGTCGGTGAGTTGGAATTGTGATGCCGGCAGACCGACGCTTCCGGTCGCCTCGACGCCGATCCAGCGATGCATGTCGTCGCTGCGGACGTCGGGGCGCGCGCGGTCGAAATCGCCGCCGCTGCAACCGCCTAATCCGATCGCAAGACACAGCAACGATAAAGCTGTTGCCTGCGTGCGCGACAACGATCGTGTCATGGTAACGAATCCGGCGGCGTTCAGGATCGTGCGCGGCGACGGCGACGGCGACCCGCCGCGGTTCCCTCGTCCGGACTGTTGCCGTTGGTTTCATCCGTTGCGCGTTCGATCCGAACCACGGGAAGGATCAGCACATCGCCCGTCGTCTCGCACCGGGCGCTATCCGCAGCCGAGCCGGGACGACGCGTCGCCGTTTCGACCGGAAATTGAATAACTATGCCCATCTCGCTCTCCTGCCGCCCACCAAAACAGGCTGGCCTCGTCAAGTTATTAAGAGCAGTCATGGTTAACCACCCGTTAAAACCCACACGCTAAAGTCGGGATCAGGTTCCCTGGTCAGCGTACACGCGAATATGACGACAACACCTCCCCTGCTTTCCGGCCTCGATGGCCTGATGTCGCTGTCGCGCCGCGAGGGCGTCGATATTCGCCCGACCTTGTTGCGGGTGTTGACCGATATCTATGTGCAGGCGCCGTCGCATACCGACGATGAAGAGCGACAGTTCGTCGAACTCACCTCACGGTTGATCGATCAGGTCGACGACGCGACGCGCGCGGCCGTTCGTGCCCGGCTCTCGATCTATCCCAAGACGCCGATCATCATCGCGGAGCAACTCGGGATTCGTTCGCGGGAGCAGGAGCAACCCGCGCCACTCGCGCGATCGATTGCGCAACCGACCGTTGAACCCGCACGCACGATCGAACCCGACAATAACGCTCCCGCGGCGTCGACTGCACCGCTGCTGATGCTGCCGAACGACGCGGCGCAAATCAGCGAGATGTTCTTCGCCGCCGATTCCAGCAAGCGTTCGGCGATCCTGTTTCATCTGGCCGACGCGCCGCTGAAGACAGCATCGCGCATTCCGGCTCCGCGCGCGAAGCAGGCCATCCAGATCTTGGAGATGGCCGCGTTTGCGGTGGACACCGAGAATTTCGCACTGGAACTCGCTGACGTCCTGATCCTGCCCAAACGCGTAGCGATGCAGATAATCGACGATCGCGGCGGCGAACCGCTGGCTTGCGCCCTCAAGGCTCTCGACATGAGCAGCGACGCTTTTCAGCGTGTATTGCTGTTTCTCAACCCCGAGGTCGGCGCCTCGGTCACCATGGTCTATCGCTTGTCGCGCCTCTACGACCAGATCAGCGAGCACGCCGCGCTTGTCCTGCTCGCCGCATGGCGCGGCGCGACCATGCCGATCGCCCGTGCGAAATATCGGCCGCTGCTGCATGACGACGAGCGCCAGCGCGCACGCGCGAGCCAACCACAAGCACGCTCTGACACGCGACACGTTACGCCGGATGCCGCGCGTACGACATCGCGCCGTGCATCGGAAGATTGATCAGGCCTTGATCAGATCGAGAAAGTGACGACCGGCCTTGTCCTCGATCTCGACGATCCAGGCATCCGGATCGAACCGGATTTCCTTGGCGATCCGCTCCTCGACGGCCGGCTCCGCAATCGCCTCCGGCGACGTTGGAGCGAAGACGCGATCGACCGGATGGCTGTCGTCGTAAACACTCTGCGGGGCTGGCGTAAACAGCCAAGCGCGGCCATCCAGCAACGCCAGCTTGACGAACACCGCGCCCGCTTCCTCCGCGCCACGCCGCCGCACCGCGCCAAAAATTCCTTCGGTCTGGCAACGCCGCAAATACGCGGCAACCCAGATGGCTGATTTCAATCTCATGGGATCACGATAAAAGGCCCGCCCGGCCAACGCCAGAGGCTGCGCGCCCGGTCAACAATATCGACGTCAGTTGATCGCCTGACCGGTCACGGCGCTAAGTTCGCGCACCAGCCGGTCAGAAACCTTGCCTGTAACCGGCAGCTTGCGCTCGCGCTCGAACTTCTGGATCGCAGCCTGCGTATCCGATCCGACGTTGCCGGTCGGCTTCAATTGTCCGTAGCCGTACTTGGTGAGCGCGCGCTGCACATTCGCGGTGCGCCGCGTCGAGACGATGAGATCGCCGAGCGGATCGTGATGCGCGGCCGCCGGGTGCGCCGCCGTCTGCTTGACCGCAGGCGCGCGCACCGGCGCGACGGGTTTCGCCGGATGCAGCGCGTCGATACTTTTTGTCGTCTCCACCGAACCCGAATCGGCCGCAACCGCTTCCGCACGGCTGATCGCCGCTTCACTGGGCCGGGGCCGCGGCAGCGGACTGGCGGACAACAGCGCCGCGGTCTCCGACGGCGCGGCAAGCGGAACGGCAACCGATTTGCCGAACATCGGCGACGGATGATGCCCGGCTTGCAGGAACAGCGCGTTGACGACAATGGCGATCACCGCGGCAAGCGCCAGCGCGGCCGCGAACGTGTCCTTCGGACTATGCAGCAAGACCCGCATCACCATCCCACGTTCCGTTTTCGGCTTCCGCTTCGCATCCACTTCGATCGAACGACGGCGGCGCCGGCTTGCGCCTCCGTCGGCTGTCATCGCTTTAGGCACTTTTCCTCACTCGATCTGTCGTCTTCAACTGTCGCGGCACCGGCGTCAGCGTCGCGATATTGTCGGTCGCCGGTGTCGGCTCCGGTTTCAGCGGCAAGGCGACGGTGACCGTGGTGCCCTCGTCCAGCTTGCTGTCCAACGACACCTCGCCACCATGCAAGGTCACCAGACTCTTGACGATGGAAAGACCAAGACCGGTCCCCTCATAACGCCGCTGATAGGTCTTGCCGGCCTGGAAGAACGGATCGCCGATCCGCTTGAGATCGTCGGCCGCGATACCGACGCCGGTATCGCGAACGCGCAACATCAGCTTATCGCGCTCCATGCGGGCCGAAACCGTAACGCTGCCGCCGCGCTCCGTGAACTTGATGGCGTTCGACACCAGATTTAACACGATCTGCTTGAAGGCGCGCGGGTCGGCGACGATCGATGGCAGATCGTCCGGAGCAACGGTCACCAGATCGATGCCGTTGTCCCGCGCCTTCAACGCAAGAAGATTGCAGCAGTTGATCAGGGCCGGTTGCGGAGCGAATGGCTCCGGCGCGATTTCGAATGTCCCCGATTCCATCTTCGACATATCGAGAATGCCGTTGACGACCGCCAGCAGATGCAGGCCGGAATCGTTGATGAGCTGGGCATATTCCTTGCGACGCGCGGCATCGATCTGCATCGTGTCTTCATGCACGATCATCTCGGAGAAGCCGATGATCGCATTGAGTGGCGTGCGCAATTCGTGGCTCATGGTGGCGAGGAAACGGCTCTTCGAGGCGCCGGCACGCTCGGCAGCTGCGCGCGCGGCCTCAAGCGCATATTCCTGATTCTTGCGATCGGTCACGTCACGCATCACGGCGACGACATCGGCGTCCGGCCGCGTCGTGCCGTCCGGCGTGGTCTCAAGCGGTCGGCACCGCATCTCGATCCAGATGAATTCCGACCCGCCTAGGCGATCGTCGCCGATCGCGCGTGCGATATCGCGCCGAATGCGGAATTCGACGTCGCGCGACTGACCGCCGCGCGCGACATCGGACAGCGCCGTCAGATAAGCAGGACGATCGGCGACGTGGACACGGTCGAACAGGCCGTGCGCGACCAGTTCAGATGTCGCAACGCCAAACAGGCCTTCCGCAGCGGGAGATATGAATTCCACCGCGCCGTCGCGGCGATGACGGGAAATCACGTCGCTCATATGGCGCGCCAGCAGGCGATATCGATCTTCCTCGACATTGAGCAGGGATGCGCTGGTTTGCGTCAGCGACTGGGCGCCCAGCGCCAACCCGGCGGCATAAAGCGCGGCCGATCCGATGCCGAACCCAACGAGGGCATGGCTCGACGCGATGCCGGCATACGCAGTCGGCAATAGTTGGAAGTGACTCATGCCGATCAGCGTCGCGACAGCCGCCAATGTCAGGAGCGACGCGAAGCCGACTACGCGACGAGACGCCGACAGGGCCGCCTCAAGCGGTACCGCGATGAGCCAGACCGCCGCGAAGGATTGAATTCCGCCGGTCGCCGTCGCCAGCATCATCACCAGCCCGACCAGCGCCGCCGACGACAGGACATGCGCCGTCTCATAGCGCCCGGTGCGGGACAGGAAATAGGATAGCAGGATCGGCGCGATCAGCCACGCGACCGCCATCACTTCCACGACGCTGGGGGCGCCACGAAACGCCAGATAGACCGGAAAGGCGGCAAAGGCGGCGAAGCTGCCCAGCAGGCGCGGCGCCATGAATGCACGATGCCGCGCGCCGGCTAACGCGTCGTAGCGCACGGACGGATGCAGCAATTCGTCAAGGCAGCCTTTGAAAACGGTCGATGCTGTCACAATTTCGCGCTTCGGCTTGGTCGTCTTGGCAGACGGACCGGAACGCCCCCTTTATTGTTGGGGCACCGTGTCAGACCGAACTTAAGCGAACGCTAAGGTCGCGCGCCGCAAGCGCAAACTGGGCCCCGAGACGGGATATTCGCCCGCGATCCATCCGGTATTCGGCCCGAATGGTGAACGCACGGTTTCCAATCCGAGCCCGTTATGGTTTCGAAAGTGTGGATGCGCGAAGACCGGCCCCACATTTCTTCGCTATCGCCTCAATGGAAAATTTACGGCGAATCCAATCCCTCAAATTTTCATCAAATTTTCCGACAACTGCGCCGACCGCAAACACCGGGGATTTATTCGCGGCTGTTATGAAGAAAGCAGATTGCGAGACTTAATCGCAACGGGGTGAATGAGACGACGGGGACGCGAGATGTTTTTCCTGCTTCGAATGGCATTCTGGCTCGGGCTTGTGCTTGTGCTGTTGCCGCGAGACGCCACACCGGAATCGAACAAGCTGCCGCAGGTCGGTGCAAGCGAGGCGATTTCAGCCGCGACGGCTGCCGTCTCCGATATGACGCAGTTCTGTACGCGCCAACGGGCGGCCTGCGAAGTCGGCGGCCAGGCTGCGGCCGTGATCGGCCACCGCGCTCAGGACGGCGCCCGCAAGCTCTACAAGATCATCACCGACCGGCATTCGGACCAGACGGGATCGATCGATAGCGATGCGGACAGTTCCACCCTCGCCGGTTCGTCGGCAAATACGTTGACGTCGGAGGATCTTCGCGCCGAATGGCGGCTGAACGGCCCCACCGCGATCAATTGATCGAACCGATTTATCGCGTTTTCGTGCGAATATCGCTTTAAGTCCGCCGCATCCCTATGTAATGCCATAGACAACAATGCAGGCGACCATGACGATCGACGAGATTCGCGACAATTTCGAACTGCTGGACGAGTGGGACGACCGGTACCGGTACGTCATCGAACTCGGACGCACGCTCGAGCCGATGCCGGAGGCGGAGCATTCGGCGGAAAATAAAGTCAACGGATGCACCAGCCAGGTGTGGTTGTCACGACAGATCGACCGCAATGCCAACGGCGACGTCGTTCTCCGCTATCGCGGCGATAGCGACGCGCATATCGTGCGCGGGTTGGTCGCGATCCTGCTGACGCTTTACGGCAACCACACGCCGCAACAGATTCTCGCAACCGACGCCCTCTCGGTGTTCGACGAACTGGGCTTCCGCGAACATTTGACGCCACAACGTTCGAACGGCTTGCGCTCCATGGTGGAGCGCATTCGCAACGACGCGCGCGAAAACCTCGCCACCGCTTCCTGAGTTCAACTGCTGGTGAAAGCGGCATCGTCCGCAAGCCATGTGCGCAGGCGCGTGCTGTGGCTGCCCGCGACATCGCGCTCCAGGCCGTAATGTCGGGCGAGACGGCTGAGCGCCAGTTGCAGCACCACCTTGGCGGAGCGCGACGGCCAGCCGCGCTCGTGCTCGAGGTCTTCCAATCCGCGCAGGAAGCAACAGACATCCAGCAGCACGCCGGCGAATTCCGGCCCGCACGCCTCCAACGCCAGCCGCACCCGTTGCCGCGACGCGACGATCAGGTCAGTCATCTCGCCCGCACCGTTTCCGCCCGAGCGGCCGCCAGTCGGCGTCGTCCAGCTTGACGTCACGCGCGGCGTCAGTTGCGCACGCGTGAAATCCGCGCGCAGTTTTTCACCGGCGACGAGCTGCATCGGTTCGATCATGGCGCGGCCGTCACGGCCCTTCCGCCGCGCCAGCCATGCCAGCGGACTTTCGCTGTCATTCATCAGAACGCGAGCGACGCCGGCGCCAGTCATGATGTCATGCGGCGCAAGAT
This sequence comes from Hyphomicrobiales bacterium, assembly GCA_017305555.1. Taxonomy (GTDB): domain Bacteria; phylum Pseudomonadota; class Alphaproteobacteria; order Rhizobiales; family Xanthobacteraceae; genus 62-47. The sequence continues at coordinate 24,066 of JAFKKM010000012.1, read as the reverse complement.
TGAGATGCCGCGCCCTGAAGGCATCAATGTCGGGCATCGATGCAGTCGCGGAATCACGACGCGGATTGCCCTTGCGGCGTCGCGATTGACTGGCCGTCGTCATCGCTCCGTCTCCGCCGCATGACGGGAATGCTCCAGTTCTTCCCGAAGGCCGCCTGCTCCCGCCGGCGCTCGGCGGCAGGCGCGCTCCAGCGCCGTCAGGCGGCGATCGAGATCGCGGTCGTCGCCGCGATCTTCGATCACCCGGCAGGCATGTGCCACCGTCGTGCGATCGCGCTGAAACATCCGACCAACCGCCGCGAAACTCAGGCCGAAGCACACATGTGCCAGATAGATGGCAACCTGCCGGGCAAATGCCGCCTGCGGCGCGCCGCGTGTCGGCACCAGCAAGGCGTCCTGATCAAGCCCGAAGTCGCGGGCCACGCACAGCGTGATGAACCGCACAACGCGTTCGGACGGTGAGACCCGTGGGGAAGACAAAACATTCGTGGAAGCGGAGGAAGCGGATCGATTCATTGGATACTTTTCCTAGGATTATTTTCTTATATCCTAGTCGAAGTTCCCAGACCGGGGATAGCGAAATGCAAAAAATTTCAAATCCCGCGCCGGCCGCTATTTCCGCCGGCGTTGCTGCTGCCCAAGCCCCATCTTCTTGGCCAGTTGCGAGCGCGCCACCGCATAATTCGGCGCCACCATCGGATATTCCGGCGGGAGGCCCCATTTGTCGCGGTATTGCTCCGGGGTCATATTGTACTGGCTACGCAGATGGCGCTTGAGCGATTTGAAGCGCTTGCCGTCTTCCAGGCAGACCAGATACTCCGCCGTCACAGATTTCTTGACAGCCACGGCCGGCTTCGCTGGTTCGAGCGGCGTCTCGACCCGGCCCGTCGCGACGCGAACCAACGCGGCATGAATCTGGCCGATCAAAGCCGGGATTTCCGCCGCCGAGGTCGGATTGTTGCTGACATAAGCGGATACGATGTTCGCGGTCAGGTCGATGAAACTCTTGCCGGGCGTATCAACCATCAGTGTGATCTTTCCTTGGGCGGGGTCGTGAAGCCATGCGGAGATGAAGCCGTCATCTGGTCCGGTCGATATGTGCGCGCAATTGCTCGATGGACGCGAAGCGCATCATGCCTTCCGGCATCTGGGCTTCGATCGAACCATCGGAATATAGAGAATAGGACATGCCGTCGACTGTACCGGATTTCACTACGGTCGCGACCGACGCATCCTGTCGGGACGGGAATCGTCGATCGGCCTGCAACGGTGGTGCAAGCGCCGTATCGCGACGTGACTCGGTTAGGTCAGCACGCGGGGATCGCTCGACACGCGGCCACGTATCGTTGAAACTCGGGTGAGGTTGGGATGCCCCACCGGCATCGGCGGCGAGCGGGGATTCGGCAGACGGGGTACCAACTGGAGATTTGACGGGCGGCTCGCCGCCTTCACGCTCCTTGCGCGAGGAGGAAAACAGCAGATTGCGCCGTGCCTTCGCTGGCGGGGGAGTTGGTGGAGCGACCTCCACCTCCGGCGCGAGATTTCCACGCTCGACATCGGAATGCTCAGCGTCCTGCGGGGATGCGCCGACCTCGTCATCCCGCGGATCGACAGGCGGCCGACGCGCCCCAGCCGACACCACACGATCCGAGGCCGCAGGACGAAACCGACCGCGCTCCTGCCTGCCACTCGTTGCGGCAATCGATCCGGCCGGAAGTGGCGGACCATCGATGTCTTGAACGGGGGCGTCCAAGGCACGCTCTCGCAGGCTCAGCTTAATGGCCTTGAGTTCACGGACGACGAGACCCAATCCCACCAGCAACAGCCCGCTACAGACCGCGAAAGCCCCGGCAAGAATCATGGTGTTGCCGAAGCTGAATTCCTTGACCGGAATACCGAACCAGATTGCCGCGCCGCCCGCCACGACAGCAGCGACACCGGCAATCACAAGCAAAAGCATATTGAACTCCACCCCCTACGCCGCTTCGGCGGCCACCGTCCGGGACCTACGATAGCTTCTTATCGCCGTCGTCGCCAACCGCAATTGATGCGGTTCCGGCACGATCCACCTCGCCTGGCGCCAGAACCTGACAGCGCGGCGGCCCTGCGGCGTTGGCGGCTTGCTGGTGATGAAACACGGGTTTACGGTTCGGCAATCACAACGGCCTGACGGAGGAAATATCATGTCGCCAGCGGAAGCACGCCTGAAGGACGTTTCGGCAACGATGACGGAGGCGGAATGGGAGCAGCGCGTCAATCTGGCGGCGTGCTATCGTCTCATCGCCTATTACGGCTGGGACGATCTGGTCGATACCCATATCTCCGCGCGGGTGCCGGGACCGGAGCATCACTTCCTTATCAATCCCTACGGATTGATGTTCGACGAGATCACTGCATCGAGTCTGGTGAAGGTCGACCTCGACGGCAATCAACTCACCGAGAGCGAATACAGCATCAATCCCGCCGGCTTCACCATCCACTCCGCCATTCATGAAGTGCGCGAGGATGCCGGCTGCGTGCTGCACCTTCACACCCCGGACGGCACCGCCGTTGCGAGCTGCATGGAGGGATTGCTGCCGCTGAATCAGACGGCGCAGCTCGTCACCCACGACCTCGCCTATCACGACTATGAGGGCATCGCGTTGGACCACGACGAGCGCCCGCGCCTGCAAAAAGACCTCGGCGACAAGAACCACATGCTGTTGCGCAACCACGGCACCCTGACGGTCGGCCGCTCGGTGGCGTCGGCATTCGAGCGTATGTTCCACCTGGAGCGGGCCTGCACCATGCAGGTGCGCACGCGCATGCTCGGCCCCACCGCCTATCCGGTCGAACAGGATGTCATCGACAAAAATGCGCGACTGGTGGAGAACCGCGATCGCGCTGAACTGCGGGCAACCAAGCTGGTATGGCCGCCGCTGCTGCGCAAGCTCGACCGGCTCGACCCCAGTTACAAGACCTGAGGTTTGCTGTAGAGTAGGGCCCACAAACCTCTGCACATCTCTCAAACGCCGCCCAATTCCGGGCGGCGTTTTTACGTCATGTCTTCTTTGGTATCGCCTTGGCTCACGCCTTCGGCGATTCTGCCAGCGCGGCGAGGATGCGCGCCCAGGAGCGGATGCCTTTCTGGAAGCTCTTGAGGTCGTACTTCTCGTTTGGCGAATGGATGTTGTCGTCATCGAGGCCGAAGCCGACCAGCACGCTATCCAACCCCAATACCCGTTTGAAATCGCCCACCACCGGGATCGAGCCGCCCGAGCCGATCAGTTGCGCCTCGCGTCCCCACTCCTCGGTCAGCGCGCGCTTCGCCGCGGCGAGCGGCTTCATGTTCCAGTCGAGCGACACCGCCGGCGCGCCGGAATGGTCGATAAAGTCGGCGCGGCAGTCCTTCGGCACCCGCGCCTTGACGAAGTCGCGAAATGCGGCGCGGATCTTGTCGGGGTCCTGACCGCCGACTAACCGGAACGATATCTTGGCGGTGGCGTGGGAAGCGATCACCGTCTTGGAGCCTTCGGCGGTATAACCGCCGAAGATGCCGTTGATGTCGCAGGTCGGCCGCGAGAATACCTGCTCGATCAGCAACCGGTCCTTTTCGCCGGCGGGAAGCGACAGACCGATCGGCTTGAGGAAGGACTCCGGCGTGAAGTCGAGTGCCTTCCACTGCGCCAGAATATCCGGCGGCAAGTCCTTCACGCCATCGTAGAAACCGGGAATGGTGACGCGACCGTTGTCGTCGTGCAGCCCGCCGAGAATGCGCGTCAGCACACGGATTGGGTTTTGCGCGGCGCCACCGAACAACCCGGAATGCAGGTCGCGATTGGCGGCGGTGATCCGCACCTCGTCATAGACGAGACCGCGCAACGCCGTGGTGATGGCCGGCGTATTGGGGTCCCACATGCTGGTATCGCAGACCAGCGCGAAGTCGGCCTTGAGGTCGTTGCGGTTGTTCTCGAGAAAGCTGACGAGATGTTTTGAGCCGACCTCCTCCTCGCCCTCGATCAGGAAGGTGACATCGACCGGCAGCGAACCGGTCACCGCGACCCAGGCCCGGCACGCCTCGACAAAAGTCATCAACTGACCTTTGTCGTCCTGCGCGCCACGCGCGACGATGATCTTCCGGCCGTCGGCGTGATCGGTGACCACCGGCTCGAACGGAGGCGAGTGCCACAACTCTACCGGATCGACCGGCTGCACATCGTAATGCCCGTAGAACAGCACATGCGGCCGCGCGCCATCTGCCTTGCCATTCGGCTTGGCGACGATGGCCGGGTGGCCGCCGGTCGGCCGCACCTCGGCCTTGACGCCGAGCGAGGCGATATCGCCGGCGAGATAATCGGCAGCCGCTTTGCAGTCGCCGGCAAACGCCGGGTCCGCCGAGATCGACTTGATCCGCAACAGCTTGAACAGCCGCTCGAGGCTGTGATCGAAATCCGCATCGATATGGTCGAGCACCGCGGTCAGATTTGTCGACATGATTCCGTTTGTCCTTCGCAATAATTCAGCGCCGCAGCAGGCCGCCGAGCGCACCGCGCACGATAGAGCGGCCGATCGATCCACCCAGCGAACCGCCGAGCGATTTGCCGATATTGGCGACCACGCCGCCAACCACCTTGTTGGTCACCGAGCGGGTGACGTCGCGCGCGATCACCTGCCCCGTGGTCAGCTTGCCGCGCGGCGTATTGGTGCCGAAGATCGTCCCGACGATGGAGCCGATCTGCCCGAGCACGCCGCCTTCCGAGCCATCCGCCGAGGCAGCCGTACCAGCCACACGTTTCTGCAAAACTTCATACGCTGATTCAGAATCGATCGTAGTGTCATATTTCCCCTTCACCGGACTATTCGCCAGGATGGCCTTGCGCTCCTCCGGCGTCACCGGCCCGATCCGCGCCGACGGCGGACGGATCAACACCCGCTCGACGATCGAGGGCGTTCCCTTCTTTTCAAGGAACGAGACCAACGCCTCGCCGGTCCCGAGTTCGGTGATGACCTGCGCGGTATTCAGCTTGGGGTTAGGACGAAACGTCTGCGCCGCTGCCGCAACGGCCTTTTGGTCGCGCGGGGTGAAGGCACGCAACGCGTGCTGGACACGGTTGCCGAGTTGCGCCAGCACCTTGTCCGGGACGTCGACGGGGTTTTGCGTTACGAAATAGACGCCGACGCCCTTGGAGCGGATCAGCCGCACCACCTGCTCGATCTTTTCCATCAAGGCTTTGGGCGCGTCGTTGAACAACAGATGCGCCTCGTCGAAGAAGAACACCAGCTTCGGCTTCGGCGGATCGCCGACTTCCGGAAGCTCCTCGAAGAGCTCCGACAACATCCAGAGCAGGAACGTGGCGTAGAGCCGCGGATTCTGCATCAGTTTGTCAGCGACGAGAATATTGACCATGCCGCGACCGTCGCGGTCGGTGCGCATGAAATCCTTCAACTGGAGCGCCGGCTCGCCGAAGAACTTCTCGCCACCCTGGTTTTCCAGCACCAGAAGCTGGCGCAGGATGCTGCCCACCGACTGCTTGGAGACATTGCCGTATTGCGTCGTGAGTTGCGCGGCGTTCTCGCCGACGAAGCTGAGAATGGCGCGCAAGTCCTTCATGTCGAGCAGCAACAGGCCCTGCTCGTCCGCGACGCGAAAAGCGATGTTGAGAACGCCTTCCTGTACATCGTTGAGGTCCATCATCCGCGACAGCAACAGCGGCCCCATCTCCGATACCGTGGCGCGAACCGGATGTCCCTGCTCGCCGAACACATCCCAAAACACGGTCGAGAATTGATCCGGCTGAAAGTTCAACCCGATCTCCTTGGCACGCTTGAGGATGAAATCCTTTCCTTCGCCGACCTCGGCAATACCGGACAGGTCTCCCTTAATATCGGCGGCGAACACCGGAACGCCGGCACGCGCGAAGCCTTCCGCCATCACCTGCAACGAAACGGTTTTACCGGTTCCTGTCGCACCGGTCACAAGGCCATGACGATTGGCGAGCGCCAGCGTCAGCCAGGCCGGCTCTTCGCCCTTGCCGATGAAGATCGCTTCGCTGGTGTCTGTCGTGGTGTCGGTCGTCGGCATCGCTTGGCCTCTTCGCGCGCGCGGGGTGAGTGGCTTTACTATCCTACTGCATGTTGCGGGTCAGGTGGAACAGGCCGCACTTCGAAAGACGATAGCGCAGCGCGACGAAATGTCGGCGACGCGACATTGTTCTCCATCGCATTGAAAATCCAAAATCTCTTCCAGTGATGAAATTTTCAACTTGCGCCAGCGTTTGCTCTTGCATTACTGCAACAGTCCTTGTGCGATTGCCACGGGACAAGAGCCGAAGCGCCTGCGCTGCTTGTGTTTCCCGTTGCAAAAGCTCACAATGGACCGACACAATAACGTGCCGATACTCAATCGGCTGGGGCGGGGCGTATGAGTCTAGACTATTTCAGCGTGACGGCAGGCGCCGAGCGCGATGCAGGGGATGCGGGTGAGATGACCCAGCACAATCTCCTCCAATCAACGATACACCTGTACGATCGCCGCACCGGCATCGTAGTTCCACAAAATGCGACGCGGAAGCGCGTGGGAACTCGCGACGATCTCGCTTTTGTCGATGAACTTTCCGGGCCTTTCCGCGACAGAGTTGAAGCGGATCGTATGGGCCCGATCCGCGCAGGGACATCCAGACACGCCTCGTTCGGCTTTATACCGTTCGCCTAAGCACCTTCTTACCGCCGAGCACCATGACATATCCGATCTCTAAAATTGACGGCATGACAGCCTTTGCCGCCTCGAAACTCAAAGCGGCGGGCATTCGCACGACCGAAGGACTGCTGGAAGCAGCACGAACGGCCAAGGGGCGGAAGGCGCTGGCTGCGAAGACCAACTTTACCGAACAGCAACTGCTGGAATGGGCCAACATCGCCGATTGTATGCGCATCCCCGGCATGGGAAAGGCGAAGGCTGAGTTGTTACGTGCCGCCGGCGTTACCACCGTGCGCGAATTCACCCATCGCAATCCGGCACGACTGGCGCAGGCGATGAAGGATGCCAACGGCAAGCGGAAGCTGGTGCAGGTGCTGCCGTCGGAAAAATCAATCGGACAATTGATCGAGCAGGCGCGCAAGCTGCCGCTGAAGATCACCTACTGACCCCCTCCTCTTCTGCTGAGATGCCCCTGCGACGGGACGACCGCCGCCGTCCCGTCCAACATCCAATATATTGAATATTGACTCGGAAGCCTGAACCGCGCAAAGCGAGCGCATGATTTCGACGGCTTCCCGAGCAGCACCAATGACCGGACATACGGTTCTGCATACGCTGCTGTCTCGCCCTTACCCGGCCGTCATGGGTGTGCTCAACGTCACCCCGGATTCCTTCTCCGACGCGGGCCAGTTTCTCGAGCCGCAACATGCCTTCAGGCAGGCCCGGCGCATGATCGCCGAGGGTGCCGATATCATCGACGTCGGCGCGGAATCCACACGTCCCTACGGCTCGACCGCCATCTCCGCGGATGAGGAAATACGGCGACTGAAGCCGGTGCTACCCGAAATCATCGCGCTAGGCGTCCCCGTCTCCATCGACAGCATGAAGGCGGACGTCGTCGATTGGGCGCTTCGGCTGGGCGCGGTGATCGCCAACGATGTCTGGGGCCTGCAACGCGATCCGGACATGGCGCGCGTCGTCGCGGCGCACCGCGCGCCGGTGGTGATCATGCATAATCGCGAGCGCGCCGATGCCAATATCGACATCATGCAGGACATCGCGACGTTCTTTACTCGCTCGCTCGCCATTGCCGAGCACGCCGGAATTGCCAAGGAGGATATCATCCTCGATCCCGGCATCGGCTTCGGCAAGACCCACGATCAGAGCATGACGGTGCTTGCGCGGCAGTATGAATTATCAGCTTTCGGGTTACCGTTGCTGATCGGTGCCTCGCGCAAGCGCTTTATCGATACCGTCACGCCGTCAAAACCGCGGGAGCGGCTTGGCGGTTCGATTGCAGCGCATCTGTTAGCGGTGGAAGGCGGCGCGCGGATCGTCCGTGCCCACGATGTCGCGGAAACCGTGCAGGCGCTACGCGTCTCGGCAGCCATCAAGGACAGGCGATGAGCGACACCATCTTCATCCGCGGTCTGGTGATGCACGCGCGGCATGGCGTCATGGCACACGAGACCGAAGTGGGTCAGCGTTTCGTCATCGACCTCGAACTCGCGGCGGATCTGTCCGAGTCGTCGCGTACCGATCGGCTTTCCGACACCGTCTCCTATTCCGATGTCGTGGCCTGTGCCAGCGCGGCCTTCAAGGACACGAACTACAAACTGCTCGAGCGCGCCGCCGGCGCGGTCGCGGAAGCCATTCTCGCGACCTTCCCGCGCATTAGCACGGTCAAAGTAAGGGTCCACAAGCCGCACGCGCCCATCGCCGCGATCTTCGACGACGTCGGCGTCATTCTGACCCGCAGCCGGTAACAACCATGGGTAATGCTTTGATCGCATTAGGCGGCAACGTCGGCGACGTTCGCGCGACATTTCCAAAAGCGATCAGTAACATCCTCGGCATGGCGCAGGCCACGCTGCTCGCGCGCTCGTCCGATTATCGCACGCCCCCGTGGGGCGAAGAAGCACAAGACTCCTTCATCAACGCCTGCGTTGAAATCGAGACCAGTCTCGACCCGCACGCGCTGCTGTTCACGCTGCACAAGATCGAGAAGCGGTTCGGCCGCGACCGCGCGAAGGAGCAACACTGGGGTCCGCGCACGCTCGACCTCGATTTGCTGGCCTATGACGACGCGGTCATCAACCAGCCGGACCTGACGTTGCCGCATCCGCGCCTGTTCGAGCGCGCCTTCGTGCTGGTGCCGCTGGCGGAAATCGCGCCGAACCGGACGATCGCGGGCCGGTCGGTTGCCTCCGCGCTGGCGCAACTCTCGACCCAGGGGATCGAGCCGTTGCCCGCCCTCCACTGACTGGATTTTTGCAAAACCGATGTGCCTCGGGAATCTTGCGGCAATCCCGTGGCAAACCTGTGGCAGGTTGCGGCAGATCACCCGGCATGGCACTTTCAGCCTGAAACAGGACAATATGCCTTCAGGGAGCACCCTGCCGAATGTCTGCGACCACCGACGATCTGAAACTGGCGGCTGATTTCGCGCCGGCGAACTACGACAACTGGCGACAACTCGTCGATGGCGTGCTCAAGGGCGCTCCGTTCGAGAAGCTGGTCGGCAAGACCGCCGACGGACTGCGCATCGAGCCGATCTATTCCCGCGCGCCGGGGCGCGCGCCGGTGATCGGCCGCGCCCTGACCGCGCCGTGGCAGGTCATGCAGCGGATCGATCTCGCCGATCCGGCCAACGCCAACAAGCAGGCGCTGGAAGATCTGGCCAATGGCGCCAGCGGACTGACGCTTGTGTTCGCCGGCAGCAATGCCGCGCATGGCTTCGGCCTGCCGCCGACCAGGGAAGCGCTGACGCGTGCGCTTGAGGGCGTCTATCTCGATGCCGATATCGCACTCGAACTGGAAATCAGCCCGCAAGGCCGCGACATCGGCGACCATCTCGCCGCGCTGTTGGAGACCCGCAAGATCGCACCTGGCGCTGTCGATGTGCGGTTCGGCCTCGATCCGATCGGCGGCGCGGCGGTGCGCGGCGGCTTTGCCGGTGACTGGTCGTCGATGGCTCCGCGTTTCGGAGCGAAAATTGCAAAGTTGAAATCGCTCGGCTTCCGCGGCCCCTTCGCCGCCGCCGACGGACGGGTGATCCACGATGCCGGCGGCTCCGAGGCGCAAGAACTGGCCTTCGTGCTCGGCGCCGGAGTCGCTTACTTGCGAGCGCTGGAAGCAGCCGGGCTGTCGCTGGAAGATGCACGCGACGCCATCCAGGCGCGGCTCGCGGCCGATGCCGACCAGTTCCTCACCATGGCGAAATTCCGCGCACTGCGGCTGTTGTGGGCGCGTGTCGAACAGGCGTGCGGTCTTGCACCGAAGCCGCTATTCATCACCGCCGAGACCGCGTGGCGGATGCTGACGCGGCGCGACAGCGACGTGAACATGCTGCGCGCCACCATCGCCACCTTCTCCGCCGGGCTCGGCGGCGCCAACGCCATCAGCGTGTTGCCGCATTCGCTGGCGGTCGGATTGCCCGACGCCTTCGCGCGCCGCATCGCGCGCAACACCCAACTGATCCTTCTCGAAGAGTCCAACCTCGCCAAGGTCGCCGATCCGGCGGCGGGCGCGGGCGGCATCGAGACGCTGACGCAGCAACTGTGCGACAGCGCCTGGGCACTGTTTCAGGAGATCGAGAAGGCGGGCGGCGCGTTCGCGGCGCTGCAAGCGGGCCTGATCCAGAGCAAGATCGCAACCGTGCGCGCCGCACGCGATGCCGATATCGCCAGACGCAAGAGCGTCGTCACCGGCGTCAGCGAATTCCCAAACCTCAACGAGGCGACGCCGGACGTGCTGGCACCCGCCCCTGCGCCGATACAGCACGCCAAGGAAGCCATCGCTTTCGAAGCGCTCGCGCCGATCCGTCTCGCCGCGTCGTTCGAAGCGTTGCGCGATCGTTCCGACGCCATCCTGAAACAGACCGGCAAACGGCCGCAGGTCTTCCTCGCCAATCTCGGCAAGCCGTCGGATTTCACCGCGCGCGCCACTTTCGCCAAGAGCCTGTTCGAAGCCGGCGGCATCGCGGCCATAGACGGTGAAGGCACCACCGATCCGGCCGCGCTGGCGGGAGCCTTCAAGGCTTCCGGCGCACGGCTCGCCTGCATCTGCTCGTCGGATGCGCTGTACGCCGACCACGCCGCTGCGGCCGCCAAGGCCCTTCAAGAGGCCGGTGCCAAACATATCTATCTGGCAGGGCGTCCCGGCGAGAAGGAAGCAGAGTTCCGTGCCGCCGGAATTGGTGACTTTGCTTTCGCCGGTGGCAACGCGCTGGCGATGCTGACTGCGGCTTATGACCGGATGGCCTGAGCGATGTCGGGAACAACGCAACCGGTTCTGACTGGAGGCTGCCAGTGCGGCGCGATCCGCTTTGCGGTGTCGACGGCACCGGTCCGGGTCGGGATCTGCCATTGCAGGATGTGCCAGAAGGCGACCGGCGCACCGTTCGCCTCGCTCGCGGACATTCCCGAGGAGCATGTCACCTGGACCCGCGGCAAGCCGGCGACGTTTCAATCGTCGTCGCTGGCGATGCGCGATTTCTGCGCTGCCTGCGGCACGCCCCTCGCCTATCGCATGATCGGCCGACCGAGGATCGAGATCACGACCGGCGCCTTCGACCGGCCGCAGGAGGTGATCCCGAACAAACAGTTTGGAACGGAGTCCCGGCTCGATTGGGTGATGTCCATCGCCGATCTTCCGGGCGCGACCACATCGGACAATTTCGGAGCGGAGAAGACGGCGAAGATCGTCAGTTTCCAGCACCCGGACCACGACTAAGATGGCCAGTGCGACGTCACGGCCCGTTTATGCTAGAATGGTGACACCATGAGCCGCATACCCAATTTCGCAGATGTTGCTTTCGAAGCCGTCGCCCCGGCCGCTGCTGCCGGGACGGTCGCCCCGTGGCTGACGCCGGAGGAAATCCCGGTCAACGCCAGCTACGGCGAAGCCGACCTCAAGGGCATCGACTTCCTCGACACCTGGCCGGGCATCGCGCCGTTCCTGCGCGGCCCCTACCCGACAATGTACGTCAACCAGCCGTGGACGGTGCGGCAATACGCCGGCTTCTCGACGGCGGAGGATTCCAACGCCTTCTATCGCCGCAACCTCGCGGCGGGACAGAAGGGCCTGTCGGTGGCGTTCGACCTCGCCACCCATCGCGGTTACGATTCCGATCATCCGCGCGTGTCGGGCGACGTCGGCATGGCCGGCGTGGCGATCGATTCCATCTACGACATGCGCACGCTGTTCGCCGGCATCCCGCTCGACAAGATGAGCGTGTCGATGACCATGAACGGCGCGGTGCTGCCGATCCTCGCGCTGTTCGTCGCCGCCGCCGAGGAACAGGGCGTGCCGCCGGAAAAACTCTCGGGCACCATTCAGAACGACATTCTGAAAGAGTTCATGGTGCGCAACACCTACATCTATCCGCCGACGCCCTCGATGCGGATCATCTCCGACATCTTCGCCTACACCTCGCAACGGATGCCGAAGTACAATTCCATTTCGATTTCCGGCTACCACATGCAGGAAGCCGGCGCGACGCAGGATCTCGAACTCGCCTACACGCTGGCCGACGGCGTCGAATATCTCCGCGCAGGTATCGCCGCCGGTTTGGACGTCGACCGCTTCGCGCCGCGGCTGTCGTTCTTCTGGGCGATCGGCATGAACTTCTTCATGGAAGTCGCCAAGATGCGCGCGGCGCGGCTGCTGTGGGCCAAACTGCTGACGCAGTTCAATCCGCAAAATCCGAAGTCGCTGTCTCTGCGCACCCATTGCCAGACATCCGGCTGGTCGCTGACCGCCCAGGACGTGTTCAACAACGTGATGCGCACCACCATCGAGGCGATGGCGGCGACGCAGGGCCACACCCAGTCGCTGCACACCAACGCGCTCGACGAAGCCTTGGCGCTGCCGACCGACTTCTCCGCGCGCATCGCCCGCAACACCCAACTGTTCCTGCAACAGGAAAGCGGCACCTCGCGCATCATCGATCCGTGGGGTGGCTCCTACTACGTCGAGCGGCTGACCCAGGAATTGGCCGCCAAGGCATGGGGCCACATTCAGGAAGTCGAAGAACTCGGCGGCATGGCCAAGGCCATCGAGGCCGGCGTGCCGAAGCTGCGTATCGAGGAAGCCTCGGCGAAGACGCAGGCGCGGATCGATTCCGGATATCAATCGGTGATCGGCGTCAACAAGTTCAAGCCGACCAGCGAAGCCCCCATCGACGTGCTCAAGGTGGACAACACCACAGTGCGCCGCTTGCAGATCGACAAGCTGAAGCGGCTGCGCGGCGAGCGCAAGGAAGCTGACGTTGCGGCGACACTGGCCGCCATCACCAAGAGCGCCGAGACCGGCGAAGGCAACCTCTTGGCGCTGGCCATCGACGCCGCGCGCGCGAAAGCCACCGTCGGTGAAATTTCCGATGCCATGGAGAAAGTGTTCGGCCGCCATCGCGCCGAAATCCGCTCCATCACCGGCGTCTACAAGCGGGAGGTTTCCGCCATGTCGAACCGCGTCGAGAAGGTGCAGGCATTGATCGATGCCTTCGAGGACGCCGAAGGCCGCCGTCCGCGCATTCTCGTCGCCAAGATCGGTCAGGACGGCCACGACCGCGGCCAGAAGGTGATCGCGTCCGCGTTCGCCGATATCGGCTTCGACGTCGATATCGGGCCGCTGTTCGCCACCGCGGATGAGGCGGCGCGGCAGGCCGTGGAAAATGACGTGCATATTCTCGGCGTGTCGTCGCTAGCCGCCGCGCACCTCACCGCCGTCCCGGAATTGAAAGCCGCGCTGAAGAAGCAGGGCCGCGAGGACATCATGATCATCGTCGGCGGCGTGGTGCCGCCGCAGGATTACGATGCGCTCTACAAGTCCGGCGCCGAAGCGATCTTCCCGCCCGGCACCGTGATCGCCGATGCGGCGGAAGAACTGATTCACAAGCTCAACACGCGGCTGGGGCATAGCGAGGCGGCGGAGTAGCTGGTAGGCTGCATTGGACCGTTAACAAGGCGGCTTCGATGACACGCGACGAGATAATCCAGACGATCCGTGAGAATGCTCACGCCATCAAGGCGGAGGGCGTCAGCAAACTTGCCCTCTTTGGATCGCGTGTGCGGGGAGACAATCGCCCGGACAGCGATCTGGACGTGCTTGTCGAAGTCCCCCCCGATGTATCGTTTTCGATTCTCAATCTGATCGGCGTCGAGCACATCATCAATGATGCGACGGGTTTGCATACCCAGGCGACGATGCGCCGGTCGATTCCACCCCGTTTCGCCGAAAAAATCGCTGACGATATCGTCGAGGTTTTCTGACGTGCGGCCAACCGTTGCCGAACGCCTTGCCCATATCGATGAGGCGATCGATAATATCCGACAGATGTTGGCAGGGCGGACGCGCGCTGCCTTCGTCGAAGACATGATGCTGCGATTGGCTGTCGAACGATCGCTCGAAATCATCAGCGAGGCGTCGCGGCACATTCCCCCCGACCTGAAAGCCGGCGAGCAAACCATCAACTGGCGCAGGCTGGCCGACCTCGGCAATTGGCTTCGGCATGCGTATCATCGAACCGATGCCGGAATTCTGTGGGACATGGTTCAAAACGATCTTGAGCCTCTCAAGACGTTCGTTGGGCAAATGATCAAAGGACCGAATCATTGATCGCTTCACATCGCGGCTCGGCGATATCCTTAGCGCTGTTGCTTGGCTTGTTATTGCTCTCACCGCCCCTCGCCGCCGCGCCGAAGTCCGCGCCCGATGCGGCTGTGACGGCGAAATACATCGACGCCAGCGTGACACTCGATGCTGCAATCCGCACTGACGCGCCGCTCGCGGAAAATCTTCTCGCCGAGGGCAAGCGCTGGATGGAAAAGAACCGCGCCGAGGCCGCAAAGGAATTCAAGGCGTCGCCGGAGTTGTTTCGCGACGGCCGCGCCTGGGCCTTCGAGCGCAACTACAGCCAAACCTCGAAAGTCGGCGGACGTTATGTCAGCATCGTGCGCACCGATTACGTCTATACCGGCGGCGCGCATCCCAACACCGACATCGACACCATCCTGTGGGATACCGAGGCGAAAAAGCAGATCAGCGTGCGCCCGTTCTTCAAGGAGACCTCCGACAACGGCCCGACGCTGAAGGCGTTGCGCGCGGCCGCGCTCGCCGCCGTCAAGGCCGAGAAGAAGGAACGCGGCATCGACGATGCCGGCAGCATCGACTGGTACAAAGGCATCGAGCCGACGCTGCTCAAGGTCGGCGCGGTGTCGCTGGCGCCATCGACCGTCGCCGACAAGAGTGCCGGCCTCGACTTTCACTATCCGCCCTACGCGGTCGGACCTTACGCCGAAGGACCGTATACCGTGTTCGTGCCGTGGGAAACGTTCAAGGCCTATCTCTCGCCGCAGGGGCTCGCGATTTTCGCCGGCAACCAGCCTCCCGGCACAAAACCCGAGCGCCAATGAACCGTCCGCTTGCTATTCCCGGCATCGCCGCTGACATCCGCGCCGGCAACCGCGCCGCGCTGGCGCGCGCCATCACGCTGGTGGAAAGCCGCCGCGAGGATCATCAGACCGCCGCACGCGAACTGGTGCAAGCGCTGTTGCCCTCGACCGGCAAGGCCTATCGCGTCGGCATCACCGGCTCGCCCGGCGTCGGCAAATCCACCACCATCGATACGCTCGGCATGTACCTGATCGAGCAAGGCCATCGCGTCGCGGTGCTGGCGGTCGATCCGTCGTCGGCGCGCACCGGCGGTTCGATCCTTGGCGACAAGACGCGGATGGCGCGGCTCTCCAACGACGAGCGCGCGTTCATTCGGCCGTCGCCCTCGTCCGGCACGCTCGGCGGCGTCGCCGCCAAGACCCGCGAGGCGATGCTGTTGTGCGAGGCTGCGGGCTTCGACGTGGTGCTGGTGGAAACCGTCGGCGTCGGCCAGTCGGAAACCGCGGTCTGCGACATGACCGACATCTTCCTCGCCCTGATGCTGCCGGGCGGCGGCGACGAATTGCAGGGCATCAAGAAGGGCCTGATCGAACTCGCGGACATGATCGCGATCAACAAGGCCGACGGCGACAACATCAAGCGCGCCAACCGCACCGCCGCCGACTATCGCGGCGCGATGAAAATTCTCACGCCGCGCTCGAAACACTGGTTTCCCCCGGTGCTGACGTATTCGGGGCTGACCGGCGCTGGCATTACAGAGCTGTGGCAGAAGATCGTCGAGCACCGCACCGCGATGAATGCGTCGGGCGAGTTCGCCGCGCGGCGTAGCGAACAACAGGTCAAGTGGATGTGGTCGATGTTCGAGGATCGCATGAAAGCGCGGCTGCGCAGCGATGTCGCGATCCGCGCCAAGGTAAAGCAGATCGAAGCGCGGGTTGCGAATGGCAGCACCTCGCCGGCGCTGGCGGCCGAGCAGATCGCGGACTTGTTGCGGTAAAGTTTCCGTCGTCCCTGCGCAGGCGGGGACCCATACCTCCATAGTTTCCGTCATGGCCGGAATAAATCCGGCCATGACGACGGAGAAGTCCCCGCCTGTGCGAGTGTGACCATCAACAGATGTATGAGGCTTGGACAAATAACTTGGCCAGCAAACCGCTCTGCATCCTCGTCACGGGCTTTGGGCCTTTCCCGGGCGCGCCGCGCAATCCGACACAGGCGCTGGTCGCGCGGCTGGCACACTTGCGCCGCCCCGTGCTCGCCGATGTCGCGGTGATCGGCCACGTCTTTCCGGTGTCGTATGGCGCCGTCGATCTTCAATTGCCGGACCTGCTGGCGCGTCACCGGCCGCACGCGCTGCTGATGTTCGGCCTCGCCGCGCGCACGCCGCATCTCCGCATCGAGACCCGCGCGCGCAACACCCTCACCACCCGCTGGCCGGATCGCGACGGGCGCTACAATACGAACCGCGCCATCAGGCCCGGCGCGGACGCAATGGCGTTCGGCCCGCTTACCCGCCGCCTGTTGCGCGCGGTGCAGGCGAGCCGCGTCGATGCAAAGCTGTCGCGCGATGCCGGCAGCTATCTGTGCAACTACCTGTGCTGGCGGGCGCTCGAAGCCGCCCAGAACGGCACTGGCCCTCGCCTCGCCGCCTTCATCCATGTGCCACCGGTGGCACCCGGCCCCGCCACGGCCGTCGAACTCGCCAGCGCCGGCGAGGCTCTGCTGCTGCAAATAGCGGCGCTGGCACGCCGCAAATAAGGGCAAGCCAAGGCGGCGTCTGCGGTTTTCGGCGGACCAGCCATTCCCGAAGATGGGTTGTGCATTGCAGCATTCACCTTCATCATGGAACTACAAAGCCTTAAGAGATTCCCTTGACCGATACCAATGCCTCCGCGTGGGTTTCCGCGACCCACCGCCCGATGCGATTCCCTGAATTCGTCGCGATCGTCGCCTCGATCATGGCGCTCAATCCGCTTGCGATGGACATGATGCTGCCGGCGCTGCCGAACATCGGCGCGAGCTTCGGCATCAGCGACGGCAATTACCTGCAAAGCGTGCTGTCCGTCTTCCTGCTCGGCTTCGGCGTCGGCCAGTTCGTGATGGGACCGCTGTCGGACCGCTTCGGCCGCCGGCCGGTCCTGCTCGGCGGCATGGTGCTGTATGGCCTCGCGAGCCTGCTCGCGCTGTTCACGCGCTCGTTCGAAATGCTGCTGGTGGCGCGCGCGCTGCAAGGGCTCGGCACCGCTGCCACCCGCGTGATCGCCACCTCCATCGTTCGCGATTGCTACGCCGGCCGCCGCATGGCCAGCGTGATGTCACTGGTGATGATGATCTTCGTCGCGGTGCCGATCGTCGCGCCGTCGTTCGGACAGGCGGTGATGGTCGGCGGACAATGGCGCGGCATCTTCGTCGTGCTGATGGCCTATGGCCTGCTGGCGTTGCTGTGGAGCGCGCTGCGCCTGCCGGAAACGCTGCCGCTCGGCGAGCGCAAGCCGCTGACCGTCGGCCAGGTGCTGGACAGTTTCCGCCAGACCATCACCAATCGCCAGACCATCGGGTATGCGCTCGCCGCGGCCGGCGTTCAGGGCACGCTGTTCGGCTACGTCTTCTCGTCGGAGCAGGTGTTCACTGAGATCTATCACCTCGGCCATTACTTTCCGCTGGCCTTCGCCACCATCGCAATCGGCATTGCGCTGGCCGGCTTCCTCAACTCGCGCCTCGTCATCCGGCTCGGGATGCGGGTGATCTCGCACACGGCGCTGGTGATCTATGCGCTCGTTGCGGCGGTGATGCTGGTGGCCGCGTCCACCCATATGCTGCCGCTGGCGCTCTACATGGCGCTGTCGGCGCTTGCGCTGTTCACCTTCGGACTGATGATGTCGAACTTCACCGCGCTTGCGATGGAGCCGCAAGGCCACATCGCCGGCACCGCATCGTCGCTCTACGGCTCGATCACCACGCTGACCGGCATCGGTATCGGCGTCACGCTGGGCCAGCTTTACGATGGCACGCTGCTGCCATTCGCCATCGGCTCACTGATCTGCACACTGGCCTCGATCGGCATCGTGCTGGTCACCGAACGCGGCCGCATGTTCACGCCGAGCAAGCAGGCGCATTAATTAACCCTATCGACAGGATTGCGCGCGGCTCGCTTGTTGTTGAGCCGCGTGTTTTCATGTTTTCGCGTTATCTCAGGAGCGTTCTTCGCCAGAGGACGAACCGGAGTTGCGCATGGGTATCAGCCGACGTGATGCAATCGGAGCCGCAGCGACCGCCTTGCTCGCTGGCGCGACACCGGCATGGGCGCAACGCGCGCCGAAAGCCGCGCCGCTGACCTCCACGCTCGGCCTCGACGCCACGCACTATGGCGTGCGGCCCGGCAGCCCCGACGATCAGACCCGCCTGCTGCAACGCGCTCTCGACGAAGCCGCCCGCGCGCAGGCGCCGCTGGCGCTGCCGCCGGGCGTCTATCGCACCGGTCCCCTCAATCTCTCCAATGGCGCGCAGCTCATCGGCGTGCGCGGCGTGACGAGGCTGGTCTTCACCGGCGGCCCGTCGTTGATGACGACGGCAGGCGCGAACAGCATCGGCCTGCGCGATATCTCCTTCGACGGCGGCGGCATCGCGCTGCCGCAGCGGCGCGGCCTGATCCATTGCGGCGCGGGGCGCGACATTCGCATTACCGATTGCGAGATCGCGCACAGCGGCGGCAACGGCATCTGGTTCGAGAATGCCGCCGGCGAAGTGCGGGGCAATATCATCCGCCACGTCGCCACCACGGCGATCGTCTCGTTCGACGCGCAGGGCCTGCTGGTGGCGCAGAACACCATTGCCGACACCAACGACAACGGCATCGAAATCCTGCGCACCGCCGTCGGTGACGACGGCACGCAGGTGATCGACAACCGCATCGAGGACATCAAGGCCGGCCCCGGCGGCTCGGGTCAATACGGCAACGCCATCAATGCGTTTCGCGCCGGCAACGTCATCGTGCGCGGCAACCGCATCCGCAATTGCGATTACTCGGCGGTGCGTGGCAACTCGGCGTCGAACATCCAGATCACCGGCAACAGCGTCAGCGACGTGCGCGAGGTGGCGCTGTATTCCGAGTTTGCTTTCGAAGGCGCGGTGATTGCCAACAACACCGTGGATCGCGCGGCGGTCGGCGTCTCGGTGGCGAACTTCAACGAAGGCGGCCGCCTCGCCGTCGTGCAGGGCAATATCATCCGCAACCTGCTGCCGAAGCGTCCCATTGCTACCGCGCCGGAAGACGACGCGGGCATCGGCATCTACATCGAAGCCGACAGCGCGGTGTCCGGCAACGTCATCGAGAACGCGCCGGCCTTCGGCATCGTCGCCGGCTGGGGCAAGTATCTGCGCGATGTCGCGATCACCGGCAACGTGATCCGCAAGGCTTTCATCGGCATCGGCGTGTCGGTGGCGGATGGTGCTGGCACGGCGCTGGTGAACGGCAACCTGATCTCGGACGCGCCGCGCGGCGCGGTGGTCGGCCTCGATCACGCCAAGCCGGTGACGCCGGACCTCACGCGCGAGGGCGCAGCGCACTTCAAACAAATCGCGCTCGGCGTCAACACGGTGCGATAAGGCGGGACGTCTAGCGCTTTGCGCTACAGCGCGTTTCGCAACAGCGGGTAGCGATCCTGCATCGTCACCAGATCGAGACCCGCCTGGCCCGGTAACGGCGAAGCATTCGTCGCATCCGGCACATCGACGACCGGCACCACCGGCGGGCTCACGATGGGCTGAGCCGCGATCGCACGATCATCGCACTTGACGATATCGCGCCGCGCCAGCGGCACCGCCCCCTGTCCCAGCCAACTGAAATCGATCGGCTGGTTATTCAGCGAAGCCTCGCGCGAAGCCAGCAGACGCCAGTTTTCGACAGCGGCTTTGGCATCCCGAACATTGTCGAGAAAATCCGGCTCGCTATGAAAGCGCCGCCAGCGGCCGCTTTCCTGCAATGCGATGAGGTAATCCAGTCTTTGCTCGGCGAGAGCGCGCCAGCGCTCGACAATTGCGCGGCCGCGTTCGACATCGGTTCGTTGTGCCATGAAAAAGTCCGCAAAGAGGAAAACGGACACGGACGCAACGCGACGAATCACTTGAGTAGTTACCCTTATATACTGTGGAAAACTTCGGCGATGTCCAGCCCGCACTACTGCCGCACCACCGGCGGCAACAGCGCGACGGTCGGCGCGACTCCATAGGCGGCCGGCTTTTGCTGTCCTTTCGTTTTCTCGATGACCCCCGCCGCTGTGTCGCGCACCACCGTCTCGATCGGCTGGTTCGGTGTCGTGAGTGTTTCCAGAAGCGCGCGCACAAAAGGGCTGTCGAGCCCCTCGCCATCGAGCGCGACCTCACCCGGCGCGGTCGAATAGAGCACCACGCTGTTGGGAGCGACCGCAGCCATGGTCGCCAGGCCGGAATGCAGGCGCAGCGGCGCTGCACCAGTCTGCTGCGAGCCACCGGCGCGGGACGCCGCCACCGCTCTGGCCTCAGCGAAGGGATCGTCGCGGCAAGCGTCGACAATCAGCAGCGCGCCACGCTTTGCCTTGGCTGCCGCGGCGGTGATGTCCGCCAGCGTCAGCGCACCGGCCTGAAGGTCGCGGTCGCTCTCCGGCGCGGCATCGACCGGGATCAGGTAATTGACGCCGGCCGCCTCAACGCCGTGCCCGGCATAGAACACCAGCACCACATCCGCCTGCGCCGCCTTTTCGGCAACGATCGCCGGCACGCCGCGCAGATCCGCCGTATCGAGATTTTCCGCAATCTCGACTTCGTCGAACCCCATGTCGGCGAGCGCATTGGCCATCACCGCGGCGTCGCGGCGCGGATTCGGTAGGCTCGCCAGCCTGCGATAGTCGCCCTGGCCGATCACCAGCGCCACGCGCTTCAATCCATCGGGCGAGCCCCTGCCCGCCGTGACGCCGATATCAAAGGCACTACGAAAACCACCGAGATTTCCGCGCTTCATCGGCATGTTCAATTGCTTGAGCTGGAATGACGCCAGCATCCGTTCGTAAAGTTTCGGCGTCACCTCCGTCGCCGCCAGAATCCGCTTATAGATCGCAATGGCCGTGGCGCGATCGCCGCGCTGCTCCGCTACACGCGCGAGTCCCAAAGCGGCGCCCCAGTTGCGAGCGGCGAGTTGCTCGGCGTCGCGATAATGCTTCTCGGCCGCAGCAGGATCCTTCAGCTTGTCCAGCGCCAGATCGCCCGCGCGGATCAGCAAATCCGCGTTGGTCGCGGCGAGATCGGCCGGCGGCAGATCGCCGGTCGCGCGCGCAGCGGTCAGCAGATCGTCGTAAGCAGCCTGAAGATCGCCGGCGCGCAGTTCGACTTCCGACTTATGAACCAGCGCGAGCCGGCGAAACGGCGGACCCAGCCGGGCCGCGGCCGCGAAATCCGCCCGCGCGCGAACCAGCAAGCCGAGCCTGCGCAACAGGTTGGCGCGCGCGGACAACGCGGTGCCGGCCGCGGGATCAATCGCGACGGCGTGGTCGAGGTCGGTCAACGCGGCGGTGACGTCGCCGGCCCGCTCGTGTTCGAGCGCGCGCTGCACGTAGGGCGTCGCCGAACCCGGCGCGGCATCGATCGCCTTGCCGATATCTGCCTGGGCTTGAGCCGAGTTTCCGAGCACCTGGTTGACGGTGACGCGCAACGCCAGCGCCTCGCCCTTCATCGGACCGTCGAGACCGATCGCCGTTTCGATGTCGGCCAGAGCCTGACGCAGTTGAGATTGCTTCGGGGGGCTGAAAGTCGGCGCACCGCTCTTGTCGACACCCGGCATCATGCCGGACTGAACCACCTGGAGAAATCGCATCAGCCCGCGAAAGAATACGGCCTTTTGCCGATCGGTCTCGTCGATTTGGCCGGCAAGGACGCGGCTGCACGCGGATTCGGCCGCGGCGAGATCCGGCGTCGATAGCATCGTGGTTTTCACCCGCCCGTCGGCGCATCGCGCAAGATCCGCCGCGATATCGGCCCGCGCCGTTGAATCGGCAACAAGATCGATCCCGATCGCAACACAAAATATCAACGCGAGAATCCGTAACGTTGAAGAACGACCGGTCATCGATCCCGAGGCTTTCCGCTTTTGATGAAAAGTCCGCCATGATGCGCCGGTGCGATCCGCGCATCAATGAAAGCGACCCGCCCGGGGGGACAACCGGGCGGGTCAAGCCATATGGGCGCAGGGGTGGATGGGCGCTCGCGCCAGATACGGCCTTGGTGGGGGGATGTTGCGTTCCCACGTTTATAGGTCGCCGCAGCGCCGGAAACGTTCAAATGCATTCGCGATTTTTATGCGGTGGATCGCGCTTACAACATGCATCGCGTCGTTCCTCTTTATGGGGACGACGGCTTTGCGTTGTAGATCCGTGTGAAACGACTTTACGGTCGGGCCGTCAGGGCACGGCCTCGGCCTCGGCGACGATCCGCTCCTTGCGCAGCGCAGTGAGGATGACGTTGAGGTCGGACGCCGTCGTCATGCCTTCGAACTGCAATCGCAATGCACTGCCCTCACCGCCGACCACCGACGCATGGTAGCTGCCCAGCAGCGTTGAAATATCCGACATCCGGGCATCTGGCCGGAACGTCACCGCCGCCACCACGTCCTTTGCGGGAATGATGGAGCGCTTGGCGGGTTGTTGCTGCGCGGGTCGCGCTGCCGCCACCGAATTGCTCGGAGCCACCCGATCGGCTTGCGATGATGACGGCTCCTGCTGGATCGGCGCCGGCACGCTTTGGATGGCTCGTTCCCGGCTAGCTAAATCCGCGGAGGCCTGAGCCGTGCGCTCCTGGGACGGCACCGCTGCCGGGCTCGCCGGAGCAGCCGGTGCCGGACGCGCCGAGGATGTCCGCTCGACATGGTGTTGATAGTCAGGGCTCTGGAAGGCCTCGAGCCCGCTTCGCATCAGGATGGTGCCGATCAAGCCGGCCTGCACCATCAGCGCCAACCCGCCGAACGATGCCGACCACGCCAGCGTCCGTGGCGACAGGCCGGCAAAAAATCCCGCGAAACGGCCGGGCCGCGATGCAGTCGCCGCCGACGACGCACGCGCCGGCTCGGCATCGATCGCCGCCATCAGCTTCTGCAACGCAGACGACGACGGCGCGCCCAACTCTTCATTGAGCGCGACCGTCTCGGCGGACTCCTCGCGGATGACCGCATATTGCTTCTGAAGCGCGGCATCCTGCTTGAGCGCGTCCTCGACGCGGCGGGCATCGCGGACATTCAGCGTGCCCGCGGCGTACCACGGCAACAGCGCCTCGATCTCTTCCGGTTCGTCGTCCATGATCTTGTTGCTCGTTGCCCTCATGGCCAGCCTCGTTCGATACCGGCGGCTTGGAGCAAGACGGCCAGCTTCTTCCGCGCATAGAACAATCGCGTCTTGACCGTGTTCTCCGGTATTCCGACGATCTCGGCGACCTCTTCCACCGACTTCTCGTGGTAGTAGACCAAATCGATGATCTCCCGGTGCTCTGGAGTGAGCGAGGTCAGGCACGCGCGCAAGGCATCGCCGGTGTCCTTCTTCTGTACCGTCACTTCCGGATCGTCAGCGGTATCGGCAATCGATCCCGCCGTCTCGTCATCCAATTCCGCGTCCGTCCTGCGCCGCAGGGCCGAAAGCGCCTTGAACCTCATAATCCCGAGTAGCCAGGTGGAAACCGCCGAGCGTCCCTCGAACCGGCCCGCCTGCCGCCAGACGTCAAGGAATACCTCGCTGATAAGATCCTCGGCGAGCTGTTCGTTCCGCACCAGACGAAGCCCGAAGCGAAACACCCGGACGTGGTGGCGGCCGTACAGGACCCGCATCGCGGCTTTGTCGCCTTGGGCGATCCGGGCAATCAGGGCCTCGTCTGCGGTCTCCGACGTCGAACTCAATGGCCATCTCGCGAAATAAGTCGGCCAGAGCCGAGAGAAGGTTCGAGGCGCAGGATCAAAACTTTCGGACCGAAAGCAGCCGACG
>JAFKKM010000152.1 GCA_017305555.1 Hyphomicrobiales bacterium | reverse complement strand
CCGAGGAAAGGACCGAGATGGCGGCGGAGAGATTGAGCATGCGGCGTGTCCGCGAGATTTTGAGATATCGGTTTGCCGAGGGGCTTGGCCACAAGGCGGTCTCGTATCGGGTTGGGGCGGCGCCCTCGACGGTACGGGAGACGCTTCGGCGAGCTAAGGTCGCCGGACTTTCCTGGCCGCTGGACGATACGGTCACGGACGCGGTTCTGGAGACATTGCTCTACAAGGCGGCTGGCACGAAGACGGGCCATCGTCGCGTGGCGGAGCCGGACTGGGCGGAGGTTCACCGGGAACTGAAGCGCAAGCATGTAACGCTGCAGATTCTCTGGGACGAATACATCGAGCGCCATCCGGAAGGCTACCGTTATAGCCGCTTCTGCGACCTTTACCGGGGCTGGGCAGCCAATTTGCCGGTGACGATGCGGCAGAGCCATGCGGCCGGAGAGAAGTTGTTCGTCGACTATGCCGGCGACACGGTCTCGGTGGTGATTGATCGGCGAACCGGCAAGACGCGGGCGGCTCACATTTTTGTCGCTGTGATGGGCGCTTCGAGTTTGTCTTTTGCAGAGGCGCGCTGGAGCGAGACGTTGGCGGACTGGCTGGAATGCCATGTCCATGCGCTGGAGGCCTTCGGCGGCGCGCCCTCGCTGTTGGTGCCCGACAATGCCAAGGTGGCGGTGATCAAGGCCTGCCTATACGACCCGCAGGTCAACCGCAGCTACGCCGATATGGCGGCATATTACGGCAGCTCGGTTCTGCCGGCGCGACCGCGGCGACCGCGTGACAAAGCTAAAGTCGAAGCCGCGGTGCGCATTGTCGAGCGCTGGCTTTTGGGCCGGCTGCGTCACCGCATCTTTTACAGCCTGACCGAGGTCAATGCGTCGATCGCCGCGCTGCTTGCCGATCTGAATGATCGTCGGGTGCTGCGCCGCGTCGGCTGCAGCCGGCGGCAACTGTTCGAGCAGGTCGATCGGCCTGCGCTGAAATCCCTGCCGGCGGAGCGCTACGTCTATGCTGAGTGGCGCATTCGCCGCGCTGGTCTCGATTATCATGTCGAGATCGACCGTCATTATTACTCGGTTCCTTGGCGCTTTGCGCGCGAACAGGTTGAAGCTCGGATCACAGCCAACACCATCGAGTTGTTCCGCAAGGGTGAGCGGATTGCCGTCCATCGACGTTCCAGCGGCAACGGAAAGCACAGCACCGTGCCCGAGCACATGCCATCGGCGCATCGGCGCTTCGCCGACTGGACGATCGAACGGATCAAACGAGAAGCTTCGGCCCTCGGGTCCGACGCGGCGCTGCTCGTCGAGAAGATCCTGGCTGAGCGGCCGCATCCCGAGCAGGGCTTCCGCGCCTGTCTGGGCATCATCCGCCTGGCCAAAGGCTTTGGCCGAGAAAGGGTCGATGCTGCCTGCGGCCGCGCGCTCGAGATTGGCGCGCGAACATACGGCTCGGTGCGCTCCATTCTCGATAACCGTCTCGACCAGGCGCCGTCGTCGCGCGCGACATCGGTCAAGCCGATTGAACATCCCAACATCCGCGGTCCCCGCTACTACCACTGAGAGGAGAACGAACATGCTTACTCATCCCACCCTCGACCGCCTCAACGCCATGGGCCTGACCGGTATGGCCAAGGCGTTCAATGAGCTGGTCGCCAATGGCGAAGCCGAACAGCTCAACCATGCCGAATGGCTGGGCCTGCTTATCGATCGGGAATGGAGTTCCCGCCACGACCGCAAGCTCGCCGCCCGCCTGCGCTTTGCAAAATTACGGCATCAGGCCGCGCCGGAGGATGTCGACTATCGCAGCGAGCGCGGCCTCGACCGCGCTCTGTTCCTCAAGCTCATCGCCGGCGACTGGATCGATGCGCACGACAATCTCGCTATCTGCGGGCCGTCGGGCGTCGGCAAAAGTTGGTTGGCGTGTGCCCTCGGTCACAAAGCATGCCGTGATGATCGCTCCGTGCTCTATCAACGCGTTCCCAGGTTGTTTGCCAATCTGGCGCTCGCCCGCGGCGATGGCCGTCACGCCCGGCTGCAGCGAAAGCTCGGCAGCGTCCAGCTATTGATCCTTGACGATTGGGGTCTGGAGCCGCTCGACGACGCGGCTCGTCACGATCTCCTCGAAATACTCGAAGACCGCTACGGTCGTCGCTCCACCATCGTCACCAGCCAGCTTCCTATCTCAACCTGGCACGAGGTCATTGGCAATCCAACTTACGCCGACGCGATCCTCGACCGCCTCGTGCATAACGCGCATCGCGTCGACCTTGTCGGAGACAGTCTGCGACGAAAGCAAACCAGGAAAGCTTGACACCACACGCGAAGGAATAACAAAAATACGCCAGCAGAGCCTCGGCCCCGGAGCGAGATCATCTCGGAATCCGGGGGCGCGATCAAATCGGATCAAAGGGGCGGCTTCGTCGGAATCGGCAAACATAACGGGCCATCGAGCGATACGAATGAAAAGATCGGCAGCATTCGAGAGCCAGAAATAGTTCAGAACGACCGGTACGATCACGACGGCTCCGAGCGCAGCGAGGATGAATACGATGCCGGCAACGGTGAATGCGAGAGATATCGCATTCAATTTGATGAAGCTGCGTTTTTCCCGTTCGCCATAAATGATGTTCAGCGTATCGAACAGGGACTTCATCGCGGCATTGGCACTCCAAAGCGAAATGGCGAGCCCAATGACAAAGGTGAGCCCCAGGGTCTCGCTACCTTTCGAGCTTACGCGCGTCAGTTGCTCGCGTGCGACCTCGATCGCTCCACCTGGCGCGACACTCGATATCTCATCCAGATGTTTCGCGATACCGGCCGGATCGGAAAAAAGCCCATAGATGGCGACAAGCGCCGCGATCGCGGGAAAGATAGCAAGAATGCTGTAGTATGTGACGCCAGCCGCCAATGCCAGAATACGGTGCTCGCCGATATTCGTGTACGTCCGCAGCAGAATGTCTTTCCATCCTTTTGCCGGAATGTCCGAAGGGAATTTCGCGTCACGTCCGCGCCCTTCGCTTTCCGTCTCGGCATCCGCCCTCGAGACATTTTGGTGTGACTCCAGGCGAGACCATCGCTTCTCCGCCGGTACGAAATGCTGCGCCAGAGCCGTCGCAGCGAGCAAACCCAGCACCAATGCGACGCGCCATGCTTCGGAGGTTGCGCCCGGCTTTGTTTCTGAGGTCACCATGCGCGCCTCACCGTCGCCGACGCCGCACGTGCCGCCTCTCCGCATCGCATGGCATGTCCGTTCGGAGGCGCAGCTTCGAAGAGTGGATTTGGTTTACCCTGTCTGTTCGGCCGCCACATAAAGCTGAACCACTTGCGAAACGACGCAACGCCACAAGGACCTTGGGTGGAAGTACGTTCTGGGGTTTGATCGTCACTCACATCTTGACCGTCACCTTTCGGTTCTCGCCGAGGTTTGGCTCCCGCCCGGTCAGTTTTGCCTTGGCAAATTCCAGGTAGGTGACAATCCTGCTCCGCGGCTCATCCCACAGTTCTCCAATGAGAGGCTCAATCTCCAATAAGCACACATTGGGATCCATAGGCCCGCCCGGCCACCAGACGTCGTCGGACTTGCGCCAAACCGCTTTGGCCTTTTCGGAATCTCTTAGAACGCGCGCGCGTCCGGTGATCGACACATAAGCGTTGTCATCGAAGTCGATGAAGACAATCCCAACGTCAGGTTTTGCGCGAATTTCGTCTTCCTTGTCACTGTGATAATCGGTCACGAAAAAAATCAGACCGGCCTGGCGATCAGGCCTTGCCTCAAGAGGCCGCGCCCGCAATCCCCCTGCAAATTGCGTGGTGAGCATGCACGGGCTTGTCTTCTCGATGATATCCCAAATGCGATTGAAATTGTCCTTCTCGCTCATTTCCACCATCCCGCTTTGCGGCTTTCCCTCCGCTTTCGTAGTCGGCCGGTGACGCTGATTCTGGTTTGTCAAGCGATACAGATGATCAATTCCCGGCTTGCCTTGCAGAATAGACCGTCGCTCTACTGCTTTGTTCCGTCTCGAGCGGCATTCATGGCGTCCAATGCGGTCTGTTTAGCGCGGTCGAGCGCCTCCGCTCCAATATCACTGAACTCGGCTTTCAATGTATCGGACGCTTCGCCGAGGCTTTCCTGCACTCTGTCCTTACGTGCGGCAAGGTCGCTTTTAAATTCATCACTGAGCGTTCCAACACTCTCGTTCTCAATACGAGACATAGAAAAAGCACCGGCAATCGTTGCTCCGACGACAGCACCGGCAGCCCCAATCAATAGGGGTTGTCGCTCGAATGCTGCGGTAAGCGAAGATTGGACACGCTCATAATTCGGGAAAAGATCTGTCAGCTTGCCCAGGCCGTCCCGGACATTTGAGACACTCTCATCAAAGCTCTCTTTGGATTTGTGCGTTGTCTCCGACCCTGCCTCGGTGGCAGTGTTTGAGGCGCTGCGGCTTGTTACATCAACGTGTTCGTCGTCGAGGTGCGATGAAACGGCAGGCTCCCCTTCAAAGACCGAGGCAACGGATTGTGCGGCATGGGCACTTCGTTCCGCAACTGCGGAGACGGCGGACGTCATAGTATCGGCTGCCTTTCGCATCCTTCCGCTTCCGGCGAGAAGCCAAAGGGCCCCTCCTCCGACAAGGGCTGCCGCCAACGGATTATCCTTCACGGCCGCCGTCAGGCTGTCGACGAATCCGGATCTCGCGTCGCTCATCGTACCATCTCCTTCACGGCATCCTTATCTTTTTCGAACTGTCGAATCGTTTCCTGCGGTAGGAGCTTGCGAGCCTGAAGCCGACGCAGGCCGATGGCGATCAGAAGACCAGCGATCACCGCCGCGACTATCGCCGCTATCAGCTGGGACATCGCGGGCGACCATCCTGCAGCCATCAGAGCCGCGGAAAGTGCAAGAAGGGCCATCGTCAGCGCGGGAATGACGAGGATTGCTCCACCGATCAACAGCCCCGCCGCGATACTCGCCGTTCTGATTTTCTCGCTTAATTCAGCCTTGGCGAGATCGACCTCGTTCTGAAACAGCTTCGCGAACTGCGATAATGCGTCACCCAAAAGACCTGACATCTCCTGAATGTCATTCCGCGCGGTGCTGACATCATCTTTTATGTTCATGTGGACCCTACCGTCGTGAGCCGGCCTGCCGCAACTACAGAGTGGGTTCGGCAAGAGGTTTAGACCTGTTCATCCGTCGTCGCGTTGTGTTGTGATGAGCTACCGCCATCGGACGCCCGGAGAAACCGCACGACGGCAAAACCAGCCAGCGCCGAAAGACCGAGGAAAGCCGCAGGTTGGCGCTTCGCGAAGTCGGTGGCACCATCGGCAAGTTCCCGGAAGCTGCCGCTGCGGATCTTTTCTCCGGCATCCTCGACATACGCCGCCGCGGAGCTGATGCCTTTTGCCGCAAAGGGAGCATCCGTTTCGAAGGCGCGTGCCGCCTCCCTGATGTCATCCGCGAAACGCCCGATGAAATCGGCGCCTGATTGCTGCTTGTCCTTAGCGTGATCCTTAACTCGATCCATCGCATCAGATGCCACACCCTTTGCGGCATCTACCGCTTCTTGCACTTTCTCTTGGGCTACCTCGCCCGACGAGTGGACGGCGTCAGCAGCACGCTCCCTGATTTCCCCTGCTGCCTCTTGCACCTTCCCTTTCAACCGATCGGTCAGAGTATCCTTTTGGGTGTCGGGTGCATTACTGTCTTGGCTCAGATTTCGATCGTTCATTGCGGGCCTCATGGGCGTTGGGGGAGGACTTAAGCGCGGCGGCGACCACATCGTCTGCAGCTTCCCGCAGTCGATCGGCTGCGCCTTCCGTCATTCTGCTGGCGTGCCTTCCGAGATCGGCCTCAGCAACGCTTTGCACGGCAGCGTCGACCGCCGAAAGAACAACGTTCTTCCCGGCATCGACGCTCGAAGCGGCGGCGTCGCGTGCAGCCTCCTTCAATTTCTCACGCGGACCTCCCATGATTTTGGATTCCGCTCTGGTCGCAGGCAGCGCGGCGGCAACGATAATACCCAGCACGGCACCGACGCCACCGAGGACCGCTACGTTGTTTCTCAGTGTTTCACGGGCTCCTGCAGACGAGGAACCAACAGCCTCTTTGGTCCCGTCCACGCCCCGCTTCGCGGCGTCACGTAGTCGGCTCATCGCATCGTGAGCCATATCTACGCTACTGGCCGCATTTTCGGACAACGTGTCGTATGCCTGCTCAGCGCGGCCTTGCAGGCCTTCCGCTACTCCCGCCGCCGCGCTCCGCGTTTCATCTATCGTTCCTTCGAACGTATGCTTGGCCGAGGATGTTGCCTGCACCACATTCCGTTGGATTTCGCGTGCACTCTCCAGCAGTCCTCCCGCTTTATCCCCGACGGGAGCAGCCGCCTCGTCTACCCGCTCGCGGAGGGTCTTCGACGTAAGAGCAAGCCCGGCGGCAATCATCATAACCGGCGGAGGGATGCCCCGTGCCAACCGCAGCAAGGGCACCGCGACAGCCGTACCCGCAGCCACGGTTTGAAGAGGATGCTCTATCGCTCGCTCTTTGATACTGTCGATCCAGCTCTGTGCCTGCCGACCGACATAGTCGGAGACCTCAGACTTGATATGTTGCGGAGAAGCCCTTTGGCGAATGTCGTCCGCTGTACCGGCCAAGCACGCTTTCAACCTCTCGACCGTCGCAGCCAACTCGGCACGATTTCGTTCCGACTCGCGCCTTAGATCATCCACCGATCGTACCATCTCCTCGCCTCTCGCATTAAAGATCGCTCGAAACGAACTCCAGCTTTATCGAATCGTTCCTGGGCCTTTGATTTTCTCTGATTCTGGCCGGCTTCTGATCTCCGAAAGATCCCTTTTTCTCGCGGCGCCAACTGACCGCATTCCCTTCCGGGATCAGCTCTGGCCGCGCCCATCATGGCACAGGTCGGGCATCACTGCACACGTCGGAAGACAGCCCGTGTAACTTCAGCGCCGAACGGAAAGATTTGCATGGAGTAATACGACCAGAGCAGAATCGGGAAAAGCGCGCTGGCGGCGCCGTGTGCTGAACCCGCCGCAGTCGCGCCGGATACCAGCCACTCAAGGACTTGCCGATCGCAACAGCAACGCAATGATAACGCTGCCGAGAATGACGTCGCGCCACGCGATGGGGGTGTCGGGCAGCACCTTGAAGATCGCCCCGGAACGTAAGAGTGACAGGGAAACAAGCACGTTTAAGCCGGACAAGGGACTGAACGCCATTTAGCTACCGATATAGCTTCCGAGGGCTGTTATCGCGGTGCTCGCTGCAAGAGACACCGTGTAAGTAGAAATCCTAGGCCCTAACCCAAGACTTACAGCACGCGCCCAGATCGTCGAGCTAAACGAAAGATTAGACGCCTCCGCATCCTAGATCCGGTTGAGAGCGGTCTACATTTCACGGAACACACCGGATGCATAATCAGACTCATCAAAACGCGATTACCTATGCAGCCGCGCCTGTCGACTTGTCGCCGGACCGAGCGAGCAAGTTCTTCCCCGGTTCACCGCCTTGTCGCCTGCCGCGCAGCTCCCTGATGAGCTTGCCTCGTACTGCGTCTTCGCCAAATGCGAGCCCGGCCACGGCTACCACGATGATCAGCACGGGTGCGAGAGATGCCACCACGTAAAGCGCGATCGCCGCGCCTCGGCTCAGCGCGCCATACGCGAGGTATCCCTGGACGGCCTGCTTCACTGGGCGAAGGGAGATTCCCTCTCGGTGAGCCTTGCCCCGAATGCCGGCAGGCGGCCGCCCTAGCTTTGGGCTGATCACGCCCATGGGCGTATTGCCTTTCGCGAGCGCCCGTAATTCGCGAACCTCTTCCGCCGTCCCTGGTTCACCTGCACGGCGCATGTACTTTGGATTGACCTTGCGAGGCCCCTTCTTGCCGATCAGTGATCTGGGTCGCGTCCATGCTGTCTTCGCCATTGGTGTTCTCCCAATGATGTAGGTTGAGCATGCAAACCGAGACAATCGTTTCCTGCCGATATGCAACGATCGGAACCAAGGACCGGTCATCGCGCTTGAATCCGCCGTGTAGCGTGGAGTTTGTATATGAGTGGCGTTCCGAGTTCCCAGACGAGCGTGCTTCGTGAAGTTATGGCGCACCTTGGGTCGGCGCTGGGACAGTCGGACGACACCGATGATCGGATTATCATCGGGCACTTACGATCAGCACACGATCTGGTCCTCAACGTCCTCCGCGCCGGCGAAGCCAGCCGCTCCTCCCCTTCGATTGTTCCGACTGGCAACGAGGAGAGTGTCTACCTGGTTGAGGATTGTCTTGGGGCGCTGGAATATGCCTGGCGAGAATCTGACGTCGGCAAGACCGATCTGGAAACCGTAATCACCAACCTCATGGCCGGTGAATATCGCGATCCGAGGCGAGTGATCGCTTTCAACACCGCTGAGCACTGGACGGAAGACGTTTCACAGGACATCGCTCGCGAGATCCAACGGCGTGCGGACCTGACCTTCAACGAGGTGCCAACTGTCCTTCAGAATTTCGTGGATCGCCATGCCGGAACGGAAAAGCAGCTTGCGCTGCGCTTGGTCTAATCATGGCGTGGGATGCGCGATTTGATAGGCCTATCAAAATGCCGACCGGCGGTCTCATCCATACGCCGCGACAGGCTGCCGAGCACATAATGGCGCTGCCGAAATTCGAAAGCCACAAAGAACCATGGCAGCAAGCCATGGAGATCCTGATAGAGGCCGCCGAAGGCCGCAATCCGATCATGTTTGCGAAGATTGCCGTCAACCGAGTCGTGGGCTTCGAGCCGCGTTACGTTCCCGCTAAGGCCGCCAGCCCCGAGATGAAGTTTCACCACCGGCGCAAACTGGTGAGGGATAGATGAACAACGACGCCGCCGCGTTGGCCCACGTCATCATTGAGATCGAACAGATCATCAGTGAGTATCT
Source organism: Hyphomicrobiales bacterium (assembly GCA_017305555.1). Lineage (GTDB taxonomy): Bacteria > Pseudomonadota > Alphaproteobacteria > Rhizobiales > Xanthobacteraceae > 62-47. The sequence continues at coordinate 980 of JAFKKM010000152.1, read as the reverse complement.
CGCCTCGCCTGGCAAATCCGGCGACGCAAATTCGGCAATCGAGCAAGTCCTCCTGAACATCGACACGAACGACGCGATCGGCATCGCTCAAAAGATCCTTGGTCGAAATATTAACGGCCAGAAGTAACTTGGTCCGGTTCCGGCTACACACCCCACGCCGGATCGGTCCTCGCGAGGAAACGACGCTGAATGTGCAGTCTCTACTCGCTGACGCGCCGCCAGGACGCCAGCTTCTCAAGATCAGCAAGGGCAGCGCCGGCAACTGCCATCCAGTCCGTCAATCTTCCCCGATGGGCGTGGCGACGCAGTTGGCGACCGAGAGCTTCTGACGATGCACTGGGCTCCCCGCCGCGCTTCACAGACCGCCGCTCTAACGTGGTGGGAATCGCTAGAGGCGTTACTCCGTCCAATGGAAGATCGGCTCTATGTCGAGTTGATCAATAAGCCTGTTCTGCAAGTACACCGTGCGGCGCCCGCCGAATACGGTGCGGGCATCAAATACGCAATCGGCAAAGGCCGGTTCCGAAACACGAGAACGGCACTTCCTTCGACTACTTGCAGATCCGCGGCCCCGCGCCTCACCGCCAGCTTGTTGCGCCTCACCACATAAATGTCTCTGTTCAGGAACATTTCCGCCCTGGCCGACTCTAATGTTCTTTGTTGGGAGAGCGGCGATGACTTCGTTCTGGCAATGGCTGAGAGCCGAAATTGCACCTGAGGGATTGTCGGATACCGTGCTGGCGTTCAGCTCTGGCGCGTTCGCCTGGGTTATCACGGACCTGCTACGAGCACTGTTTGCGGCCGCCCCTTCATAGCCAGAGAATGTGGTGCGATCACAGGTGCGTCTTAGGCCCTCGCAGTTTAGGTGGGACGTCTCGCACCTATCCATAGCTCGAACAGAGGCGTTGCGAATTCGTCTGTAACTTCTAAGCGCCACGGTTGCTTACTCAGCAGAAGCTCGCCATCGATATCCTGCAAGA